>JAKOMQ010000014.1 GCA_022241605.1 Aquimonas sp. | reverse complement strand
AACATCCACACCGGCATCCATCAGGCCATCGACCAACCAGTACCAGTTGTAGGTCGACTCAACGGCAAGCGCCTTCAACGCTTTGAGAAAGGGTGCAAGCGCCTGCAGCACCTGCTCCAGGCTGTTCGGCAAACGCCGCTCGAACACCACTTGGTCCTGCTCGTCGATGACGGACAGCACCCCGTTGTTGGAATGAAGATCGATCGCTGCGTACAGTGTCATCGCCGCCTCCTACTGCTGCTGGACATGAGCCAGCTAGGTTCCGCACCTTGGACTGTCCTGTCAGCAGTCGGGGGCGGCGCGGAGAGTCTTCAGGTTGAGTTTCCTGTCCGAGCTTGTGTATTTTCCCAATTGTCGCGGAGAGAAGAATAAAGTGAATTATTCCCCGTTGCTTCGACGGCAGTGCACAAAGACGTTTCGATGGTTGAGCTTGCTATTGGCCACGTCCTGTCTCTTTGGGTGTGCGCGCGTAGAAATGGAAGCGGTGCAGGCTGTTGAATGCACCGAACTCGCGGTGGGAGACAACGATATCTCAAATGTGCGTCGAGCTGTGCTCGAATCTGCGATCGCATCTGGGTTACGCGTAGATTCATCTAGCCCGTCGATGCTTCGCATCTCACGCAATGATGGTGAGTTGTCTGCGGAGGTCGTTGTAATACTCGGCGTCGGCGATCAACGGGTTCAAGTGTCACGATTTGAGTACACAGGGGGTGATACGTCAGAGGAGATTTTCGACCTTGTTTTACGGCAGGAAGCGTTGGGAGATTCTAAAGTTTTAGAATGTGATGGCGAATCCGGCATGACGGCTCCTGTCCTCTCTCGTGAAGTTCGGAGAGATTAGAAAGAGCAGGAGTCAGAGTCCAAAACAGGGGTCCAAGTCCACTTTCAACAGCAACTCCCCGGGAGGGACGACACTGCGCGCGCGACTGATCCAATAGCACGAGCCCCGTGCGCGTTTCACCCGCTACCGCATCAGCTGCGGATCGCGCTTGTCGTGCCAGACCCGAATGATCTCGATCACCTCGTCGCTCAGGCGGTACACCAGCAGATAGGGCGTACGCTGCACGCGCCATTCGCGTGTCTTGAGATCGTCACCCGGTCGACCAATGTAGGGAAACTGCACCAGCTTGAGCACGCTGACCCGGATGCGCCGCGCGATCTCCGTGGCCGCCTGCGGATTCTCCGCCGCGATGTAGCTCTGTGCGCTCGCGAAGTCCGCCAGCGCGAGCCGGGTCCACCTAACCTTCAATCTCGACGCCCCACTTGGCGAACTCCTGGTGGACGTCCTGATCGCTCGCGAACTCGCCGCGATCTGCGGCCGCAATGCCGGCATCTACCGCCGCACGGAGCCGCGCGTATTCCTGTACGTCCGCCCAGGTTGCCCCTTCAGGCAGGCGCTCGGCCAAACCGTGCAGCTCTTGCCGCAGGTCATCGGTGGGCAGGTCTTTGATCACGGCGTTCATGGCAGGCCTCGCAGCGGTGCTGTCCGCATGATAGCGGCCTTCAAGAACGCGATCAGGTTCACTTACCTGTTCGCGTTCTTTGATCTGGCCGGTCGATGTGCCGGCCGCACGCTGGCGAAGCGCTGGGTCTTGGCTTCGACCATCGCACGAAAGTCGTCGCGGCCGTAGGCGCGTTGCTGCTGCAGGTAGAGCCGGATCACGGCCAGGTCTTCGTCGCTGATCGCCTCGGAGAGCAGGGCGCGGTAGTGATCTGCTCCGAGGGCATGCTGGACGGGGTGCAGGCTCAACAGCAGGTCATCGCGAAGGCCGCACAGGCCCGCGCAGCTCGACCACGGGAATGCGGCAGGGTCGTCCGTCATGCGTGCGCGGACCGGGTTCAGGTCGATGTAGCGGCTGCAGCGTAGAAGATACTCTTCGCTATCGACCAGGCATGCCTTGTACCGACCTTCCCACAGCGTTCCGGTGCGTGTGTGGCGCGCGTTGAACTGCCCGACGTAGCGCCGGCCGAGCTGTTGCATCAGGCGACCCGTGCCACCCACTTCGGGCGGCGTTGCCAACAGGTGGACGTGGTTGTCCATCAGTACATAGGCGTGCAGCTTGCATCCCGTGGCGAGCAGCGCCTCCCGCAACAGTTGGCGATAGCAGGCGCGATCGGTGTCGTCCAGGAAGCAGGGAAGGCGATTGTTTCCACGCTGCACGATGTGCTGCGGAATGCCTGGCAGGTCGAGTCGAGGTTGGCGGGCCATGTGCACAGCATCGCTGCAGCGGTGGCGACCCTGCGTGGGCACAACGCTGGCGATGTTTTAGGAATTCGGCGCGCGGGGCTGTCGGAAGTGAACCTGATCCCGTTTCCCACCCCGTTTCCCTCAAGCAGTAACCCGCTCGATCAATCTGAGCTTGCCGCCCAAGGCACGCCTGGCTTCTTCCAGGTCGTAGTCCGCCTGCAGGCCAAGCCAGAAGCGTTCGCTGGTGCCGAGTGCCGCAGCTAGACGCACGGCGGTGTCGGCGCTGATGCCACGCTTGCCGAGCACGATCTCGTTGATGCGGCGCGGCGGCACGCCTACGGCACGGGCCAGGGCGTTCTGGCTGAGGCCAAGGGGGCTGAGGAACTCCTCCAGCAGGATCTCGCCGGGGTGGATGTTTGGCAGCACTTTCATGATGGGGCCACACCTCAGTGGTAGTCGACGATCTCAACATCGAGAGCGTCACCGTCTTCCAGCGGAAGCAGATTCGCCACGGGTCGTTGATGCGGATGCTGTGCTGCCCCTTGCGGTCACCCTTGAGCGCTTCCAGCCAATTGGCGGGCGGTATTCTCAGGTCATCGAGATTGGCGCCGTTGTTGAGCATGCGCAGCTTGCGACGGGCGACCTGCTGGATGTCAGCGGGCAGCCGCCGGGATGGCGAGCCGCCCCAGATCTTCTCGGCTTCCTTGTGGTTGAAGGTCCGGATTGCGTTGCAACCATAGCGTCCGGCGTGACATGACGCGAGGCGTCATGGGCCGACCTCGTCTTCAAGCGCTTCAACCGTCCCGCCATCGCTCGACTGCCTGCATCCCGATCTCACGCGCCCGCCGGAACGCGGTGGCTACCCGATCGCAGTCAGCAGCCGGCACGCCTGAACTCTCGAATCGCCCGCGCCATTCGCGCACCACCCGCACGATGCGATCGATGACGCCGGCCGCGCGCGGTGGCAGCAGGCCGAAGCGCCCCGCCCCGGCCATGGCGTAGTCCAGCCGCGCCAGCCGACCCTGTGGGCCCACTGACAGGTGCAGCACGCGCTCCTGCGCCACTTGAGGCTTCGGCACCACGTCGTACAGCGGGCTCAAGCGCCAGCCCTGGCTGTGGGGATCGAACAGGAAGGCGTGATTGCGCAGGTGGTCATCGTCGTTGGAGACGAGGATGTTGAAGACCATGCGTGCGAACAGCTCCTCGCGGTCGGCCGCGATCTGGCCGCTGACGCCGTACTGGCCTATCGCGTCCGCGATCGCCGCGTAGCTGGAATCCGGCGAAGCCTGCTCGGGCAGCGCGAGCAGGGTCAGGGCACTCACCATGTGCTTTCGAGCGATGCCGCGCTGCACGGGTTCACGATCGAAGCGCTGGATCAGCATCACCTGTCGATTGTCAGCCAGGGTTTCGATGCGCAGCGGCGGCACACGCAGGCCGGCCTCGCGCGCCAGCTCCAGCGTGGCGTATTCGATCAGGGGCACATTGAACGGATCGCTGCGCGCAGGGAGCTTGGCGATCCACTCGTGGCCGTCTGCACTGATGACCGCCTTGGGCCGCGCACCGCCCACCGAGGGGCCACCGGCGAAGAAGACCTCCAGATGCGCGGGAACAGGCTCGCCTTGTTCAATGCGGGCTGCCGCATCCAGCAGGTGCTGCAGGTCGAGTGCGGAGGGCAGGCTGCTGTGATTCCGCGGGCTGGTGGGTGTTTCGCGCACATCCAGCGCGCCTGCGCGGTGCGGGCCGGCGTGATCCAGATACACCGATTCCGGCAGCCCATTGGGCGGGGCGCGCAGCCGGTTCTCGATGACGCGCCGGCCCCAGGCATCGGGCGTGGCATCGCGCAGCGCGCCGAACAGGGCAAGCCCGGCCGGTGGCAAGCGTGGCCGGTCGTTCTGTGCCGGAAGCAAGTCCAGCGCCACCGGGTCGACCGGCACAGCGTTGGCGCGCGCGACGTAGCGACGGCCGTAGGCAAAGGTCGACGCCTGCACCTGCGTGCCCTGCTCGATCAGGTTCAGCCGCCCGGCCGGCACGGCTTCGGTCTCGCCCGGCAGGTGGATGAAGACCGTGCGCTCGACCACGATCAGAAGTCCAGATCATCACGTTCGCGCGCACGAGCGCGCTGCGTGCGGGTGGCATCCAACACGGCGGCGGAGGCGGGGTCTCGCAGCTCACCCAGCAGGTGCAGCAGCCCCAGGCACTCGAACACCGCCAGCCAGCCGCCCATCGAGACTTCGACGGCACCGCCTTCCAGGCGCTTCAAGGTGGCCAGGCTGATGCGCGCGCGCTCGGCCAAGGCCTGCTGGGTCCATGTGCGCGCCAGACGCGCCTGACGCACCAGCTCGCCCAGGTGGGCGGCAGTGCTCTGCGCGGCCGGCGTGGCGAAGTCGGATTCTTTACGGCGCATGGCTCATATATGCGCTATTAAGCGCTTAAAGGACGATATATGAGCCTTCTACGCGTGTGTGCATCGGGCGTCAAGCTGGGGCGCGCCGACAGCTCGGGAACGGGGTCAGGTGCACTTTCTCCCCATAGTTGATGACCCTGTACCCAGTCTTCGCCCCCCGCGAAAGCGGATACAGGCATTTGCTAAGCAGGAGCCAAGGGCGTTCGAGCGGAGCCAGACTCTCACCAGCGAGGGCCAAGGTCGTACGGCGCTGGGAGCACGACTGCCGCCGCAGCATGACCCTCGCGGGCGCTTCACCCGCTACCGCATGAGCTGCGGGTAGCGCTTGTCGTGCCAGACCCGAACGATCTCGATCAGCTCGTCGCTCAGGCGGTGCACCACCGGATAGGGCGTTCGCTGCACGCGCCATTCCCGTGTCTTCAGATTGTCACCGGGACGACCGATGTAGCGAAATGACTCCAGCTTGAGCGCGCTGGCCCGGATGCGCCGCGCGATCTCCGTGGTCGCCTTGGATTCTGGCGTCAGGTGCTTCAAGGCTGGAGCTGATCCTGTACTCCCTGCGCTGTCCCTGTGATTCCAGTGACCCCTTAGTGCGCCGGAGCTCGTCCCTGCCGATCAGAACACCCCCAGGCGACCGATGGCGTCCACCAGCAGCCAGAGGCCCAGCAGGCCGATCAGCCACCAGATGGCTTCGCCTGCGGTGCGTTCGAGCCAAACGGACAGGCGCTCAAGGCGCGGCGCAAGCCATTGGTAGGCGATGACCCGCAGGGCCAGCAGCACCAGGCCCGGCAGGGCCATGACGAGAACGTAGGCTGCGAGTAGGCCAAGCTGCCCAGGCAGCGCAAGCCCGCTGGTGCCAATCAGGGCAAGTGCGCCCAGATAGGGCAGCATGCTTGCCGCCTCGATCAAGCCCGCAGCCAGCGCCACGCCGACGACCGTTGCAGCTCGGGAGCCTTCGGCGACCAGTGCGCCAACCCACCGGCCGGATCGGTTCGGGGCACCCGCGGCGGCACGCCGCGCCTGCGCAGCTTTGGCCCAGCGCGTCTCCGGCCAGAAACTCCCCGCCAGCAGGCCGGCACCGACAAGCAGCCTGATCCAATCCACTGATCGGTTGGAGTCCAAGCCTTCCCACGCGCCTGCCAACGCGCCGGCACCCAACAACAGCGCCACACCCAAGCCGAAGTAGAAGATCGAGATCGTGGCCAGATACAGCAGCACTCGGCCCGCGCGCACCTGCGGATGCGCGAGCACCAGAACGGGTATGACCAGGGTGCCAAGGCTGGTGCTGTCGACCAGCGCCAGGCCGGCCAAGCCGAGCAGTACACCGATTTCCACTTTCGCAGTCCTTTACTGGGGTTTCCATGTGAAAGCGGCGACGCCGCTGAGCAGGCGGGCCAACCGGGTTCAACGGAACAGGGGTCCGCCCCCACAGGGTCTGATACCCCACCGACGACGCCTGCTCAAGCCACGCGCCCGCGGGAAGTGCACTCTGAACCCGCTTTAGGTTTGGTTTGGCGGGCGATGCGGAGGTGAGGGCGCGCGCATCGCAGAGTGCATCGGGTCCGTCTGCGACGCGAGGGCGCAATCGCGTCATGCCCATGATTCTCTTTGGGAATTCCTCCGATTATTGGGCCTGGGGCCGCCGTCGTGGCAGCGTGTAGCGCCTCCCTTCGCTTGCCGTTCCGATGCGACTGATGCTCACCTCCTCACTGCTGCTCCTGCTCGTCCTCGTGCCCGTCATGCTGTGGTTCATGGCGCGCGCCCTTCCAGAGACGACCCGCCATGCCGCAGAACGCTTGCTGGCAACCGATGTGGCCAGGCTGCGCGACGTGTTGGACGCTGTCGAGGACCAGCCGCATTGGCGTCGGGGCGTGGCCCGCGTCGAGAGGTCCGGCGACGGATGGGCCGAGATCGGTGCACAGGGTCGGGTGCTTCGCTTCCACTGGACAGAACGGGCCAGCGCTGGTTATCGGCTGGTCTTTGAGGATGACCGCGGCCTGCGCGGCACGTGGACGGCGACATGGGCTTCGACGCCCGAGGGCCTGCGCCTGCGCGTGGAAGAGTCAATCACGCTCCGGCATCCTTGGTCCCGGCTGATGGCCCGTGTGTTCTTCGACCCTGACGCTTTCCTCACCGAGTGGTTTGATGACCTCGAGGCTGAGCTGTCCCGCAGAGTGATGACCAATGGCTGAGCGCAGGAAGAGCAAACCCGTGTCGTGGAAAGCCCGCATCGCCAAGGCGAAGCCGGCCCACGTGGTGAGCACCGAAGCGGACTTCGCCGGCATTCGCGCCGGCAGTCGCCTGCTCATCGCCAGCCCGGAGATCCTGGCGCGGTACCTGATGGCGATTCCCGTCGGGGAGACGCGAAACCTCGTTCGCTTGCGTAATGAGCTGGCTCGGCGGCATCGCGCCGACGCGACCTGCCCCGTGACCACGGCGATCTACCTGCGGGTGATCGCCGAATCGGCGTGGGAAGACCTGTGCTCCGGAGCGCCGCGGGACGCAGTGCCACCGTTCTGGCGGGTCATCGATCCGGGCAGCCCGATCGCCAAGCGCTTGAGCTTCGGCAGCGATGTCATCGAGCACGAGCGGGCGATCGAGCAGGGGGATCCCCACGGGAGAATGGGCCAGGTTGATTTTCTCCCCCGCAGTTGATGAACCTCACCCCATTCTTCGTGGCGCTGCATGCCGAAGACATGGCGCGCCAACGCCTCTACCGCGACTGGGTCCAATCGGCCATCACACCGGAGGAAGTCGACAAGACGAGGCGACGCCTGCAGTGCCAACTCGCCTTTGGGACGGAGCGCTTCCGACAGAGGATCGAGGAGCAACTGCAGCACCGAGCGGTGCCTGCAAAGATCGGCCGGCCTCGGAAGTCAGCGCATCAGGCGAATGCAAACGCACTCTGATCCGGGGCTCTATTGCGAGAGTCCCAGTACGGGACCATACTTCGGCCCATGCGCGTCATTGCCGTCTCCACGCTGCGAACCTTCTGGGAACAGCACCCGGATGCCGAGCAGCCACTGAAGGCCTGGTACGAGGAAGCCACGCATGCATCCTGGACCCAGCCCGCCGATATCAAGGCGCACTACTGCAGCGCCAGTGTGCTGAAGAACCGCCGCGTGGTCTTCAACATCAAGGGCAATGACTATCGATTGATCGTCGCGATTGCCTACAGATTGCAGATCGTCTACGTGAAGTTCGTCGGCACGCACAAGGCCTACGACGCGATCGATGCGACAACCGTAGAAATGGCCTGAGCGGCCGGAGCACAGCATGGACATCCACCCCATCCGCACCGAAGCAGACTACAAGGCCGCCCTCAAGGACATCTCTGCCTTGATGGAGTCCGACCCCGACCTGGGAACCCCGGAAGGCGATCGCCTCGACATCCTCGCCACGCTGGTGCAGGCCTGGGAAGCCCGACACTGCCCCATCGCCCCACCGGATCCGGTGGAAGCCATCAAGTTCCGCATGGAGCAGAGCGGCCTGTCCGTCAAGGATCTGGAACCGCTCATCGGCAAGAGCAATCGGGTTTACGAAGTGTTGAACCGCAAGCGTCCGCTGACGCTGGCGATGATTCGCAGACTGCACCATGGGCTTGGCATCCCGGCCGAAGTGCTGATTGCGGAATCTGCGCCCGGGTGATGAGGGGGCAAAGCTCGGGCTTCGGCCTCGCTTGGTAGCACCTGATGCAGGAGTTCATAGGTCTTTTGAGCCGCCCCGCTCGCCGCGCTCGCTGTCAGCTCCCCACGCAAACCCCTCCCTGAGCAGCCCCTGCGCGTACAGCCGCGCCCGCATTCAGCCACGCCGAGCTTGGCAAACGCCGCACCGGGCTTGCCCGGCGCGGCGAGGGGACGGGATCATGCTTGCATGCATGACAAACCCTGCCCCCCTGCGAGCCGCGCCGAAGTGACTGATGGATGCGTCACTGCCGTTGCCGTCCTCCAGGTTCCGACATGAGCGCGCCACCCGTTGCGGTCGAGATCCTGCCGGTCACGCCCTTCCAGCAGAACTGCTCGCTGATCGTCTGCCAGCGCACCAAGAAGGCCGCCCTGGTCGATCCGGGCGGCGAGGTGGACAGGCTGCTGGCGGCCGTCGCCCGCCACGGTGCGACGCTGGAAAAGGTTTTGGTGACGCACGGTCATCTGGACCACTGCTAGGGGGTCGCCGAGCTGCAGCAGCGCCTGGGAGTGCCGGTGGAGGGTCCGCACCCGGACGATGATTTCTGGATCCAGCAGCTGCCGACGCGTGCGGCCGAGTACGGCTTTCCGCCGGCGCAGGTGTTCACGCCCTCGCGCTGGCTGGCGCACGGTGAGCGCGTGCAGGTGGGCGCGCTGGAGCTGGAGGTGCTGCACTGCCCCGGCCACACGCCCGGCCACGTCGTGTTCTTCCTGCGCGAGGTGGGGCTCGCCTTCGTCGGCGACGTGCTCTTTGCCGGTAGCATCGGCCGTACCGACTTTCCGCGCGGCAACCACGCCGACCTGATCCGCTCGATCCGCGAGCGCTTGTTCGTGCTCGGCGACGCCGTGCAGTTCGTGCCCGGGCACGGGCCGATCTCCACCCTGGGCCGCGAGCGCCAGAGCAACCCCCATGTCTCGGATGCCGCCGTCGCCGGCCGCAGCTGAGAACCCGCTCCGCGCGGTGGCCGGCCACGGCGACTGCGACCCGAAGGAATGCCATGCACGTCCTCGTCTTCAGCACCCGCCCGTATGACCGTCGCAGCCTGGAGCGCGCTGCCAGCGGCCACGCGCTGCGGCTGAGCTTCACCGAGGCGGCACTGGACGCCGCCACCGCCCCGGCCGCAGCCGGCGCCGACGCGGTTTGCGTGTTCGTCAACGACCGCGTCGATGCCGCCATCCTGGCCCAGCTCAAGGCACTGGGCGTGCGCCTGGTGGTGCTGCGCTGCGCCGGCTTCAACAATGTCGATCTGGAGGCCGCGGCGGAGCTCGGCATCGCTGTTGGCCGGGTGCCGGAATACTCCCCGCATGCGGTGGCCGAGCACGCCGTGGCGCTGCTGCTGACCCTCAACCGCCGCATCCACCGAGCGCATGCCCGCGTCCGCGAGGGCAACTTCGCGCTGGAGGGTTTGATGGGCTTCGACCTGCACGGTCGCACGGTCGGCGTGGTCGGCACCGGCCGCATCGGCGAGTGCTTCTGCCGCATCCTGCACGGCTTCGGCAGCCGTGTGCTGGCGCTGGATCCGCAGCCCAACCCGCGCTGCCTCGCGCTGGGCGTGCAGTACGTCGCCCTGCCGCAGCTGCTGGCTGAGAGCGACGTGATCAGCCTGCACTGCCCGCTGACCCCGGCCACCCGCCACCTGATCGACGCCGAGGCGCTGGCGCGGATGAAGCCGGGCGCGATGCTGGTCAACACCAGCCGCGGCGCCGTGGTGGATACGCGCGCGGTGATCGCGGCGCTGAAAAGCGGGCACTTGGGCAGCCTGGCCATCGACGTCTACGAGGAGGAGGGCGACCTGTTCTTCCGCGACCTCTCTGACGAGGTGATCCAGGACGACGTGTTCGCGCGCCTGCTGACCTTCCCCAACGTGCTGGTGACCGGCCACCAAGCCTTTTTCACCGAAGATGCCCTGCGCGCCATCGCCGAAACCACGGTCGACAACGTGCTGGCTTTTGCCGCCGACGGTGCGCCGCGGCATGCGGTATCGGTGGAGCGGTTGGCCTGATGGCGGGCTGCAGCGGGCAGGGGTGGGTGAGCGCCGCGGTGCCGGCCTAGGCGCGGCCGAACATGGCCCTGCTTGCGGCCCTGCCCATTCTCGCCGTGCTCGGGCTGATGCTGGGCCTGGGCTGGTCCGCGCTGCGCGCCGGCGGCGCCGGGCTGGGGCTGTGCGTGCTGCTGGCGATAGGCGCATTCGCGCCAGGCGCTGAACTGGGCCTGCCGGTGGCTGCAGTCGGCATCGGCGCCGAGGCCGGGTTCCTCGCGCTGGGGATTCTTTGGATCCTGTGGCCGGCGCTGGCGCTGTATCGCTATCAGCTGGCCAGCGGCGCCTTCGAGCGCCTGCGCACCGATCTGCCGGCGCTGGTTGGCGGCGGCGCGCTGCCGCTGCTGCTGGTGGGCCTGCTGCTGGCCCTGTTCCTGGAGGGCGCGGCTGGCTTCGGCACGCCGGTGGCGCTGGCCGCACCCCTGCTGGTTGGGCTGGGCGTGCGGCCGGTGCCGGCGGTGGCGCTGGCCCTGGTCGGCCACGCCGGTGCGGTCGCCTTCGGCGCACTCGGCACGCCGGTGCTGGCGCAGGCTGCGCTGACCGGGCTGCCGGCCGCGCACATCGCGGTGCCCGCGGCCAGCCTGCAGCTGGCGCTGGGCGCGGTGCTGCTGTTCGGATTCCGGCGCCTGCTGGCCGTCGAGGGCGTGCGGCTGCCGCTGGGCTGGCTGCTGCTGGCGGGCTATGGGTTCCTGCTGTCCAGCCTGCTGCTGGTGTGGCTGGCCGGCCCGGCCCTGGGCAGCTTCGGCGCCGCGCTGATGGCGATCGGCCTGCTGCTGGCGGCCGTGCGCTTGGGGCCGCCACTACCGGCGGTGGCTGGCCTGCCGGGTCGACTGCTGCCGGCCCTGCTGCCCTACCTGCTGCTGATCCTGCTGGTGGCGACCAGCCGCCTGCTGCCGCTGGGCGAGGCCGGCGTGCTGGCCTGGGAATGGGCCGGGCGCTACCGAGGCCGTATCGCGCTGCTGCAGCACCCCGGCACCCTGATGATGCTGGCCCTGCTCGGCACCGCCCTGCTGCAGCGGCGCGCCGGTGCACCCTTGCGCGTGGCGCTGCTGGAATCGGCGCGCCTGCTGCGGCCGGTCGCGCTGGCTTTGCTGGTGATGCTGCTGCTGTCGCGGCTGATGCTGGACGCCGGCATGGTGGCGGCGCTGCAGCAGGCCGCGGTGCTCGGACTGGGGGCGGCCTGGCCGCTGCTGGCGCCGGCGCTGGGCGCGCTGGGCAGCTTCGTCACCGGCTCGGCGACGGCTTCCAACGTGCTGTTTTCCAGCCTGCAGGCCGGCACCGCCCAAGGCCTTGGCCTGCCGCCGGCCTGGCTGCTGGCGGGGCAGACCCTGGGGGCTGCGGTCGGCAACATCATCTGCCCGCACAACGTGGTGGCGGGCGCTGCCACGGTCGGCCTGGCCGGCCGCGAGGCCGAGATCATTCGCCGCACCCTGCCGGTGTGCCTGTTGTATCTGGCGCTGGCGGGCGGCCTGCTGTGGGGCCTGCTGGCGAGTGGTTTGGTGGGGTGAGCAGTCGCCGCCAGTGCAGTGACTGGTGCTTGGCGGACAGTCGCTGCCAGCGGATTTGTGTGGCGGAGCAAGGCTGACAGCCTTGCCGAGGTCGCCGCAGATGCGTTCGCTCAAGTGCGAATCACTACCCTAGCCTGGCGCTTGCACCCGGCTGCCGAGCGCCGAGGCCCCGCTGCCCAGCCGCGCCAGATGTCCCTCGTGCTCCAGCAGCCAGCGCTTGCGCTCCACGCCGGCGGCGTAGCCGGCCAGTCGGCCGTCGCTGCCGACCACGCGGTGGCAGGGCACCCACAGCAGGCAGGGGTTGGCGGCCAGTGCGGTGGCCACCGCGCGGGCGCTGCCGGGGCGACCCAAGCTCTCGGCCAAGCCGGCGTAGCTGCGCACCTCGCCTGCCGGTATCGCCGCGGTCGCTGTCCACACCGCGCGCTGGAATGCGCTGCCGCCGGGCGGCAGAGGCAGGCCTTGAAGCGCGTCCAGCGCGCCCTCGAAGTAGCGGCGCAGGCGCTCCAGCAGGGCGCTGGCGGCGGCGTCCTCGACCGCGCCAGCTGGACCAGCGGGGCCGGCATTGCGCTGCAGGCGCTCGCGGTTGTCGGCCCAGTCGATCGCCACCGGCTGACCTTCGCGCAGGCACAGCCAGAGCTTGCCGAGCGGGGTGGGCAGCGCGTAGCGGGCCGATGCGGGAGGGGCAGGTGGGTTCATTCCGGCATTTTCGCATCGCGCAGGCGCGCCTGCGGCCTCGATCAGGTGCTTCAGATCTCGTCCTGCGCCCGCGTCTCCAGCGGCGTCGGCGCGGCGGCGAAGGTCGGCAGCTCGGCCTCCATCGGCCCCGGCAGGCGCTGGTAGGCGATGCGCCGGCTGCCGCCGTTGCAGCTGCCGACGATACGGCCGACGTCGACTGCGTCCGGCTCCACCACCTGCAGCTGGTAGTAGCGCACGCCGTTGGACTCGATGCGGGTGGCGATCTCCGCGCGCAGTGCGTCGCAGTCCTTGCGGGCGGCATGGGCATCGCCGTGGGTGCTGGCCAGGGCCAGGGTGAACAGGCAGGTCAGAATGATCGAACGCTTCATGGGGAGGCTCTTGGGCTGGGCGCGGGGATGCGCCGAGGACAAGCTTCCTCTGACGATGGGGCAAGCTCGGGCGGCAGTTCGGGCGGATTGCGGGCAGCTGCGGAGGCGGACCGCTTCAGCTCCGCTCCACCCGCACCCGCCGCAGCTTGCCGCTGCGCCCCAGGCCCAGCCGGCAGCCGCTGGCGCCCTCGATGCGCAGGCCGCTCAGCCCCTGCGACTTCAGCCAGGCCTGCAGCGCCGCACGGCCGCGGGCGAGTTCCTGTTCAGCCTGCGCGCCGCGCGCGGACACCCGCAGCTGCAGGCGACGCGGGCCGCGCTGCACCAGCTCGAAGTCGAACACGCCGGCCTCTTCCTCCAGCACGGTCGACAGCGCCAGCGGCAGAACCGCCTGCCGCTCGCCGTCTGCGCCCTGCAGCTGCAGCACCGCATCGCGGCGGCCCTGCACCTCGATCACCGGCAGGGCCGAGCCGCAGGGGCAGGCCTCGCCGGTGTAGCGGATGCGGTCATCCAGTCGATAGCGCAGCAGCGGCTGCAGCGGATTGGCCAGATTCGTGAGCAGGCAGGCCGCCGACCAGCGGCCGTGCGGCATCGGCCGCAGGCGCGTATCCACCGGTTCCAGCAGCACCCAGTCGGCGTTCAGGTGCAGCCGGCCGTGACTGCAGTCGCTGGCGATGCACAGGAACTCGGAGGCGCCGTAGCTGTTGCGCACCGGGCAGCCGAACGCCCACTGCAGATGGCTGCGTTCCGCCTCGGTCAGGGTTTCGCCGCCGGTCAGCAGGGCCTCCAGACGCAGCTGCAGGCGTCCGGCCGCCTGCTCCGTCGCCAGCACAAGGGCGGCGCTGGGATAGGTCGCCAGCAGTCGCGGCTGCAGGGACTGCAGTTCGGCCAGCAGCGCGGGCAGCGGCTGGATCAGGCTGATCTCGGTCAGCTGCGCGCCCAGCCAGGGCAGGGACTGCCGCTGGCGGGCGAAGGCGACGCGGCTGGCGAAGTGGCCGCCGGTGGCCACCGCCAGCGCCAGCCGGCCGCCCTGCAGCAGCACCTGACTGGCAAGCCGGCCGCCGCCGCGTTGGGCCTCCAGCGCGTCGTAGACCGCCAGCGCCTGCGGCGGCGCGAGGAACCAGCCCGGCCGGCCCTGGGTGCCCGAACTCTCCCAGGCCGCAGCGCCGCCGCTCAGGCCGCTGCCGAGGCCATCCGGGTCGGCCAGCAGGGCGGCGACCTCGGCCCGGCCCGGCGCCGGCGGACACAGCCAGGCTTCGAAGTCGGCCATCAGATCGGCGCGGCCGCAGACCGGCAGCGCGGCCAGCTGCGCGTCCAGGCGACAGCCGGCCGGCAGCGGCGGCGGCAGCCGTGTCCGGTGCAGGGCCGAGCGTTCGCGCACCTCGCGCAGCAGGGCCTGCAGGCGACGCAGCTGAAGCGCTTGAAGCCCCGCCGCGTCGAGGCCGGCCGCCAGCGCGACCAGCCACGCCGCGCGGCCGGATTCCATGGCGCTGACTGCGGGGGACGGAACGCTGGCTGGGGGCGGGCTCATGACGGATCTGGCACGCGATCTGCTTGAAGCTGCGGATGCCCCCAGTGTGCACCCATGTGATGACTGCTTCCACGCGCCCGACCCTTCGCCTGTCCGCCCTGCTGCCCTTGCTCCTGCTGTGGCTGGCCTCCAGCGCCGCTGCGCTGTCGCCGCAGGTGCTGCTGGTGTTCGACCTGGACGATCCGGTATCGGCACTGGATGCGCGCGGCATTCGCGAGGCCCTGGCTGAGCAGCGCACGCCCTCGCCAGCTTGGTGCCCCCCTCCTGAGGTCTTCGCCGAAGCCCTCAAAGAGCATGTTGCGTTTCGGAATTGAATCTGCCGCGTTGAATCTGGACGATCAATGCGGTTGCACGTGTCCTTCCGGCGCCGATTGCGAAGATGAAGAAGAAGGCGAAAAGGAAGAACGCTAAGCTCCCTCCCTGCTCAATGCGCTCCCGGCTAGTCTCGGGAGCGCATCGAGCGACTTCTGAGCAGGTGGGGAGCGGTTTTGGCTAGAGAAAACAGATTCGGTCTGTTCCATCACAGCTGGTTGCCCCTGACAGGGATGGCGCTTTCGCTGGCGCTTCTCACGGTGGTTCTGGCGCTGCTTGACGATCACTCCCGGCCTTCGAGATGGGAGACGGTTCACGATCTCCGGCTGCGAACCCTTTCGGTACAGTCTTCGCCCGGGGCCATGCCAGAACCGCTCTGGCCTGAGTTGCACAGGCAGTTGGCCGAGGGCGTTTCCGAGCCGATCAGGCTGGCGGGATACCTTCGCGTACCGGTCATGATCCAACTTGAGGGCACGCTGACCCGCGTCCACGCATTGTTCGTTGACCCCCGCTGGTTCGAGGCTGTGGGGCTTGAGCTCGGGGCGCCGGCGTCTGAGCGCCGGAACGGGTTGGCTCCGGGCACAGCTCTCGTCGGTCCGGCACTGGCGCAACGGATCGCCGGCTCGAACTCGGTATCGGGCATGGCGCTGGCGGTGAGCCAAGGCTCCACTACGCTGATCGGCTCCCTACCCAGCGGCTTGCTGGAGTCTTTTGGATCTCCGGCAGTCGGGTTGGTCCTGCCTGTTTCCGACTTGGGTCCGATTCTGGGTGGCGCAGCCTCGCGTAGCCCCGACCTCAGCCTCTCCCTCTGGGGCTTGGCGTCAGCGCCTGCATCAATGGCGATGGAACAACTGGAAGCCGGGCTTGCCGCTGCGCATGCCCGGTTGGGGGCAGCAGAAGGCGAATCGAAGGATGCACGCCTCAATTTGTCGGACGGAGTGACCCAGGAGCCCTTGGCCCACAGGTTGCGCGGCGAACAGATGGCTCAGGTCCGACTTGCCGGATTCCTTGGCTACAGCTTTTCGCTGGTAACGCTGGTGCTGTGGACCTTGGCAAAGCTGAATGCGGCGCGCGCGGCGCTTGCCGTGCGTGTCGTGCTGGGCGCCAGGGGAGTCGACCTCCTCAAGCATGCAGCGAGCGCATTCGCCTATCCCGTGCTTGCGGCCGCACTGCTCGGGAGCGTGCTGGGCGGGCTTGGATACATTTTCGCCGCTGGTGGGCTCGATGCGAGCGCCGCGGCTCGCATCGCCTCGCTACTGCAAGCGGGCTCGGTTGCTGTTCCCTTGGGTCTCCTCGCGACTTTGGCCGTGATGGGCTTGGCGGGCGGTGCGATGATCAAGGCGGCCGCTTCGGTCAGGGCACCGATGCGCGGCGGCGGTAGCTACTCAGCAGCCATCCCGGTGTTTCTGGTGCTGCAGATCGGCTTCGCCTCGCTCGCCCTGTCGCTTGCCATGGCGAGCCTGGATCAGATTCGGGATATCCGAAAGGGGGCGGAAACCTACGAGGCCTCCCCACGTGTCGCGGTCGCCATGGTCGACTATGCAGGCCTCGGGCTTCCCTTTCTCAGCCGGAGCCGCGGCCAGCGCTTGGTCGAAGGTATGGATGCTGCAGTGGCCGATGTCCGCGGGATTGAGCGAACCGCCTGGTCCACCTGGGTTCCCGGCGAGCCAAACCATAGCTTCTACAGGAGCCGGCGTATCGAAGTGCCTGGGTTGCTGGAGGGCGACGCGGGCACGGTTGCGGTAGTCGAGAGCTCTGCGGGCTTGCCTTCCCTGCTGGGAGTCCCGCTGCGGGCCGGTCGCTTGGGCGTTGACGAGGAAGAGTCGGACTGGGCGGTCATCGATACCGCTCTTGCGCAGCGAGTCTGGGGCGAGCCGACGGCAGCCTTGGGGCAGCGAATTCGCCTGACCCGACGCGCCGATGCCGGGGAAGATCCTTTCGACTTCGAGCGCACCGTGGTCGGCGTGGCCGAGGCGATCATCGATCCCGGGAATGCCGATGCGGCACCCAGGGTCTTCATCTCTTCCGTCAGCGCGCCGGGACCGAGGAGTTACTACCTGATGAAGTCGAATTCGATCATCAGGGACGAGGGCCGCGAACTGCTGCGCAATCGACTTGAGCCCGTTCCCTCGCGCGTGTGGGAAGGCGCCCAGGTTGCGGAGGTCGTCGATCTGCGCAGCATCCAATCTCGCCGCACCTCGCCAATGCTGGATACATCGCTGGTTGCGACGGGCCTCGCATTGACCCTGTCATTGATAGCCGCGGCCGGACTCACTGCTGTGCTCGCACTCTGGCAGGAGAGGAATGCGGGCAGCGACGCCGTGCGTGCCGCGCTGGGAATCGCACCTCGCCGGCTTTTCTCCCGGGTTCAACTGCTCGCTTTGGCCCTTGGCCTTGCAGGCAGCCTGGCGGGTGCGGCGATGTATCGCCTCGCTGCAGCAACTGATGACGCGAGCGGCTTGTTGCTGAGGGTCGACGCCGGTCACCTCGTGTTTGCTTCTTTGCTGAGCGTCCTGCTTGCCTGCGTCTCCGCCATGCCGAGCGCACTGCGCGCGATGCGGCCCGACATGGCCTCGCTGCTGCGGGCGGGATGACCGCAACCGCAAGCTGACCGCGCCGTCGCTCAGCGCAAACGCTTGACGATTGGGATCATCCAGCAGGGCTGCAAGTTCGGCCCGGCCCGGTGCCGGAGGCTACAGCCGGGCCTCCACGTCGGCGACCCGCTCGGTGCGACTGCAGCCGCCTGCGCCACCAGCCAGGCCGCGCGGCCGGTCTCCCAGGCGCTGGGCGAGGCAAGGACGGAGTGTGTGAGGGCCGGGCTCATGACGGATCTGGCACGCGATCTGCTTGAAGCTACGGATGCCTCCAGTGTGCACCCATGTGATGACTGCTTCCACGCGCCCGACCCTTCGCCTGTCCGCCCTGCTGCCCCTGCTCCTGCTGTGGCTGGCCTCCAGCGCCGCTGCGCTGTCGCCGCAGGTGCTGCTGGTGTTCGACCTGGACGATCCGGTATCGGCACTGGACGCGCGCGGCATTCGCGAGGCCCTGGCCGAGCAGCGCACGCCCTGGTTGGACCTGCCGCTTGGCGCCGGTCAGCCGCTGCCTCCAGGCGCGCTTGAGGGGCACGCAACGCTGGTATTGGCCCATGTGTCGCTGGATTCCGGATCCGCCGCCGCCGTGCGCGCCTGGGTGGCTGAGGGGGGTGGCCTGTTGGCCAGCGGCCGCTCAGGCCTCGGCCTGGAGGACGTGCTTGGCGTGAGCGCGCTGCAGGCTCTTACGCGCAGCCGGCCGGGGCGGCCGCCGCTGGACGAGATCCGCTTCGGCGTGGAGCACCCGGTGGCTACCGGCAGCTTCTGGACCGGGCCCGTCATGCAGGTGCCGCCGCTGCCGGGCTCGGAGCTGCCGACCATCCCCCAGCTGCTCAATCGCAGCGCGTGGCCGGCCTACGCGGCCAGCGCCAGCGGCGCCAGCCGGCTGGCGCGCTGGCGCGCCAGCGATGAGGCCTGGACTGCCCCGGACGATGCCGGTGCGGTGTTCGCGCATGCCTTCGGCGATGGCCGCAGCCTGTGGTTCGGCGCCCTGCCCGGGGTCTATGCCGACTGGGAGTACCCGCTGGCCTGGCGGACGCCAATCCAGGAAGGCCTGGCCTGGCTCAATACCCGCAGCGCGGTGATCCAGCTCGGCCATTGGCCGCAGGGCGCGCGTGCCGCCTACGCGTTTACCGCCGACACCGAAAGCGCGGCCATGCGCACCGCGGTGCCGGCCCTGCTGGATATCTTTGCGCGGCTGGGGCTGGCCGAGTTCGGCACGTTCTTCCTGCTTGGCCAGTCGGGTGGACAGCCCGGCACTGAGGGCGCGGTCGAGAATCCGCAGGTCGTGCAGGCCCTGCTGGCAGCCGGCACCGAGATCGCGGGTCATGGCGACATCCATGTCCGCTTCGAGGGGCAGAGCGAGGCGGTACAGGCGGCGCGGCTCGCGCAGATGCGTCAGCTCATCGAAAACAGCGCGCCCGGCGTGCCGCCATTGCTAGGGTTTCGTGCGCCCAATCTCGCTCTGGGGCCGGCTACCTGGCGCGCCACCGCCAGCGCCGGCCTGGCCTACGACAGCAGCGACCAGGACGTTTGGTGCGAGTGCAGCCTGCCGTGGTGGACGGGCGAGGTCTGGAGCCTGCCGCCCTCGGCGCCGATGGACTTCATCCTGCTGGATGAGTTCGAGGCCTCCCCGGCCCAATTCGAAGCCCTGATGGTCGACAAGGCCCGCTTCATGGCCAGCCGGCGCGGCCTGTTCAATTGGGTCACCCACCCCTGGGTGCTGGAGGGCCGCACCGCCGGCGACATGTCCGGCCCGCCGGTGCGCCCGCACGTGCTTGCCGAGGTCGAAGCTATCCTGGCCCGTGCTCGCGACGACGGCGATTTCTGGATGCAGCGCCTCGACACGATCCTGGCCTGGTGGCTGCAGCGCGAGGACCTGCGCCTGGAGCTGTTGGAGAGCACGCCCAGCCTGCTGCGCCTGCGCCTGCACAACGATGGCGATACCGACGTCGCCGGCGCCACCCTGTGGCTGCGGCCGATCCCCTCCGAGTACCCCTGGGCGGCCTTCATGGCGGAGCAGCCGCTGCCCCTGCTCACCCGCGCCCACGGGCTGGGTGCGCCGCAGGACTACCGGCTGGCGGTGCTGCCGCTGGTTGCCGCGGAATCCAGCGTCGAGCTTGAGCTGCGCCTGCAGCTGCCCGAAGCGCTGTTCGCCAATGGCTTCGAGCAGGTGCCGCCGCTGCAATCTCGCTGAAACATTTCTGCAGCCTGAGCCTGCTAGATGTGATCCCGGAAAACACTCCGGCACCTTCCATGCACAGCCCTTGTTCCTGCGCCGAGACGCTTGCCGTCGTGTTCGCACGCTTTGGTTCAGTCCGCCTGCGCCCCCTGTTCGACGGCTGCGCGCTCTACCACGAGGGCCTGGCCTTCGGTCTGTGGGAGGACGGCCAGCTCTACCTGCGCGCCGATGCCGGCAGCCGTGCCCTGTTCGAGGCCGAGGGCCTCGGCGCCTACAGCTACTCCGGCCCGCAGTGCACGGCCCGCCCGGGCTGGTATCGCGCCCCTGCCGGCGTACTCAGCGACCCCGAGCAGGCCGCCCTGTGGGCGCGTCGCGCCTTCGCCGCCGCGCAGCGCAGCCAGCCCCCCGGCCAGCCGCGCGCGGGCCAGCGGCGTGGCCGCGCGCCGGCTCCCCTGCCAAGCCGGCCGCGCTGAGCTCCAAACGCAGACCGGGCCGCGAGGGCCCGGTCTGCGTGCAGCGATCTGGATGTGCGTGCGGGGCCGGATCAGTCGCCCTGCGTGCGCGCGGCCTCGAACTGCGCCTCGCGCGCGGCACGGAAGGCGCTGGTCGGATACCACTGCGGCCAGGCCTCGCTGTTGGCCAGCTCGGCGCCTACCTGATGCAGGGCCTGCAGGTCTTCCAGCACGCCGACCAGGTCCCAGTTCGGGTCGAACTCGTCGCCGGGCTTGTGATAGCGGTTGGCGGTGTAGTCGGCGGCCAGCGCCTTGCCGTGCTCCTCGCCCTTCTCGAAGTGGTCCACGCCGCCCTTGGCGTAGAGCGCCGGCACGCCGGCCTTGGCGAAGTTGAAGTGATCCGAGCGGAAGTAGAAGCCGCTCTCCGGCGAGGACTCCGGACGCAGGATGCGGCCTTGGCCCTCGGCGATCGGGCGCAGGATGTCCTCAAGCTCGGAGCTTCCGTAGCCGATCACGGTGAAGTCGCGGACGCGGCCGATCACGCTCATCGCGTCCAGATTGATGCCGGCCACGGTCTTGTGCAGCGGCACCACCGGGTTCGCCACGTAATAGCGTGAACCCAGCAGACCGGATTCCTCCAGAGTCAGCGCGAGGAACAGCAGCGAACGCTGTGGGCGCGGGCCGGCGGCAAACTGCTGGGCGATCTCGAGAATGCCGGCAATGCCGCTGGCGTTGTCGACCGCGCCATTGAAGATCTGGTCGCCGCCGGGGCTGAAGTTGCGCCCCATGTGGTCCCAGTGCGCCATGTAGATCACGGTCTCGTCGGCCAGCGCGCGGCCGGGCAGGCGCGCCAGCACGTTCTGCGAGCTGCCCTCGCGCACGCTGCTGCGCACCTCGGCGCTGGCGCGCGCATCAAGCGGAAGCGCGCGGAAGCCGCGCTGGTTGGCGGCGGCGCGCTGGGCCATGAAGTCGTGGCCGGCGGCGGCGAACAGCTGCTCGGCGGTGGCGCCGCTGATCCAGCCCTGCAGCGGCAGGCGCGGTTCGGGGTCGACGCTGGGCGGCAGGTCGAACTGCGGGCCGGTCCAGCCGTTCTCCACCACCGACCACGGATAGGAGGCGCCGGCGTCATCGTGGACGATGAGGGCCATCGCGGCGCCCTGGCGGGCGGCCTCCTCGAACTTGTAGGTCCAGCGCCCGTAGTAGGTCATGCGCCGGCCCTCGAACAGGCTTTCGTCGGCGGCGTGGAAGCCGGGGTCGTTGATCAGCATGACGACCGTCTTGCCGGTCACGTCCAGGCCTTCGTAGTCGTTCCAGCCCAGCTCCGGCGCGTTGACGCCGTAGCCGACGAAGATCACCTCGCTGTCGGCGACCTGCACCTCAGCCTCGCCGCTGCGGGTGTGGATGGCCATCTCGGGGCCGTACACCGGCACCAGCTCGGTGTCGCCGATACGAATCTGCAGGCGGGTGTCGGGGCTGGCGGTGGTCACCACCATCGGAACGTCCTGGGTCCAGCTGTCGCCGTTGCCGGGCTCGAGTCCGATCGCCTTGAACTGCTGGATCAGATACTCGACCGTGAGCGTCTCACCGCGGCCGCCGGGCGCGCGGCCCTCGAACTCGTCGGAGGACAGCGCCCGCACGTGCTCGGCCCAGTCGGCGGTGCTCAGCTCCGGCGAGAACGTGTGATCGCTGGCGGGGATCGCGCTGGCGGTGGGCTCTGCCGCGGCCGGTGGCGCGGCAGGCTCGGCGGCCTCGCGCGAACAGGCCGCGAGCACGAGCGCAAGCGGCAGGGTGGCAAGCATCAGGCGTTGGCGCATGGTTGGGGCTCCGCGATGGGCAAGCCCGCGATGGTAGCAAGCGCACTCGTATCGGGCTTGCCGGCACGGGGGTTGGGCTGGCACTTTGACAGAAGTCACGTCAGCGCACCGGATGCCCATGCACGTCTATAACGAAGTCACCCTGCTGCTGTTCGCCACCGCCGCCATCGGCCTGCTGGCGCTGCGGCTCAAGCAGCCGGTGATCGTGGCCTACATCCTGATCGGCCTGCTGGCCGGGCCCTCGGTGCTGGACTGGGTCAGCGCTCATGAGCCGATGGAGCTGCTGGCCGAGATCGGCGTGACCCTGCTGCTGTTCGTGGTTGGCCTGAAGCTGGATATCCACCTGGTCCGCAAGCTCGGCGCAGTGGCGTTGGCGACAGGCCTGGGCCAGCTCGCCTTCACCATCGTCGGCGGTTTCTTCATCGGCCTCGCGCTCGGCATGGACTGGGTGCGCTCGCTCTACGTGGCGGTGGCGCTGACCTTCTCCAGCACGATCATCATCGTCAAGCTGCTCTCGGACAAACGCGAGATCGACAGCCTGCACGGCCGCATTGCGATGGGCTTTCTGATCGTGCAGGACATCGCGGTGGTCATCGCGATGATGGCGATCGGCAGCCAGGGCGCGGCCGGTGAAGCGGCCGAGCAGGTCAGCTGGGTGGTCCAGCTGGGCGAGATCGTGCTCAAGCTGATCGCGGTCGGTGTGGGCATGGCGCTGTTGATGCGCTACGTGCTGCCGAGGCTGCTGCATGCGGTGGCGGCCTCGCAGGAGCTGCTGCTGGTGTTTGCCGTGGCCTGGGGCACCACGCTGGCGGCAGGCGGCGAGATGCTGGGCTTCACCAAGGAGGTTGGCGCCTTCCTGGCCGGCTTCTCGCTGGCCTCGTTGCCCTTCCGGGAGGCCATCAATGCACGGCTGGCCAGCCTGCGCGATTTCCTGCTGCTGTTCTTCTTCGTGCACCTCGGCACCCAGCTCGATCTGTCCACCCTCGGCGCCGAGCTGCCGGCGGCGGTGGTGCTGTCGCTGTTCGTGCTGATCGGCAACCCGCTGATCGTGATGGCGATCATGGGCCTCATGGGCTACCGCAAACGCACCGGTTTCATGGCTGGCCTGACGGTGGCGCAGATCAGCGAGTTCTCGATCATCTTCATCGCCATGGGCGTAGCGGTGGGCCATGTCGATCCGGCTGCGCTGGGGCTGGTCACCCTGGTGGGCCTGGTGACGATCACGCTGTCGACCTACATGATTCTCTACTCGCAGAAGCTCTACTCGATCTTCGAGCGCTGGCTGGGCCCGTTCGAGCGCAAGGACCCGTTCCGCGAACGCGAAATGGAAGCGCGGCCGCGCCAGGCCGATGTGATCATGTTCGGCATGGGCCGCTATGGCTGTCGCCTGGCCGAGCGCCTGTGCGAGGAGCAGATGGACGTGCTGGGGGTGGACTTCGACCCCGAGGTGCTGGTGCGCAGTCGCGACCGCAAGCTGCAGGTGCTGTTCGGCGATGCCGCCGACGAGGAGTTTCTGGCGCATCTGCCGCTGGACTCGGCAACCTGGGTGATCAGCACCCTGCGTCACCTGGAGCAGGATCGCGACCTTGTGCTGGCGCTGCGCCGGCTCGGCTTCCGCGGCCGGATCGCGGTGACCGCGCATTCGGCCGGCGACGCGCATCGCCTGAGCGACGCCGGTGCGGACGAGATCCTGCTGCCCTTCCACGACGCGGCCGACCACGCAGCCCAGCGCATTGCTGCAGGCCGGCGACCGGCGGAGGCTGGCGCATGAGCACGCCTCGCGACGCGCCCATCGTCGCCGCCAGCGATTTCTCTCCGTCTGCAGGCCGAGCGCTTGATCGTGCCGCAGCCCTGGCACAGGTGCTGGCCCGGCCGCTCCGACTGGTGCATGCCCCAATGAGGGCAGGCTGGCTGCAGCAGCTGGCGCCGCCGTCTGTGCTGCCCGAGCCGCGTGCCGCGGCCGTCGCCGCGCTTGCCGCCGAGGCGGCACGTCTCGCGCCGTTCGAGGTCGACACGATGCTGCTTGAGCAGCCGCTGGACCTTGCCCTCGATGCGCTGGGTCAGCCCCTGCTGCTGGTGCTTGGCGGCGCTGAGCCGGTCGGGCTGCGTCGACTGCTGCTGGGCTCCACCGCCGAGCGCGTGCTGCAGCAGCATCGGCTGCCGGTGCTGCTGGCGCGCCAACCCGCGGATCAGCCCTATCGCGGGATCTGTGTTTGCACCGATTTCTCCGAACCCGCCCTGCAGGGCGCCCGCTTCGCGCTCGGCCTGGGTTTGGATGCCGAGACGGTAATGCTGCACGCGCTGGAACTTCACTGGAACAGCACGCTCAGCTATGCCGGGGTAGGCCCCGACGGGATGGAGCATTACCGGAAGATGGCCCGCGACGAGGCGCTTCATTCGATGCAGGCATTTGCCGCCGCGCTGGACGCGCCGGACGCGGTGCCAGCCATCCGCGAGGGCCACGCGGCGCAGGTGCTGGAGGACTTCGTGGCCGAGGCGGCGGTGGATCTGGTCGTGCTGGGCGTCAGCGGCCGCTCGGCGCTGGAGCGCGGCCTGCTGGGCAGCTTCAGCCGACAGGCGGCGGCTCAGCTGAGCTGCGATCTGCTGATCGTGCCTGCGGTAGCCTGAAACCGGCTGCCGAAATTCAAACAGCAGCGATCTTCGGTAAACACTCGGGCATCTGCTGGACAATGCGCGGCTTCACGCGCAGACTACGCGGCCCACGCAGGGTGCGTGGAGACTCGGGGGACGCCGTGCCGGCACTGCTTTTGCTCAATGGTCCCAACCTGAATCTGCTTGGCAGCCGCGAGCCGGATCTCTATGGCCGCACTACGCTCGCCGACATCGAGGCGGATCTGACAGCGCGCGCCAACGCCGCAGGCTACGCCCTGGACTGCTTCCAGTCGAATGCCGAGCATGCCCTGATCGAGCGCATCCATGCCGCCCGTGGCGATGGCACCTCCTTCATCCTGATCAACCCGGGTGCCTTCACCCACACCAGCATCGCCCTGCGTGACGCCCTTGCCGGGGTGGCGATCCCCTTCATCGAGCTGCACCTCTCCAACGTGCATGCCCGCGAGCCCTTCCGCCACCACTCCTATCTGTCCGATATCGCAGTAGGCGTGATCTGCGGCTTCGGCGCCGACAGTTATCGGCTGGCGCTCTCGGCCGCGCTGTCGCGACTGGGCGTCAGCTGACCTTTCTTCGCCCGCTGATGCGGGCATCAAGCAAACGAGGATTGCATGGATCTGCGCAAGATCAAGAAGCTGATCGACCTGCTGGAAGAATCCAACCTCACCGAGATCGAGATCCGCGAGGGCGAGGAGTCGGTGCGGCTCTCCCGTGCGGCGGTCGCCCCTGCCGCGCCCGCGCCCGCGCCGGTGCAGGCGCCGCTGGTCATCGCCCCGGCGCCGGTTGCCACCGGCATGGTCTCGCCCACCGAGGCGGCCACCGGCAGCGTCAAGTCCACCGCCAGCCAGGCCCTGCCCGACGGCCACGTGGTGCGCTCCCCCATGGTCGGCACCTACTACGCCTCGCCCAACCCCGACGCCCCCGCGTTCGTCAAGCTCGGCCAGACCGTCAAGGTCGGCGACACGCTCGGCATCATCGAGGCCATGAAGATGTTCAACCCCATCGAGTCCGAGGTCGAAGGCACCGTCGTCGCCATCCTGGTCGGCAACGGCAAGCCGCTGGAGTTTGACGAGCCGATGTTTGTCATCGGCTGAGCGCCGAGGGGATTGGGGATTCGTGATTCGGGATTCGCAAGAGCGGCCGCACGCGAGGCTTGAGGTCTGGCGCGACGCGATGCAGCTGGTGGAGGCGGTCTACGCCTACTCCGCGGGCTTTCCCGACCGCGAGCGCTTTGGGCTGACCTCGCAGGTGCGACGCAGCGCGGTCAGCGTGCCCTCCAACATCGCCGAGGGTGCCGCACGACGCTCCACCAGCGAGTTCCTGCGTTTCCTTTCGATGGCGCGAGGCTCGCTGGCAGAGCTCGATACCCAGATCCAGATCGCCGTGCGCCTGCGCATGGCCCCGCGCGATGGTGCACTCGAAGAACTGATCGACCGAACCTTCGCCAAGCTCAATGCCTTCATCCGCTCGCTGGACAAGCCCTCAGTAGGTGAGGACGCCGGCTCTTACGAATCCCGAATCCCGAATCCCATGTTAGATAAAGTCGTCATCGCCAACCGAGGTGAAATCGCGCTGCGCATCCTGCGCGCCTGTCATGCGCTCGGCATCAAAACGGTCGCCGTGCATTCCACGGTCGATCGCAATCTGAAGCATGTCGCCATGGCCGATGAGTCGGTCTGCATCGGGCCGGCGCCGGCGTCCGAGAGCTATCTCAACGTGCCGGCGCTGATTGCCGCGGCGGAAGTCACCGACGCCCAGGCCATCCACCCGGGCTACGGTTTCCTGTCCGAGAACGCTGACTTCGCGGAACGCGTCGAGCAGTCCGGCTTCATCTTCATCGGGCCGAAGGCCGAGACCATCCGCCTGATGGGCGACAAGGTCGAAGCGATCAAGGCCATGAAGGCCGCGGGCGTGCCCTGCGTGCCCGGTTCCGGCGGGCCGCTGGGCGATGAGGGCGTGGAGAACATCCGCATCGCGCGCGAGATCGGCTTCCCGGTGATCATCAAGGCTGCTGGCGGCGGTGGTGGCCGCGGCATGCGTGTGGTGAATTCCGAGGCCGCGCTCAACAACGCCATCCAGACCACCCGCGCCGAGGCCAAGGCGGCCTTCGGCAACGACATGGTCTACATGGAGAAATTCCTGGAGAACCCGCGCCACGTGGAGATCCAGGTACTGGCCGACGGCCAGGGCGGCGCGATCCATCTGGGCGAGCGCGACTGCTCCATGCAGCGCCGCCACCAGAAGGTGGTCGAAGAAGCCCCCGCGCCCGGCATCACGCCCGAGCAGCGCGAGCAGATCGGCCGCGTCTGCGTCGAGGCCTGCATCCGAATTGGCTACCGCGGCGCCGGCACTTTCGAGTTCCTGTACGAGAACGGGCACTTCTACTTCATCGAGATGAACACCCGCATCCAGGTCGAGCACCCGGTGACCGAGCTGGTGACCGGCATCGATCTCGTGCGCGAGCAGCTGCTGATCGCCGCCGGCCACAAGCTCTCAATCAAGCAGGAAGACGTGGTGCTGCGCGGCCACGCCATCGAGTGCCGCATCAATGCCGAAGACCCCGAGACCTTCATGCCCTCGCCGGGCCTGATCAAGCACTTCCACGCCCCCGGCGGCCCCGGCGTGCGCGTCGATACCCACATCTACGAGGGCTATCGCGTGCCGCCGAACTACGACTCGATGATCGGCAAGCTGATCGTGCACGGCGCCGACCGCGCCCAGGCCATCGCCCGCATGCGCGTGGCCCTGTCCGAAATGGTCGTCGACGGCATCAAGACCAACGTGCCCCTGCAGCAGCGGATCATGTCCGACTCCGGCTTCCAGGCCGGCGGCGCCAATATCCATTACCTGGAAAAGAAACTGGCCGAGGCGCGGGAGAAGGGGATTGGGCTGGGGTGAGTGGAGCTTCGGGCCCGGGCAAGAGCCTCAGGGTCTTGAAGCCACACTGGCACAGACGGGAGGCGCATGGTGTTCGCAATACTCCGAATTGCCCGCGCGCTCTGCGGATGGGTCGGCTGTTCTGCCGGCTTGGGGCTGCTCCTCCTGGTCTTGGATGTCCGTGCCCCAATGGCTGCCGAAGCCCGCAGCCTGGAGCTTGCCTGGCTGGCTACCGGCACCGTTGTCGGAGCCAGTCTTTTCTTCGGTCTTCGCACTGTTGTGAACGTGCTTCACCGTCGCAGGCACGGTGCTCCGCACCCCTCGCTGGAGCGGGGCGTTTGGAATCTATAGCCGGCAGCTGCGGGAGAGTCGCAAACCTCCCCGCCGCTCGGCATTTTCTGTAATCGCAGGACTGACATGCCCCACCTCAAACTCCGCCTCATCTGCACCTTGCCGCAGCAGCCCGCCGTCGAAGAAGCGCTGGAGGCGCTTGGCGCGCTCGCCGTGACCCTGGCCGATGCGCATGCCGATGCTCCAGACGAGCAGGCGATCTTCGAGCCCGGCGTCGGCGAGATGCCGCTGTGGGGTGAGATCGTGCTGGAGGCGCTGTTCGAGCACGACGTCGATACCGAGGCGCTGCAGGCCGAACTGGCCGCGCGCGTGCCGGCCGAGGTCGCCGCCAGCGCCAGCACCGAGGAGGTGCCGGATCAGGACTGGGAGCGGGCCTGGATGGACCAGTTCAAGCCCATGCAGTTCGGGCGTCGCACCTGGGTCTTTCCATGGAATATCGAGCCACCGGCGGATCCGGCGCTGGCGGTGATCCGCCTCGATCCCGGTCTGGCCTTTGGTTCGGGCACGCATCCGACCACGGCGCTGTGCCTGGAGTGGCTGGACGGCCTCGATCTGCAGGGCAAGGCCGTGCTCGATTTCGGCTGCGGCTCGGGCGTGCTGGCGCTGGCCGCGCTGGTGCTGGGGGCGGAATCAGCCGTGGGCGTCGACAACGATCCGCAGGCGCTCATGGCCACCGCTGACAACGCCGAGCGCAATGGCGTGGGCGACCGATTGAAGGTGTACGCGCCCGAGGACGAACCTGCCGCGCAATACCCGATCGTGGTTGCCAACATCCTCGCCACCGCGCTGGACGAGCTTGCGCCGCTGCTGGCCGCGCGCACCGCCCCCGGCGGCCTGATCGCGATGTCCGGCATCCTCGACGGCCAGGAGGACGAACTGCTGCTGCGCTACGCCCCCGACTTTTCTGACCTGCGCGTTGACCGCCGCGAGGACTGGGTGCGGATCTCGGGGCGTCGCAAGGGATAGGGCCTGCCTGACGCGGACGCGCGCGTATCCCGAATCCCGAATCCCGGCACGCAAGCTAGACTGCCTTCCCGGGCCAGCCTGGCCTGACGCAAGTGAAATGGTCTTGCCACAGGACATCACCCGACTGCTGCAGGCGGCTGGCGAAGGCGATCGCGCCGCGCTCGATCGGCTTGTTCCGCTGGTGTACGAATCGCTGCGCAAGATCGCGCGGAGCCAGCGCGCGGGTGAGCAGCGCGCGCACACGCTCTCCACCACCGCCCTGGTCAACGAAGCCTGGCTGCGCCTGCTGGGGCCGGAGCGTTCTGATTGGCAGTGTGAGGCGCACTTCTACCGCTACGCCGCCAAGGCCATGCGGCACATCCTGATTGACGCCGCGCGCAGCCGGCAGGCGCAGAAGCGGGGCGGCGGCGCCGAACATGTCGAGCTGGACTCGGCCCCGCCGATCGCCGAGCAGGCCTGCGGCGAGCTGCTGGCGCTGGACCAGGCCCTGCTGCAGCTGGCCGAGGTCAATCCCCGACTGGCCCAGGTGGTGGAGCTGCGCTTCTTCGCCGGGCTGGAGGTGGAGCAGGTGGCCGAGGTGCTCGGTATCAATGCACGTAGCGTGGTGCGCGACTGGGCCAAGGCGCGCGCGCTGCTGGCGCAGATGCTCGAATCCGACCCGCTGGGGGCCTGAGCCGTGCAAGCCACAGAGTTGGAGACCTGGAAGCGTCTGGAGGCCCTGCTGGATGCCGCTTTGGAGCAGCCCGCCGCCGAGCGCGAAGCCTGGCTGGCCGCAGCCTGCCCAGAGCCCACCGAGCAAGCGCGTCTGCGCGCTCTGATCGCGCACGCCGAGGCGGAGGCCGGCCCGCTGGAATCGCTGGCCGCCCGGCTGCTGCCGGAGGCCGATGAGGCCAGCCATGCGGGTCGGGAAATCGGCGGCTACCGGCTGGAGTCATTGCTTGGCGAGGGCGGCATGGCGGTGGTCTGGCGCGCCAGTCGCGAGGTCGGCGGGCAGCGCCGCGAGGTCGCGCTCAAGTGCCTGCGCCGTGGCCTGCTCTCGCCCGAGCTGCGCCAGCGCTTCATCGAGGAGCAGGCGATCCTGGCGAGGCTGGAGCATCCACACATCGCGCGACTGTACGACGCCGGCGTCGACCCGGAAGGCACGCCCTGGATTGCGATGGAGCGGGTCGAGGGCAGCTCGCTGGTGGCCGATGCCGATGCGCGCCGGTTGGATACCCCGGAGCGCGTCGCCGTCTTCCTGAAGGTGGTGGCGGCAGTGGCGCACGCGCACGGTGAGCTGGTGGTGCACCGCGATCTCAAGCCGGCCAACATCCTGGTCGATCCGCGCGGCGAGCCACGCCTGCTGGACTTCGGCATCGCGCGCCTGCTGGAGCCGGGCCGCGAACATGCGGCCACCACCGTGCTGAAGCCGCTGACCCCGGAATACGCCTCGCCCGAACAGCTGGCCGGTGAGCCGATTGGCGTGCGTTCGGATCTGTACTCGCTGGGCCTGGTGCTGCACGAGCTGTTGTGTGGCGAGCGCGCGGCGGGCAGCGCCGCTGAGCGTGAGCGCGCGGCGCCCTCTACCGCCCTGCGTCGCAGCGCCCGCGCCGACGCGCTGGCGGCGGCGCGCCGACGCAGCGCTGCGCGTCTGCGCCGCGAGCTGCGCGGCGACCTCGACCTGATCGTGCAGCGCTGCCTGCGCATCGACCCCGCCCGCCGCTACGGCAGCGCCGGCGAGCTGGCGGAAGACCTGCGGCGGTGGCAGCAGCGGCGGCCGCTGCATGCGCGCCAGGGCCATCGCCGCTACCGGCTGCAGCGCTTCCTGCAGCGCAACTGGCTGCCGCTGGGGGCCGGGCTTTCGATTGCAGTGGCGCTGCTGCTTGGCAGCGCGCTTGCCCTGCAGCAGGCCCAGCGCGCTGAGCAGGCACGTGCGGATGCGTCGGCGGCGCAGGCCCGCGCCGAGGCCGAAGCCGAGCGCGCCGGCGCCACCAGCCGCTTCCTGGTGGACCTGTTCCGCGCCCAGCTGCCGGGGCGTCCGCCGGATGAGCTGCCCAGCACCCGCGAGCTGCTGGATCGCGGCCTCGCCCAGGTCCGTGATTCGGCCAGCGGCCGCGCCACGCTGCGCGCCGATCTGATGGTCAGCCTCGGCGAGATCCTGCTGGCGCGGCGCCAGTTCGACGAGGCCCAATCGCTGGCAACCGAAGCCGCCAGCCTGGTTGGCGGCGCTGACACCGACGAGCCCTCAGCCTGGGCGCGCGTGCTTCACCTGCGCGCCGACCTGCTGCGCGCGCAGCGCCGCTACCTGGAGCTGCGCGAAGCGCTCGACGAGGCGATCGGCTATGTCGAGCAGCGTCTGCCCGAGGGGCCTTCGCTGTTCGAGCTATTGCGCGAACGCGGGGTACTGGAAAGCCGCCTCGACGATCTGCCGGCCGCCGAGCGCCGGCTGGACGCGCTGCACCGTCGGATCGAAGGGCGCAGCGATGTCGGCGATCTGCCGCTGCGACTGGCCACGGATCGCGCCAACGTGCTGGCCCAGCAGGGCCGGGTGCGCGATGCCGCGCTGCAGCACCGGGAGATCCTGCGCATCAAGCGCGCGAACCCGGACACCTCGACCGTTTCGATCGCGGTGACGGTGTTCAACCTCGGCTACGCTGCGCTGGCGGTGGGTGAAGTTACCGAGGCGGCTGCCCGCCTCGACGAAACCCTCGCCCTGCTTGCAGGCATCGAGCAGCCCATCCAGGTCCGCGGCGCGGCCCTGCAGGCGCTGTCGCGGATGGCGCACTGGCGCGGCGATTTCGTGGAGGCCGAGGCCTGGCTGCAGCGCAGTGCCGATGAATGGGCGCGCGCGCAGGGGCTGGCGTCAGCGCAGCAGGATTCCTTCATCCACTTCAACAGTGCCCTGCTGTGGGCCGATGCGGGTCGCGCCGACGAAGCCCTGGCGGCGGCGCAGCGCGCGATCGAGCGCATGCAGGCGCGCGGCGATGCCGCCCCGGTGCGGATCGGCGAGATGCAGGCCCTGCGCGCGCGCCTGCTGTGTGAAAAGGGGGCCGCGCCCGCTGTCATCGAAGCCGCGTTGGCAGAGATGCGGGTGCACGCGACCCCTGCCGGCGGGATCGAGCCCGAGGCGCGCTGTGCCTTCGCAGGCGGGCGGATCGACGCCGCGCTGGAGCTGTTGGATGGCCTGTACCCGCGCCCCGCCAGCAGCGCAGAAGACCCCGATATCGCCCTGCTGCGCCGCGAGCTGCTGCTGGCAGAAGCCTTGAAGGCGGCGGGCCGCAGCGCCGAGGCCGGCGCTGTCGCAGAGGAGTGCCTGCAGCGGCTGCAGCGGATCGAAGCCCTGCCGAGCCACCCGCTGCGTGCGCGTCTGCAGGTGCTGGTGCCGGACCAGGGTGGCTGAGGCCGCGTTAGGGTTTCCCACCGACCGCTATCGATACCTCTGTCCTCTGCCGGCACCGGTTTGCGCAATGGACAGGGTAAGCGGCCGCGTTTGGCCGCGAGGAGCCTCGCCAACATGGTCTTTCCGCGCGTTCCAGTCTTTTTCCTGCTGCTGCTGTCCAGCCTGGCCGCCAGTGCGCAGGTCACCCGCACCTGGCCGGGCAGCGCGCCCTGTGGCGCCACCCTGCAGGCCTGCATCGACGGTTCGGCCGCCGGCGACACCGTGCTGATTGCCTTCGCGGGAGAGATCGACGAGGACATCGGCATCAACAAGTCGTTCGCTCTGCGCGCTGCGCCCAACCGGACGGCGCGCTTCGCCGCCGGCCGCAGCGTCACCGGCGTCGCCAGCAATGGTTCGGTCAACTGGGACATCGAGGGTCTGCGCCTGCGCGATGGGCGCATTGATTTTCGCCACACCGCCGCCGCTTCGCTGACGGTGCGTTTCGTAAACAACCGGCTGGACAGCAGCGGCGGCGCGGGGGTGCTGCTGCGGGTGGAAAAATCCAATGCCAACGGCAGCGCCAGCGTTGACGTGCAGAACAACCGGGTGGATGCGGGCAGCTCCAACCAGCCTGCACTCAGCCTCAGCCTGAATGCACGCACCAGCGGCCGGGTGGCCTTCAATCAGGTGCAGCGCAGCGGCGGCAGCGCAGGCACCGGCGCCGGCCTGATGCTGAACCTGAGCCCGGGCGATCTGCATGCGATGAACGTCTACGGCAACCGTGTGGAGGGCAACTTCGGCCCCGGTGCGCTGCGCATGGTGATCGGGGCCGCCCCCAATTTCGGCAGCGCCGGCAGCTCGACACCGGTGCTGCGCGCTTTCAGCAATGCGCTGATCTGTACGCGTGTGAGCGGGAGTTTTCCCGTGGGGCTGTATGCGGCTTCGTTCGCCGGTGTCGGTGACAACGAGCTGCGCCTGTTCAACAACACCGCCGTGGGCTGTGACACCCCGATCTGGATCGACTACCCGATCATCGGCCCGAGCTTTACGGGCAGCATCTTCAACAACCTGATCGCCCACAACACCCAGAGCCTCGTGGTGTCCGGCAATGTCGTCGACAATTTCACGATCGAGCGCAACCTGAGCTTCGGCAACACCTTCAACACAATGCCGGCCAGCGCCACCCTCACCGTCACCGGCGATCCGCGCCTGCGTTCCCGGCGCTTCCCCCGACTGACCGAGGGATCGGCGGCGATCAACGCCGGCAATGCGGTGTCCGCGCAGCTGCTGTACGGCGCCGCCGGTGCGCCGCAGGTGGATGCAGACGGGCGCAGGCGCACCATCGGCACCGGCACCACCGCCGTCGATATCGGTGCCTACGAGTTTGGCGATCAGGTTGGGCTGGCACGCAACGGCAGCGCGGGCAGCAGCTCGGTCGCGCTGGGTGTGGCCAGCGAAGCCGTCAACGTGCATATCAGCAAGAGTTTCAACCCGGTGGCGGGCGCGCCAGGTGCAAGCAATCCGAACCCGATCGGGGTTTTCCATCTGGGCGAGTGGTTCGGCTACGCGATCGGCAGCCCCTTGCCGGCCAATGCCTACCTGCACCGCTTCGCGCCGGGCGCCAACGGCAGCTTCGGCGCCACCTACCGGCATGAGACCGCCAGCGCCAACACCAGCTTCGAATCCACCACGCTCAGCAACAGCTATCTCAACGGCAAGAGCCGAGAGGACGCCATCGTGCTCGCGACGCCGGTCTGGCTGGGGGGTGCGCAGAACTCCCAGAACATCGCGGTGGGCTACAACTGCCCCGCTGGAACGACCGGCGCCAACTGCTGGTTCATCGGCAACCAGGCCCTGGGCGCCAGCATGCCCACCGGCTTCGCTTTTCACGTCTATGCGCAGGACCCCAGTCCCACCGCCTTCGTGCACCGGGTCACCACCGTCGGCCGCTTCAGCCCTCTGAGCAGCCACCCCCTGCTTGGCGACGACCCCGGCCGCTGCGCACGCGCCCTGGCTACCCCGCGCGTGGTGCCGGGGCTCACCAACAACACCACTTTCGACCTGGAATGGCGACAGGTCGACGGACGCAGCGTCTGGGGTATTCAGGGCGATGCCTCGATGCCCGCGGGTGCGGAGTTCTTCGTCTTCGTCGATGCCGCTGCTTATGACGACTGCGCCTTTCCGGGGCTGTTCAAGGACGGCTTTGAGGGTTGACTGCCGGGAATGGGGAATGGGGAATCGGGAATCGAAGCGAGGCGGAGGCCATCTGAGCGCTTTCCAGGATCAGGCCGCAAAGAATCCTGGACATCCACGGCCGTCAGGCAGAACGCGATGGCCGGGCTGCCGGCTTCCAGCCGATTCCCGATTCCCGGCGCTCCAACCAAACGCTTCCGCAGGCGCAAGCGCCGCCCTAGACTAGGCGGCGGCCCTGCTGAGCCGATTCGGCGCGGCGGCCTTTGAACCTGCAAGGTTGCCCCCGTGAATACCCCCATCCTGACCCCGGAACTGCCGGCCGCCAGCGATCCGCTGCGCGCTGCCCTCACCGCTGCCTGGCTGCTCGACGAAGACGAGGCCGTACGCACCCTGCTGGGCGAGCTGCAGCTCGACGCCGATGCGCGTGCGCGCATCCAGGCCACCGCCGTGGATCTGGTCGAGCGCGTGCGCAAGCGTGCCCAGGACCAGGGCGCGATCGAAGCCTTCATGCGCGAGTACGACCTCTCCAGCGAGGAAGGCGTGCTGCTGATGTGCGTGGCCGAGGCCCTGCTGCGCATCCCCGACAGTGAGACCGCCGACCGTCTGATCCGCGACAAGCTGGGCGAGGCCGACTGGGGCAAGCACGTCGGCCAGAGTGATTCCGTGTTCGTCAACGCCAGCACCTGGGGCCTGATGCTGACCGGGCGCATGGTCGGCCTGGCCGAAGAAACCCGCAGCAACTTCACCGGCGCGCTCAAGCGCCTGGTCGGCCGCGCCGGTGAGCCGGTGGTGCGGCTGGCGGTGCGCCAGGCCATGAAGATCATGGGCCACCAGTTTGTGATGGGCCGTACCATCGAGGAGGCGCTCAAGCGCAGCAAGAAAGGCGAAAACGCGCGCTACCGCTACAGCTACGACATGCTCGGCGAAGGTGCGCTGACCCAGCCCGACGGCGACCGATATCTCGAGGCCTACCGCAAGGCGATTGTTGCGATCGGCAGCACCGGGCCGTTTGCCGACGTCTTCGACGCGCCCAGCATCTCGGTCAAGCTGTCGGCCCTGCATCCGCGCTACGAGCACGCCAAGCGCGCCCGCGTGCTGGCCGAGCTGGCGCCGCGCGTGCTGGAGCTGGCCAAGCTGGCGCGCGCACAGGGCATCGGTTTCACCATCGATGCTGAGGAAACCGACCGGCTGGAGCTCAGCCTCGACCTGATCCTGCAGGTCTTTGCCGACCCCGCGCTGGAGGGCTGGCAGGGCTATGGCCTGGCCGTGCAGGCTTACCAGAAGCGCGCGCCGCAGGTGATCGACCTGGTCGCCGATGCCGCCCGTCGTGCCGGCCGCCGCATCCCCATGCGCCTGGTCAAGGGCGCCTACTGGGACGCCGAGGTCAAGCGCGCGCAGGTGGAAGGCCAGGCCGGCTACCCGGTGTTCACGCGCAAGGCCAACACCGACCTCAGCTACCTCGGCTGCGCGCGCCGCATGCTCGGCCACATCGACGCGCTGTACCCCATGTTTGCCTCGCACAACGCCCACACCATCGCCGCGATTCACCACATGGCGCTGGAGATGCTGGGGCCGGTCGAGCCCACGGCGCCGCCGCGCTTCGAGTTCCAGAAGCTGCACGGCATGGGCGATGACCTCTACGCCGAAGTGATTGGCCCGGACCGGTTGAACGTGCCCTGCCGCGTGTACGCGCCGGTCGGCAGCCACGAGGATCTGCTGCCGTATCTCGTGCGTCGCCTGCTGGAGAACGGCGCCAATTCCAGCTTCGTCAACCGCATCACCGACCCTGCAATCAGCCCGATCGAGCTGGTGGCCGACCCCACCGAGACCGTGCGCGGCTACGCCAATGCCGCGCATCCGCGCATCCCCCTGCCTGTGCATCTGTACGGAACCGAACGAGCCAACTCGCTGGGCATCAACCTCGCCGACGACAACGCGCTGCGCGCGCTGGCCGTACGCATGAACGCGCTGAAGTTCCCGATCGAGGCCAAGCCGCTGGTGCCGGGCGCGAGCTCGGGTGGCGACTGGGTGGAGGTGCGTTCGCCGTCCGACCGCAGCCAGCTGCTGGGCCGCTGGCAGGCCGCTGATGGCGCAACGGTGGAGCGCGCGATCACCAACGCCGAGAAAGCCCAGCATGGCTGGGATGCGCTGCCGGCCGCCTCGCGCGCCAAGATCATCGAGCATGCCGCCGGCCTGATGGAGCAGCGCATGCCGGAGTTCATGGCGCTGGCCACCCGCGAGGCCGGCAAGACGCTGGCCGACGGCATCGCCGAGGTCCGCGAGGCGGTCGACTTCTGCCGCTACTACGCGGTGCAGGGCCGTCGCCTGTTCAACCAGCCCGAGGTGCTGCCCGGCCCGACCGGCGAGAGCAATACCCTGCGTCTGCACGGCCGCGGCGTGTTCGTCTGCATCAGCCCCTGGAACTTTCCGCTGGCGATCTTCATCGGCCAGGTCGTGGCTGGGCTGGTTGCTGGCAATGCGGTGATTGCGAAGCCTGCCGAACAGACCACTCTGATCGCGCACGCCGCGGTCAAGCTGCTGCACGAGGCCGGCGTGCCTGAGGATGTGCTGCAGCTGGTGCCGGGCGACGGCCCCACGGTCGGCGCGCCGCTGACGCGTGATCCGCGCATCGCCGGCGTGGCGTTTACCGGCTCGACGGAAGTCGCGCGCCTGATCAACCGCACCCTGGCCGAACGCGATGGGCCGATCGGCGTGCTGATCGCCGAGACCGGCGGCCAGAACGCGCTGATCGCCGATTCGTCCTCGCTGCCCGAGCAGCTGGTCAAGGACGCCATCAGTGGTGCCTTCGGCTCCGCCGGTCAGCGCTGCTCGGCCGCGCGCGTGCTGCTGGTGCAGGCCGACATCGCCGACAAGGTGATCCATATGCTTGCCGGCGCCATGGCCGAGCTCAAGATCGGCGATCCCGGCCTGCTCAGCACCGACATCGGCCCGGTGATCGACGAGGAGGCCAAGGGCATCCTGGAGGCCCACGCCGCGCGCATGGATGCGGAAGCCAAGCGCATCGCCAGCGCCCCGCTGCCCGACGAGTGCGCCCAGGGCACCTACTTCGCCCCGCGCGCCTACGAGATCCCCAGCCTCGCCACGCTCAAGCGCGAAGTCTTCGGCCCGGTGCTGCACGTCATCCGCTGGCAGGCCAGCGAGCTGGACAAGGTCATCGACGCCATCAACGCCACCGGCTACGGCCTCACCCTGGGCATCCACTCGCGCATCGACGAGACGGTCGAGAAGATCAGCAAGCGCGTGCGCGTGGGCAACTGCTACGTCAATCGCAACCAGATCGGCGCGGTGGTCGGCGTCCAGCCCTTCGGCGGCGAAGGCCTCTCCGGCACCGGTCCGAAGGCCGGCGGCCCCCACTACCTGCTGCGTTTTGCAAGCGAACGCACGCTCACCATCAACACCACGGCGGCGGGGGGCAATGCCTCGCTGTTGACCTTGGATGAGTGAGGGCGGGAGCTCCAGGGCTTGATGCGAGCAGGGCCGCCTTCGGGCGGCCTTGTGGCGCGAGCGCTTGGCTACCGCGATCGACCCAGGCTCTCGGGTACGAAGCCTTCCTCGGACAGTGAGCGAATGACGCCTCGGAGCAACGCGTTGTTGGCGAAGCCAACGGTGTACTGCCGAGCGCCTTCGCGCAGCGGAACCAGCATCCTTGCTGCGACCAGCTTGCCGACTTGATAGGTGCGCTGATTCGTATTCCATCCCGGCATCGCGTCCGTTAGATCACCCGCTTTTGCGATGCCCAGTTTCGCTACGGAAAGCAGCACCCGCTCTTCGGTGTCAGTCAGCAGCTCCCGCTGGCGCGCGTAGCGCACTGCGGGGCTGAGGATGCGATCGATGAGGTAGTCCGAGTCGATCAGGCGGTCCACCTTGCGTAGCTCTTCGAGGATGCCCGACAGGACGTAGGCGCACCATTTCTCGCGGCCCTGCGCGGTGCCCGTGTCGGCCTCGGCGAGCATGGCGTAGTAGCGGTCGCGGTCGTTGCAGAACACCGCCGTGGGATTCAGCAGGCGCCCCTGCGCTTTGACCTTGAAGCCGTATTTGATAAGCAGGGCGTAGGTCAACAGCCGCACCACGCGACCATTGCCGTTGCTGAAGGGGTGCACCCAGGCGAAGCGATGATGCGCGAGGGCGGTCTTGATGAGGTCGTACTTCGATGCGTCCGATCGATTGACGAACTCCACGAGCTCCGTCATGTATTGGGGCACCAGCACCGGGTCGGGTGGCGCGTGCTCCGACAGCCCGATTCGAACCGGAGTGCGCCGATAGGCGCCTGGTGTCTGGTCTCCCTCGCGCTTGAGGCCGGCGACCGCAAGCGCGTGCAGTTCCCGGATGAAATGCTCGCTGAGCGGCTGCCCCGGTGAGAAGTGCGCTTCGATGTAGCGCATGGCCTCCTCGATGTTGGCCATTTCCTGCAGTTGGTCGCTCAGCGTGGCCGGAGATGCGTCGAGCCGCGTCTCGACGTAGTCCGCAAGCGTCGTATGGTTCCCTTCGATGCGCGCAGAACCCAAGCTTTCCAGCATGTGGAAGATGGTCTTGAGTTGCTGGAACACGGGTTCCGGGGTGGTCCCTTCCAGCTTCAACCTGCGCAGATGTTCGAGCTCGGTGATCACATCGACGAGCGGAGAGTCGAACGCAGGGTTCAGGAGGCAAAGTTCGTGATGATGGAAGTCTGGCATCGGAACAGCCCCGGCAGGATCTGCGCGAGTTTCTCTCGATATCTGCAGGGGCGCAATCCTGCATCTTGACCGAACATAGTTAAATACCATTTAAAACATGGCGTTGAGCCGAGTGCGTTGGTCCGGGTATCTGGAAATCGGAGTCGCGGGATCTGCAAAGTCCTGAGTCCTCGATCTGGAGCGAGGCCTCCGCGGCGCCGGTTTCGCCCATCAGCCAAGTCGCATGCGCGGTCGCGGGCCTGCCGGCGGACGCTCTGTACAGGCAGCCTCTCCAGGGATGACCCCAAAGACACTGGGCCTCAAGGCGCGCACGGTGGAGGCTTCGGCGGTCCGCATTCAGGGAGCCATATCTGCCATCGACCGCCGTTCCGACACCATCACCCGCCTGACCCCTCCGATACGTGCGGCCAGGTCGAGTCCGTCTTCGGCCACCGGGGTTTCGGCGAGCAGGCCGGTGAGCGAATTGGTCACCGACATCGCTGCATGCTGGCGGTCTTGGCGGAGGCAGCCCGCGTAGTGCTCATGGACGACTCGTCCCCCGAGCAGGATTACCACGCCGTCGGTGTAGTTGGCCTCCAGCGACTCGCGCCAGGTCATGCAGTGATCGCTGTTGCCGGGCTGGGAGCTGATCGCGTCGGTGCCGGGGTCGAGCGCCCTCTCAAGCGCGTGCGGGCTCGCTGGACCCGCCGCGGTAACGCTGCCAATCAGCGACAGACAGGCGGCACGCGCAAGTGCGTTGAACGCACTCATGGCATGGCCTCCGTCCGCGTCGTCGCGGCGGTGGATTTGGCTCCGGGCTGAGCGACTCGGCGGCGACCGTCTCGACTCAGCCATGTCCTCGGTGTGAGCGCTGCCGAAAGCGTCGATCGCAACCGATATCAGTCGCGTCGACGGTGGGACAGACGCCCCGCTTGCCGCCAACGCGCGCCCTTACTCCACCCGCATCCCAGTCAGCCGCAGCAGGGCCTCGGCGTACTTCGCGCGCGTGGCTTCGATCACCTCGGCCGGCAGGTGTGGGCCGGGGGCGGTCTTGTTCCAGTCCAGCGTTTCCAGGTGGTCGCGCACGAACTGCTTGTCGTAGCTGGGCGGGCTGATGCCTACGCGGTACTCGTCGGCCGGCCAGAAGCGCGAGGAGTCGGGGGTGAGCATCTCGTCCATCACGATCAGGCGGCCGTCCTCGTCGAGGCCGAACTCCAGCTTGGTGTCGGCGATCAGGATGCCGCGCTCGGCGGCATAGGCCGCGGCGAAGCGGTAGATCTTGAGCGTGGCCGCGCGCACGGCTTCGGCCAGCTCGCCGCCGATCAGCTCGACCACGCGGTCGAAGCCGATGTTCTCGTCATGGTCGCCCAGCGCGGCCTTGGTCGAAGGGGTGAAGATCGGCTCGGGCAGGATTTCCGCCTGGCGCAGGCCGGACGGCAGGGCGATGCCGCAGACCGCGCCGCTCTGCCGGTAGTCCTTCCAGCCGGAGCCGATCAGGTAGCCGCGCGCGATCGCCTCCACCGGCAGGGCGCGCAGCTTCTTCGCGACCACGCTGCGGCGGGCGTACAGCTCGATCGGCGTGCCGGCCGGCAGTACCTGCGCCAGCGGCGTGTCCAGCAGGTGGTTGGGCTGCAGCGCGGCGGTGCGCTCGAACCAGAAGTTGGACATCTGGCAGAGGATCTCGCCCTTGCCGGGGATGGGGTCTGGCAGCACCACGTCAAAGGCGGAGAGCCGGTCGCTGGCAACGATCAGCAGGGCGTCGTCGCCCACGCCGTAGACATCGCGCACCTTGCCCCGGTGCAGCAGGGGCAGGCCGGGCAGGTCGGACTGGTGCAGGGTGGTGCTCACGGCGCGGAGCCCTCGGGCGCTTGGAAAGCGCGCAAGTGTAGCGGTGGAGTCCGCGGCGGCCCAGCGCGGCGCTCCGGGCGCGCGGAAAAGTCGAGCACCGCGCTGGCCGACGCCCTGCACGCGGCCTCCCGGCGGCGGCCGGCTACAATTCGGGGATGCACTCCTCCCGTTCCCCATTCCTGCGCGTGGTGCCGGCGCTGGCCCTGCTGCTCGCCGCCTGCGGCAGCGGCGCCCAGCCCGATTCCGGCGCCCCTGAGCGCCCCCGCACTCTGGGCATGTGCGCGAGCTGCCATGGCATCGACGGCATCGCGCTCTCTCCGGGCAACCCGCACCTGGCCGGTCAAGACGAGGCCTATCTGCGCTTGACCCTGCGCAAGTACAAGAGCGGCGAACGCAGGCATCCGCCGATGCAGGCCGTGGTGGGTGCGCTCAGCGAGGCCGAGCTCGACGAGCTGGCGCGTTGGTACGCCTCGATGCCGCGCAACGGCCTGCGCGCGGCGCCCGAGCCCTCAACCGACGCGGAGGGCTGAGCATGCCCTACGTCGGCCGCCTGCTGGGGTTCGTGTTCGGCTGGATTCTGCTGCGGCATCCGGCTGGCGCCGTCCTCGGGTTTCTGGTCGGCTGGGGCTTCGACGGCGGCTGGCTGGCCCTGCGCAGTCGCCGCGGTCGCGGCGAGGATCCCTACGAGGTGCTGGGCGTCGAGCCCGAGGCCAGCATGGCCGAGGTCGACCAGGCCTATCGCCGCGCGATGTCGCGCCATCATCCCGACCGCGTCGCCAGCCAGCCCGAGGGCGTGCGCCGCCAGGCCGAGGCTCGCGCGCGCGCCATCAATGCCGCCTACGACCGCATCCGCGCCGAGCGCGGCGGCTGATCCCGACCCTGCCCACGAGTCCCGCCATGTCCCGCTGCCTGATCGCTCCCTCCATCCTCTCCGCCGACTTTGCCCGCCTTGGCGAGGAGGTGCGCAACGTGCTCGCCGCCGGCGCCGACTGGGTGCACTTCGATGTGATGGACAACCACTACGTGCCCAACCTCACGATCGGGCCGCTGGTCTGCGAGGCCCTGCGCCGCCACGGCATCAGCGCGCCCATCGACGTGCACCTGATGGTCAAGCCGGTGGACCGCATCATCCCCGACTTCGCCAAGGCCGGCGCCAGCCTGATCAGCTTCCATCCCGAGGCCAGCGAGCACGTCGACCGCAGCCTGCAGCTGATCCGCGACTCCGGCTGCAAGGCTGGCCTGGTGTTCAATCCGGCCACCCCGCTGCACTACCTCGACTACGTGATGGACCGCATCGATCTGGTCCTGATCATGTCGGTCAACCCGGGTTTCGGCGGCCAGAGCTTCCTGCCCTCGGTGCTGCCGAAGATCCGCGAGGCGCGCCGCCGGATCGAGGCCAGCGGTCGTGACATCCGCCTGCAGGTGGATGGCGGGGTGAAGGTGGACAACATCGGTGAAATCGCAGCAGCCGGCGCGGACACCTTCGTGGCGGGGTCGGCGATCTTCAATGCGGCTGACTATGCGGATGTGATCGCGCGAATGCGGGCAGAGGTCGCGCAGTCGGCTGCATGAGCTGACGCCGCGCTGCGTTTCCCCGGTGTGCCGCGCGCAGCGAATCGCGAGTCTCCGACGGCGTCTTCAGGGGCGGCTTGGGCTTGCTCGTCGTCGCCACACCCCCGCCGCGTCTGCTGCTCGCGCCTTGATCCGCGTCCGAATCCACCGCCGGCCCATTGCCGCATGGTCATCGGCGGGACATTGGCCCGCGCCCCGCCGGTTCACGGGTTCCACATCGCCCCGGTTGGCCGGGCTCAGGGGGCTGCGCCAGCAGCGTCAAGCCGCCGGCTACTCACGCTCCACTTGCAGGCCATCAAATTCACCGTCGTCGTCCACCCGCAGCCCCAGCTGGATCGGCCGACAGCACACCTGACAGTCCTCGGTGTAGTCGGCATCGCCATAGCTGAGATCGACAAGTGCCTCGAAACGCTCGCCGCACCAGGGGCACTGGATGCTGTGTTCGCTGAGCATTGCGGATGACCTCTGGAATGGAGCGCCGAATTGAAGCAGTCACCCCGTTGCGGCGGGATGAGTGCGGACCGCGCTGGCGAACCGCGGGCCCTGCCGCGGCTATCCCGGAAACCCGCGCGCTACGTCGCCAGGAACAAGCCGATCAGATCGTTCTGGAAACGCTGCCCCAGCTCGCTGGCGTGGAAGCGCTCGCCCTCGCACTGCAGCCAGCCACGGCGGCGGGCTTCGGCGAAGGGCGCATCCAGCGTGCTGCGCGGTAGACCGGTGCGGGCCTCGAAGGTGCTGAGTTCGCTGCCCTCGAGCAGGCGCAGGGCGTTCAGCATGAACTCGAAGGGCAGATCGGCCGCAGCGAGGCGCTGCTCGCAGCCGATGCGTTCAGGGCCATGGGCGCGGTCGAGGTAGGCCTGCGGGTGTTTGTGTTTCCAGCGCCGCAGCACGGCGCCTTCCGCGGGCAGGGTGATCTTGCCGTGGGCGCCGGCGCCGATGCCGAGGTAGTCGCCAAACTGCCAGTAGTTGAGGTTGTGCTGGCTGCGCCGGCCGGCGCGCGCATAGGCGGAGATCTCGTACTGGGCGTAGCCAGCCTCCGCCAGCCGTGCCTGGCAGGCGGCCTGCATGTCCCAGGCGCTGTCCTCGTCCGGCAGGCCGGGCGGTGGCTTGGCCGCGAACAGGGTGTTGGGCTCCAGGGTCAGGTGGTAGTGGCTCAGGTGCTCGGGGCCGAGCGCGATCGCCTGCTCCAGATCGGACAGCGCGCCGCTGAGATCCTGGCCGGGCAGGGCGTACATCAGGTCGAGATTGATGTTGTCGAAGCCGGCGCTACGGGCGAGCTCGAAGGCGCGCCGGGCCTCGCCGCTGTCGTGGATGCGGCCCAGCACGGCCAGACGGGCATCGTCGAAACTCTGCACCCCAAAGCTGATGCGGTTCACCCCGGCTGCGCGATAGGCCTCGAAGCGATCGAACTCGACCGTGCCGGGGTTGGTTTCCAGCGTCACCTCCAGCCCGGGCGCCAGCCGCAGGCGTGCGGCTACCGCCGCCAGGATTTCGCCGATCGCAGCACCCGGGAACAGGCTGGGCGTGCCGCCCCCGAAGAAAATGCTGGACACGCTGCGGCCCCAGACCTGCGGCAGCTCCTGCTCAAGATCGGCGATCAGTGCGCGCACGTACTCGGCCACCGGCAGCGCATCGGGCGCGCGGTGTGAGTTGAAATCGCAGTAGGGGCATTTGCGCACGCACCAGGGAATATGGACGTAGAGCGCGAGAGGGGGCAGGCTGAGCACGGCGTCGGGCGGCTGGCTGGGGAAGAACAGCATGCCATCGGTGGGCGAGGGATATTCCGGGGGCCGGCGTCTATGCCCCCGGGATGCGCTGTGGAAACGCGTGGCACGTGATTTGCAAACCGCGGTAGGGTTGCCCTCCCGGGGCTGGGGCGGCACGCAATCGGAGAATCAAGGGGCGATGGAGGGCACAAGCGCACTGAGGTCAGGGAGGCGGCTTGCGCTGCCCGAGGGGTTTGATTCCGAGGCGCTCGGGATCGGCATGGTGCGATTGTTTGCGCACTCCACCCGCATCCCGCTGGTCCTGCTGGATCCGTCCGGCGGCGTGCTGTGGGCAAATCCCGCGTTCGAGCTTGTCGGCCAGTGGTCGACGGACGCGCTGCTGGGGCAATCGCTTCTGGATCTTCTTGGCGGCGAGCGCCCGGCCAGCGTCGGCGATAGCGACGGCCTCATCATGCTCCGCCAAGCGGTTCGCCAGCACGCTGCCACCCACACCACCCTGAGCGTGCGCGCGGCCGATGGCCGCCAGCTTTGGATGGAGGCCGACCTGCAGCCGCTGCGCCAGCCCGGGCAGGCGCTGGCCGGTTTCGCCCTGGTCCTGAACGACGTCAGTGCCCGCGTGCGCGAGCGCCAGCGCCTGCGCAGCCTGATCGACTGCACGATCGCCGGTATCGTGCTGCAGGACGAAAGCGGACGCATCGTTGACTGCAATCCCGAAGCCGAGCGCCTGCTTGGCCGCTCGCGCGCCCAGCTGTTGAACACCGGCTCGGTGCAGGGCGATTGGGACGCCATCCATGAAGACGGCAGCCCCTATCCCGGCACGGAGCATCCGGGTATGCGGGTGCTGCAGGATGGCCGCCCGGTGCGCGGCGATGTGATGGGTATCCGCCTGCCCAACGGTGAGCGTCGCTGGATCGAAGTCAACAGCCAGCTGATGCACGAAACCGGCAGCGGTCAGCGCGCGGTCGTCAACAGTTTCATCAACCTGAGCGCGCAGAAAGCCGTCGAGGCGCGCCTGCAGGCCGAGCGCGAGCGTCTGCTGACCAGCCTTGAAGGCACCCGCGCCGGGCTCTGGGAATGGGATATCGAGGATGGCGGCATGCGCGTCGATGCGCGCTGGGCCGAGCTGTTGGGCGAGCCGGCGACGCTGCAGCAGCTGAGTTCCGATGCGGCCTTCGAGCGCATGCATCCGCACGACCAGCCGCGTCTGCGCATCCTGCTGGAGCGCCACCTGCAGGGCGACAGCCCCTTCTACGAGGCCGAAGCCCGGATGCGCCGGGCCGACGGTGACTATGCCTGGCTGCTGGCTCGCGGCCGGGTTGTGCTGCGCGCAGCTGACGGTCGGCCTTTGCGGATGTTCGGCACCCATGCCGAGATCACCGGCTACGAGGCGATCCGCTCGGCCACCGCCCAGGCCCAGCATCTGCTGAAGGGCATGTTCGAGCGCTCGCCGGTGGCGGTGGTGCTGAACGACCTCGTGGACGGCCGCTTCGTGGACGGCAATGCCGCCTTCCTGCGTCTGGTCGGGCGTCCGCGGGGAAGCCTGCTTGCGCTGAGCTACTGGGACATCACCCCGCCCGAGTATTTCGACCAGGAGGCCGAACAGCTGCGCAGCCTGATGGACACCGGCTACTACGGTCCCTACGAGAAGGAATACCAGCTTGGTGACGGGCAGCGCTGCCCGGTGCTGCTGTCTGGAATGCGGGTCAGCCAACCCGACGGCTCGGAGCAGATCTGGTCGGTGATCGTGGATCTGTCCGAGCGCCGCAGGCTGGAGCAGCACCTGCGGCGGGCGGCGCTCACCGACGAGCTGACCGGTCTGCCCAACCGCACCCTGTTGATCCAGCGGCTGGAGCGCGCGCTGGCCGAACTGCGCGCCGGCTCACGCACGGCCGCCGCGGTCCTGTTCCTCGACTTCGACCGCTTCAAGGACATCAACGACAGCCTGGGCCACGAGGCCGGCGACGAGCTGCTGCGCGGCGTGGCGCTGCGCATGCGTTCAGCGCTGCGTGCGGTCGACGTGGGCGACGAAGGGGGTGTCAACGTGGTCGCTCGCTTTGGTGGCGACGAGTTCGTTGTGTTGCTGGGCGATGTGCCCAACGCCGAGGCGGCCCTGCAGGTCGCCCAGCGCCTGCTGGAGGCGATCACGCCGCCCTACATGCTGCTCGGACAGCCCGTCGAGGCTGGGGTCAGCATCGGCGTGGTGCTGCTGGATGCCGATACGCCCGGGTCCGAAGAGGTGTTGCGCCGCGCCGATCTCGCCATGTACCAGGCCAAGGGCCTGGGTGGACGTCAGCTGGTGCTGTTCGGCGCCTGAAACCTCGTGCGTTCAGCCCGCGACCGGGTGCGCTGACAGGAAGCTCCTGATGGCAGACACCACCGCAGTCCGCGCGTCTTCCAGCACGTAATGGCCAGCTTCGGCGTATTCATGCACTTCGGCCTGCGGCCAGGCGCGGCGGAATTCGCGCAGACAGGTGTGATCGAACACGAAATCCTGCATTCCCCAAAGCAGCAGGGCCGGCCGGTCCGCGAACGCCGGCAGTCGGCTGCCGATCTCCGACACCGTGGCCCAGGCGGGGTCCTTGGGCCCCAGCGGGATGTCCTGGACGAAGCGCAGTGTGGCGATGCGGTGGGCCCAGCTGTCGTAGGGGGCAGTGAACGCGCGGCGCTCCGCCGCCGGCATGGGCAGCTTCACCGCCAGTCGAGTGGCGCCAGCCGAGAAGGCGTTGAAGCCGCGGATCAGCAGGCTGCCGAGGCTGGAGTCGCGGCCCAGCTTGAGCAGGCCCGGCAGGCGCTTGTCGGCGGGCATGGTGAAGCCGGCGGTGTTGAGCAGGACCAGCCGCGCCACCCGCTGCGGGTGTCGCAGCGCCCATCCCAGCCCGATCAGGCCGCCCCAGTCATGCAGCACCAGGGTCAGCGGGCGCTCCGGCTCGACCGCGGCCAGCAGCCGATCCAGATCGTCAATGCGGCTGTCCAGGGTGTAGCGGTAGCGGCTGTCATCGGGCTTGTCGGACAGGCCCATGCCGACGTGATCAGGCACGATGCAGCGGTGCTCGCCGCGCAGGGCAAGCACCAGGTGTCGGAAGTAGTAGGACCAGGTCGGATTGCCGTGGACCATCACCACGGGCGGGCCCTGGCCCTCGTCCAGGTAGCTCTGCTCGATGCCGTCGCCGCGGTCGAAACGGCGCGGCTCGAAGGGGTAGTCGGGGAAGTTCACGCGGCGCATCCCGCCAGCCGGAAAGGGCGCACATGGTAACCGCTGACCGCCGCGGGGCTTCGCATTTGCGCAGGGCACGTCGATTGCATCGCAGCGCAAGGCCATGAGCCGGTTACCGCCACCGCCGTCGAGATCACCCATCAGGGGCCTGCCACAGGTCTGGCTGCTGCTGATGCTGGCTGTGCTGGCGCTGCCGGCGCAGGCCTTGGATCCGGCCGTGCGCTTTGGTGACTATCTGCTGGAGCGTTGGACCGCCGAGGACGGGCTGCCTCAGATCACCGTACTCACCCTGAGCCAGGACGAGGCTGGCTATCTCTGGGTGGGCACCCAGAACGGCATCGCCCGATTCGACGGCCGACGCTTCCACGTGTTCAAGCGCGCCAATACCGGCCTCGACCTCAGCATGCCGGTGGACAGCCTCGCCGAGACCGGGGGAGCCGTCTGGTTTGCGACTGCGCGCGGCCTGCTGCGCCAGCACCAAGGCCGCTTCGAGGAGGTTCCGATTGCCGCTGGCCCCCTCTCGGTGCGTGCGCTGGCAGGCTGGCGGGGCCTGATCCGGGCCGCCACGGTGGATGGCCTGCGTGCGCCCGGCCAGCTGCAGCCGACACACCTCGCCGGTGAATCACTGCACGCCTTGGCGGTGGACTCCGACGCCGCGCTGTGGGCAGGCGGCGAATCGGCCCTGTGGCGGCTGGACGGCGACACCGTCAGCCGATTCGATCTGCCCGAGCCCGAACTGCGCGCACTGGCGCTGGCCACCTGGCAGGGCCAGATCGCGGTCGGCACCCGGCGGGGTGTCTGGCTGCTGGATCCCGCGTCCGGAGATTTCGAGCGGATCCTGCCGGGTCTGGCCGAGGAGACCGTTGCCACCCTCACCGCCGACCGCAACGGCAACCTGTGGGCGGCCAGCATCGACGGGCTGCAGCGGCTGCGGCCGGACGGCAGCGTGGAGCAGGTTGAACCGATCGACCTCATGGAGCGGCCCTGGCTGCACGTCATCTTCGAAGACCGCAAGGGTGACCTCTGGCTTGGCAGCCAGCGCGAAAGCCTGATCAGGATCAGCGACTCGGCCCTGCGCGTGGCCAGCCGTCGGCAGGGACTGCGCGATCCGCTGCTGTGGGCATTGCTGGAGGACGGCGCGGGTGGACTTTGGGTAGGCAGCAACGGCGGGCTCGAGCACTGGCGCCCCGAGCACGGCTTCCGCTTTGTCGCCGGTGCCGACGTCCTTCCCGATCCTTCGGTCTACAGCCTGTACCGGGATACCGGCGGCAACCTATGGCTGGGCACGCGTGGCGGCCTGGCCGGACTGCAGCCGGGGCCGGACCCCACGCAGCCGGAAATCGGCGCGCGGATCGTCAACGACCCCGCCCTGTCAGCGCTGGCCGGCCTGCAGGTCACCAGCCTTGCCGATGCCGGCGGGATCCTCTGGATCGGCACGCTGGAGGGCCTGTGGCGCCTGCAGCAGGGTGAGGTGGAGCGGGTCGACGGGCTTCCGGGCACGCCGGAATCACGAATCCGCCGCCTGCTGGCTCGCGCCGACGGCAGCCTTCTGGTCGCAACCGAAGGCGGCGTGCGCAGCCTCGAGCTGGGACGCTGGCTGCAGCCGGAGTGGGCGCGTCCGCTCGATCGTGCGTTCATCAGCGGGCTCGGCGTGCTGGGCGGGGACGGCCTGCTGCTCACCACGCTCGATCAGGGTCTGGCCCTCTACCGCGGCGGTGTGTTGACCCAGTTCGACCGCAGCGATGGCCTGCCCTCGGACAACGCCTGGACCTTCGACCTGGTCGGTCGCTACGTCTACGTCAGCACCAATGACGGAGCCTATCGCCTGCCGCTGGCGCGGCTGCTGGAGCCTGATGCGGCGCGGGGGCTGGAAGCGGAAGTAGTGATCCGTGCGGTCAACCGCGCGCGCGGCGAGCAGCGCATGGGCTGCTGCAACGGCGGCGGCGACGCTCGCAGCGCCCGTCTCGGCTTGCACCTGCATTACCCCACCACCAATGGCTTGATCGAGCTCGACACCCGTCGCGTGCGCGAGGCGCCCGCCGCCCCGGGCCTCTACATAGAGCGCGCCGAAACCGCTGACGCGGCAATCGATTTCCCGGCTTCGCTGCGGCTCGACGGCGCCAGTCGCGACCTGCGCCTGGCGCTGGCCGGGGTCAGCCTCCGGCATGCCGCCGAGGTGGAGTACCGCTACCGCCTGCGTGGCTATGCGCAGGGCTGGACCGCGCCGGTCGATCAAACCGCGGTGTTTACCGGGCTGCCGCCCGGACGCTATGCCTTCGAGCTGCAGGGGCGGTTCCCGGGGCGCGACTGGCATTCCGCGCCGCTGTTCCCGATCGAGGTCAGCCCACGGCTGGCCGAGCGCACCGATCTGCGCCTGCTGCTGCTGGCGGTTGCGCTGGCGCTGGTCGCGCTGGTGTGGCGCACCAGCCTGCGCAGGGCCGCGCACCGTCGCGCCGCACTGGAGGTGGCGGTGCGCGAGCGCACCGACGCGCTCGCGCGCGCCAACGATCGCTTGCGCGGGGCCAATGCCGCCCTGCTGGAAGAAAGCCGCACCGACGCCCTGACCTCGGCGCCGAATCGGCGCGCCGCCCTGCAGCTGCTTTCGGCATGGCCCAGCTACGCCCTGCTGCTGGTCGACCTTGACCATTTCAAGGCGCTCAACGATCGCTACGGCCACGCTGCCGGCGACCAGGTGCTGGTGCGGGTTGCCGCCCTGTTCCGCGAGCGCCTGCCGATCGGTGCGCGTTTCGCGCGCTGGGGCGGCGAGGAGTTCCTGCTGCTGTTGCCGGGCTTCGACCTGGCGGCGGCACTCGACGAGGCCGAGCAGCTGCGCGCCGCGGTGGCCGCGCTCGAGGTCGACACCTTGGGCGGCCAGCATTTGCGGCTGAGCTGCTCGATCGGGGTGAGTCTGCATCCGGCCCTGCAGCAGGCCGCGAGCGACTGGCAGCTGTCGCTGGAGCTGGCGGATCGCGCCCTGTACCGGGCCAAGACCCTGGGCCGCAATCGGGCGCTTGCCCTGCGCCTGGAGCTCAGGCCGGGGGATCGCATGCCTGACCCACTTCGGGCGGATGACTTCGAACGCCTGTTGGCTGATGACCGGCTGCGCTGGCTTGCGCCACGACTGCGACGCGGCAGCTGACCGCAGGGGCGCCTCGCTATCGTGCACTGCAGCGTGCAACGGCGTTAAGAGTCTGTCTAAAGTCGCGAAGCGGTGGCGGCGCCATGCGGACGTCCGCCGCGAACCCTGGGGAGGGAGAGGCCCGCTTCGACATGTGCGAAGCGGGCTTCGTTCTTTCTGGCGGCCGCCGGTGCCCGAGTGAAGTGATTCGCACTTGAGCGAACGTATCCGCGGCGTCCTCGGCAAGGCTGACAGCGTTCTTCCTCCTCGGCATAGCGCTGCCATGACTCGTCGTCGCGCCGTGCCAGACACACAAATCCGCTCGCAGCGACTGTCGGCCAAGTACGAATCACTACACCAGCCGGCCTCGGACAGGCCTGGCACCAGCGGCCAGATGCGCCCTCAGTAGAGCGGAGGCAGCTCGGGCGGGCGCCGCTTGAAGCGCTTGTGCAACCACAGGTACTGCTCCGGCGCCTCGCGCACCATCGTCTCGATGGCGGCGTTGACCCGGGCGGTGTCCGCTTCGACGTCGGCGCTGGGGAAGTCGGCCAGTGGCGGGCCGATCCGCATTCGGTAGTGCGCTCCCTCGCGGCGATGGAAGAACGGCACCACCGCAGCGCCGGAAAGGCGCGCCAGCTGGTGGGTGGCGGTGATCGTCGCCGCCGGCAGCCCGAAAAACGGCGCGAACACGGTGTCCTTGCCCAGCATGTCCTGGTCCGGCGCGTACCACAGCGCGCCGCCGCTCTTGAGATGGCGGATCGCCGCGCGCAGCTCGTCACGGGTGAACATCCTGCTGGCGTAGCGCAGGCGGCCGGCCAGCACTGCACGTTCCAGCACCGGCGAGTCGTGCTCGCGGTACATGCCGGCCAAGGCGATCTGATTGGTCAGCAGGCGCCCGCAGGCCTCCAGCGTGGTGAAGTGGCCAGACACCAGCAACACCCCGCGGCCCTCCGCCTGCAGCGCACGCAGGTGCTCCAGGCCTTCGATTTCAAGCCCCTGCCGCCAGGGCGCCTCGGCGCCGAACCAGGCGCGGGCGAACTCGAAGGCGCCGCAGCCCAGCGCCTCGAAATGCCGGCGCAGCAGCGCGTCGCGGGCTTCGCCATCCAGCCCCGGAAAGCACAGTTCCAGGTTGCGCCGAGCCACCCGGCGGCGCCCGCGCGCCACCCCCATCAGCAGCCGACCGAGCAGCGGGCCCAGCCGCAGCTGCCAGCGCCAGGGCAGCTGCGCCATTGCGCGCAGGCTCAGCACGCCCGCCCAGGCGGGCCAGTGGCGCGGCATCAACAGCGCGCGTGAGATCGGTTGCGGTTCGGGCATTGCGACAGTGTAGCGAGGGCGGCCTTGCGCGCGCCCTCGCTGCTTACTGACGGGGGTCAGGGTGCTGCCGGCACGCCGGCCGGCAGGCCGCGTGCATAGCCCGGCGGCCGGCGCGCACGGGTGGCCTGCTCGAAGGCGTAGGCCAGGCCGATCAGCCGCGCCTCGCTGAACTTCGCACCGAAGATCGACAGGCCCACCGGCAGGCCGTGGACCTGGCCCATGGGCACGGTGATGTTGGGGTAGCCGGCGATCGCCGCCATGCCGGCGCTGCCGCCGAGGTAGTGGTCGCCGTTGACCCAGTCCACCGGCCACGCCGGCGCAGTGGTCGGGGCGACGAGCGCATCGAGGCCGTGTTCGGCGAGGGCGGCGTCGATGCCTTCGGCGCCCGCCAGCCGACGCGCCTTCTCGCGCGCTTCGAGGTAGGCCTCGGCCGCCGTGCCGCCGCTGTTCTCGGCCTGCTCCAGCAGCTGCTGACCGAACCAGGGCAGGACCTGCGCTGCGTTGAGGCGGTTGTAGGCGATGAGCTCGGCCAGCGAGCCCACCGGAACGCCCTGGCGGGTGGCCAGGTAGGCATCGAGCCCATCCTTGAACTCGTGCACCAGCACGGTGAACTCGGCCTGCGCGGCTTCGCCGCGGGTCGGCAGCGGCACCGGATCAACCAGCTCGGCGCCGGCCTCGCGCAGGGCCGCCAGCGCCTGCTCGAACACCGCATCGACGCCGGCGTGGTAGCCGCTGAGCTGGCGCACCACGCCAATCCGCGCCCCGCGCAGCGCGCCGGGGTCGAGCGCGGCCACGTAATCCTGCACGCGCTCGGCGGCCTCGGCGGTGGCGGGGTCACGCGGATCGGCGCCCACCAGGGCCTGCAGCAGCAGGGCGGCGTCGGCCACCGTGCGCGCCATCGGCCCTGCGGTGTCCTGGCTCTCGCTGATCGGCACGATGCCGGCGCGGCTGATCAGGCCGATGCTGGGCTTGATGCCGACCACGCCGTTGACTGCGGACGGGCAGACGATGCTGCCGTCGGTCTCGGTGCCGACCGTGGCGGCGGCCAGGCTGGCGGCGGCGGCCACGCCGCTGCCGGAGGACGAGCCGCAGGGCGTGCGTTCCAGCGCGTAGGGGTTGTGGGTCTGGCCGCCGCGGCTGCTCCAGCCGCTGCTGCTGCGGCGGCCGCGGAAATTGGCCCACTCGCTCAGGTTGGTCTTGCCGAGGATCACCGCGCCCGCTTCGCGCAGGCGCGCTGCCACCGTGCTGTCGGTGAGCGCCGGCGTGCCGACCAGGGCCAGCGAGCCGGCCGAGGTCTGCATGCGATCGGCGGTGTCGATGTTGTCCTTCAGCAGCACCGGGATGCCGTGCAGCGGCCCGCGCACGCGGCCTTCAGCGCGCTCGGCGTCCAGCGCGGCAGCGATCTCCAGCGCGTCGGGGTTCAGCTCGATCACCGCGTTCAGCGCCGGGCCCTGGCGGTCGATCCGCTCGATGCGGTCCAGATACGCCCGCACCAGATCCTGCGCACTGGCGCGGCCCTCTACCTGGGCGGCGGCGAGCTCGGCCAGGCTTGCTTCCTCTACCTCAAAGGCCGCAAGCGGCGCGCTGCTGGCGCCGAGGACAAGGGCAAGCACCCAAAGCGGGATCGATCGACGCATAGCGAGGCTCCGTCCGGACCAAGCCAAGATGCTGCGGCGCCAATGCCGCCACCGCCATCCCCCGGAAGTGCTGGGTGGGTCTGCGCCGGGAGACGCGTGGCGGGTGCGCCGCGCGCAAAAGCCAATCAGGGCCTGAGCGCGTCCTTGAGCGCGGCTCGGCGTTGTTCGTCGTCACCGCGGCGGCACCGTGGCTCCTCCTCGCGCCTTGGTCCGCACCCGACCCCACCGGCAGCCAGCGGACGCTTTGTCGCGCGCAGCACGCCACGCAAGCTCTGACTCATCGGGGGTTCCCGAGCGCCATGAATGGCGCGCCCGCGAAGCGAGCGCGCAAGTGCTTGCATCGGAGAGAGCGAGTACGGAGCCGCGCCGGACTCGAGACGTCTGATCCGCGACCGTATGGAGCTGATCAGACCTTCCCTAGGGCTGGATCCAGCGCCCCTGCCAGCCATCGCCCGCCTCGAACAGCGCGCGGCGATGGCCGGCATGGCCGAGGTGCAGCCAGTCGATCTGCTGAAGGGTCACCTCGACGCGGGCGAAGTTGGGGCGGCCGGAGTCGGCAGCCTCGGCGGGCTCGTTCGGGTCCAGCGCCGAAGCCGGCAGCCCGCTGTCCGGACCGTCCAGCCGGCTGCCGGGCGCCTGTTCAACCCGGTAGCAGCGGCGGCCGAAGCTGGTGGTGCGGTCCCATGCGCTTTCGAGTGGATCTCCGGCCTCCAGCAGTGCGGCCAGACCGCTGCAGCGCAGCTGCACGCCGTCGCCGAAGAAGCACCAGGCCACCTGGGGATGCCTGAGCAGCTGTTCGCACTTGGGCGAGCGGCGGTCCGTATGGAATGCCAAGGTGTGGCTGCTGCGCTCGGCGCCGCGCAGGACCACGTAACGGGCGTCGACGCCGGCCTCGCCGATGCTCGCCAGCACGCCCTGGTGGAAGGGCGAATGACGTCGGCTCGCGCCCAGCGCCAGCTGCTGCCAGGCCTGGTCGAGCACGCTCTCCAGTTGGTCGGGGGCAGGCAGATTGGCCATTGCGCTCAGCGTCCCAGGATGCGGAAGTCGATATCCGGCAGTTCGTATTCGTAGTCGGGCAGCAGGTAGTCGGGCAGATCGCCGCTGCAGTCGTCGATGTAGCAGCGTCGGCGCTGCAGATAGGCGTCGCGGATCAGCAGATAGTCGTCTTCGGCCTCGGCCAGCAGGGACTCGAACTGGAGCACGGAGGCGCGTGCATCAAGGCCATACACGAAGGTGACACCCGGCCCGACTTCGCTGGCCAGTCGACTGATCGGGCTGATCCGAGTGGTGGTAAGGCGGCCGCCGACATCCCGGACGGTGCCGGGGCCGAACAGGGGCATCACCAGATAGCGCGAGCGTTTCCATCCGTAACGACCCAGGGTCTGGCCGATGTCCGCGTCCCGAAAAGGGATGTTTGCGCTGCTGGCTGGATCGAGAAAGCCGCCGAAGCCCAGCGCGGCGTTGAATCCGAAGCGCCCCAATGCGGTGCCGGCCTGTCCCGGTCGGCCCTGCAGCAGCAGGTTCAGCGCCACCACGGGCTGGCCGAGATTACGGAAGAAGTTGCTGACTCCGGCGCGGACCACCGGCGGCGTCACCTTCTGGTATCCGACGGCTGCGGGCCTGAACACGATGCGGTCGACGCCCATGTTCAAGGTGTGCATGCGACGGTTGAAACCCTGCCAAGGGTCGAGGTCGCTCATGGAGTCGTTGGCCGGCGTAGTCAGCGGCTCTTCCAGCGGTGTTTCCTGTTGGGCAAGGGCTGCAGGCGCGGCGGCCAGGGTGGCAAGCAGCAGCGCCGCGGTGAAGAGTGGATTGTGGCGCATGGGTGCCTCCTTGCGTGGCCTTACTGCAGGCCTCGGTTGAGCGATCTGAAAGCGGGCGCGCGGCATATCAGTTGCGCCCGGCCCATTCGCCTGGGTCAAGCCGATGCGCAGCGCAGATCGCTGCGAAGCGTGGCGGTGGCTGCTGCAGCGACAGCGTGCTGCCGGCGTCCGTCGCCCAGCGCTGCAGCAGGCGCAGGCTGGCGACTCCCGCGCTGTCGATATCGCTCAAGCCGCCAAGCTCGACGCGCTCCAGGCGCTTGAGCATCGGCAGGGCCTGCTCGAGCAGCGCCGGCGCCGAGTCGATGTCAAGGCGACCCGACAGGCGCAGGGCGCTGCCGTCACGCTCGATCGACAGTGCCTCGCGCTCAACCCTCGACATCGATCTCGCCGCGGTTCAGGCCCTCGATCACTTCGTCGATACTCTGCCGGCGCATGCGCTCATCGAACTGGGTGCGGAAGGTCTGCACGTAGGACACGCCTTCGACGATGACGTCGAACACCAGCCAGTCGTCGCCGACCGGGCGGAACAGGTAGTCCACCTTCACCGGTGCGCCGCCGCGGCGCAGGATCTCGCTGGCCACGCGCACGATCTGGCCGCCGCGCAGGTCGGTCTCGCCGGTGACGCGCACCTCGACCGAAGGATCGGCCTCCAGCAGGGCTTCGCCGTAGCGCTTGAGCAGGCTCTTGATCAGGGCGTCGGCAAAGGCCGAGATTTTCTCGGGGGCCACGCCGCGGCCGTGTCGACCAAGCACCAGGCGGGCCGAATACTCGCGATCGAACAGAGCGTCGAGTTCGCTTTCGACGAAGGCTTCGAGCCGAGCGCGGTCGGCATCGAAGGCATCGCGCTCGGCGACCAGGGTGGAGAGCACGCTGCGCGTACGCTCCTCGATGATGGCGCCGGGGCGTGCGGTGGCCAGCGTCGGCAGGCTCAGCAGGGCAGCGAGGATCAGATTCGCGAAAGCAACAGTCTGGAACTTCATGGTGGGGTCTCCCGGGTCCTTGGGGGCATCATCGGCTGTCGCCGCCGCCGCCGTCTGTGGCGGCAGTGTTGCCGAAAACGAATTGTCCAATCAGCTGCTCAAGCACCACGGCAGACTGGGTCAGCAGAATCTCGTCGCCCTGCAGCAGGGCGACAGGGTCGCCGCCTGGGGCGAGCCCGATGTAGCGGTCGCCGAGCAGGCCGCTGGTGTAGATCGCCGCCGCCGTATCGGCGGGGATCTCGCCGGCGGAACGGCTCAGGCGCAGGGTGGCGATGGCGTCGAAGCTGTCCGGGTCGAGGGTGATCGAAGTCACCTCGCCGATCTTGACCCCGGCGATGCGCACCGGCGAGCGCGGCTTGAGGTCACCGGCATTGGTGAAGCGCGCGATCACCGTGTAGGTCTCGCCGCGCAGCCCGCCACCGGCATTGGTGGAGGCGAACGCCAGCGCGAACGCGCATGCGAATCCCATCAGGATGAACAGCCCGACGCTCCATTCGATCTTGGACGATGTGGCCATGGCAGGCTCTCAGTAGAGGGTGGCAGTGAGGATGAAGGTGAGGAACAGCACCATCAGCGAACCCATCACCACCGACTGGGTAGTCGCCACCGAGGTGCCCTCGATGGTCGGCGGCGCGTGGTAGCCGGCGTGGGTGGCAATGAGGGTGGTGGCGACGCCGAAGAACAGCGACTTCACCACCGCCTGGCCGAAGTCGTCGACCAGGTCGATGCTCTGCTGCAGCGAGCCCCAGTAGAAGCCGCTGTCCAGGCCCAACACGAGCACGGCCTGGATCCAGCCCCCGAGAATCGCGAAGGCGCAGAACACCATGGTCAGCAGCGGCAGGCTGATCACGCCCGCCAGAAAACGCGGCGCCACCACCTTGCGCACCGGGTCGATGGCCATCATCGAAAGTGCGGTGATTTGATCAGTGGCGCGCATCAGGCCCAGCTCGGCGGCCATCGCCGAGCCCGCGCGCCCGCAGAACAGGATTGCCGCCAGCACCGGGCCCAGTTCGCGGAACAGGGTCAGACCGAGCAGGGTGCCCAGCGAGCTGCCGGCGCCAAACGTGGTGAGCGTCCGGTAGCCCTGCAGGGCCAGCACCAGGCCCACGAAAGCGCCGCCCACTGCGACGATCGAGACTGAGCGGGCACCGATCGAATACACCTGCACCGCCGTGTCGCGAAACAGGCCGTGACCCGGGCGGATCGAGCCGAGAATGCGCAGCAGGAACAGGCCCATCCGGCCAAGCGCGCGCAGTTGCTCACGCATGGGTGGCTTCCGTGCCGGCGCCGCGCCGGTAGTCGAAGCCGATCGGCCCGTCCGGGCTGCCGTCCAGGAACTGACGCAGCAGCGGGTCTTCGCTGCGGGTGAGCTCGGCGGTGCTGCCGGAAAAGGCGATCCCGGCATTCGCCACCACAATCACGTGGTCGGCCATTTCCAGGCTTTCGGCCACGTGGTGGGTGATCACGAGGCTGGTCAAGCCCAGGCTGTCGTTGAGCCGGCGGATCAGCGCCAGGATCACCCCGCAGGCAATCGGGTCCAGCCCGGTCAGCGGCTCGTCGTACAGCATCAGGGGCGGGTCCAGCACCAGCGCACGCGCCAGCGCCACCCGTCGCGCCATACCGCCGGAGAGCTCCTGCGGCGTCAGCGCGCCTGCCTCTGCCAAGCCAACCGCGTTGAGCTTGATCTCCACCAGTTCGCGCAGCAGCGGCTCCGGCAAGCGGGTGTGCTCGCGCAGCGGCAGCGCCACGTTCTCGAAGGTGGACAGGTCCGTCAGCAGGCCGTTGCCCTGCAGCAGCACCCCCATGCGCCGTCGCAGGCGGAACAGCTCGGCCCGGCTGCGCGTCGGATGCATGTGGTCGAGCACGCGTACGTGCCCGGCGCTGGGCTCCAGCTCGCCGGTCACCGCGTGCAGCAGGGTCGACTTGCCGGCGCCCGAGGGACCGATCACCGCGGTCACCTTGCCGGCGGGCACGCACACCGAGGCCTCGCGCAGAATCGTGCGTGGGCCGCGAGCCAGGGTGACCCGGTCGAACTCGATGGCGGTATCGGCGTCAGGCATGCGGTACTCAGGCCTGCCCTCGGGCAGGCGCGTGTGAACATTGATGAAGGCGCGCATCTTAGCCCTGCCGCAGTGCGGCAAAGCCAAAAGCACGTGAGCCCGGCCCGCGGTGTCGCCTGCCTCGGCGCGCATCCGGTCCGATTGAATGATCGGAAAGACGCACTGCGTCAATGGCTTGGGTCACCTGCGGGAGTGTCCGTCCGGATGAAGCCCGGCTGAAAGCGCGGGTTTCACAGCGAAGCCAGCAGCCTCGCCCTTGCCATGCCCTGAACGCGCCCCCAACCTTTTCCACCATGGACCTGCCCCTGCACGAAACCCACCCGGACCCGCGCCAGCAGGCCGAGCTCGACCGTCGACGCTTCCGCAGCGGCCTGCTGCTCAGTGCGGGGTTCGTCATCGGGCTGTGGTGGATCAAGGCACTGGAGATGTTCCTCGACACCTCCTTCAGTGGTCTGGGCACGTATCCGGGCGAGCTCTCGGGCCTGATCGGCGTACTCACTGCGCCGCTGATCCACGGCTCCTTCGCCCATCTGCTGGGCAACAGCTTCGCACTGCTGGTGCTGGGCACCCTGGTATTCGCCTCGTTTCCGCGCGCCGGCTGGCGGGCGCTGCCGCTGATCTGGGTGGCGGCGGGCCTGGCGGTGTGGCTGTTCGGTCGGCCTTCCCACCACATCGGCGCCAGCGGGCTCACCCACGGCCTGATGTTCCTGATCCTCGCACTCGGCATCACCCGCCGCGACCGCGTGGCCGTGGCCACCGGCTTCATCGCCTTCTTCCTCTACGGCGGCATGCTGCTGACCGTGCTGCCGCGCGAGCCCGGCGTCAGCTGGGAGTACCACCTCGCCGGCGGCCTGTTCGGCTTCGCCGCCGGCCTGCTCTGGCGCCGGCTGGACCCGCTGCCGCCGCGCAAGCGCTACAGCTGGGAGATCGAGGAGGAGCTGGAGGCCGAACAGCGTGCGGCCGAGGCCTCGACCTGGGAGCTGCAGGCCCCGCTTGAGGTCAAGCCGCTGTGGAGCGGCCCCGGCAGCCTGCGCGCGGGACAGCCGCAGGACGAGACGGGCCGCGGCGTGCTGCTGCGATTTCCGCCGCGGCGCCTGGAGTCTTCGCGGGAGCCCCCGGAATCGCCTCATCGCGAGCCTTGAATTGATTGAGTGCGGTCCCGGAGCCACCGTTATAGCGCGTCGTCTCTGTGTTGGTTCAACCGCTCACGCGGCCTAGGCGACGCCGCTTCGACGTCGTGGTGCCGACCCGGTGCAGGCAACGCTCGGATCGTGCCGCGGTTGCTTCAGCCCGGCTCGGAGCTAGCCTGGCCGACGACCTCGGTCGCTACCAAAAGCTGCCGAACGATTGTCCAGAAGCGCCATCCGGTAGGGTCGCGTTCGATGGCGTCGCTAAGGAATCGCGCGTACTCGCGAGTCGCCGAGATCGCATCCGTGGCTCCGCAGCGCTGGATCAGTACCCAGCGCTGCCCGCTGTCGAGGTCGGTGTCGGTGGTGAAGAAGTAGATCGGCGCGGATTGCTTCAGCGCGATTTCGTAGAGCCCCTGCGCGAGTCGACAACGCAGTCCGGCGATCTCAACCGTGACAGCATCGGGCCTGGAGGTGGGAATATCGGGCAGTCCGAAGCCTACGCCGCCCGCGGAGAGGATCGCGCCCAGCCCGTCAGCCGCGCCGCCGCGGTGCACGAGGGGCTTGCCGGCGGCCCTTGAAATCAGCCGCAGCCGCAGGCGCAGGAAGGTCGCCTCGAGGCGACCGCTGTTGGAGGTTAGATGGTCCACCCGTGGCGCAATAATCGAGGGTCCGAGCTTGCGCAGGCGCATGGCTGGCAGGAACCAGAATCCGCAGCCATGGTGCAGCCCTGCGAACAACAGGGGGCCGGATTCGGGCAGGGGGTCGCCGCGGACCTCCACCCAGCGGCGCACGTAGCGATCGCCGCGCAGCACCGTCTGGTAGCCATCGATCACATCCACCAGCAGGCGCAGGCGCACCCGCTTAGCGAAGGCGGCGGGCTCGGCGGCGAATCCAAGGCGACTGGCCTCGGCCGTCGCCAGCTCCACCTCACTTCGATACAGGAAGGCCCAGCGCGCGACTCGATGGGCTACCCGCAGCCCAAGCGGCCATGGCAGGACCGCGATCAGCCCAGGAAGCAGGAACAGCTCCAGGGCGGAACGGACTCGTCTCCTCAAAAGGGGCATGAACCGGGTCGAGCTATCATTCATCGTCGCGGGTTGTCTTTTCGTAGCGGAGAGCGTCGGCGCGCAGTGTACGTCCCCCTTTGGCTCGCCGAGTTCCAGCCAATCGCCCCATGACGGACCGCAGGCGATGGCGGTTCACACCGACTGCAAGCGCGCCTGCCGACACTGGCGCCATGCCCACCACCCTCGTCTGGTTCAAACGCGACCTGCGCGTGCACGACCACGCCCCGCTGGCCGCGGCCGCTGCGCGCGGCGCGGTGCTGCCTGTATTCCTGCTGGAGCCGGGCTATTGGGCGCAGCCGGATGTGTCCGCGCGCCATTGGCAGGTGCTGCGGCCGGCACTGCTCGAGCTGCGCGGTGCGCTCGGCGGGTTGGGTCAGCCCCTGCTGCTGCGCGCGGGTGAGGCCTGTGCGGTGCTTGAGGCCCTGCATGCGCAGCAGCCGTTCGATGCCGTCCACGCCCACGAGGAGACCGGCAACGGCTGGACCTTCGCCCGTGACCGTGCAGTGGCGGCCTGGTGCCGGGCGCGCGGCATCGCGTTCCGGCAGTGGCGGCAGTTCGGCGTGGTGCGTGGGCTGAAGCGGCGCCAGCACTGGGTGCGGCAGTGGGAGGGGCTGATGGCCGAAGCGCAGATTCCCGCGCCGAGCGCGCTTACGCCGTTGGGCCTGGAGCCTGGCGCATTGCCGGAGTGGCCGCCGGGGCTGAATGCGCCCACGCCGGTGCCGGTCCTGCAGGCTGCCGGGCGCGCTTCGGCCCTGCGTTGCCTCGACGGCTTCCTGCACCGCCGCGGCGAGCACTACAGCCGCGAGATGTCGAGCCCGCTGTCGGCGGCGCGCGCCTGTTCGCGGCTGTCCACGCATCTGGCCTGGGGCTGCCTTTCGCTGCGCGAGGCCGTGCACGCCGCCCGCGGTCGTGCAGCCGAACTGAAGGCGCTGCCGAAGGACCAGCGCGGCCAGTGGCCGCGGGCGCTGGCCAGCTTCGAGTCGCGCCTGCACTGGCACTGCCACTTCATCCAGAAGCTGGAGACCGAGCCGGCGATCGAGTTCCACAACGTCAACCGCGGCTACGACGGCCTGCGCGAGTCCGACTTCGATGCGATGCGTTTCGAGGCCTGGGCAAGCGGGCACACCGGCTGGCCGTTCGTGGATGCCTGCATGCGCGCCCTGGTCCACACCGGCTGGCTCAACTTCCGCATGCGCGCCATGCTGGTCGCGATCGCGGCCTGGCAGCTGTGGCTGCACTGGCGCCAGCCGGGCCTGCACCTCGCGCGCTGCTTCAACGATTACGAGCCCGGCATCCACTACAGCCAGGTGCAGATGCAGTCCGGGGTCACCGGCATCAACATCCCGCGCATGTACAGCCCGGTGAAGCAGTCGCTGGATCAGGACCCGGACGGCGTCTTCATCCGCCGCTGGGTGCCCGAGCTGGCGGCCGTGCCGGCGCCCTGGATCCACGAGCCCTGGAAGATGGGCAGCGCCCAGCAGCAGCGCTACGGGCTGAAGCTGGGCCGCGACTACCCGCTGCCCCTGCTCGACCATGCCCAGGCCGCGCGCGAGGCGCGCGCGCGCCTGGCGGAGTGGCGGCGCAGCCAGCCCGAGCTGTCGCGGCTGAACCGTGAGGTGCTGGAGCGCCACGGCAGTCGACGCCGGCGCGTGGAGCAGCGCGCGGCGCCGGCTTCGCCGCAGGGGGAGTTGTTTTGAAGTCGCGCGCGCAGGCCTATTCGTAGTGCGTCCATAGGCGCAGCACCTTGACCGTGCGCTCGGCGTCCAGCACCTGATAGACAAGGCGATGCTGGATGTTGATCCGCCGCGAGTAGGTGCCCGCCAGATCGCCCACGAGTGTCTCGAAGGGCGGCGGCGACTGGTAGGGGTTCTGCGCAAGCACGGCCAGCAGCGCCTCGGCCTTGGGCTTCAGCCCGGCGGCAGCGAGGTGCTTGGCGTCTTTCTGGGCGTGTCGGGTGAACAGCAGCCGCCAGCTCACCAATCCAGCGCCTCGCTGCAGCTTTCCAGCGGCTCCGCCAAGCCTTCCTTCACCGATTCGCGCATGCCCGGCACCGAAAGCAGGTGCAGGGTTTCCTGGATGGCGCTCCAGTCTTCAGCCGACACCAGCACGGCGTCGGCGCGCTTGCCGGAGATGTGGATGGGCGCATGCGAATCGGCCGCCTGGTCGATGAGGCGGTAGAGATTGGCGCGGGCTTCGCTGGCAGTGATCCGGATCATGGTCGAGGAGCGTACGCTTGAGCGTACGTCGCTACAAGACGCCTCCCGCCCACACCGCCCCCAGCACCCGCGGCCCGCGCGCGCCGGTGGCCTCGCAGAGGTTGCCGGGGCGGCCGGACAGGGTTTCGCGCGCCAGCCAGGCGAAGGTCATGGCCTCGACGAAGTCCGGGTCGACGCCGTGGGCGGCGGTGGACTCCACGATCCTCGCAGGCAGCAGCGCGGCCAAACGGGCCATCAATCGCGAGTTGTGCACGCCGCCGCCGCAGATCAGCACGCGCCGGCCCTCGGGCTGCCAGCGCTCCAAGGCTTGGGCGATGCTGACGGCGGTGAACTCCAGCAGGCTGGCCTGCACGTCGGCGGGTGCCAGCGTGCGGCCGTCGAGCTGGGTCTCCAGCCAGGCCAGATGGTAGCGGTCGCGGCCGCTGCTCTTGGGCGGCTCAAGCGCGAGGTAGTCATCGGCCAGCAGCCGCGCCAGCAGTTCGGCATCGGGCTGGCCTTCCGCCGCGAAGGCGCCATCGGCGTCGTAACCCTGCCCGCGATGGCGCAGGCACCAGGCGTCCATCAGGCCGTTGCCGGGCCCGCAGTCGAAGCCCAGCACTGGACCCGCACCCAGCAGACTCAGGTTGGCGATGCCGCCGATGTTGAGCACGGCGCGCGCTTGCGTGGGATCGGCGAACACCGCGCGATGGAAGGCTGGCACCAGCGGCGCGCCCTGGCCGCCGGCGGCGACGTCGCGGCGGCGGAAGTCGGCTACCACGCACTGCTCCGTGCGCTCGGCGATTCGCGACGGGTCGCCGATCTGCAGGGTGAAGGGCAGGGGGCCGGCGGGTCGATGCCGCAGGGTCTGGCCGTGCGAGCCGATCGCCCGGATTGCATTCGCGTCCAGGCCAAAGTCGTGCATCAGGTGCAGCGCGGCGGCGGCGAAGGCTTCGGCGACCGCGGTGTCGAGCTCACCAAATTCATCCAGCGAAACCAGCGGCTCATGCTGGGACACGCGCAGGATGCGCGCGCGAAGCGCCTCGTCCCAGGGATAGGTGCGTCCGCCGAGCAGTCGGACCTGCGCGCCGCGCAGTTCGACGGCGCAGGCATCAATGCCGTCTGCGCTGGTGCCGGAGATCAGGCCGAGATAAAGCCCGTCCAGCGACTCAGAGGCTGGCACGCGCCTGGCCGCCGGCGGCGAGCACCTCCAGACGCGCCAGCATCGGCTGGGTCTGCTGGCGGAAGCGGGCCAGCTCGGAGCGCGGCAGCGGCTCGGGCTTGGGCAGGGTCACCGTCAGCGGGTCACGGTGCACGCCGTGCACGCGGAATTCGTAGTGCAGGTGGGGCCCGGTGGCCAGCCCGGAAGCGCCGACAAAGCCGATGGTGCTGCCCTGGGTGACGCGGGCGCCGGTCTTGTGCGGGCCGAAGCGAGACAGGTGGGCATACAGGGTGGTGATGCCCTGACCGTGGTCGATGATCACGGTGCGGCCGTAGCCGCCCTGCCAGCCGGCGAAGCGGATGCGGCCGTTACCGGCGGCGCGGATCGGGGTGCCGGTCGGCGCGGCGTAGTCGACGCCGCGGTGCGCGCGCATGGTACCGAGCACCGGATGCTTGCGCGAGGCGGTAAAGCGCGAGCTGATGCGGGCGAAGTCCACCGGCGTGCGCAGGAAGGACTTCTGCATCGGCCGACCCTCGGCATCGAAGTACTCGGTCTTGCCGTCGGCGAAGGTGTAGCGGAACACGTGGTAGGACTTGCCGCGATTGACGAAGGTGGCGGCCAGGATGTCGCCGCCGCGCAGGCGCTCGCCGTCGCGGTAGACATCTTCATAGACCACGTGGAATTCGTCGCCGACGCGCAGGTCCTGGGCGAAGTCGATGTCGTAGCCGAACACCTTGGCCATTTCCAGCATGGTCGCGGTGGACATGCCGGCGCGGGAGGTGGCCTCCGACAGCGAGGCGGTGATCGAGCCTGAGACCATCTGGATGCGGCGCTGCAGTTCGCGTTCGAGCTTTTCCTCGCGGATTCCGCTGTCGTCGACGTGCAGCACCACGCGGGTGGCCTCATCGCGGTCGAAGCGCAGGGCGCGCAGCTCGCCTTCGCCACTGATGTCGAACGCGAATTCGGTGCCGGGGCGGAAGCGGGTCAGCGGGTCGCGCGCGCCGGGCTGCTCCAGCAGGCGGTGCAGGGTGCGCGCCGGCAGGCCCTGCTCAGCGAAGATCGCGCCCATGGTCTGGCCGGGGCGAACGCTGACCAAACGCCAATTGGCCTCGTCCGGGCCTTGGCGGGCCGCGACTTCGGCCTCGATGCGAGCGGCCTCTTCGCTGCCGGGCAGCAGGGCCGGCAGCTCCAGTTCCACGATCTGCCGGCCGCGCTCGGCGGGCTGCAGGCTGGCGCCAGCGAAGCCGGGGGCCGTCAACACCAGCAGGGTAGAGACCGAAGCCAGCACGCTGGCCAGCAGCCAGTGATCGCGCCGAAAGCGGCTCAAGGGGCCCAGTGCTTGGCTGAGGCGCGTGCGGCCGCGTGATTCGCTGGTTTCACCGCGGCGAACGGCCTGGGCGGGACGTGGGGCGGCGGGGTTCAGCGGATCCGGGGAATGCACAGGCGAGGCTCACAGCGACATAGCGACGCCGCACCTTACCCAGCTTGAAGTCCGTCGGTCAAACCTTTGTTTCAATTGAGGTTTGGAGTGCGGGTGCAGTTAACTCCGAGTTAACGGCGTTCATCGCGCAGTGTGATGCCCATCACGCCCCACCCGCGAATCCCTGCTGCCGCCAGGCCTCGTAAACCAGCACCGCCACCGCGTTCGACAAGTTCAAGCTGCGATTGCCCGGGTGCATGGGCAGGCGCACACGCTGTTCCGAGGCCAGGTTGTCGAGCACCGGCTGCGGCAGGCCCCGGCTTTCCGGGCCGAACAAAAAAGCGTCGCCGGGGCGAAAAGCCACCTCGTCGTAGCGCTGTGCGCCGCGGGTGGACAGCGCGAACACGCGTGGCTGGCCGAGCGCGTCGATCGCCGCCTGAAGCGAGTTGTGGACGCGCAGCTCGGCGTACTCGTGGTAATCCAGCCCCGCCCGTCGCAGCCGGCTGTCGTCCAGCTCGAAGCCGAGCGGTCGGATCAGGTGCAGGCGCGCGCCGGCATTGGCACACAGCCTGATGACGTTGCCGGTGTTGGGTGGGATCTCGGGCTCATACAGCAGGACGTCGAACATCGCGCCTCCAGCGCGCCTGGATGGCGCAAACCGCGATTATCCGGCGCTGCCGCCCAGGCTGGCCATGTCGATCACGAAGCGGTAGCGCACATCATTCTTGAGCAGGCGCTCCCAAGCGTGGTTGATGTCGGCCATGGCGATGGTCTCGATATCGGCCAGCACGCCGTGCTCGGCGCAGAAGTCGAGCATTTCCTGGGTTTCGGCGATGCCGCCGATCAGCGAGCCGGCCAGGCGTCGGCGCCGGCCGATGATTGCAAAGGGCTGCACCGGCAGGGCTTCTTCTGGCACGCCCACCAGGACCAGGGTGCCGTCGGTGCGCAGCAGGTTGAGCGCGGCGTTCAGATCGTGCGGCGCCGAGACCGTGTCCAGAATCAGGTCGAAGCGCCCGGCCGCGGCCTTCATCGCCTCGCGGTCACGGCTGGCCAGGAAATCGTGTGCACCCAGCGCAGCGGCATCGCCGCGCTTGGCCTCGGTGGTCGAGATCACGGTCACCTCCGCGCCCATGGCGCGGGCGATGCGCACGCCGACGTGGCCCAGCCCGCCCAGGCCCATCACCGCAACCCGCTTGCCGGGGCCAGCGCCAAAGCGCTTGAGCGGCGAATAGGTGGTGATGCCGGCGCACAGCAGCGGCGCGGCGCGATCCAGCGGCATGGCGTCCGGGACACGCACCACGAAGGCCTCATCCACCGTGATGCGCTGGCTGTAGCCGCCGAAGGTCATGGTGCGGCCGTCCTGTTCGTAGCCGTTGTAGGTGCCCGAGAAGCCGCGCTCGCAGAACTGCTCTTCACCGGCATCGCACTGCGAGCAGGTACGGCAGGAGTCGACCATGCAGCCGACCCCGACGCGGTCGCCGATCTTGTACTGGCTGACCTCCGCACCGACCGCAGTGACGTGGCCGACGATTTCGTGGCCCGGCACCATCGGGAACAGCGCCGGGCCCCAGTCTTCGCGCGCCTGGTGCAGATCCGAATGGCAGACCCCGCAGTGGGTGATCTCGATCAGCACGTCCTTGGGGCCCGGCGCGCGGCGCTCCAGAGAAAACGGGGCGAGCGGGGCCTTGGCGGAGGGGGCGGCGTAGGCGAGGGTGGCTTGGGTCATGGGAGCGCTGCCGGGTCGTGAGGAGTACCGCAGGCTAACCGGAAAGACGGGATGGAGGCGTGGAGCCATCGAGGCCGGGCAGCGGGCGGCTGCCTGCGGCGTCTGCACGCAGTTCCCGCGGGGTGCCGACTCGAAACCGGGAGGGTCTTGTGGGAGCGAGCTTGCGCGCGACAGGGCGGAGCAGGTGCCGGTGCCCTTGTTGATGGGCGGAACTCAACGCCCAACCCGGGCTGCCCTTGAGCTCGGTTCGTTTCGGCAAGTCGCGTCGGGTGAACGGCCGTGCCGCGCTGTACATCGCTGGTCTGTGGTCTGTGGTCTGCGGGATGGCGCCGATGGCTCACGCGATCGGGTGATGCCAGCCGCGGATCAGTGGTCCGGACTGCCTATGGCTGATCCCGATCGCTCACGCGATCGGGTGACCCCCGCCGCAAACCTGCGGTTTGCAAGTCCTAACTGCTGGTCCCAATCGCTTTTCGCGATCGGGTAAGTCTGGCCGCGGACCGGTGGTCCGCAAATGGCCAGAGGCCGATCGCTCTTCGCGATCGGGTAAACCCAGCCGTGGACCAATGGTCGGGATTGCCTATGGCTGGTCCCGATCGCTCTTCGCGATCGGATAAACCCAGGCGCGGACCAATGGTCGGGATTGCCTATGGCTGGTCCCGATCGCTCTTCGCGATCGGGTGATGCCAGCCGCGGACCCGTGGTCCGCGAACGGCCAGAGGCCGATCGCTCTTCGCGATCGGGTAAACCCAGCCGCGGACCAATGGTCCGCAAACGGCTGGGTTTACTCCCACGGTTCTACTTTTTCTACGTTGATCACGTAGAAGCTTTGCGCCACCGCGTTGCGGGTCGGCTTGACCTCGATGGTGCCGTAGATCCAATAGGCGGCCCAGATCTCGGTCATGTCGATCGGGGTCTCGGGCTTGGCGTAGACGATCTGGTTGGGCGGCGGCGGCGGGACGTGGATGCAGGCGCCGAAGTAGGGCACCACGAAGAACTCGCTGATCTTGTTGTCCGAGGTGATCGAGAGCGGAACGATGTAGCCGGGCAGGCGCCCCTCGGCTCCGTTCATGGCCAGCACCGGGTTGGAGTCGCTGTAGTCCGGTGTCTCCATCATGCCCAGATGGTCCACTTCGGGGATGTCCTGCAGGGCGCTGAGCTCCTCCTCGGGCATCAACTCCAGCCAGTCGATGATTCGCACCGAGGCGTGGGCGCTGGCGAGCAGCGCGGTCAGCGCCGCCAGCAGGACCAGTGCCGAAAAGCGGCGGAGGGTGGGGCGGGCGATGCGGATCATGGGGATTCCAGAAGACGTGCGGAGTTTGTGAGAGCGTGCCGGGTGATGCAGCAACCGGCGCTTACTGGCGCACCATCATGCCGTCGGCCAGCGAGCGGCGATAGGTGAGCAGGGCCGGGACCAGGCCGATCAGGCTGCCGGCGCCCAGCACCAGCCCCATCAGCCGCCATTCGCTGGCGGCCGGCCAGCCGAGCGCCAGCGCGATGCCGGTGGATCGCTCGATGGCAGGGGCTGCCAGCGCCGAGCCCGCGTGCAGCAGCAGCAGGCCCAGCAGCAGGCCGACCACGGTCAACAGCACGGCCTCAAGCAGCAGCAGCAGGGATACCGTGGCCGGGCCGGCGCCGAGCGCGCGCAGGATGGCCATCTCGCGGCGGCGCTCGGACAGCGTGCCGAGCAGGGCGGCAAGCATGCCCAGCAGACCGGCGGCGACCACGCAGGCCGCGGTCAGCAGCAGGGCGCGTTCGACCACGCCCAGCATCGACCACAGCTGCTGCAGCGCCACGCCGGGCAGTACCGCGGTCAGCGGCTCGGCGCGGTATTCGTTGATCGCCCGCTGCAGCGCGAAGGTGGCCATGCGCGATTCGAGGCCGACGAAGAAGGCCGTGATCGAGCGCGGCTGCAGGCGTTCGGGCGGGATCTCGTCCGGTGCGCGGCCCATCCGGGTGCCGCCGCGCCAGTTGACATGGATCGCCTCGATCGCCTCCAGGCTGACGTGCACGCTCTGATCGATCGGGGTACCGGTGCGCTCCAGCACGCCGACCACGGTGAACGGCCGATCGTCGTGTTTCTGCGCGATGAAGCTGCCGGTGCCATGGGCCAGGATGATCTCCTCGCCAAGTCCATAGCCCAGAGCCTGCGCCACCTCGGCGCCGATCACCGCGTCGTAGAGCCCGTCGAAGGCGGCACCGCTCGCAAAGGCCAGCGGCCGTTCGTCGCCGGTGCGGATGTGCTCGAAGAAGCCGGTGGTGGTGCCGACCACGCGGTAGCCGCGGTGCGAGTCGCCGAGACTGATTGGCACCGTCCAGGCCACCTCGGGCCGCTTGGCGACCTCCTGGTGGCTGGTCCAGCTGACGTTGTTGGTGGCGTCACCCATGTGGAAAACCGAGTACAGCATCAGCTGCACCGGATGCGCGCGCGCACCGACGATCAGGTCGGTGCCTGAGACCGTGCTCAGGAAGCTGTTGCGGGCCTCGTGGCGCAGGCGCTCCACGCCCAGCAGCAGCAGCACGCTCAGGCTGATCGTGGCGATGGTCACCGCGGCGGTGAATCGGCGGTTCCACAGGCTGGCCCAGGCCAGCCGCAGCAGTGCTCTCATGGCGACCCCTCCCGGCCAAGGCCGAGCAGTTCCACGGCGCGGTCGAAGCGCGGTACCAGGCCGCGGTCGTGGCTGACGAACAGCAGGGCGGTGCCGGCATCGGCGCATTCGCCGAGCAGCAGGTTGATGAACTCGTCGCGGCGGTCGGCGTCCAGCGCCGAGGTCGGCTCGTCGGCGAGGATCAGTTCGGGCGCACCCAGCAGCGCGCGCGCGGCCGCTACCCGCTGCTGCTGGCCGACGCTGAGCTGGGCTGCAGCGCGTCCGAGCAGGTCGGCGCCAATGCCCAGCCCGCCCAGCAGGCGCAGCGCGGAGGCGCGCGGGCTGCCGTCGCGGCTGGCAGCGCGGGCGGCGCGGCGTTTCGAGAAGCGCGCCGCCAGCAGCACGTTGTCCAGCGTCGACAGGAAGGGCAGCAGGTTGAACTGCTGGAAGATCACGCCGATATGGTCGGCGCGCAGGCGGTCGCGGCGGCGCTGCGACAGCGCGCCGCTGTCGCAGCCGGCCACTGCCAGCCGCCCGGCCTGCGGTCGCAGGGTGCCGGCGATCACGCCGAGCAGGGTGCTCTTGCCGCTGCCGCTGGGGCCGGCCAGGAACACGCGCTCACCGGCCGTAAGCCGGAACTCGGGGATATCGAGCGTTGCCGCGGCCGCGCCCGGCCAGGTGAAGCGCAGGGCCTGGATCTCGAGTGCGGTGGCGGCGGCGGGGGAACTGGCTGGGTTCATCGCAGGCTGACGCGATCCTCGCCGGCGCTGAGCCGGCCGCCGCTCTGGGCGCGCTCGCTCACCAGCTGGTAGTCGATACGGGTGGTTCCGGGGAAGTGCTCGAACACACGGACTTGCAGCCCGTCCAAGGCCTCGGGGCGTGTGCATTCGAAGCGATGGTAGGCCTGCCAGTTGGCGTGCGCCGACTGCGCATGGTCATGGTCATGGTTGTGATCGTGGTCGTGGTCGTGGCCATGGTCATGGTCGTGGTCATGCTTTTGATCGTGGTCGTGGCCATCATGAGCTGCCTTCGCTTCCGGCAGCGGCGCGCTGAGGCGCTGGTCCAGCGCACGGCAGCCGGCCTGCGACGGCAGCGCATACAGGCTGTCGCCCTCGGCTAGCAGGGCGCGCGCGGCAGCAACGCGGGCCTCCTCTTCCGGCGAGGCCGGGGCGCGTTCGAAGCCGATGAAGTTATAGGCAGCGCCGTCGAGCTGGAGCTCGATCACCCCGCCAACCACCGCGATGTCGAGCTGACTCTGGCCATGCACATGGGCGCCGTGGCTGCGCTGCTCATCCTCGCTTGCATGGTCGTGCCCGTGGCTGTCTTTGTGCTTTTCGTCCTGTGCATGGTCATGGCGGCCATGGGCGTGTGCAGGGGCGGGAAGGGCCAGTGCCAGCGCCGACAGCAGCAGGGCGGGCAGGGCGGCGGTGCGCAGGGCGGCGTGCGTTTGCATGATGGCTCCGGGTCAAGGTGGTGGAAGCAAGTGTAATGTTATAACTTTAACGAAATGCCGCGGAAGCGGCTCTCGGAAGCGCAAGCATGACAGCAAGCATCCCGCCGGGTTCCCCGGCCACATCACCGTTGCGCTGGACGGATCGTCTTGGCCTCGGCGTTGGGATCGTGTGTGCGCTGCACTGCCTGGGCACCGCCTGGATCCTGATCAGCTTCCCGGCCTTTTGGCTGCAGCTGCGCTTCAACCCGCCGTCCTGGGCCTGGGTGTTCTATGCCGAGCCCTGGATTGCGCGCACCAGCCTGCTGCTCGCGGGTCTGGCCCTGGTGCTGGCCTGGAGGAACTTCCGTGCGCCGTGGGCGCGCGTGCTGCTGTTGCTGGGCGCGCTGCTGGTCAGTCTCGGGCTCTGGTACCTGCCGCTGGCACGCAGTTTCTGGAGCATCCCGGCGGTCAGCGGCGGAGCCCTGCTGATTGCCTTGGGCCACTACCTGCACCTGCGCGGGTGGCATCGCTGCCGCTCGGCTTGAGTGCGGCGCGAGGCGCGCGCACGCTCCGGGGCTGGGAGCATGTAAAAAAACCATCCGCCTACTGCGGCCGCCGCTGGACGCCCGAGGCGGCAGCGCGCTACGCCAATTCCGCGCTCATTCGGCCCGCCAAACTCCCTTGTATTCACGCACCGCGCCTTGCCACGAACGCCCAGCGACGCCCTCGCTACGGCATCAGGGTTTTTCACACGCTCTGAGCGATTGCGGGCGACGGAATCCCCGCGATGCCGCGTGGAAGCCCAGGCAGCCGGATGCGAACAGTCGCCGCTGGCGCATTTACCCAGCACCCAAGGAGCTCAACCATGCGCACTCCCAGCTTTCCTCATCGGCTGTCCGGCACCCTTCTGCTGGCTTTTCTGGTCGGCGCCGCCCCGGCGTTGTCCGCTGCGGAAGCCAGCCGCGGCGGCCCTGCGGACCCCGCCGCTCGCGCCGAGTGGCGTGCCGAACGCCAGGCCGAGCGCGAGGCCTATCGAGCAGAGCGGATGGCGCGGCTGGACCTGAACGGTGATGGCACGGTCAGCCAGGCCGAGATCGACGCCGCCGCGGCGCGCCGCGCCGCCGAAATCGACGCAGACGGCGACGGCGTGATCAGCGCCGAAGAACTGCTGGCCTGGCGCGAAGCGCGCATGGCCGAGCGACGCCGGCAGCGCGTCGAACGTGCTCTCGCGCGCATGGATGCCGATGGCGATGGCGTGGTCAGCGCCGACGAATTTGCCGCTGCGGCCGCGGCCCGCATGCTGCAAGGCCAAAGCCGTCCGAGCGGCGGCCAAGGCAGGCATCAGCGTCGCCACGGCGGCTGATCGCGTTCGGATGCTGGCGCCTGCCTCCATGGGCGAGCTGTCCGCCTCCGCCGAGGCCGCCCTGCTCAGGGCGGCCTCGGCCGGTGACGGCGGCGCCTGCCGGCGTTTGGTGGAGCTGCATTTGCGACCCGTGCACCGGCTTGCGCAGCGCATGCTGGACGATCCCGCCGAGGCTGAAGATGTCGCCCAGGACCTGTTCCTGCGGCTCTGGCAAGCCGGCGCAAGCTGGCGTGAGGGCGAGGCGCGTCTGTCGACCTGGATCCACACCGTCACGCTGAATCTATGCCGCGACCGTCTGCGCAGGCGGCGGCCCCAACAGCCGCTGGACGACGCCCAGCAGGACGAGCGTGGCGCCGGGCCGGGTCAGCGGGCCCAGCTCGACGAACGCGAATCCGCGCTGCGACGGGCGTTGGCGGAATTGCCACAGCGGCAGCGCGAGGCGCTGCTGCTGTTCCACTACCAGGGCCTGAGCCAGGTCGAAGCAGCGCAGGCGCTCGGCGTCAGCGAGGATGCGCTGGAGTCGCTGCTGGCGCGCGCCCGGCGTGGCCTCAAGGCGCGCCTGATCGAACATCGCGAGGCGTCCTGAGCCCTGTCTGTTCCCAGCGAACTGGCGTGCCACCGCCCGATCCCCCCACGATTGCCGGAACACCGCAATGAGCAACGAATCCAAAAGCGAACGCATGCAGTACTGCCTTGACGCCTTCGGCAGCGACCCCGCGCGCTGGCCGCCGGCCGATGCCGCCGCGCTGGCTGCGCTGCCGGCAGCCGAAGCCGCTGCGTTGCTGGGTTGCGGGCGCGAACTGGACGATTGGCTGCAGACCCTGCCCGAGCCTGCGCTGCCGCTGGGGCTGTCGGCGCGCATCCTTGCTGCAGCGCCCGTGGCGCGCGAGCCGCTCCTGCGCCAGCTGTGGCGGGCGCTGGGGGGTGGGCGGCTTGCCGGCCCGGCGCTCGCCTGCTCGCTCGGCCTTGGGCTCGCCTTCGGCCTGCTGGCAACGGCTCCGGGGGGCGGCGAGATTGATGAGTTGGAGGCCTGGCTGGCGCTGGCCTCGCTCGACACCGACTTCGAGGAACACCTGCCATGAATGCAATGCCCGCCCCCCTTCGCTGGCTGTTGCTGGGTTCCCTGTGCACGAACCTGCTGCTGGCAACAGCTGTACTGGGCTGGACCTGGCGCACCGCGGTGCCTGCGCAGACGGCACCCACCCACCTGCAGTCGGAGCAGCAGCTGCGCGAGCTGCCGATGCGGCGGCTGCAGCGCAGCCTCGGCAGTGAGCGTCGCGAACTGATCCAGGCCAGCTTTGCTCCAGAGCGCGAGCCTTTGCGCGAGTCCCTGCGCGAACTGCAGCAGGCGCGCGCCCAGGTGGCCTCGGCACTGCGCGCGCAGCCCTTCGAGGAAGCCAACCTGCAGACGGCCCTGGCCGATCAGCGCAAGCGCGAGCTGGCGGTTGCGGAGCGTGCCCACGCCGGCCTGCAGCGGCTTGCCGCCCAGCTCGAACCCGAGGAGCGCGAGCGGCTGGCCCAGCGCATGGCCGAGCGTCGTACGGGGGGGCGACGGGGCCGCGACTGACGCTCCGTCCGCGCGGCCCGGATGCGATACACGCCAGACAGCATTCGGGAGCCATTCGCCCAGAGGCCGACGCTGGACCCCGGTGGCGGCGGGGTCTGCGTTTTTTCAACCGATCAGAGCCCTGCCTGCACAGCGGCCTGACCACCGTCCGCGCGATAATGCTCCGATGAACAGCAGCCTCCCCCCGCCGCCCGGCCCTGCCGGCGAACAGCGCGGCTTCGAGTTTCCGTGCCGCATCGAGATCACTGCGGTCGGCCTCGCCAGCCCGGACTGGATCGAGCTCGTCACCGGCGCGCTCACCGCCGCCGGTCTGGCGCTGGATCCGGACAGCGTGCGTTCGCGCGGCTCGTCGGCCGGAAAGTACCAGTCGGTCAGCCTCGCCTTCCACGCCGAAATGCGCGAGCACTATGAAGTCGCGCATGCCGCCCTGCGCGCCCTGCCGGGAATCAAATGGACGCTGTAGGCGAGCTGCAGGTTTGCCGCCTGGGCCGGCAACCCTACGAGCGTGTCTGGCGCGCCATGCAGGCGCTGACCGATGCGCGCGGACCGGACGTGCCCGATCAGCTCTGGCTGGTCGAGCATGATCCGGTGTTCACTCTGGGTCAGGCCGGCAAGCCCGAGCACGTGCTGCTGCCGGGCGACATTCCCGTGCTGCGGGTCGACCGCGGCGGCCAGGTCACCTACCACGGCCCCGGCCAGCTGGTGGCCTATCCACTGCTGGACCTGCGCCGGCTGGGCCTGGGCGTGCGCGAGCTGGTGTGCCGGATCGAGCAGGCGACGATCGACAGCCTCGCTGAATGGGGCATCCGCGGCGAGCGCGTGCCCGGTGCGCCGGGTATCTACGTCGGCGGCGCCAAGGTGATGGCGCTGGGCCTGCGGGTCCGCCGCGGCTGCAGCTTCCATGGCCTGGCCTTCAACGTGGCCATGGATCTTTCGCCCTATGCGGGAATCAACCCCTGCGGCTACCAGGGGCTGGCGGTGACCCAGCTGCTAGACTTGGGCGGTCCTTCGACGTTGGACGCCACTGCCGCCGTGCTGGTGCCTGCACTGGCCCGCGCCTTCGGCCTGCAGCCGGTGGCTGCGCCTGCCCCTGAACTATCCGACCTGCCTGCCGCGATCGCCGCGGCCGCCCCCGCCGCCGTGAGCCCCGCATGAGCGAAGTCGCCTCCAAGCCCGCCCCCCGCGAAATTCCGGTGCTGGTCACCGGCGAGAAGCAGCTGGGCGAAACCAAGATTGCCCGCAGCCCGGTCACCTTCGAAAACGCACCGACCCTGCGCAAGCCCGGCTGGATCCGCGTGCGGCTGCCGGCCGGCAATGCAGTGCAGCAGCTGAAGTCGCGGCTGCGCGAGAACGCGCTGGTCACGGTCTGCGAGGAGGCGAGTTGCCCCAATATCCACGAATGCTTCAGCCACGGCACCGCCACATTCATGATCCTCGGCGAGGTCTGCACCCGTCGCTGCAGCTTCTGCGACGTCGCCCACGGCAGGCCCAAGCCGCCTGACGCCAGCGAGCCGCTCAAGCTGGCCCGCACGATCGCCGACATGCGCCTGAAGTACGTGGTGATCACCTCGGTCGACCGCGACGACCTGCGCGACGGCGGCGCCCAGCATTTTGTCGACTGCATCCGCGAAACCCGCGCGCTGTCGCCGGCCATCAAGATCGAGATCCTCACGCCGGATTTCCGCGGCCGTGGCCGCATGGACCGCGCGCTGGAGATTCTTGCCACCGATCCGCCGGACGTGTTCAACCATAATCTCGAAACCGTCCGCGAGCTCTACACCAACGTCCGCCCCGGGGCCGACTACGACTGGTCGCTGCAGCTGCTGCAGCGTTTCAAGGCGCAGCATCCGCAGGTGCCGACCAAGTCCGGGATCATGCTCGGCCTTGGCGAGGATCTGGAGCAGGTTCGTGGCGCCCTGGGCGACCTGCGCGCGCACGATGTCGACATGGTGACCATCGGGCAGTACCTGCAGCCGACACCGCATCACCATCCGGTGATGCGCTACTGGCATCCGGACGAATTCGCCGAGCTCGAGCGGATCGGCCTGGACATGGGCTTCACCCACGTCGCATCGGGGCCGCTGGTGCGCTCCAGCTATCACGCCGACCGCATGGCCAAGGATGCCGGCTTCGTCGAACTGTGAAACAGCGCGCCTGAGATTCCGATCGGCACACGCGGCGCCCACGCCTGCCGGTGCATCGTTCAGCTGTTCCGGGAACTTGCCCGGGTACGCGGGTTCCATGTGAACCTTCTCACCGGCTTGCGGGGCATTGGCCCCGCGACGGCCCGGGCTGGCATGATCGGCTCGCAAACGTCCGCTTTGCGGCGTCACCAAGGTGCAAGGCATGCGCGCTTCAAAGTTGCTGTCCCCCCTGCTGCTGGCCCTGCTGCTGCCACTGGCACCCGTGCTGGCCAAGCCCGAGGCTGCCAGCCGCAGTGCGCTGGTTCTGGCGCCCACCGAAATCCAGGCCGAGGCCGCGCGCTGGGCGGCCCAGTTCCTGAGCCGCTCGCGCTATCACTACGCGCCGCAGAAGCTCGACGACGCGCTGTCCTCTCAGGTTTTCGACCGCTACCTGCGCTCGCTGGACGGCGATCGACTGTTCCTTCTGGCAGAGGACGTCGAGCGTTTCGAGGCCTACCGCCTCGCCCTCGACGACGCGATCCTCGAAGGCCGCCTCTCGCCGGCGTTCGAGATCTTCAACGTCTACCGGCAGCGCGTCACCGAGCGCACCCGCTCCGCCCGCCAGATGCTCAAGGGCGACTGGGATTTCGACACCGAGCAGACCTACAGCTTCGATCGCAAGGAGGCCGCCTGGGCCGCCAGTGAAGAGGAGCTGGACGCCCTGTGGCGGCTGCGGGTGAAGAACGACATCCTGCGCCTGCGCCTGGCCGGCCGCGAGATGGACGCCGTCCGCGAAACGCTGGACCGTCGCTATCGCAACCTCGGCGAGCGGATCCGGCAGATCGACGCCGAAGACGTGTTCCAGACCTTCATGAATGCCTACGGCGCGACCATCGAGCCGCATACGGCCTACATGAACCCGCGCACCTCCGAGAACTTCAACATCTCCATGCGGCTGTCGCTGGAGGGCATTGGTGCGGTGCTCAGCCGCAACGATGAGGAGTTCACCGTGGTGCGCTCGGTGGTGCCCGGCGGTCCGGCCGCGCTGTCCGGTCAGATCAAACCTGGTGACCGCATCCTCGGTGTGGGCCAGGGTGAGGACGGCCCGATCGTCGACGTGGTCGGCTGGCGTCTTGACGACGTGGTCGATCTGATCCGCGGGCCCAAGGATTCGATCGTGCGTCTGGACGTGCTGCCGGCGGAGGCCGGCCTCGACGGCGAGCACGTGATCCTGAACCTGTCCCGCCAGCGCGTGAAGCTGGAGGAGCAGGCGGCCAAGAAACAGGTGATCGAGCTGGGCGAAGGCGAGGGCGCGCGTCGCGTCGGCGTGATCGCGCTGCCGGCCTTCTATCAGGATTTCGAGGGCCGTCGCCGGGATGAGCCGGACTACCGTTCGGCCACGCGCGACGTGGCGCGCCTGCTGGCCGAGCTCAAGGAGGAGGGTGTCGAAGGCGTGGTGATCGACCTGCGCAACAACGGCGGCGGTTCGCTCACAGAGGCGGTCGAATTGACCGGCCTGTTCATCGACCAAGGGCCGGTGGTGCAGGTGCAGGACGCCAGCCGCCGGGTCTCGGTGGAGCGCGATCGCCAGGCCGGCAAGGCCTGGGAGGGCCCGCTGGCGGTGTTGATCAACCGCGCCTCGGCCTCTGCCTCGGAGATTTTCGCAGGCGCCATCCAGGACTACGGCCGCGGTCTGATCGTGGGTGAGCCGACCTTCGGCAAGGGCACCGTGCAGAACCTGGTCGACCTCGACCTGTTCGCGCGCGAGAACCCCGGCCTTGGCCATCTCAAGATCACCGTGGCGCAGTTCTTCCGGGTTGGCGGCGATAGCACCCAGCACCGTGGCGTGGTGCCTGACATTGCCTTTCCGGTGACCTGGGACGCCAGCGAGTACGGCGAGAGCGTGCATGAGAATGCCCTGCCTTGGGCGAGCATCGAGCCGGCCAAATTCGAACGCTACGGCGATTTCTCGCCGCTGCGCGCTGAGCTGCAGCAGCGGCACGCGGCGCGGGTGGCCGAAGACCAGGAGTTCCAGTGGTGGATGGAAGACGTGGCCGAGTTCAGGCGCCTGCGCGAGAGTCGCGAGATTTCGCTGAACGAATCCACTCGCCGCAGCGAGCGTGACCGCGACCAGGCCCGTCGGGAGGCCCGCGAGGCCCAGCGCACGGCCTTGGGCACGGCCCCGGTCGCCGCGGAGCCTGCCGAAGACGCTTTGGATGATGGCCTGCAGGCCGACGAACGGCCGGTGGATTCGGTCGCCGACGCTGACAGCGAAGCCGCCGACGTGCTGCTGCGCGAAGCAGCGCACCTGCTGGTGGATGCGATCGACCTGCTGCGGGCGGATGCCCGTCTTGCCGCGCGGGTGATCCGCAAGCCTGACGCCATGCTCGCCGAGTAAGCACCCGGGCCGCCCGCGGCGGCGGCCCGGAACCGCTTCAGAACAGCAGCAGGCTGACCCCCACCACCACGGTGAGGTAGAGCAGGCCCAGCGGCAGCCCGACCTTGATCAGATCAAGGCTGCGATAGCCGGCCGGGCCGGCAACCATGGCCAGCACCGGGTTGCTGCCGGTGAGGAAATTGTTGGACGCCGACAGCGCCACCACCATCGCGAACTGCACCGGGTTGCCGCCGGTGGAGATGGCGATGTTGATGGCCATCGGCACCATGATCACGGTCGCGCCGACATGGGTGATCGCCAGCGCCAGGCCGGCGGTGAGTGCCCCCAGCACCGCCAGCAGCGCCCACCCCGGCAGGTCGCCGAAGCGTTCCAGCGTGATCTGGGCGACGAAGGCGGCAACGCCGGAGCTGTCCACCGCCCACCCCAGCGGGATCAGGCTGGCCATGATGAACACGGTCTTCCAGTTCACCGCCGCATAGGCTTCGTCCATGTTGATGACGCCAAGCAGCAGCATGCCGACCACCCCCGTCATCAGTGCCACCGGCACCGCGACCCCGCTGGAGAGGGCGAGCCCCAGCGCCAGCGCAAAAACCGCCACCGCGTGCCACAGCTTGTGCGGGCGCTGCTCGTCCTTGGGGTAGTCGGTAACCACTACGAAATCGCGGCCGGCCGCGGCTTCGCCCAGCTCGCGCCAGAAGCTGTGGAACACCAGCAGGTCGCCGGCGCGCAGCGGCATGCCGCGAATGTCTTCACGGAACACCTCGTTGCCGCGGTTGATCGCCAGCACCGAGATGCCGAGCTGCTTGCGCAGGTGCAGCTCTTCCAGGGTTTTGCCGATCAGCTTGGACGTCGGTGGGATCACCGCTTCGGAAATACCGGCGCGGCTTGGGTTGAACAGGTCGCCGAAGTTGCGCAGGCGAGCCTGCAGTCGCAGCAGGTTGTTCTGCGCATAGTCGACGACGGTTTCCCGCGGGCCCATCACGCCGAGCACGCTGCCGACCCAGATCATCTGCTCGGCCGGCGGCGCCAGCCGCGATTCGTTGCCGCTCTTCAGCGCCAGCATGAGCGGGGCCCCGCGCTGGGCCTCGGCCTCACCGATCGACATCCCCACCAGCGGGCTTTCCGAGGTCACCGTGAGCTCGAAGATCTCGCCCTCGATGCCGTAGGTGCGGGCGAAATAACTGTCGGTGCGCCCCGGCGCCACGCCCTTGTCGTTGCCTCGGCCCAGCAGCCGCCGCCCGAACAGCCTGAAGAACAGCAGCGCGACCGCGAGCAGGGCGAGGCCGATCGGCATCGGCGCGAAAATCGGCAGCGGATTCAGCGTGGCCACGCCGGAGGGCAGGTTGCGGTTGGCCGCCACCAGCAGGTCATTGAGCAGGATCAGCGGTGAGCTGCCGACCATGGTCAGCGCGCCCCCCATCACCACGCAGACCGCGATCGGCAGCAGCAGCCGGCCCAGGCCGACGCCGGTGCGGGTGGAAAGCCGCGCTGCCACCGGCAGGAACAGCGCCGTCGCCGAAGGATTCTGCATCACCGAGGACACCATGCCGGCAACGGCGCTGGACAGCATGACCAGCCGCTCCTCATAGCCCTTGGATTTGCGCAGCAGCCAGACCGCCACCCGGTTGAGCAGACCGGTGCGGTCCAGTCCGGCGCCCAGGATCATGGTGGCGATCACGCTGATCACCGCGTTGCCGGCAAAGCCGTCGAACAGCTGGTCGACCGGCACCAGCCCGGTCAGGCCGAGCGCCACCAGCACCAGCAGGGCGGTCACGTCCTGGCGGATCCGCTCCCACACGAACATGACCATGGTGAAAGCCATCAGGCCCAGCACCAGCCACATGTCCGTGCTCAGGGCGGAGGCTTCCATGGCCGTGCGCTCAGACCCCGCTGCCGTCGTGCTGCGGGTGCGCGCTCATTCCTCGACCCGCAGGTAGAGCATGTCCCAGACGCCGTGTCCAAGGCGGAGGCCGCGCCGCTCGAAGTGGGTCTGCGGGCGCCAGTCAGGACGCGCCACCTGGCCGCGCGGGCCGGCGGTGTTGCGGAAGCCGGAGGACGCGTCCATCACCTCCCACATCTGCTCGGCATAGGGCTCCCAGTCGGTGGCCAGATGCAGCAGCCCGCCCGGCGCGATCCGGCTGGCCAGCAGCTCGACGAAGCCGGGCTGGACCAGGCGCCGCTTGGTGTGGCGCTTCTTGTGCCAGGGATCGGGGAAGTAGATCCGCGCCTCGGCGAGCGCGCGCTCGCCCACGCATTGCTTCAGCACCTCGACGGCATCCTCGGCATAGATGCGCACGTTGGACAGCGCGTTCGACTCGATGGCGTTCAAGGCGCGCCCGACGCCAGGCTTGTGCACCTCGATGCCGATGAAGTCGCGCTCCGGCGAGTGCAGTGCGCCGTGGACCAGGGCCTCGCCGTTGCCGAAGCCGATCTCCAGCACCAATGGCGCGCTGCGACCGAATCGCGCCGGCGCATCCAGCGGGCCCTGTGCGATGGCCAGCCCGTACGCAGGCCAAAGCTGATCGAGCGCGCGCTGCTGTGCCGGCGTCAGCCGGCCGGCGCGCTGCACGAAACTGCGCAGAACGCGGGACGCGGCCTCGGGCAATGCGCGCTCCGGCGTGGATCCGGCCTCCGCCATCAGAAGAACAGCCCGTCGACCGGTGAGGACGCGCTGGCATAGCGCTTGCGCGGGATGCGACCGGCCAGGAAGGCCTCGCGGCCGGCCTCGACTGCCTTGCGCATGGCGCTGGCCATCAGCACCGGATCCTTGGCGCTCGCGATCGCGGTGTTCATCAGCACGCCGTCGCAGCCCAGCTCCATCGCGATCGCCGCGTCCGAAGCGGTGCCGACGCCGGCATCGACGATCACCGGCACGCTGAGGCTCTCGATGATCTCCAGCAGGGTGTAGCGATTCTGGATGCCCAAGCCCGAGCCGATTGGCGCCGCCAGCGGCATCACCGCGACGCAGCCGATCTTTTCCAGCTCGCGCGCCACGATCGGATCGTCGCTGGTGTAGACCATTACCTCGAAGCCGTCGCGCACCAGCACTTCGGCCGCGCGCAGCGTTTGCACCACGTCGGGGTAGAGGGTTTTCTCATCGCCCAGCACCTCGAGCTTGACCAGGTTGTGGCCGTCCAGCAATTCGCGCGCGAGCTTGCAGGTGCGCACGGCGTCGTCAGCGCTGTAGCAGCCGGCGGTGTTGGGCAGCAGGGTGTAGCGCTCAGGCGGCAGGTAGTCGAGCAGGTTGGGTGCGCCTGCCTCCTGGCCGAGATTGGTGCGCCGGATCGCGACGGTGACGATTTCAGCGCCGGCGGCCTCGCTGGCGCGTCGGGTCTCGTCAAAGTCGCGGAACTTGCCGGTGCCTGTCAGCAGGCGGGAGGAAAAGCTGCGGGTGCCGATCTGGAGCCGGTCGGCGGCGGGCTGTGCGCGTTCCATCGGCGGATTATCGCCCGTTTAGCGCTCGAATACCGGCGGATCCGGGCTCCGCGGCAGCGATCCCCGCTAGCCACCGCCAAGCGCATGCACCAGCTCCACCGCATCACCGGCCTGCAGCAGGTGCTCGGGGTGCCGGCTCCTGGGCACGATTTCACGGTTGACCTCCACCGCCACCCGACGGCCGGCGTGGCCGAGCGATTCCACCAGCACAGCCACGCTGGTGCCGGGCGCGATGCTGCGCGCTTCGCCATTGAGCTGGATTTCGATCATGCGGGAGGCTGGCCGGAGGAGGGCATCGGAACCTGCGCCGGGCATTGCCGGCGGGCAGAGCGCGGAGCTAAGCTGTCGCTCCGCATTGCGGGTGTAGCTTAATGGTAAAGCAGCGGCTTCCCAAGCCGCCGACGTGGGTTCGATTCCCATCACCCGCTCCATCCTTTCGAAGACCATGGCCGAGCGCGCGCTGATCCTCCTCGGCTGGTGTGAATGGGTGGCCCTTCCCGAGCTGGGCATCACCGCCATCCGCGCCAAGATCGACACCGGCGCGCGGAGCTCCTCCCTGCATGTCGACGCCCAGGAGTCCTTCCAGCAGGCGGGGCGCGAGTGGGTGCGCTTTCGGCTGCATCTGGACGGCGCGGAAGCGCGCGAGCCGGTGGAGTGCCGGGCCCCGGTGCACGATCGCCGCGCTGTGCGCGACTCCGGCGGCCACGTCACCGAGCGCGTGTTCATCCTCAACCGGGTCGCGCTGGCGGGCCAGGACTACCCCATCGAACTCAACCTGGCCGCCCGCCGTGGGCTGAAGTTCCCGCTGCTGCTGGGGCGCACGGCGCTGGCCGACCGCTTCCTGGTGGACGCCGCCCACCGCGGCCTGCTTGGCGGCGAGCCGCTGTAACCCGCACGTCGCAGACCCACCGCAGGCTTGCGACCCACTCCCGATTCCCAATCCACCCCATTCCCAATCCACCCCATTCCCAATCCGCCCCCTGGCCCATGAAACTCGCCATCCTTTCGCGCAACTCCAAGCTCTATTCCACCCAGCGTCTGGTCGAGGCGGGGCGGGTACGCGGGCACTCGGTGCGAGTGCTCGATCCACTGCGCTGTTACATGCGGATCGCGCCGGGCAGCTTCGAGATGCACTACAAGGGGCGCGAGCTGACCGACTTCGATGCGGTGATCCCGCGCATCGGTGCCTCGGTGACCTTCTATGGCACAGCCGTGCTGCGCCAGTTCGAGATGATGGGGGTGTTCACCCCCAACCCGTCGGAAGCCATCCAGCGCGCCCGCGACAAGCTGCACTGCCACCAGCTGCTGGCGCGCCAGGGCATCGGCCTGCCGAAAACCGTGTTCGGCGACAACCCCGACGACACCGCTGACCTGCTGCGCATGCTCGGCAAGCCGCCGCACGTGATCAAGCTCACCGAAGGCGCCCAAGGCACCGGAGTGATCCTCGCCGAGCGCGCAGCCGCCTCGCGCAGCGTCATCGAGGCGTTCCGCGGCCTGTATGCCAACTTCATCGTCCAGGAGTTCATCGGCGAAGCCAAGGGCGCCGACCTGCGCTGTTTCGTGGTCGGCAGCCAGGTGGTGGCGGCCATGCGCCGCCAGGCCAAAGCGGGCGAATTCCGGTCCAACCTGCACCGCGGCGGCACCGCCAAGGCGGTGGAGCTCAGCGAGGCCGAGCGCGAGACTGCAATCCGCGCCGCGCGGGTGATGGGTCTCAACGTCGCCGGCGTGGACCTGCTGCGCTCCAAGCGGGGACCGCTGGTGCTGGAGGTCAACTCCTCGCCGGGTCTGGAAGGCATCGAGGCCGCCACAGGCGTGGACGTGGCTGGCCAGATCATCGACTACATCGATCGCCGCCAAAAGGCCCGCCGCAGCCGCAGTGCCGGGTGAGCCGACCCTGACACCGAGCCTGCCTATCGCCCCTCGTCAGCAGCGCGTCCTGCCCACAATCATTCAGCGCTGCTGCCAGCGCTCATGCTGTGCCCGAATCGCCGCGCCCGGCTGCTTGCGGCCCATGTAAAACCAGATCCGTACTGTGCGTCCGCCGGTCTGTCCGGAGCGCTGCGTTTCGAGCGCCTATCCTGGGGGCTAGGGGCTGAGGGCGGGGAGAGCGAGTTGGTTACAGCCAGCAGCAAGCCTGCCGGAGGCCGTGCCTTGCCCCAGCCCCGATGCCCCTCTCCCCCTGCGGAAGCCTGCCTGTAGGCGACAGGCAATCGACATCGCCGCAGCGCAGGCCTGTCGCGAGCAAGCTCGCTCCCACAAAAGCCTGGGATGGCAGATTCCCGGATTCGGAATCGGGAATTCGAAGCCGGCAGGCTTTACCCAGCCCCCAGCCCCCAGCCCCGAGCCCCGAGCCCCGAGCCCCGAGCCCCGAGCACCAAGCACCAAGCACCAAGCACCAAGCACCAAGCACCAAGCACCAAGCACCAAGCACCAAGCACCAAGCACCAAGCACCAAGCACCGAGCACCAAGCACCGAGCACCGAGCACCGAGCACCGAGCACCGAGCACCGAGCACCGAGCACCAAGCACCAAGCACCAAGCACCGAGCACCAAGCACCGAGCACCGAGCACCGAGCACCGAGCACCGAGCACCAAGCACCAAGCACCCAGCACCCAGCACCCAGCACCCAGCACCTCCAAGGCTGCCTCACCCCTGTGGGAGCCTGCTTGCAGGCGACAGACCGTCGGGATCACCGCGGCACAGGCCTGTCGCAAGCACGCTCTCGCAAGAGCCGGGATTGAGGAACCTGATCAGCGGTTTGCCTCCGCTGGCCGTGCAGAGGCTCCGGGTCGGGCCATCTGCTTCAGGGGGGCAGGGCAAGAAACAAGGGCAGCCACCTGAGATCTGGCCCTGATCAAGGTGCAGAAAAGGGCTCGTGGCGTCACGCGGCCAGGAAGCTGGGCGGACTTAACGATCCGCCAAGGTCGGCTTAACCCCCGGCTAACCCGCTCCGGCGCAGGCTTCACTGACCGTCTCTTCTGCTCGGCACTCCTAAAGTCCTTGTGGCTTGCAGAATCTGCGGTATCGGGGCAGTACTTTTTGAGCCCGCGCCGGCAGTTCCCCCTGCCTGCGCGGGCTTTTTTGTGGGTTTTGGAAGCTGCGCGCGGACCCCCACGGCCCTGCTTCCGACAGCGGCGTGTCGCGAAAAAGCGACAAGTTATGTTGTATCACCGCAGCCGTTGAGGTTCTTAACGCTTTTCTTCTGATTCGGATATGGTTAGTATCCGGCGGTCCCCGGGAAGTGTCAGGCCGACGCCGACTGTGGGGATGTCCCGAGTTCCGTCTCATAAAGACGCAGGAGAGAGCTACATGAATTTGAACCAGAGCAAGCTTCGCACGGCCGTGCACGTTGCCCTGTGCTTCGGTGCCACCGGCATGCTGTTTACAGGCGTGTCGACTGCCCAAGTCCAGGACGAGGCCACCGAGCTCGAGCGCATCGAAGTCACCGGTTCGCGCATCAAGCGCGCGGACATCGAAGGCGCCATGCCGGTCACCGTGATCGATCGCCAGCAGATTGAGCTGAGCGGCGATACCTCGGTTGCCGACTTCCTTCGCAACACCAGCTTCAACTCGTTTGGCTCGTTCCGTCCGGCTTCGGGCAGCTCCGCTCAGGGCACCGCGACGCTGAACCTTCGCGGTCTTGGCTCGGGTCGCACCCTGATCCTGATCGACGGTCGCCGCGCACCTATCGCTCCGGCGCTGGGTTCGGCATCGGACCTCAACTCCATCCCGCTGGCCGCAGTCGAGCGCATCGAGATCCTGTCCGACGGCGCCTCTGCCGTGTACGGTTCCGACGCCATCGGTGGTGTCGTCAACATCATCACCCGTAAGGACTTCAACGGCGTGCAGATGACTGCCGGCGTCTCGAATCCGAGCCGTGAGGGTGGCGAAACCGAAGAGGCCTCGATCATCTTCGGAATTTCCGGCGATCGCGGCAGCCTGCTGAGCGGCGTGTCGTATGCCAACCGCGGCATCTTCTTCACGCGCGACCGTCCTTGGGGTTCCACCCAGGGCATCTCGAGCTTCTCGAACAACTACCGGACGATCGATGCCAACGGCAACCCGACCGGTGGTTACCTCGCGCTGCCGGGCGGCTGCTCCGACCCTGATTTCTTCGTCAGCGGCACGATCTGCTCGTACGACTTCAACCGCGTTGCCACCGACGACACCGAAGCCCGCATCAACGGCTTTTTCTCGCGCGGTGAGTTCCAGATCAATGACGACTGGTCGACGTACATGCGCTCCAACGTCACCCGCTCGCGCTCCTTCGGTCGCTACGCACCGGCGCCCGTGGGCCAGGGCTCTGGCGGCCCGCGTCTGATCGTCGAAGCGGACAACCCCAACAACCCGATCGGGCAGCGCATCGAGATCCGCCACCGCCTTGCGGCCGCGGGCCCCCGCGATGGCAACACTGAAGGCAACACCTACGACTTCAATGTTGGCTTCGAAGGCCGCATCGGCAACTTCGATCTGGACATCGGCGCCCGCCGCGCCGAAGCCAAGAACTACGATCTCGGCATCAACTACCCGCTGGTCACGCTGCTGCAGAACGCGATCAACAACGGCACCTACAACTTCATGCGTCCGTCGCAGAACCCGGCGTCGGTCATCAACGGCTTCGTGTCGCGCATCAGCCGCGTCAGCACGACCCGTCTGGAAGAGGTCTACGCCGTTGGTAACACCGACCTGTTCGAAATGGGCGGTGGCATGGCGGCGATCGCGTTCGGCACCGAGTGGCGTCGTGACTTCTATGAGGACAACTACGACTCGCTGAGCGAGGCGGGTGTGATTGGCGGCTCGGCTGGTTCTTCGGCCGGCGGCAGCCGCACCGGCACCTCGTACTTCGCCGAGGCGCTGTTCCCGTTCACCAGCGCGCTGGAGTTCACGCTTGCCGCTCGTCACGACCGTTACAGCGATTACGGCAGCGACACCTCGCCCAAGGTGGGCGTGCGCTTCCAGCCGCTGGAGCAGCTGACCCTGCGCGCTTCCTACGGTCGCGGCTTCGCGGCCCCGAACCTGGCGATCCTCACCCAGCAGCCGAGCTTCTCCGCTGACGGCGTGTTCGACCTCCAGACCTGCGCGGCGCTCGGCAACCCCGGTTGCGCGCTTCCCCAGCAGGTTGACGTGACCGTCATCGCCAACCCGCTGCTGTCCTCCGAGACCTCGGAGCAGTGGAGCGTCGGCGTGGTGTGGGATGCCACTGACTGGCTGAACGCTTCCGCCGACTTCTACAACATCAAGGTCGAGGACGCCATCACCGGGTTCTCCTTGTCTGACCTGCAGACGCTGGAAGAGCTCGGCGCGCCCTTCCCGCCCGGCCTGGGCTTCACCCGTAGCCCGATTACCGGTGCAATCGAAAACGCCCGTCGCGGCTTCGGTAACCTCGGTTTCGAGAAGACCCAGGGTGTTGACCTGAACCTCAACACCAACTTTGACCTGGGTGACTTCGGCTCGTTGACCAACCAGCTGCAGATGGCCTTCGTTCGCTCGTACGAGCAGCAGGGTGTTGACGGTTCGGTGTTCGAGTTCGCGGGTCTTGTCGGACAGCCCAAGCGCCGCGCGACGATGCAGAACCAGTACCGTTACGGTGACTTCTCCATCGGAAGCCAGACGAACTATATCGGCAGCCAGCAGAATACTGCCGGTACGGTTCGCGTGGGCTCGTGGGTGACGCATGACCTGCAGTTCACTTGGAGCACCCCGTGGAACGGTCGCATCTCCCTCGGCGTCGACAACGTCGCCGACAAGCTTCCGCAGCTTGTCACCGTGGGTGGCCGTAACTACAACCGCGCTCTGTACGATGCCTACGGCCGCGTGCCTTACCTCCGTGTGACCCAGAACTTCTGATCTGAGTCCATGGCGTAAGCGTGGTAAGACGGCGGGGCCTTCGGGCCCCGCCGTTTTTTGTGGGCGGCGTTTCCACGCGGGAATCTCGACGTCCGGATGACGCGAAGCGGGCTGAGTAACCTGGCCTGAGTCCCTCCAAGTTCCGCTGAGGTTGCCTGCCACCCGCCCTCATCTGGCGCCAGGGACGACCCTAAAGGCCCGGTGCGAGCGTACGGAGAGCCCATGGGCGACGGGCAGCCGGAGGTACCGTTCGCCCACCACTCTGGCCAAGTGCTCGGGCGGAACCGATATCAGGGCATCACTGAGCGCGCCGCGACAGCGGCCGAAACCGTGAGCCCACGCGCAGCCCAGGCTATCGGGGCTTGCAGCACCTTCTGCAGCTCTTGCAATAGCTGGACATGCGCGGGGACCAATGCTGTTGCGTTCCTGATTTTCGTGGATCTGCCGGTTGGCTGCGAAGTGAACGGGCGAGCTCCGTCAGCCGCCGCCGCGGAAGTCGACCTTGCGGCAGTCCCTGAGCGCGCCGTCAGTGGCCGCGCCGCGCAGGCGCCGCCGATGCCGTGGCCGGGCAGGTCGACGCACCCCCGATGAACTATTGGCCAGCGCATCGCTGACGCATCCGGTGCGCGCGCTTGACGGCGACTGATGCCCGCCGCAGGACCACTGGGCCGGCTTGACCTGGCGCAGCGCCAGATCGACCTCGCGATGCAGACCGCAAGCTCTCTTCGTTCACGCCCGGAAACTCCGAGCGAGGCAGGTTGTGGAAGGCGACAGTCGAAGAACCCTCGGCGTTTCCTCGCCTGCTCGATGATCTCTGCCAACACCCCCTGCGCTTGAGGCACCTACAACGCCAATCGGCGCTAGGTCCCGCGCTCGCTCGCCGCCACGGTCGCGAGCGCGCCACGGATCGCGACGCGCTTGGATTGCGGGCCGAGGCTTCGCCCGAAGGCCAGCGGATTGACCTCGATGCCCGGCTGCGCATCGGCGAGGAGGCGCTACGGCTGGGCTGTTCTGCGACTCGAGCCCCTAGAGATGCTGGGCGACCTCCGCCTCAGCCCTCGCACCTCGCCCGCAAAGCGTAGACGCTTATCGAGTCGGCCAAGCTCCCGTCGGCCCGCTTGATGGAACCGATGATCTGCCCGGCTGTGAATCGAGCATTGCGCCTGTCTGTTTGCTCAGGACGACAGGCTGCACACGGCCTCGGGTGCCAGGGCGTGGTGTCGGAAGCTCCCAAAGCCCTGGGTTGCAGCTGGCGCTCCGACAATCGCGGCTGCAGACGGGACGGTTCGCGAGTTCAGAATTGAAACCGCCTCCGGGATGACCGAGTCCAACTCAGGCCCGCAGCCTCCCGGGCCGCGCTATCATAAGCGCTGCCAATTAACTGAGGTGCGGCCGTGCTCCACTATATGACCAGTTTCGCTGTGCCCTTGGCGAGCGTGCATTTTCCCAATTGTGATGATTTGAACCACTCGCTGCGCGAGCTGTTTCTGAAAAAGGAAACCGGCGGGCCCAAGTACGCGAACCCTTCTCCTTTTACGCACCGAAACGAGGCCCTGTTTGAAAGTCGATTTGACCTTTTTGACTGGCCTGATCCCGAAGTTTCGAGATTGCGTGACTTCTGCTGGGCGGCCGTTTACCGGCTCATCGCGGATCTCACCTCGGTGGAGCTTGCGAGTTTGTCCCGCTTGCATATCGCCCACAGCTCCTGGTTTCATATAACCCGCAGTGGAGGCTATTTCGGGATACACAACCACCCGATGTCGGCGTGGTCGGGCGTTTATATGGTCTGCCAAGAAGGGGATGAAGGGAACAAAGACTCCGGACTGTTGACTTTGGTCAACCCACATGCGCCTCAGGCCATGTATCTGGATCCTGCAAACCACCAGCTCAAGCAGCCGTATTCGATGGGAAATCTTACTTTCAGGCTGAAGCCCGGACAGCTGCTGCTGTTTCCGTCATGGCTGATGCATGAGGTGACGCCCTTCACTCCTGGCGCATCCGGCCTGAGAGTCACTGTGGCATTCAACACCTGGTTCCGCCAGCATTGACGCGGCGCACTCGCGACTTCACTTGCGCTCGCCGGAGGGCAGCGATTGAGCGGGCTCCCGGCACCCGCGTCAGCTACCGTTGCTGCGATCTTTGGTCCTGCTGTTCATGCATCTGTCGCCGCTCTGGACGTTGCCTGCGAGGCGTCTTCAAACCCGGTCCATTCAGCACTTTCCAATACCTTCAACGCTGTTCCCTTCGTTCACGAGGATGTTGCACGTGGCTCGCCATGGCGCGATGGGTCCGACCGGAAGATAACCGGCTCGATTACGTTTTCCGTTTTGCTTCGTCAATGCGTATCATCGCGCGCTGAAAAACCTGATTCCGAGCAATGCCCATGACCGTTCGTGAAACCCGAAGTGCCGCCTGGAACAGTTATTGGGCAAGCGGTGTCCTGCATTCCTGCGCTGGGAGTTTCGCAGGCAACTATGACCAGGGGCTATCGGCATTCTGGCGTGCCGCCTTCGCCGAACTGCATAGCGAAGCTCGCGTGCTGGATATTGGTTGCGGCAACGGCCCACTGGAACTCCTGATGGTCGAGGCGCTGGGCCCTGATCAATTGCCTTGGGTCGATGCCGTGGATCTGGCCCAGCCCGTGCCGCCCTTCCTCGCGACACTGCCGGAGAAGGTGCGCGAACGCCTCCGTTTCCACGGGGGCGTGGCAGCGGAGCAATTGCCATTCAAGGCCGAGTGCTTCGATCTGGTTATCAGCCAATACGGGATCGAGTACAGCGAGCTGGAGCACAGCCTTGCGGAGGCCAAGCGCGTGCTCAACCCCGCCGGAGGGTTCGCACTTGTGCTGCACCACGCGCAGTCGTTGCCGGTGCGTCGCGGGCGTGAAGAGCTTGCGCATCTCGACTGGCTGCTGTCCGCGCGCAGTCTGCTGGATCGCGCGGAAGCCCTCGTGCCTTGGCTGGCTCAGCTGTCGCGCCCGGGCGGTCGGGAGAGGCTGCAGGCGTCCGCCGAGGCGGCTGCTGATCGTGAATCCTACAACGAGAGCGTTCGCGCGCTTGCTGAGCGGGCAGCGGTTCTGCCTACGCCTGACTTGCTGCACGAGGCTCAGTCCGCCGTCGCTTCGGCTCTGAGCGAGGCGGCCATGCGCGGGCTCGATCCCGGACTCGGGGCGCTGCAGGCGCTACGTTCGGAGCTGGAGCTGGCGCGACTGCGCCAGCGCGAGCTGGTTGATTGTGCTTTGGATGCGGAGGCGGTCGCCGGAATGGTGAAAGCCCTTGTCGGTCCCGGCTCCCGCGCGCACGAGCTTGCCGAGGTGCGCATTCAGGGCGAGCTGTTTGGCTGGACACTCCGAATCCGCTCAACGGTCTAGCCCTGCGGGTCCTCGCGACAGGATCCGGCTGAAGCCGCCAGCACTTAAACCGGTGACGGATCGCCAGCGAAGGGCGGCCTGCAGCATCGTCCTCCTCACCCTTGGCTCGGCTGGGAATCAGCGAAGCCCATCGCCTGCCGCGGCTGCCGCAGGACGCCAGTGATGGCAGCGCACGTCGCGAATGCCCCGGTCAGGGATTTCCGTGCGACTTGGAGCCAAGCCGTTGAGCGTTGTCGCGAACACCCGGCGTCTCAGATTGGGGCATATGGCTTTTCCACGCGCATCGAGAGTCCGACCGCGCTGATCTTCGCAGTGCGCGCCCCTCGGCCGGCTGCGCTTCTGCCGGTGGATCGAGCCCGCGATTGCGTTTGCCCGGCCCTCCCCCCTCGGCGACAATGCCGGGCTACCCGCCCTGCCGACCCGGACCCGCCCGATGCCCAGCCGCCGCGAACTCGCCAATGCCATCCGTTTCCTCTCTGCCGATGCCGTGGAGGCGGCCAAGAGTGGCCACCCCGGCATGCCGATGGGCATGGCCGACATCGCTGAAGTGCTGTGGAACGACTTCCTCAAGCACAGCCCCGGCAACCCCAAGTGGGCCAACCGCGACCGCTTCGTGGTCTCCAACGGCCACGGCTCCATGCTGCTGTACTCGCTGCTGCATCTCGCCGGCTACGCGCTGCCGATCGACGAGCTGAAGCGCTTCCGCCAGCTGCACTCCAAGACCCCCGGCCACCCCGAGGCGCATGAGACTCCGGGCGTCGAGACCACCACCGGCCCGCTGGGCCAGGGCTTGGCCAATGCCGTCGGCATGGCGCTGGCCGAGAAGGTGCTGGCGCGTCGCTTCAACCGCCCCGGCCACGCCGTGGTCGACCACCACACCTATGTGTTCCTCGGCGACGGCTGCCTGATGGAGGGCATCAGCCACGAGGCCTGCTCGCTGGCAGGCACCATGAAATTGGGCAAGCTGATCGCGTTCTGGGACGACAACGGCATCTCGATCGACGGCGAAGTGCATGGCTGGTTTACCGATGACACCCCGGCGCGCTTCGAGGCCTACGGCTGGCAGGTGATCCGCCGCGTCGACGGCCACGATCCCGAGGAAATCCAGCAGGCCATCCGCACCGCCCAGGCCGAGAGCGAGCGACCGACCCTGATCTGCTGCCGCACCACGATCGGCTACGGCGCGCCGACCAAGGCCGGCACGGAGTCCTGCCACGGCGCCCCCTTGGGCAAGGACGAGATCGCCGGCGCACGCGCTGCGCTGAACTGGCCGCACGCGCCCTTCGAGATCCCGCAGGACATCTATGCCGGCTGGCGCGCGCGCGACTTCGCCGGCGCCGAAGCGCAGTGGGACGCGATGTTCCAAGCCTATGCGCAGGCGCATCCCGAACTCGCCGCCGAGCTCGAGCGGCGCATGTGCGGCGAGCTGCCGACCGACTTCGTCGCTGCCGCCGACGCCTACGTCGCCCGGCTGCAGGCGGAAGGCCCGACCGTGGCCTCGCGCAAGGCCTCGCAGATGGCGCTGGACGCCTTCGGCCCGCTGCTGCCCGAGCTGATTGGCGGCTCGGCGGATCTGGCTGGCTCCAACCTGACGCTCTGGAAGGGCTCGAAGGACGTCAACGCCGAGGACCCGGACGCCAACTACGTCTACTACGGCGTGCGCGAGTTCGGCATGACTGCGATCGCCAATGGCCTCGCGCTGCACGGCGGTTTCCTGCCGTATGACGCCACCTTCCTGGTGTTCAGCGACTACTCGCGCAACGCGCTGCGCATGTCGGCGCTGATCCCGACCCGCACGATCCACGTGTTCACCCACGACTCGATCGGCCTCGGCGAGGACGGCCCCACCCACCAGCCGGTCGAGCACCTGTCCAGCCTGCGCTACATCCCCAACAACCACGTCTGGCGCCCCTGCGACGCGGTCGAGAGCGCGGTCAGCTGGAAGGCCGCGATCACCCGCACCGACGGCCCTAGCTGCTTGATCTTCAGCCGCCAGAACCTGCAGCACCAGCAGCGCACAGCCGAACAGGTCGCCGACATCGCCCGCGGCGGCTACGTGCTCAGCGACCCCGGCGACGCCCGCTTCGACCTGATCCTGATCGCCACCGGCAGCGAGGTCGAACTCGCCATGCAGGCCGCGCGCGCGCTGGAGACCGACGGCATCAAGGCCCGCGTGGTCAGCATGCCCTGCAGCAATGTGTTCGACGCCCAGCCCATCGAATGGCGCGAAGGCGTGCTGCCCGGCTGGTGCCGCAAGCGCATCGCCATCGAGGCCGGCATTTCCGACTTCTGGCGCAAGTACGTCGGCCTCGACGGCGCCGTGATCGGCATCGACCGCTTCGGCGCCTCGGCCCCGGCGGACCAGCTGTTCAAGCACTACGGGTTCACGGTGGAGAAGATCGTGGCCGCGGCGAAGGGGCTTTGACGGCCGGGATTGGGGATTTGGGATTCGGGATTCGCTAGAAGCAGGCTGCGCTTCGTAGGCAGTCATGCGAAGCGGATTTGGCTCTGGCTCTGGCTCTGGCTCTGGCTCTGGCTTCTCGCTTCTGCTCTTGCGGGCAGGAGCCCGCGCTCTTTACCGGGGCCCCTGGGGAGCGGCGGGAGGCGGTCGATCAGCCCGCAGGGTTGCCCGCATGGATGCGGGCAAGGTTTTCGACAGGCCAGGGAGGGCCTGTCCGAAAACCCCGACCGACTTACGCGAACCCTTCGCGCAGGGATGCGCGAAGGGCGCGGACTAGGGGTGCCCTTTCTCTTGCCTACTTCTCTTTGGGCACACAAAGAGAAGTAGGTCGGGCCGGCCGAAGGACGGACCGAAAGCTCTTGCTCTTCGCTTCGAACAACGAAGCGAAAGGGCAAGGCAAGAAGGAGAGCTGCGCACATCGCGTGCCGCGGCACACCGACCGAAAGCGCTTGCGTTTTCCCCAGACACGCGACGAAAGCGCCGACAAACAACACCGCGGCAAGCGCAGCCGCAACACGGTGCGCCAAGGCGCACCCTATTGATCCACGGAGGTCCCCTTGAGTCTTGCCGCATCCCTCGAGCTTGTAGGCTTCGACGCCGACGACACCCTGTGGCACAGCGAAATCCACTTCCAGCAGGCCCACGCCGAATTCGAACGCATCGTCGGCCAGTATGTCGACCTCGCCGACGCCGGCCTGCACCAGCGCATGCTCGACACCGAGCGCCGCAACATCAAACTGTTCGGCTACGGCGCCAAAGGCATGTGCCTGTCGATGATCGAGACCGCCATCGCGCTCACCGCCGAGCGCATCAGCGCGGCCGACATCCACCGCCTGCTGGACCTGGGCAAGGGCATCCTTACCCATCCGGTCGAACTGCTGCCCGACGTGCGCGCGGCGGTCGAGGCGGCGGCGGAGATCGCGCCGCTGGTGCTGATCACCAAGGGCGACCTGTTCCACCAGGAGGCCAAGATCCGCCAGTCCGGCCTGAGCGACCTGTTCCCGCGCATCGAGATCGTGTCCGAAAAGGACCCGCAGACCTATGCGCGAGTGCTCGCGGAGTGCGAGGTGGCGCCGGCGCGATTCGCCATGGTCGGCAACTCGCTGCGCTCGGACATCGAGCCGGTGCTGGCGCTGGGCGGCGCCGGCGTGCACGTGCCCTACGCGGTGACCTGGGCGCTGGAGGCCGAGCACGCGGTGGATCCGCAGCACCCGCGCCTGCGCACGGCGGCCTCCGCATCCGAAGTGCCGCAGGCCCTGCGCAGCCTGCTCTGATCAGGCCAAGGCCGCCAGCGCGGCCAGCAGCACGAACACCACCGCCGCGCCGATGCGCGCTGCGCGCAGGGGCAGACGGTCGGCAAAGCGCGCGCCCAGCGCCACCACCGGCACGTTGGCCAGCAGCATGCCGAAGGTGGTGCCCAGCACCACCGCGACCAAGGATTCGTAGCGCGCCGCCAGCAGCACGGTGGCGATCTGGGTCTTGTCGCCCATCTCGGCGATGAAGAAGGCGATGGTGGTAGCCACGAAGGGCCCGAAGCGCGGCGCCGGCGCGTCGTCTTCGTCAAGCTTGTCGGGTATCAGTACCCAGGCCGCCATGGCCAGCAGCGAGCCCACCAGCAGCCAGCGCAGCCAGGCCTCGGGGATGTGCGCCGCCGCGAAGGCGCCCAGCCAGCCGGCCAGGGCATGGTTCAGCAGGGTGGCGACCAGGATGCCCCAGGCGATCGGCCAGAAGCGGCGATAGCGCGCGGCCAGCACCAGCGACAGCAGCTGGGTCTTGTCGCCGATTTCGGCAATCGCCACGGCGAGGGTGGAAAACAGGAAGGCGTCCATCGGGCTCCGGCGGTGTCGGTTCGGCCGGGTGCGAGCACGCGCAGACGGCACCCACCCGGCCGGGTGGTGCAGCCTGCGGTCTCGTCAGGGACATGCTGCCCCTCTGCCTGCGCCAGGGCCTTCGGCCCAGTGTGTTGACGACAGGCACGCGCCGGGTGGCGCGCGACTACTCCCCGCGGGGTCCCGGAACGCTACCTGCCCGCGCCGCCGGGCCGGCGCGGGGCCGCGCAGTTTAGCGCGGCGCGGCAAAGTGCGCAGCGGTGCAGCCGGTATCATGGCGGCCACTTCCACTGCCCCCGGCCGTCCGGCCATCTCCTCCATGCCCATCCACGACAGCGTCCTGGACCTGATCGGCGAAACGCCCATCGTCCGCGCCCGCCATCTCGACACCGGCTGCTGCGAGCTGTTTTTCAAGCTCGAGGCCATGAATCCGGGCGGTTCGATCAAGGATCGCATCGGCCTGACCATGATCGAGGCCGCAGAAAAGGCCGGCAAGATCCAGCCGGGCGACACCCTGGTCGAGGGCACTGCCGGCAACACCGGCATCGGGCTGGCGCTGGTAGCCCAGCAGAAGGGCTACAAGCTGATCCTGGTCGTGCCCGACAAGATGAGCCGCGAGAAGATCTTCAACCTCAAGGCCATGGGCGCCGAGGTCGTTCTGACCCGTTCCGATGTGGCGAAGGGCCATCCGCAGTACTACCAAGACTTGGCCGAGCAGATCGCGCGCGAAACCCCGGGGGCCTATTTCATCAACCAGTTCGGCAACCCCGACAACCCGCGTGCCCACGAGGAGGGCACCGGCCCCGAGATCTGGAGACAGATGGAAGGGCAGATGGACGCCATCGTGTTTGGCGTCGGCTCGTCCGGCACCGTCACCGGGCTGTCGCGCTTCTTCCGCCGCGAGGCCCCGCACGTCGAGCTGATCCTGGCTGACCCGGTGGGCTCGATCCTCACCCAGTACATCAACGAAGGCACGCTCAGCACCAAGTCCGGCAGCTGGCTGGTCGAGGGCATCGGCGAGGACTTCCTGCCGCCGATCTCGGACTTCACCCACGTCAAGAAGGCCTATGCGGTCAGCGACCGAGACAGCTTTCTGGCGGGCCGCGAGCTGCTGGCCAAGGAGGGCATCCTCGGCGGCTCTTCCACCGGCACCATCCTCACGGCGGCCCTGCGCTACTGCCACGAGCAGACCACGCCCAAGCGGGTGGTGATGTTCGTCTGCGACACCGGCAACAAGTACCTGTCGAAGATGTACAACGACTACTGGATGCTGGACAACGGCTTCCTTGAGCGCGCCCAGCACGGCGATCTGCGCGACCTGATCCTGCGTCCCTATGCGCAGCGCGACACGGTGGTGATCGGCCCGAACGATGCGCTCACCGTCGCCTACCAGCGCATGAAGCTCTACGACGTCAGCCAGCTGCCGGTGGTGGACAACGAACAGCTGGTCGGCATCGTCGACGAGAGCGATGTGCTCATGCACGTCCATTCGGACGAGGCGCGCTTCCGTGACCCGGTGTCCACCGCCATGATCACTACACTGGACAAGCTCGACGTGCGCGCACCGGTGGAAAGCCTGCTGCCGATGTTCCAGCGCGGCCACGTTGCCATCGTGATGGACGCCGAGCGCTTCCTCGGCCTGATCACCCGCATCGACCTGCTCAACTACCTGCGCCGGCGCGTCGCGTAAGCGCGCGCCGCCCCCAACCTTCCGGAACGCCCCCATGTCCACCGATTCCACGGCCCGCCCCGGCCTCGGCACGCTCGCCATCCACGCCGGTCAGTCGCCCGATCCCTCCACCGGCGCAGTGATGACGCCGATCTACGCCACCTCGACCTATGTGCAGCGCAGCCCTGGCGACCACCAGGGCTTCGAGTACTCGCGCAGCCACAACCCCACCCGCTTCGCCTACGAGGCCTGCGTGGCGGCGCTGGAGCACGGCCGCCGCGGCTATGCCTTCGCCTCCGGGCTGGCCGCCACCTCGACCGCGCTGGAGATGCTGGATACCGGCGCCCACGTCATCTGCATGGACGATGTCTACGGTGGCACCTACCGCCTGTTCGAGCGCGTGCGCCGGCGCTCGGCGGGGCTGGAGTTCAGCTTCGTCGATCTCGATGATCTTGATGCGGTCACCGCCGCCCTGCGCCCGAACACGAAGATGATCTGGTGCGAGACGCCGACCAATCCGATGCTGAAGCTTGTCGATATCGCGAAGCTCGCGGAGTTCGCGCGCAGCAAGGGTTTGATCCTGGCGGTCGACAACACCTTCTGCAGCCCGATCCTGCAGCGTCCGCTGGAGCTCGGCGCGCATCTGGTGATGCACTCCGCCACCAAGTACTTGAACGGCCACAGCGACATCGTCGGCGGCATGCTGGTGGTGGGCGAGCACGATGCGCTGGAGGAGCAGCTCACCTTTCTCCAGAACGCCATCGGCGGCGTGCAGGGGCCCTTCGACAGCTTCCTCGCGCTGCGCGGCCTGAAGACTCTGCACCTGCGCATGCGCGCCCACTGCGAGAATGCGCAGGCGCTGGCGCAGTGGTTGGAAACGCATCCCAAGGTCCGCAAGGTGATCTATCCCGGCCTTGCATCCCACCCGCAGCACGAGCTGGCCAAGCGCCAGATGCACGGTTTCGGCGGCATGGTCAGCGTGGTGCTGGACACCGACCTCGCCGGCACCCGACGCATGATGGAGCGCTGCAAGCTGTTCGCGCTGGCCGAGTCGCTGGGCGGCGTGGAGAGCCTGATCAACCACCCGGCAATCATGACCCACGCCTCGGTGCCGGCGGAGACCCGCGCCAAGCTAGGCATCCACGACAACCTGGTGCGCCTGAGCGTCGGCGTGGAAGACCTGGCCGACCTGCGCGACGAGCTGGAGGCAGCGCTGGCGGCGATCTGATCGAACGCTGCCTGCGCATACGCAAAGGGCCGCGGCAATGCCGCGGCCCTTTGCGTTCCTGCGGGGCTGCAGGGCGTCAGTGCGCGTGCGCGCCGTGCCCGCCGTGCATGCGACCGCTGCGGTCGGAGACGATGAAGGGCACCTCAAGGCGCTCCTCGCCGTCAAAGATCAGGGTGACCGGTATGGTTTCGCCCTCGACGAAAGCCTGGGTCGGCGAGAAGAACATCAGATGCTCCGCGCCGGGCTTCAGTTCGACGCGGCCGCCGGCGGGGATCTCGAGCCCTTCGGCCAGCTTGCGCATACGCATCATGCCGTCCTCTTCGATCATGGTGTGGATCTCCATGCTGCCCGCCAGCGGGCTTTCCGCCGACAGCAGACGGCGCGCGCTGTCCCCGCCGTTGAGGATCTGCACGTAGCCGGCGCCGACCCGCGAACCGGGCGGGGTGGGGCGGGCCCAGGGGTCGGACACACTCAGGTCAGACGCCAGCACCGGCGCGGCAGGCAGGGCAAGAGCCAATGTGATGCCCAACAGGGCAAGCATGGAACGCATGGCGGGTCTCCGTGGGCTGTGATCGGCTGCATGATAAGTGCTCCGGCGTGAATGCCGGCGTGCTGCAGCGGCCTCAGCAGGCAGATGGTTTTTGCACAGGCTCTCAGGCCAGGCGTGGATTGGGCTTGCCGGGGTCGATGCCGAACTCCTTGATGGCGCGAGCCACGTCCTTGGCGTTCATCACGCCCTCCTCGGCCAGCGCGCAGATCGCCGCGTGCGCGATATGGAAGCGGTCCACCTCGAAGAATCGGCGCAGGTTTGCGCGGGTATCCGAGCGGCCGAAGCCGTCGGTGCCAAGCACGGTATAGCGCATCGGCACGAAGGCACGGATCTGGTCGGCAAACGCGCGCACGTAGTCGGTGGCGGCGATCGCCGGGCCGGCGCGGCCCTCCAGCAGCCCGGTGACATAGGCCTTGCGCGGCTGCTCAGGGTGGAAGCGGTTGTGGCGCTCCACGTCGTAGCCCTCGCGGCGCAGCTCGGTGAAGCTGGGGCAGCTCCAGATATCGGCGCTGACGCCAAACTCCTTGTCCAGCAGCTCCGCTGCCGCCATCACCTCGCGCAGGATCGTTCCAGATCCGAGCAGTTGGACATGAGGGCGCTTGCTCTTGGTTTTCGCCTTGGCCGACTCCCCATTCCCGTTGCCCGATTCCCGCAGCAGATACATGCCGCGGATGATCCCTTCCTCGGCGCCGGCCGGCATTTCCGGGTGCGGGTAGTTCTCGTTCATCAGGGTCAGGTACCAGTACTCGTCGACCTGCTCGCTGAGCATGCGCTGCATGCCGTGCTGCACGATCACCGCCACTTCATAGCCGAATGTGGGGTCGTAGGCGCGGCAGTTGGGGATCGCGCCGGCCAGCAGGTGGCTGTGGCCGTCCTCATGCTGCAGGCCTTCGCCGTTTAGCGTGGTGCGGCCGGCGGTGGCGCCCAGCAGGAAACCGCGCGAGCGCATGTCGGCCGCCTGCCAGGCGGAGTCGCCGATGCGCTGGAAGCCGAACATCGAGTAGTAGATGTAGAACGGCAGCATCTGCAGGTCGTTGGTGCTGTAGCTGGTGGCGGCAGCCATCCAGCTCGAGAATGCGCCGGCCTCGGTGATGCCTTCCTCCAGCACCTGCCCTGCGGTGTCCTCGCGGTAATACATCAGCTGGTCGGCGTCGACCGGCTTGTACTTCTGGCCGTGCGGCGCGTAGATGCCGATCTGCCGGAACAGGCCCTCCATACCGAAGGTGCGCGCCTCGTCGGCCACGATCGGCACGCAGCGCGGGCCGACCTGCTTGTCGCGCAGGATGATGTTGAGCACCTGCACGAAGGCCATGGTGGTGCTGATCTCGCGCTCGCCGCTGGATTTCAGCAGGCGCTCGAAGGTGGACAGCGCAGGCACCGCCAGCGCCTCGCTGGCCTTGGCGCGGCGCTGCGGCAGCGGGCCGCCCAGCGACTCGCGGCGCGCCTTCAGGTACTGCACCTCGGGCGAGTCCGGGCCCGGGTGGTAGAAGGGCACCTCGGCGAGCCTGTCATCGGCCACCGGGATGTTGAAGCGGTCGCGAAAAGCGCGGATCGCCTCGTCGTCGAGCTTCTTGGTCTGGTGGGTCGGATTGAGCGACTCACCCGCCTTGCCCATGCCGTAACCCTTGACCGTCTTGGCCAGGATCACCGTGGGCATGCCCCGCGTTTTCATCGCCACGTCGTAGGCGGCGTAGACCTTGTGCGGGTCGTGGCCGCCACGGTTCAGGCGCCAGATGTCGTCGTCGCTGAGGTTGGCGACGAGCGCCGCGGTCTCCGGATACTTGCCGAAGAAATTGTCGCGCGTGTACTTGCCGCCGAAAGCCTTGCAGTTCTGGTATTCGCCGTCGACCGTTTCCATCATCAGCTGGCGCAGCTTGCCGGTCGTATCGCGGGCCAGCAGCGGATCCCAGTAGCTGCCCCAGACCAGCTTGAGCACGTTCCAGTTGGCGCCGCGGAACGAGCCCTCCAGCTCCTGGATGATCTTGCCGTTGCCGCGCACCGGGCCATCCAGGCGCTGCAGGTTGCAGTTGATCACGAAGATCAGGTTGTCCAGACCCTCGCGGCCGGCCAGCGAGATCGCGCCGAGGCTCTCGGGCTCGTCGGTCTCGCCGTCGCCGAGGAAGCACCACACCTTGCGGTCGGTCTTCGGCATCAGGCCGCGGCCTTCGAGGTACTTCCAGAAGCGCGCCTGGTAGATCGCGCTGATCGGGCCCAAGCCCATCGACACCGTCGGCAGCTGCCAGAAGTCGGGCATCAACCAGGGATGCGGGTAGGAGCTGATGCCCTTGCCGTCGACCTCCATGCGGAAATGGTCGATCTGGTCTTCGCTGAGGCGGCCCTCAAGAAAGGCGCGCGCATACACGCCCGGCGAGGAGTGGCCCTGTATGCCGATCAGGTCGCCCGGATGCTCGGCCGAGGGCGCGCGCCAGAAATGGTTGAAGCCGACGTCGTAGAGCGTGGCGGCCGAGGCGAAGCTGGCGATGTGGCCGCCCAGTTCGCCGGGCTTGCGGTTGGCCCGCACCACCATCGCCAGTGCATTCCAGCGCACGATCGAGCGCAGGCGCCACTCCATCGCCGCATCGCCGGGGCTCTTCGCTTCCAGGTGGGCCGGGATGGTGTTGATGTACTCGGTGGTCGGCTGGAAGGGCAGGTGGGCGCCGGCGCGACGGGTCTGCTCCACCATCTGCTCCAGCAGGAAGTGGGCGCGGTCAGGGCCATCGGTGCCGATGACCGCCTGCAGCGATTCCACCCACTCGCGGGTTTCGATCGGGTCGAGGTCGGTGTCCAGCAGATCCTGCAGTGGGTTCATGGCGGCCCTCCGGAGCGTGCGCATATTCTGGTATTGGACTGGTATTCCACCCCGGGCTGCGCGCGGATCGCCGCTGGCCATCGCGGCAGCCGGCCGCGCGGGGAAACCTCAGCATGGTACCCGAAGCCCCCGCGGCCCGGCGCCTGTTGCGGCGCGACATTTGCGTACGCAGCAGTACGGATGAGTCGCCCGCGACGGCGGATTGAAACGGGCCCCTGCGGCGGCGTCCTTGCATACCAATCGCGGACCGCGGTCGGCTGGACCCAACTGAACCCCAAGCGGTTCCAATCCGTCGGTTGCGGCTTTAAGGAGATACTGTCCTTCGCACTTGATGAGCAGACAACTTCCCATCTCGCATCGCGTCAGGTGCGCGCCGTGGTTTCAACCCACGGCTGCTCGTTGATGAGCAGGCGACGCCGCCCACGTAGGTGCTGGGCGCCTGCCCGGCGTTTCAACCCACGCCTGCTCGTTGATGAGCAGGCGACCCGGGGTTCTTCGGGTTCCCCGCCAGCTCGATCCCGTTTCAACCCACGCCTGCTCGTTGATGAGCAGGCGACCACCTCGCTGCTGAGCTCGCCGAGCTTGCGCTTGGCGTTTCAACCCACGCCTGCTCGTTGATGAGCAGGCGACATCAGCTGTCCGTCCCAATCGCCCCCCGGCTGCGTGTTTCAACCCACGCCTGCTCGTTGATGAGCAGGCGACTATCCCCCCCGCCGCGCAGCCCGAACCTCCCTGTTGTTTCAACCCACGCCTGCTCGTTGATGAGCAGGCGACCCCTTCGTCAAGACACCCGGCGGTGTCCATCACGTTTCAACCCACGCCTGCTCGTTGATGAGCAGGCGACTCGAGCGCGACATCCGGACGTATCGTGCTGACGTGGTTTCAACCCACGCCTGCTCGTTGATGAGCAGGCGACCGGATCGAGGGGATCACGATGGGCCTTCGCGGATGTTTCAACCCACGCCTGCTCGTTGATGAGCAGGCGACAGTGCGAACAAACCAACCAAAGCCAGCACCAGCAGTTTCAACCCACGCCTGCTCGTTGATGAGCAGGCGACCCCCCATCACGCAGACGCCGAGCCTCGCGCAGCCAGTTTCAACCCACGCCTGCTCGTTGATGAGCAGGCGACGGCCTGCCGGTGGTCGAGATGGCGCAGTCTGTGAAGTTTCAACCCACGCCTGCTCGTTGATGAGCAGGCGACTCATCCCCAACGCCTGCGCCTGATCGAAGTCTGCGTTTCAACCCACGCCTGCTCGTTGATGAGCAGGCGACCTTCCGCCAACGGCTCAAGGATCATGCCCACGTCGGTTTCAACCCACGCCTGCTCGTTGATGAGCAGGCGACCACCCCCGGAATCACGGTGCCGGCCTTGACCTCGTTTCAACCCACGCCTGCTCGTTGATGAGCAGGCGATCAGGGGCAGCGTTGCCAGCTCGGAGCGATTCATGTTTCAACCCACGCCTGCTCGTTGATGAGCAGGCGACGCAATATGGAGGACAGCGCGCGGGCTTGCATCATGTTTCAACCCACGCCTGCTCGTTGATGAGCAGGCGACGATGCGATGCTCCGGCAGCCGGCCGTATTCGTCGTTTCAACCCACGCCTGCTCGTTGATGAGCAGGCGACCGTGCCACGCCGGGCAAGATCAGATGGGAGTAGACGTTTCAACCCACGCCTGCTCGTTGATGAGCAGGCGACCACAGGAACGAGATAATCGCCAAGGTGAAGAAGTTTCAACCCACGCCTGCTCGTTGATGAGCAGGCGACCCCGATTGATGCACGCCTGGCGCGATGCGAACCAGTTTCAACCCACGCCTGCTCGTTGATGAGCAGGCGACCAGCTCCAGCACGTCCAGCCGCTTGCTCAGCCGGTTTCAACCCACGCCTGCTCGTTGATGAGCAGGCGACCACGATGGCGCCGATAAAGCCGATGGCGATGCCGTTTCAACCCACTGACCTGCCCGGCGATTCTCGGACCAGTTGAAAGTTGAGAGGATGGCTCCTGACATCAGCGAGGAGCCCATGCGCAAGTCCCGATTCACCGAAGAGCAGATGGTCAAGATCCTCCGTGAGGCCGACAAGTCGCCGGTTGCGGAGGTTGCCAAGAAGCACGGCATCAGCGAGCAGACGCTGTACGTCTGGCGCAAGCGCTACGGCAAGCTGGAGACCGCCGACGTCAAACAGCTGCGGACGTTGCAGCAGGAAAACGCGCGCCTGAAGAAGCTGCTGGCCGAGCGAGACCTCGAGATCGAGGTG
>JAKOMQ010000043.1 GCA_022241605.1 Aquimonas sp. | reverse complement strand
AAGAGCGAGCGCGCGGGCGTGTTGCTGCTGCTCAATCGCCTGACCAGCTTTGCCGCATGGATGATGGCCATCGCTGCCCGGAACACCTGGAGCGTGGATCCCCTGACCCGCCAGAAGTCGCACATGCGCCGCTACTCGGCGTGGCGAAGGGGAATGGAGTGGTTACGATTCAGGCGCTTACCCCAAGATATTCGTGCCGGTCTGCACGCCGTATTGGGCGAACTCCTCGAGCGAAAACGGGGGCTCGCACTGCTATGAAAAGTGGGGAGACCTCAGGCCAAGGCGCACCCTATGGGACAGCGAAGTGCTCATAGCCCGAGCGGCCTGCACGCCTGCCCCGATGTGATGCATTGATTGCGCGTACAGCCACGCCAGCGACCAGATTCCGGCAGACGCCGGTGCGCCAAGCCACACCCTATTGGACAGCGAAGTGCTCGTAGCCCGAGCGGTCGGGGCGCCAATCGAGCGGCTCTCCGCGGCGCGTCAGGCGCAGCCCGGGCGCCGCCTCGATCCGGCCAATCCGGGTGAACTCGCCGCGGGCGAAGGCGGGCAGCGCTTCGATGCGCTCTGGCGGGCCGCAGAACAGCAGCTCGTAGTCGTCGCCGCCGGCCAGCTGTAGCGGCCAGCGCAGCTCCGCCTGCGGCAGCAGCGCCCGCAGCGCGGTCGAGACCGGTAGCGTCTCCAGTGCCAGGGTGGCGCCAACGCCGCTGGCGGCCAGCACGTGACCGAGGTCGGCCAGCAGGCCGTCGCTGATGTCGATCGCGGCATGGGCAAGGCCCGCGAGCTCAAGGCCCAGCGCGACCCGCGGCGTCGGCCGGTCGAGGCGGCCGATCAGCGCATCGCGCACCTGAGCGTCGTCGCAGGCCAGACGCTGCTGCACCAGCGCCAGACCCGCAGCCGCGTCGCCGGGCGTGCCGCTGACGTACAGCGCGTCGCCGGCATGCGCGCCGGCGCGGCGCAGGGCGCGCTCGGGCGCCACGCTGCCCAGTGCCGTCACGCTCAGGCTGAGCGGCCCGCGGGTGGTGTCACCGCCGACGAGTGCGACAGTGTGGGCCTCCGCCAGGCTCAGGAAGCCATCGATCAAGGCCTCGACAAGGCCGGGGTCGGAGGCCGGCAGGCTCAGCGCCAGGGTCGCCCAGCGCGGCTGCGCACCCATCGCGGCGAGGTCGCTGAGGTTCACCGCCAGCGCCTTCCAGCCGATGTCGAAGGCCGCGGTGGACTCAGGGAAATGCACGCCTGCATTCAGCGTATCCACGCAGACGCAGAGTGCCTCACCGGGCGGCGGCGCAAGCAGGGCAGCGTCGTCGCCGATGCCCAGCAGCACATCGCCGCGCGGCACGCCGGCGCGTGCGGCGATGGCGGCAATCAGATCGAACTCGCCGGCCGACATGGGCGGCGTATCGGGCGGCTCAGCCGCGGCGGCCGCCGCGGGCCTCGTCCGCGCGCCAGGTCTGGCAGCCGCGGTCGAGCACGCCGTTGATGTAGGTATGGCCGTGCTCGGAGCCGAAGCGCTTGGCGATCTCGATGGCCTCGTTGATCACCACCCGGTAGGGCACGTCGAGGCGGTGCAGCAGCTCGAACACGGCCAGCCGCAGCACGCCGCGCTCGATCGGGTCGACCAGATCCATCGGCCGGTCCAGAAACGGCGTCAGCGCCTCGTCCACTTCCGCCAGGTTGGCGTCCAGCCCACGCAGCAGCTCCTCGAAGTACTGCAGGTCGGCGATGTCCATGTCCTGCTCGTCGCGGAACTGCTCCAGCACCTTGGTCATGCTGGAGCCGGACATCTGCCAGGCGTAGACCGCCTGCAGGGCGCGGCGGCGGGCGCGCGAACGTGCGCTGGGGTCGATGCCGTCGGGACGGGAATGCTTCATGCGTTGCTCCGGGCGCGCGCGCAGCGCAGCGCCGTGTGAATCAATCGTCCTGGCCGCGCAGCAGCGCGATCAGGCTGGCCATTTCGAGGGCGGCCAGTGCGGCCTCCTCGCCCTTGTTGCCGTGGCTGCCGCCGGCACGGTTCTCGGCGTCTTCAAGCTGCTCCACCGCCAGCACCCCGTTGGCCACCGGGATGCCGGACTCCAGCGCCACCTGGGCCAGGCCCTCGGCGCAGATGTCAGCCACGTGCTCGTAGTGGCGGGTATCGCCGCGCACCACGCAGCCCAGCGCGATCACTCCCACGTGACGCCCGGCCAGCGCCAGCTCACGCGCCGCCACCGGCAGCTCCCAGGCGCCGGGCACACGCACCACGTCGATATCCGCCGCATCCACGCCGTTGCCGGCAAGTGTGCGCCGGGCGCCGTCAACCAGGGAGTCGGTGATGCGCGGATTCCAGCGGCTGGCCAGCACCGCGAATCGCGCGCCGGGCACTACCCGCAGGTCACCTTCAAAATGCGCCATGGGATCGGGAATTCTCTTGGGGGGGCGGGAGTTTAGCCTATTCGGGATTGGGGATTGGGGATTCGGGATTCGTTCAAAGCCGGTGTGGCGAGCGTATTGCCAAGCTCCCCGCGCGCAGCGCATTCAACACTGAAGCGGAGAGGCGATGGATCGAAGCACGACTCTGAAACTTGCCCCGCCCCGCTCTGACGAATCCCGAATCACGAATCACGAATCCCAGCTCTCACACATACTCCACCACTTCCAGCCCGAACCCGCCCAGCCCGATCTGCCGGCGCGGGGTGCCGAGCACGCGCAGCTTGCCGGCGCCGAGGTCGGCGAGGATCTGCGAGCCGGCGCCGTTGCGGCGCCACTGGCCGGCGCGGGCGCCGGCGGGGCCGGCGTCGCCGGCGGCCGGCGGGCTGGACTCGCCGGTGATGCGCGCCAGCAGGGCCTCGGTGGACTGCGGCTCGGTCAGCACCACCAGCACGCCGGCGCCGGCGGCATCAATCGCCTGCAGCGCGTCGACCGCGGCCACGCCGAAGTCCGGGCGCTGCCAGTGCAGCACGTCGGCCAGCGGGTTCTTGACGTGCACGCGCACCAGGGTCGGCTGATCGGCGCGGACCTCACCGCGCACCAGCGCGAAGTGCAGCTCCGCGCTCAGCCGGTCGCGATAGGTGTGCAGGGTGAAGCCGCCGAAGCGGGTCTGGATCTCGCGGCTGTCGACGCGCTCGACCGTGTGCTCGTTGGCCAGGCGGTAGGCCACGAGGTCTTCGATCGAGCCGATCTTGAGGCCGTGCTCACGGGCGAAGACTTCCAGATCCGGCCGCCGCGCCATGCCGCCATCCGGGTTGAGGATCTCCACCAGCACGCCGGCCGGCTCCAGGCCCGCCAGCCGCGGCAGGTCGGAGGCGGCCTCGGTGTGGCCGGTGCGCACCAGCACGCCGCCCGGCTGCGCGGTCAGCGGGAAGATGTGGCCGGGCTGGCGCAGGTCGGCCGCGCGCGCATCGGGTTTGACGGCGGTGCGGATGGTGTGGGCGCGGTCGTAGGCCGAGATGCCGGTAGTGACACCCTCCGCGGCCTCGATCGACACCGTGAAGTTGGTGCGGTAGGGCGAGTTGTTGTCCACCACCATCGGCGGCAGCGCCAGCTGCTGGCAGCGCTCGCGGGTCAGGCTGAGGCAGACCAGGCCGCGCGCATGCGTGACCATGAAATTGATGTCCTGCGGCCGCACCAGCTCGGCCGCCATGATCAGGTCGCCTTCGTTCTCACGGTCTTCGTCATCAACGATGACAACCATGCGGCCGGCGCGGATTTCTTCAAGGATTTCGGGGATGGGAGCGAAGGGCATTGGCTGTGGCCGGGATTCGTGATTCGGGATTTGGGATTCGTTGGAGCGGGTTGAGGCGCACCCGATGTCGCCGCTTGATCGGAGGCAGCCAGGCAGGGAGGCGCGGCGCCGGATTCGTCTTCAGTTGAGGCGGAGGGCTTCTAGCGAATCCCGAATCCCGAATCCCCAATCCCGTGAGCGGCGACCAGCCGCTCAAGATACCGCGCCACCAGATCCACCTCGATATTCACCGGCGCGCCCGTGCCGAGCTCGCCGAAATTGGTGTGGGCGACGGTGTGCGGCACCAGGTTGACCTCGAACTCGGAGCCCTCGACGGCGTTGACTGTCAGGCTGGTGCCCTCGATGCAGACCGAGCCCTTCTCGGCGATGTAGCGGGCCAGCTGCGTCGGCACGCGGAAGCGCCAGCGCTGCGAGCGCGCATCCTCGCCCACCGACACCACTTCACCCACGCCGTCGACATGGCCGGAAACCATGTGCCCGCCAAAGCGGCTGTCGGCGCGCATGGCGCGCTCCAGGTTGACCGCCGAGCCGGGCCGCAGCCCGCCCAGCGTGGTGCGCGACAGCGTCTCGTTGGACACATCCGCGGCAAAGCTCGCAGTGTCGAAGGCGATCACGGTCAGGCAGACGCCGCTGACGGCGATGCTCTCGCCCAGCACCACGCTCTGCATGTCCAGCGTGCCGGTGTCGATGTGCAGGCGCACGTCGCCGCCGACGGGTTCCAGCGCGCGGATGCGGCCGATCGATTCGATGATTCCAGTGAACATTTTGGGAAGCCGGGATTGGGGATTGGGGATTGAGGATTCGTGAGCCGCTGCCGTGGGAAGGCGCTGGCTCTTCATAGGGTGTGCCTTGGCGCACCGTGTTGCATCACAAGCTCGCCGCAGTATCGATCATCAAGGCGCGCCCGCACGACAGCGACCGGCGCAAGACCTCCCGCCGCGACGGTGCGCCAAGGCCTGAGGTCTCCCCACAAATTTCCGGCCTTCCTCGGCCATCCGGGGTTATCTTTCGGCCAAAACGAAACGCGCATGACGCGGTTTTTTCCTCGGGGTACCAAGCCTGAGGACCGCGCCATGCACGCTTCGACGATTTTACGCTGCTGTATCGGTGAGATTCTGGACACGATGCACGCGACCCGCTGCCGTCGCCTGCTCGATGCCGTGGAGGCCTTGGTGGCAGGGCGCCGATTGACCCTGACCGAGTTGGCGCGCCAATGGCCCGGGGCCGAGCGTGCCCATGCTCCACTCAAGG
>JAKOMQ010000042.1 GCA_022241605.1 Aquimonas sp. | reverse complement strand
ATCGCCTGACCAGCTTTGCCGCATGGATGATGGCCATCGCTGCCCGGAACACCTGGAGCGTGGATCCCCTGACCCGCCAGAAGTCGCACATGCGCCGCTACTCGGCGTGGCGAAGGGGAATGGAGTGGTTACGATTCAGGCGCTTACCCCAAGATATTCGTGCCGGTCTGCACGCCGTATTGGGCGAACTCCTCGAGCGAAAACGGGGGCTCGCACTGCTATGAAAAGTGGGGAGACCTCAGGCCTTGGCGCACCGTCGTGCGCTCGGTTCTGCGGCGTCGATGAATGAGCCTCACGGTTTCAACCCCGCCCATGCCGCCGCGTAGGCGTGTCGCCCTGCGGTGCGCTCGCGACCGCTGCTCGATGTGGCGATGTCCTTTGGCCCTCCGGCACCGAGGCGCCACCGATCTGCGCGCGGCGGTGCGCCAAGGCACACCCTATGGGCTTGAGGGGGGCATGGGCTTGAGGGGTGACTGGGCTTTCGGCCCTCTGGCACCGCAGCGCTTTCGATTTCCGCACGACGGTGGGCCGAGGCACGCCTTATGAGACCAGGGTTTCGACGTGCTCGATGAAGGCGCGGCGGGCGGGTTCGGGGTCGAACAGCTCGGGCAAGGCTGGTGCGATGTGCTGGCGCAGGTCGGGTAGGGCGCCGCTGCGGAGCAGCTCGGCAGCCAACGCCGGCAGTGAATCCAGCGTAGGCGCGCAGAGCGCGTCGCCAAGGCCGAGCCGCGCCAGCATGGCGGCGGTCTGGCGGCCGCGCATGAGTGCGCCGGGCCAGGTCAGCACGGGCAGGCCGCTTTGCAGGGCATCCAGCGAGGCGTTGCCGCCGGAGAAGTGCAGGCTGTCCAGCATCAGGTCGCAGGCGGCGTTGACCTGTAGGAAGCGCGCGCGCGGCATCGCCGGCAGCCAGAGCAGGCGCGTGGTGTCGATGCCCTGACGCTGCAGCCGCGCCTCGAAGGTCGGGCGCAGCATCGGGAAGCCCTCAAACAGCACAAGCCGCGCGCGCGGATCGGCGGCCAGGGCTGCGGCGTAGACAGCATCGTTGTCTGGCAGAAGTTTGAACAGCGAGTGCGGCACCAGCACCAGCGGCGCGCCCTCTGGCAGGCCCAGCTCGGCGCGGCTCGCGGGCGGCGATGCTGGCGGGCGGCGGTAATCGACGCCCAGGCCGGGCAGCAGGTGCAGCGGCTCGACGTAGTGGTCTGCAGCGTCTGCAGGCTCCATCTCCGCGCAGCTGAAATAGGCGTCCATGCAGTCAAGCCCGGACGTGACCGGATGGCCCCAGGCCAGCGCCTGCCGGCGCGCCAGCCGCAGCGCCGACAGCGCAGTGAGCCGGGTGTCCATGCCCAGCTCGGGGTAGAGCAGCAGACCAGCCTGTTCGGCGCGCAGCTGCGCCGCCAGCGTGTCCAGCGGCAGATCCTCGGGCACGAACTCGAAGCGGCTCGCGGCGGCCGCCATCCGCTCGGTTTCGGCATCCCGGCGCGGGCCCAGCTGGTAGAGCACTACCTCATAGCCGGCTTCGCGCAGCCAGTCGATCCAGCCGCCGAAGTAGGCGCCTGCGGTGCAGTCGCGGAAAAGGCTGCCGACCAGCAGCACGCGGCGCGGGTGCGCGCAGGCGGGGGGCTCATCGAACCCGGGCGCCAGCGCGGCGGCGGCGCGCCGGGTCAGGGCCGACAGCCGGGCCTGCAGTGCGCGGTCGTTGCGACCTTGATAGGCGAGGAAGAAGCGCCCGTAGCAGAGGGAGTCCAGCCCGGGTCGGGCGCGGGTCAGCAGCTCAGGCAGTTCCGCTTCCAATTGAGACAGGGCCGTGTCGAGGCGCTGGCGCTCCGCGTCGACCTCGGCCTTGGAGCGGAACAGCCGCGGCCCGGCCAGAACCTCGGCAAAGGCCGCCTGCACGGCCGGCTGCGGGCCCTGCAGGGCATGGCGATAGGCCCGGCGTGCGGCTTCCGGTTGCTCGGCTGCGCGCAGCGCCTCGCCGCAGGCCCAGCCAAGCTTGGCCTGGCTTTCCCCACATTGATCCAGCAGCGCGAGCAGGGCGGCAGTGTCCGCAAGGCGCAGGGCGCAGCGCAGGCGCAGCTCGGCCGGCAGCTGCTCGAAGCCGGGCGTGCCGACAAGCGTCTGCAGGCTTTCGCCGGCCTGTGGATCCCACAGCGCCTGCTGTACGGCGGCCTCCAGATCCTGCGGATGCGCGGTCAGGTGCTGGCCGAGGGCTTCACGTGCGTCCTGCAGACGGCCGAGGTCCGCCAGCGTCAGCGCCCGGTTGAAGCCCGCCAATGCGTGGCCCGGCGAGGCCTGCAGGGCGGCGTCGAAGTCGTGCAGCGCGGCCTGCGTGTCTCCCGCCCGGCGGCTGCGGCTGCCGCGGTTGTTGAGGGCAGTGGCCAACGCGGCCTGCAGCGGCGGAGGCGCGCCCAAGGTTTGGCACAGTCCCTGCAGGTGCCTGATCGCGGTATCCAGTTCGCCCAGCTGCAGGCAGGCATTGACCAGCAGCAGGCGCGCGGGAGGCCAGTCCGGATGGTCGCCGAGGGCCTGCGAGGCGCAGGTGCGAGCTGCCTCCGGCTGGCCCAGGGCAAGGTGTTCCTGGCCGCGAAGGAGTGCCTGCTGGGCGCTCGACGGTGGCGGAGGCGAGGTGATGTCAGGTTGCATCGGCATCATTGTAGAAATTTGTGAGCGCCGGCGGGCCGACACGGTATCCGTCTAAAGTCCGGAAATCGGATCGAGGAATGTTTTCATCCATGCAGCCGGAATGCATCGTCGATGTTGTAGGCGCCAGCGAAGCGGAAACCGCGCGCCTGCGTCTGTTGTTCCGCATGGGTGCGGGGCGCTTCGCCTCGCGCTGGCGCTTTTCGGACAGCGAGCCGCCGGATCTCGTTTTCGTGGACCCCGCCGACTCGCTGGGCGAGGCCGCCCGCGAGGCCGCGGCACAGGCCGGCCGCACCTGTATCTGCCTGGTCGAGCCTGGCACCGAAGACGGACCGGACTGGGCCCTGCGCCGGCCGCTCAAGCTGGATGCGATCGTGCGCATGGTGAATACCCTCTGCGCGCCGGCGCCGGTGCCGGCGCCCGAACAGGCCGGGAGGATCGTCAGCCAGGGCGAGAACTTTTTCGACGTCGACCTGGGCGACACCGCTGCGGCTGCGGATGCACTGCCGGAGGTGCGTATGCCCGAGATCGTGCGCGGGCACGGCGCCCACGATGTGGAAGCGTTGTTCAGGCGCGATCCGATGGCCAACACCACCGACATGCTGGTGCCGCATCGCCTGGCCGACGACACCTCGGTGGAGTTCACCGAGGGCCCCACCGCGCGCACGTCGGCGCGCATCGACAATACCGCCGAGCGCATGGGCAATCACGAGCAGCGCGAGGCACCCAACATCGACCCGCGCCTGCGTCGCAGCGCGGTCGAGGATACCCGTGTCTTTCCGCTGCTCGACTATCTCGGCAAGGGCCTGCTGGGCGCGGCGGCGCGGATCGAGCTGGGTGGGCTGCCTGCGCTGGTGCTGGATCCGGTCAACCAGTGCTACCACGCCGAGGGCGACCTGTCCGCGCTGGAGCTGTACTGCCTTCAGGACCTGCCCTTCACAGGCTTCAAGCCGCTCACATCCTCCGAGCTGGGGCAGGTGCGCAGCGCACTGCCGGCCAAGCCTTGGATACGCCTGCGCTGGCTGGTGCGCTATCTGACCTCCGAGGGCAAGCTCAGCAGCCAGCTCGATCCGGGCGGCAAGTTCCGCATTGAGCGCCCGCTGGAGCTGGCCCGCGACTACCCCACCGCCTATCGGGTCTCGACCGCCATGCTGCGCGACCTGCAGCCCCTGCACGAGATCGCCAAGCAGGCCAATACCGGCATGACCGAGGTCATCAACGTGGTCAACGCCTATGAGGCCTGCAGCCTGCTTCAGGCGCAGCTGCGGGAGAGGTTTCTTTAGGGCTGGGATTCGGGATTGGGGATTCGGGATTCGCAAGAGCGGGGTTTCGGGAGTCTTGACGCCGAGGGAATCCGCAGTGTGTCTGCGCTGGGTTCTGCTCGCGCCCCTTGTCTGGTGTGTGTACACGGTCCACGCTTCGCGGCCTCCCGTATCCTGCACGCCCAGACGCGGCGGCAGCCTGCGCTCCGCCGTCAACGAATCCCGAATCCCGAATCCCGAATCCCATGGCATACACCTGGACCAAATCCCTGCACCTGCTGTTCGTGATTGCCTGGATGGCGGCGGTGTTCTACCTGCCGCGGATCCTGGTCAACCTGGCCGAGGTGGGTGAGCAGCCGGCAGTGCGTGAGCGGCTGCTGCTGATGGGGCGGCGGCTGTACCGCTTCGGCCACGTGATGTTCGGCCTGCTGTTCGCGCTGGGCCTGCCGCTGTGGCTGGGATGGCGGGTGAATCCCGCCTGGTGGCCGCCGGTGGCGGTGGGCACGGGCTGGCTGCACGCCAAGCTGGTGCTGGTGGCGCTGTTGTTTGCCTATTACATCTACACCGCGCGCCTGCTGCGGCGGGCGGGCGAGGGCGGGGCGCTGCCGAGCTCGAAGGCGCTGCGCTGGTTCAACGAGCTGCCGATCTTCCTGGCGCTAGGCGCGATCTGGCTGGTGATCGCCAAGCCGTTCTGATCGGCGGAGCCTGAGGCCCGTGGGTGCGAGGCTTCGGCGCGGGGTGCTGGCGACCCCTGGCCGACGTGGCGATTTCCTTTGGCCCTCTGGCACCGAGGTGCCCCCAGTTGCCGCGGGGCGGTGCGCCAAGGCACACCCTATGGGCTCGAGGGGCGATGTGGGCTTGTGCAGGAACGGCTCTTCATAGGGTGTGCCTTGGCCTGAGGTCTCCCCACTTTTCATAGCAGTGCGAGCCCCCGTTTTCGCTCGAGGAGTTCGCCCAATACGGCGTGCAGACCGGCACGAATATCTTGGGGTAAGCGCCTGAATCGTAACCACTCCATTCCCCTTCGCCACGCCGAGTAGCGGCGCATGTGCGACTTCTGGCGGGTCAGGGGATCCACGCTCCAGGTGTTCCGGGCAGCGATGGCCATCATCCATGCGGCAAAGCTGGTCAGGCGATTGAGCAGCAGCAACACGCCCGCGCGCTCGCTCTTGCGGGTCAG
>JAKOMQ010000013.1 GCA_022241605.1 Aquimonas sp. | reverse complement strand
ACAGCCTGACCCGCAAGAGCGAGCGCGCGGGCGTGTTGCTGCTGCTCAATCGCCTGACCAGCTTTGCCGCATGGATGATGGCCATCGCTGCCCGGAACACCTGGAGCGTGGATCCCCTGACCCGCCAGAAGTCGCACATGCGCCGCTACTCGGCGTGGCGAAGGGGAATGGAGTGGTTACGATTCAGGCGCTTACCCCAAGATATTCGTGCCGGTCTGCACGCCGTATTGGGCGAACTCCTCGAGCGAAAACGGGGGCTCGCACTGCTATGAAAAGTGGGGAGACCTCAGGCCAAGGCACACCGTATGAAAAGCAACACTACGGCCCGCCGTGACACCGGGTTGCCGAGGGAACAGCGGGCGAGGGCCAAAGCGCGCGAAGGACGGACCGAAAGCTCTTGCTTCCGCTCGTCGCTTTGGATCGGAACACAAACACAGCGACAAGCCCCAGACGCATGACGGTGCGCCAAGGCACACCCTATAGGAAAGTCGCTGAACTAAATTTCAGAACGCAGGATGCGCACTCCAGCGCACCCAGGTACAGCCCACCAGGATCACGCTTACGCCACAGCCGAAAGGCGCCAGCCCCCTCACCCCTGCGGAAACACCACTACATGCTCCAGATCCAGTCGCAGCCCGATCCGCTGCCCCACGGCATGATCGTGGTGACTGGGCACCAGCGACAGCACCCTTGGGCCTGAGTCCAGCTGCAGGGTGTAGAGGAAGTCGGCGCCGCGGAAGGCTCGGGCGACCACCGTGGCGGTCAGCGGGCTGTCGTCGTCGTGGATCACGTCGTCCGGGCGCAGCAGCAGTCGCATGCGCTGACCCGGCAGGTGGCCGTTGCGGCGGCTTTGGGCCTCGCCGAGCGGGGTGGCGAGGCGGCCGTTGCCGAGGCTTTCCGCTTCCACGAACACACCCTCGCCGACGAAGCGCGCTACGCATTCATTGGCCGGGCGATGGTAAAGCGCATACGCGCTGTCCCACTGCTGCAGGCGGCCCTCGGCCAGCACGCCTACGCGGTCGGCCATCGCGAAGGCTTCGATCTGCGAGTGGGTGATCAGCAGCGCGCCGACGCCCTCGGCCTGCAGGGCGGCGCGGACTTCGTGTGCCAGCCGCTCGCGCAGGTCGGGGTCGAGGCTTGAGAAGGGCTCGTCGAGCAGCACCAGTTTCGGCCGCGGCGCCAGTGCGCGCGCCAGCGCCACGCGCTGCTGCTGTCCGCCGGACAGCTCATGCGGATAGCGATCAGAGAAGCCGGCCAGACCGACCAGGCCGAGCATGGCTTCGGCGCGGGTGCGGGCCTCGCGGCGGGGCAGTCGGAACAGCCCGAAGCGGACGTTGTCCAGCGCCGAGAGATGGGGCAGCAGGGCGTGGTCCTGGAACACCATGCCGAGGCCACGCTGCTCGGGCGGCAGGCCGACGCCGGGGCCGGCGAGCTCGCGCAGGGCGCCGTTCTCCACCGCGCGGATGTGGCCGGCATACAGCGGGGCGAAGCCGGCGATGGCGCGCAGCAGGCTGGTTTTGCCGGCGCCGGACGGCCCCAGCAGGCAGCCGATCTGGCCGGGCTCCAGGGTGAGGTCAATACCGGACAGCACGGCCTGGCCGTCGTAGCCGACGGCGCAATCCTTGAGCTCAAGCCGCATGTGCACTCCTGCGGGTCAGCAACAGCACCGGCAACACACCGACGATGACGATGCTGAGCGAGGGCAGGGCGGCGCGCGCCCACTCGCCTTCGCTGGTCAGCTCGAACACGCGGGTGGCCAGGGTGTTCCAGCCGAAGGGGCGCATCATCAGGGTGATCGGCATTTCCTTCATCACGTCCACGAACACCAGCAGTCCGGCGCTGGCGATGCCGCCGCGCAGCAGGGGCCAGTGCAGCTGGCGCAGCCGACGCAGTCCGCGCACGCCCAGCAGGCGTGCGGCCTCGAGCTGGCTGTCGCGGATACGCATCAGGGCACCCGCGACAGGGGCGTGCGCCACGGCGGTGAAGCGTACCCCGTAGGCGACCAGCAGGAGCAGCAGGCCGCCCTGCAGGGCGAGGTCCCAGTCGAGGCGATCCAGCACCCAGCCCGAGGCGCGGGTGACCGGTACGTACAGCCCGATCGCCAGCAAGGCGCCGGGCAGGCCATAGCCGAGGGTGCCGATGCGCTGGGCCAGGCGGCTCGGCCAGCCCGGCTGCTCGCGCGCGGCCATGGCCAGCACCAGGGCCGCGGCAATGGTCAGCGCGGCCGCCATCGCCGACAGGCTGAAGGCGTTCACCACCAGGCCGAAATAGCCGGCGTTGAACTCGTTGAGGCGCGACAGCGACAGCCAGCCCAGCCGAGCCATGGGCAGCAGGAAGGCCAGACCCAGCAGCAGCGCGCAGAAGCCGGTGGCGGCCCAGCGCCAGCGGCCGAGCGCCAGCCGCGTTTGCACCGGGGCGCCCAACCGCGCGAAGGATTGCCGGCGCCGGCTCCAGGCTTCCATGCCCACCAGCAGGGCGACCACCACCAGCATTACGGCCGCGATCTGCAGCGCGGTGCTGGGGGAGAACAGGGCAAACCAGGCTTGGTAGATCGCGGTGGTGAAGGTGTCGTAGTTGAAGGCGGCGACGGTGCCGAAGTCGGCCAGGGTCTCCATCAGCACCAGCAGCACGCCGCCGGCGATGAAGGGCCGCGCCAGCGGCAGGCTGGCGCTGAAGAAGGCCCGCAGCGGCGACATGCCGAGTGCGCGCGCTGCCTCCAGCGCCCGCGCGCCCTGGCTGGCGAAGGCATCGCTGGCGACCAGGTAGACGTAGGGGTACAGCGCCAGGCTCATCACCACGATGACGCCGGCGCGCGAGCGGATCTCCGGCACGCCCAGGCCGAACTCGCGGAGCTGGGTGGCGAACGCGCCGCTGAAGTCGAACAGGCCGATAAAGGCCACCGCGAACACATAGCCCGGCAGCGCCAGCGGCAGCACCAGCGCCCACTGGAACAGGCGCCGGCCGGGGAACTCGGTGAGCGCCACCAGCGCCGCCAGCGCAGTGCCGAGCAGGGCGGTGCCGAGGCCCACCCCCAGCAGCAGCCACAGCGTGTTGCCGGCCACCCGCGGCAGGGTGAACTGCAGCAGGTGGGAGAGGGTTTCCGGGTCGGGGTCGAACAGCGCCAGTGCCGCCGACAGCAGCGGCACCAGGCTGGGCAGGCACAGCGCCAGCGCCAGCAGGCTCAGGCCCCCGAAGCGGCGCGAGGCCGCGGGTGCGGCAGCGCCGGGCAGGGCTTCAGCGGTAGCCGACACGGTCCATCAGCATGGTCGCCTCGGCCTGAAGAGCACCGGCGCGGGAGACGTTGATCAGGTCGGGTCGGAACGGGCCCCAGCCCTCGACCAGCGGGTCCAGCGCCACGCCTTCGCGCGCCGGAAACTCAAGATTCTCGCCGGCGAACTTTTCCTGCACTGGCACGGACGCCAGCCATTCCAGGAAGGCCTGGGCCGCTTCCGGGCGCTTGGCGTGCGTGGTGATGCCAGCACCGGAGACATTCACATGCACGCCGCGCTCGCCCTCGCTTTGGTTCGGCCAGAACACGGTCACCGGCAGCTCGGGGCGATCGCGCTTCAAGCGGCCCAGGTAGTAGGTGTTGACGATGGCCACGTCGCAGCGGCCGGCGGCCACGGCAAGGATGGTGTCGTCGTCGTTGGCGAACGGCGCGACCGCCAGGTTGTCGACCCAGCCGCGCACGATGCGCTCGGCCTCGGCGCTGCCGTGGGCCTCGATCAGGCTGGCGACCAGGCTCTGGTTGTAGACCTTCTTGGAGGTGCGCAGGCACAGCCGGCCCTTCCACTCCGGCTCGGCCAGGGCTTCATAGGTGGACAGGCTGGCGGGGTCGAGCCGCTCGGTGTTGTAGATCAGGGTGCGGGCGCGCACCGACAGGCCGAACCAACGGTTCTGCGGGTCGCGCAGGTGGGCTGGAATGGCGTCGCTGAGCAGCTCGGACTGCACCGGCCGCAGCAGGCCCAGTTCACCCGCCTGCCAGAGGTTGCCGGCGTCCACGGTGATGAACAGGTCGGCCTGGGTGCGCCGCCCTTCGGCCTGCAGGCGCGCCATCAGCGGCGCCTCGCGGTCGGTCAGGTACTGGATTTTGAGTCCGGTCTCCTGCTCGTAGCGCTCGAAGATCGGCTTGACCAGCTGCTCGTTGCGGGCGCTGTAGACCACCAGATCGGCGGCGTTGGCGAAGGAGGCGGCGAACAGGGCGGCAAGGCCCAGGGAGGGGAGCAAGGCGCGCATCAGAAACCTCGGGGGAAGGGGGCGGGCGACGGCAGCCGGGTGGGAATGAGAATCGATGTTATCTGGCTGCAGTCACAAACTCCATGCCCCGAAGGTCGTGGCGCGCGCTGTCGCAAGCCGGCGTTCACGCTGCGGGTTTGGCCTGGCCTGCGATGACGCCGCTGTCTGGGCTGTCGGTTGGGCTGGATTGCGCACGCTTGAACCCGTCGAGTCGAAACGAGGCGGGTAGTGAGGCGGACGACGCTGACGCGGCACTGCGCGCTGCGCCGATGCGTGACTCCCGCTGTCTTCACCTATAGTGCACGCCGCCCCTGGGGGCTCAGGAGGATTCGATATGGAGGGTTCAATGACTTGGTTTGTGGTGGTGCTGATCGGTTTCGTGGTGGTGACCCTGTTCAAGGGCGTGCGTTCGGTTCAGCAGGGCTTCGAATACACGGTGGAGCGCTTCGGCCGCTACACCCACACGCTGTCTCCCGGCTTGGGCTTCATCATTCCATGGGTCGATGCGATCGGTCACAAGATGAACATGATGGAGCAGGTGCTGGATGTGCCCAGCCAGGACATCATCACCCGCGACAACGCGGTGGTGAAGGTCGATGCGGTGGTTTTCTACCAGGTGCTGGACGCGGCCAAGGCCGCCTACGAGGTGGCCCAGCTGGAGATCGCCATCCTCAACCTGACCATGACCAACACCCGCACCGTGCTGGGCTCGATGGACCTCGACGAATCGCTGTCCAAGCGCGATGAGATCAACGCCCGCCTGCTGGCGGTAGTGGACGACGCCACTCATCCCTGGGGTCTCAAGGTCAACCGCATCGAGATCAAGGACATCCAGCCGCCGCGTGACCTGGTGGATTCGATGGCCCGGCAGATGAAGGCCGAGCGCGAGAAGCGCGCCAACATCCTTGATGCCGAAGGCCATCGCGCCTCCGAGATCCTGCGCGCAGAGGGTGAAAAGCAGGCCGCTATCCTCGAAGCCGAGGGCCGTCGCGAGGCGGCTTTCCGCGACGCCGAAGCGCGTGAGCGCCTGGCCGAGGCCGAGGCCAAGGCGACCATGATGGTCAGCCAGGCGATCGCCAAAGGCGACGTGCAGGCGGTCAACTACTTCGTGGCCCAGAAGTACGTGGAGGCCATGAAGGAGTTCGCCCGCTCGCCCAACCAGAAGACCCTGCTGCTGCCGATGGAGAGCACCGGCATCCTGGGCGCGCTGGCCGGCATCGCCGAGCTGGCTCAGAGCGGCCGGGGCGACAGCGCGCCGAAGTCTCCCAGCCCGCCGCCGCGCCCGCCAGTGGTGCCCGGCGTTGGCGGCCAGGCCTGAGCCATGGCCGCCCTGATGCAGTCGGCCTGGTTCTGGTGGGCTCTGGCCCTGGTGCTGTTCGCCGCCGAGGCGCTGCTGCCTGGCGCCTTCCTGCTGTGGCTGGGCTTCGCGGCCGCCGCCACCGCCGTGCTGGTGATGCTGCTGCCGCTGGACCCGGTGACCCAGTGGTTTCTGTTCGGTGTGCTTGGGCTGGTGTCGGTGGGCGTGGGCTGGAAGCTGCGTGGCCGCCTCAACCGGCGCCCGCGCGACCACGCCACCTTGAATCGTCGTGGTGCCCAGCTGCTGGGGCAGGTCTACGCGCTGGAGAGCGCCATCGTCGACGGCCGCGGCCGGCTCAAGATCGGTGATGCCTTCTGGCGTGCGGAGGGCGAGGACGCGGCGGCCGGCATGCGGGTGCGGGTGGTGGCCGTCGACGGCGCGGTGCTCAAGGTGGAGCCTGTCGAGGGCTGAACCGGGCAGCGTCGTGGGTTTGACCGGCCCTCAGCGCTCACCTATACTCCCGCGGCTGCGCTGGCCTGCTTTTCGCCTCGGATGTCGCTGTTGCGACGCTTCCGGGCGGTTTGGGCCTCCGGGCTCCGGCTGGCGCGGCAGACAATAACTACAGAGGAAGTCGCAACATGTACGCAGTCATCGTCACCGGCGGCAAGCAGTACCGCGTGATGGAGGGTGAAACCCTTCGCGTGGAGAAGCTCGAAGTCGCTGAAGGCAGCAGCATCGACCTAGATCAGGTCCTGCTGGTCGGCACCGGCGAAGGCGTCACGGTCGGCACCCCGACCGTCGCAGGCGCCATTGTCACCGCCACCGTCAAGGCCCACGGCCGCGCCAAGAAGATCCACATCATCAAGTTCCGCCGCCGCAAGCATCATCGCAAGCAGATGGGCCACCGGCAGCACTACACCGAAATCGAAATCACCGGCATCAGCGCCTGACCGGCGCCGTCACGCCCCTAGCAAGGAGAGTCTTCCATGGCACACAAAAAGGCAGGCGGCAGTACCCGTAACGGCCGCGATTCCAACCCGAAGTACCTCGGCGTCAAGATCTACGGCGGCCAGGCCATCGATGCGGGCAACATCATCATCCGCCAGCGCGGCACCCAGTTCCATCCGGGTTCGGGCGTCGGCATTGGCCGTGACCACACCCTGTTCGCCCTGCGCGACGGCGTGGTCAACTTTGCGGTCAAGGGCCCCAAGAACCGCCGCACCGTGAGCGTCATCAGCGAGTAATCGCCGCGCGCGGCACACGCGAAAGGCCCCGCCTGAGTGCGGGGTTTTTCGTTTTGGGGCGGGGATTGGGGATTCGGGATTCGGGATTCGTCCGACGGTCGAGCCGTATCTTTATCCTTCATCCGAGTCGCTCCGGACTACCTCCGTTCAGTTCGGAGCGCGGCCGTGCGAGATTCCAGCGCAGCGGGCCGCACAACGAATCCCGAATCCCCAATCCCGAATCCCGGCCTCCCAATGAAACTCGTCGACGAAGCAGAAATCCGCGTCATCGCAGGCAACGGCGGCAACGGCTGCGTGAGCTTCCGGCGCGAGAAGTTCATCCCGCTGGGTGGGCCGGACGGTGGTGATGGTGGTGACGGCGGCAGCGTCTTTCTGATCGCCGACGAAAACCTCAACACCCTGGTCGACTTCCGCCACCAGCGCATCTTCCGCGCCCAGCGCGGCGAGAACGGCATGGGCCGGCAGATGTACGGCAAGAAGGGCGAGGACGTGGTGATCCGGGTGCCGGTGGGCACCGTGATCACCGCAGTCGACACCGATGAGATGATCGGCGACCTCACCGGCCACGGCCAGATGCTCAAGGTCGCCCAGGGCGGCGAGGGCGGGCGCGGCAACATCCACTTCAAGAGCTCCACCAACCGCGCGCCGCGGCGCGCCACCACCGGCAGCGGTGGCGACGAGCGCGAGCTCAAGCTCGAGCTCAAGCTGCTGGCCGATGTCGGAATGCTGGGCTTCCCCAACGCCGGCAAGTCCACCTTCATCCGCGCTGTCTCGGCGGCGACGCCCAAGGTGGCGGACTACCCCTTCACCACCCTGTATCCCAACCTCGGCGTGGTCCGCGTCGAGCAGGACCGCAGTTTCGTCATCGCCGACATCCCCGGCCTGATCGAAGGTGCTGCCGAAGGCGCTGGCCTGGGCGTGCAGTTCCTGAAGCATGTGCAGCGCAACCGACTGCTGCTGCACATCGTCGACATGGCGCCGATGCTTGAGGGCGAACAGGCCGTGCAGCACATTGCGGGCGAGGTCCGCGCCATCGAGGGCGAGCTGGAGCGCTACGACGCCGAACTGCTGGGCCGCCCACGCTGGCTGCTGCTGAACAAGGGCGACCTGCTCGACGACGACGCCCGCCACGAGCGCGCCGAAGCGGTGCTGAAAGCGCTGGACTGGAGCGCCCCCTGGTTCCTGATCTCGGCGATCAGCCGCGAAGGCACCTGGCCGGTGGTCCAGCAGGTGATGGAGTTCTTCGATGCCGAGAAGCGCGAGGCGGTCGAAGAAGAAGAGGACGCCAAGCCCTGGGATCCGCTGGGGTGAGTGCCCCGGGTACGCGCGGCGGTGTCCGCGCGCTCCCTTGTTCGCTGCCTGTTTGCTCCCAGAGGTGTCGGGATTCGCGATAGCGAGTCGAATGCCTCACGCCGGCGCGCGTCAGCCGAACGCAGGCGCCCCGTTGCCTCTCGCCCTGCAAGACCCTTGCTTGGACGCGACCCGTGCTCGCGAGCGCAGCCCGGCACTGCCGGCGCGCCCGCGAGCATCGCGTACTCAGAACCGCCGATCCCCCGACAGGATCCCGCCCAGCCCGCCAAGGACCGAGCCTTCGTCGCGGCTGCCGCCGCGCTGGTAGGCGGCGGAGAACATGCGGCCGGCCATGCGCGAGAACGGCAGGCTCTGCAGCCAGACATGGCCTGGGCCGGTGAGCGTGGCCAGGAACACGCCCTCGCCGCCGAACAGCATCGACTTGATGCCGCCGACCGGGCGCACGTCGAAATCCACGCCGTCGGTGAACGCCACCACGCAGCCGGTGTCAACGTCGAGACGTTCACCGGGCTTCAGGTCGCGCTCGACCACGGTGCCGCCGGCATGCACGAAGATCTGCCCGTCGCCTTCGAGCTTCTGCATGATGAAGCCCTCGCCGCCGAACAGGGCGGTCATGATCTTGCGCTGGAAGTGGATGCCAACGCTGACGCCGCGCGCCGCGCAGAGAAAGCTGTCCTTCTGGCAGATCAGGCGCCCGCCGTAGTTGCTCAAGCGAAGCGGGATGATGGTGCCGGGGTAGGGCGCGGCGAAGGCGACCTTGGCGCGGCCCTGCGCAGCGGTGTTGGAGAACATGGTAATGAACAGGCTCTCGCCGGTGATCACCCGCTTGCCCGCACCCAGCAGCTTGTCAAAGAAGCTGCCGCCCGGGCCGCTGTGGCTGCCGTCGCCGAAGATCGTCTCCATCTCCACCTGCGCGTCCTTGAACATCAGCGCGCCGGCTTCGGACACCGCGCTCTCGCCCGGGTCCAACTCGATCTCCACGAACTGCATCTCGGTGCCGAAGATCTGGTACTCGACCTCGTCGGCGCTGCGATGGCTGGGCGGCGGCGGTGACATCGGCACCGGCAGGCCGCTGGACTGGCTCAGCTCGGTGCAGGCGTTGATCGGAATCCACTCGGCGTAGCCGGCGCGCCAGACGTGGCCGTTGGGGTTCTCGCGCGCCTGCCGGGCGGCAGCGGCGGGGTCGAGCGGGCCGATCTGCTGGCCGTTGTAGCTCAAATACCAGGTGTGCATGGCGAATCCTCAGGGCTGGGTGGGGGCGCCGAACTGCGCGTCGATGTCTGCGCGCTCGCTGGGGTCAAGGTTCAGGCCCTCGGCCAGGCGCTGCATCCACCTCCGCTCGGCCTCGGTGTCGATGCTGATGGTGATCAGGGCGGCGGCGTACACCTCGGCGGCCAGCTCGGGCGGTGTCTGCGCCAGCAGTTCGGGCATCGACAGCGGCTGCGCCAGCTCGCTGCGAAGCGCGGCGAGGTCATCCGGGTCCAGCCCGGCCGCCTCGGCGCGGCCGAGGATGGCCTCGCGCTCGTTGCCGTCGATCAGGCCGTCGGCGGCCGCGGCGGCGATCATGCTTCGGATCGCCAGCAGGGCTTCCGGCACCAGACCTGAGGCCGGTGGCGCAGGCGGTGCCGCCGACATCAGCGCCGCTGCAGGCGCGGGCGGCGGCGGGGGTGGCGGAGGCGGCATCATCGAGGGCTGCGGCGGCGCCGTACGCATCGGCTGTGCCGGCGCCGCCGACTGGCCCTTGTAGTGTTCCCAGGCGGCCATGGCCACGCCCAGCGCGCCCAGGCCCAGCGCCGCCTTCTGGCCGGTTCCCAGCCCGCCCAGCGCACCGCCAACCAGGCCCCGGGACTTCTTCTTCTTGCGGCCACGCTCTCCGCCCAGCGCGCCGCCCAGCGCGCCACCCATCATCGACTTCAACAATCTCTCAGGATTGAACATCACACGCCTCACGTTGGGGATCTGGGCCGGACGCGCAGCGCGCGCCAGCGTGACGTCGGATGCTACAGAAGCGGGGTGTTAGGCGGATGTTGGGGTGGTGCGGGCGGGTTGGCCGTGGCTCAGCTGGGACCGGGGCGGGTATCGCGTTCGGAAAGGGTACCGCCGAGGTCAGGAGGACCTTCGGAAGCCAAAGCGCAGCCTCAATGCATAGGCGGCGCCGGGGAGGCCGAAGACCAAGAGGAAGAGGATTGCCTGGAGTGCAGAGGGCTCGTCGAGCGCCAGCCAGCTGCCTGGGCCTTCCAGCAGCATGGACCCCAGATACCAGAGGCCCGCCGTAAACACGCAGACCCCTACCAGGCTGCCCGCGAACTCCCGGGCCCTCCGCTGCGCGAGGCAGGCGATCGTGATCAGAAAGCAGAAGCCGGCGAAGCCGTAGAAGAACATCTTCTTCGCGCCTTCTTCCGGCGTGGCGATCAGCACCATCATCAGGCCGATCAGCAGCGTGGAGATGCCCAGCAGCAGTGACGCCCCAAGGCCAAGGTTTTCATCCGCATCGCTCGGGCTTTTGGCGCTCATTCGATTTCCAGGATGGCGAGGAGGAAGTCGCGACCTCGCTGCATGCACGCCCATGGCTGCACAGGGCGCTTCGGTCAGGCTGGCGAGTTGGGTAGAGGGCTACCACAGGATCACAAGAACGACGAACACAACCACCAGAACTGCCGCCGTTGCCGCCAGCCCCATGAAGCTGATGCCGCCGCCGCAGTCCTTGCAGTATTCGTCGCCTCGGAGTAGCGGTAGCCCGAGCAGCATGGGCAGGAACCCATCCCAGGTGACTGCGCCTGGACTGGCCTCGTTCTCCTTGCAGCGTTTGCACAGGGCCAAGACACATCCTCAAGATCGATTGCGCCCCGGACTCCGGGGCGCGACCCGCGCGTCACTCAACAGCCCGGTCAGGAAGGGGAGTGGGGTGATGCGGCAAATCCTGATTCGGCTGCAGGGGGATCGTCAACAAGGCGCTGCGCCTTCAGATGGGGCGAGCGGGCGGTCTTGCCGCGCGGGTCCCACGCGACGCCGGCGCCAGCCTCGTGCAAGGGCGGTTCGCGATCCTCGACTGCCCCAACGTGTTTCCGCTGGAAATGCAGGTCGGTGCGAGTGCCCGGCGGGCCCAGCTCGGCATCGAAACCCTCCAACCGGTAGAATCCGCGAGCGATTACGCCGCCCGCCGCCCTGCGGGTCGCAGCATTCGTCCTCGCACCCCACCCCGGAGCCCCCGCCCGCCCATGGCCGACAGCCGTGACAGTCTCGTGCCGCGCGGCCCGCAGGGGATGTGGCGGGCGCTGCAGTGGTCGATGCAGGGTCTGCGCGCGGCGTTCCGCCTGGAGTCCTCGTTCCGGCTGGAGGTCTATCTGTTTCTGCTGCTCTGCCCGCTGGGGCTGTGGCTGGGGCAGGATGGGGTGGAGCGGGCGCTGCTGGTCGGCAGCCTGCTGCTGGTGCTGTCGGCGGAGCTGCTGAACTCCGCCATCGAGGCCGCCGTGGACCGCATGGGGCCGGAGCACAATGCGTTTGCCGGCCGCGCCAAGGACATGGGCTCGGCGGCGGTGTTCGTTTTGATGTTGAACGTGATCGTGGTCTGGGCGCTGCTGCTGTTGCCGCGCGCGCTGGCCTGAACCTGCCTGCTTTACAAGGATTTGAACTGATGAGTGCTGCCGACTATCCCACCCTGATCCTCAAGCGTGGCGAGGAGCGCCGCCTGCGCGCGGGCCACCTGTGGGTGTTCAGCAACGAGGTGGACGTGGTGCGCACGCCGCTGACGGCGCTGGAGGCCGGCAGCCCCGTGCATGTGCTGGATGCCGGCGGCAAGCCGGTGGGCACCGGCTATGTGAACCCCTCCACCCTGATCTGCGCGCGCCTGCTAGACCGCGGCGGCCACGCGCTGGACCGCTCGCTGCTGGTGCATCGCCTGAACGTGGCGCTGGCCCTGCGTGAGCGCCTGTTCGACACCCCGCACTACCGCCTCGTCTACGGCGAGTCCGACGGCCTGCCGGGCCTGGTGATCGATCGTTTCGGCGACGTGGTGGTGGCGCAGCTCGGCACCGCCGGCATGGAGCGCATGAAGGATGTGATCACCGAGGCCGTGCGCAAGGTGCTCGACCCGGCCGCCCTGGTGTTCCGCAACGACGGCGGCGCGCGCGCCATCGAGGGCCTGCCATCCTATGTGGAGGTGGCTTTCGGCGAGGTGCCCGAGCGGGTGATCGTGGAGGAGGGCGGGCTCAAGTTCGCGGTGGACGTGATGCACGGGCAGAAGACCGGCTGGTTCTTCGACCAGCAGGACAACCGCGAGCGCCTGTGCAAGCTGGTGCCGGGCATGCGCGTGCTGGATGTCTTCAGCTATGTCGGTGCCTGGGGCATCCGCGCCGCCGCCTTCGGCGCGCGCGAAGTCACTTGCGTGGATGCTTCCGCCCCGGCCTGCGAGCAGATCCGCGACAACGCCCGCCGCAATGGCTACGGCGATACGGTGGAGGCGGTCTGTGCCGATGCCTTCGATTTCCTCAAGCAGGCCCGCGCCGAGCGCCGCCGCTGGGACGTGGTCATCCTCGATCCGCCGGCCTTCGTAAAACGCCGCAAGGATTTCAGGGAAGGCTCGCTGGCCTACCGCCGCATCAACGAGATGGCGATGCAGGTGCTGGAGCGCGACGGCCTGCTGGTCAGCGCCTGCTGCAGCTATCACATGGGCCGCGACGCGCTGCTGGAGGGCATCCAGGCCGGCGCCCGTCATCTGGATCGGCAGGTGCAGGTGCTCTGCCAGCTGCAGCAGGCGGCCGACCATCCGGTGCACGCGGCGATCCCGGAGACGGATTACCTGAAGGGCTTCGTCTGCCGCGTGCTGCCGGCCTGATCGCATGGGCGCGCCGAGCTTCCATCTGCACCAGATCGATCCCGTCGCCTTCAGCCTGTTTGGCTGGCCGGTGCACTGGTACGGAATCATGTACCTGCTGGCCTTCGGGGCGTTCTGGGCGCTGGGCCTGATGCGCCTGCGTCAGGGCCGTTTCGGGGTCAGCGAACAGGCCTTTGGCGACCTGCTGTTCTACGGCATGCTCGGCGTGATCCTCGGCGGCCGGATCGGCTATCTGTTCTTCTACGGCTGGCAGAACCTGCTGGCCGATCCGCTGTCCGCGCTGCGCCTGTGGGAGGGCGGCATGAGCTTCCACGGCGGCCTGCTGGGCGTGATGCTGGCGGTGTGGTGGTGGTCGCGGCAGCAGGGCAAGGTGGTCTGGGACGCTTTCGATTTTATCGCGCCGCTGGTGCCGCTGGGCCTGATGTTCGGCCGCCTCGGCAACTACATCGGCGGCGAGCTGTGGGGGCGCAGCGCCGACGTGGCGTGGGCGGTGATCTTCCCCAGCGGGCTGCCGCGCGAGTTCCTGCACCTGCCGGCCACGGAGCTGCAGCGCCTGCACGCGCAGGGCGCGCTGGATGCCTTCGCCCGCCATCCCTCGCAGCTCTACCAGGCTGCACTTGAGGGCTTGGCGCTGTTCCTGCTGCTGTGGTGGTACTCGTCGCGGCCGCGCCCGCGCTTTGCGGTGGCTGGCCTGTTCGCGCTGGGCTACGGCGTGTTCCGGTTGCTGGTGGAGTTCGTGCGCGAGCCCGATGCGCACCTCGGCTATCTGGCCTTTGGCTGGCTGACCATGGGCATGCTGCTCAGCCTGCCGCTGATCGCGCTGGGCCTGCTGCTGATCGCGCTGTCGCGGCGTGCGGGCACGCCGCATTCCGTCTGACCGAAAGGGGATCCGAATGCAGGCCTATCTCGATCTGCTGCGTCACGTGTTGGAGCAGGGCACAGAGAAATCGGACCGCACCGGTACCGGCACCCGCTCGGTGTTCGGCTGGCAGCTGCGTTTCGACCTGCGCGAGGGCTTTCCGCTGGTCACCACCAAGAAGCTGCACCTGCGCTCGATCGTGCACGAGCTGCTGTGGTTCCTGCGCGGCGAGACCAGCATCGCCTACCTCAAGGAGCACAAGGTCAGCATCTGGGACGAGTGGGCTGATGCCGACGGCGAGCTCGGCCCGGTCTACGGCAAGCAGTGGCGGGCCTGGCAGGCCGCCGATGGGCGCGTGATCGACCAGATGCGCTGGGTGCTGGACGAGATCCGCCGCAACCCGGATTCGCGCCGGCTGATCGTGTCGGCCTGGAACGTCGGCGAGCTGGACCAGATGGCGCTGATGCCCTGCCACAGCCTGTTCCAGTTCTACGTGGCGCAGGGGCGGCTGTCCTGCCAGCTCTACCAGCGCTCGGGCGACATCTTCCTCGGCGTGCCCTTCAACATCGCCAGCTATGCGCTGCTGACCCACATGGTGGCCCAGGTCTGCCATCTGGAGGTCGGCGATTTCGTGCATACGCTGGGTGACGCGCATCTGTATTCGAACCATTTCGAGCAGGCCCACGAGCAGCTTGCGCGCAGCCCGCGGCCGCTGCCGCAGCTGAAGTTGAACCCCGAGGTGCGCGACCTGTTCGCGTTCCGTTTTGAGGACATCGCCATCGAGGGCTACGACCCGCACCCGGCGATCAAGGCGCCGGTGGCGGTGTGAGGCCGCGCATCGAGCTGGTGGTGGCGATGGACCGCGCGCGCGCAATCGGCCGCGGCAATGCGCTGCCCTGGTCGCTGCCCGATGACCTGAGACAATTCAAGGCGCTGACTTTGGGCAAACCCCTGCTGATGGGGCGCAGGACCGCCGAGTCGCTGGGCCGCGCCCTGCCCGGGCGGCTCAACCTGGTGCTCACCCGCAGCGGTCGCGTGCCCTTCGAGGGTATGCAGGCGGTGGATCGCGTGGAGGCCGCACTCGCCCTCGCTGCAGAGGCCGGCGCCGAGGCGCTGATGGTGATCGGTGGCGGCGAGCTCTACGCCCAGCTGCTGCCTTGCGCGCAGTGCCTGCACCTGACCGAGGTGGACGCCTTGGTCGAAGGTGCCGACACCTGGTTCCCGGCATTCGACACAGGCGAGTGGACCGAGCGTTCGCGCACTCACCATCCGGCCGATGCGCGGCACGCCTTCGGCTTCGACTTCGTGACGCTGGAGCGCAGCCGCTGAGCTCGGCGCTGGCTGAACGTGCGCCTTCCCCCAGCCTTGAATTCCTGCCTGACGCTCGCATTTCCGGAAGCGTCAGCGGCCGCGGTGCCGCTCGTTTCCAGCAGGAGTGCAGACATGAGTGCGTCCCGTTACCCCTGGATTGATCACAGCCGGGCCGTCCAGGGCGGCCTGCAGAACGACCTGAAGCAGGTCTTCGAGCGTTTTTTCAGCGAGACCGGTGAAGGCGACCAAAGCAACGTCGTCACCAGCCAGTGGGCCCCGCGGGTGGACATCCGCGAGGAGCCGAGCCGCTTCGTGATCGAGGCCGACATCCCTGGCGTCGATCCGAAAAACATCGAAATTCATATGGACAAGGGCATCCTCTCGATCCGCGGAGAACGCGGCAGCGAGGCCAGGGCCGAGGGCGCCGGCTACACCCGCATCGAGCGCTCGCGCGGCAGCTTCTACCGCCGCTTCGCCCTGCCGGACACGGCCAACCCGGACGGCATCGAGGCCAAGGGCGCGCACGGAGTGCTTGAGATCGTTATCCCCAAGCGGGCTGAAACCACGCCGCGCCGGATCTCGGTCAACGCCGGCTGAGCGGGCCGCGGGTTACTCTTTGCAAGGCCCGCGTATCTGCGCGGGCCTTGCCGTATCTGGCCCCTTTGAAGTTTGACGTTTCGGAAGCCCCATGGAGTTCAAGGATTACTACAAGACGCTGGGCGTGGAGCCGGGCGCCAGCGACGCGGACATCAAGGCCGCCTACCGCCGGCTGGCCCGCAAGTACCACCCGGACGTCAGCAAGGAGGCCGGGGCCGAGGAGCGCTTCAAGGCGGTCAACGAGGCCTACGAGGTGCTGAAGGATCCCGGCAAGCGCAACGCGTACGAGCAGCTGCGCGCGGGCGGGTTCCGCCAGGGCCAGGACTTCCGTCCACCGCCGGGTTGGGATTACGAGGGCCAGGACCTCGGCGGCGGCGGTTTCAGTGATTTCTTCGAGTCGCTTTTCGGCGGCCGCGCCCGTGGCGCCCGCAACGGTGGCGGTCCCGGACCGGCGCCCCGCGCGGAGCGCCGCTACCGGGTCGAGCTCGACCTGGAAACCGTGCATGCAGGCGGCCGCCAGCGCATTGAAGTCGACGGCCGCACGCTGGACGTCAAGATCCCGGCCGGCATCCAGCCCGGCCAGAGCATCCGCCTCGCCGGCCAGGGCGGGCAAGGTCGTGACCTGCTGCTGGAGGTGGCCTACCGCAAGCATCCCCGCTTCGAGGTGGAGGGCCGCAACGTGCTGCTGCGCATGCCGGTGATGCCCTGGCAGGCGGCGCTGGGCGCCACGCTCAGCGTGCCCACGCTCGGCGGCACGGTGGAAGTACGCCTGCCGGCCGAAAGCAACACCGGTCGCCGCCTGCGCCTCCGCGCCCGCGGGCTACCCGGCACGCCGCCCGGCGACCAGATCGTCCTCATCGAAGTCCACGCGCCCGCGCCCAAGGGAGAGCGCCAGCGCGAGCTCTACCGGGAGATGGCCGCGGCGTTTTCCGAGCCGGTGGGCAAATAACCGGGGAATCGCGAATCGGGAAGCGGGAGTCGCGGCATGTGGCGAGGAGCCGCGCTTGGACGATTCCCCATTCTCATCGCTCGATTCCCGCGGGGCCGCCAAGCGGCCCCGCCTCACTGATACCCGAAGAACTCCCGCAGCATCTGCTCCGAGCCTTCGAGCTCAGCGGCGCTGGCGGGCTCGAAGCGGCGCGAGCCGATCTCCTGCAGCACCATGCTGGCGTCCGGGTTTTCGTGCAGGCGCAGCAGGGCGTCGCGGACAGCGGTGGCGACTTCCTCGGGCACCTGCGGGCCGACCAGAAAGGCGGCGCCGGGGAACTCGCGGCTGCGGGTGATTTCCTGCAGGTTGGGGTAGAGGTCGGCGATATAGCGGGGGACGATGGCCGCCTCGGTCTCATCGGCGAAGATCATTTCCACCCCGTCACGCCAGGAGGTCGCCTCCGAGCGAATGTCCGGCTGCGACAGCGGGTTGCGGAACAGCTCACCGAGCAGCGCGTAGCCCAAGCTGGGCGAGGTCATGGTAATGAGTCGACGGCCCACCAGCCCATTGAGCCCGGCTTCCGCTGTTTCCGGCAGGGCGATGATGCTGTAGGAGCTGGGCTCGGCCAGCCGCGCCAGTGGGCGGTAGCCGAAGCGCTGGATGCGATAGTCGGCGAAGTGCGCCTCCTCGAATACGAAGTCGGTCGTCGCGTTCTGGCGCAGATCCCGCCAGTGGAACTGGAAGTTGCGGGGTGTCACCGCGGTGAAGCGATGCCCGGTTTCCGCCTGCAGATAGCGCAGCAGGGGCGCGTAGATGCGTGCGCTATTCTCCGGCAGGTAGGCAGGTTCGAAGGTGACCCGGTACACAGCGGTCTCCTGGGCCGAGGCGCTGCCAGCGGCGAAGCAAAAGGCCAGGACGCAGGCTGCGGCGCTGACGAAGCGGCTGCGCCGCGTACCCGCTGAGGACATACCCATACGAACTCCTTCCCGATGGTGCGGCGCTGTCGACGTTGGACGCGCGCTGTTGATAGTGCGTCGGACCTTGTGCCAACGGCCCGCAAGATCTCTCGCGGCTTGTAGCAGAGCGGCCGGAGGCGGTCCAGCCCGATAGGTTATGGGTTGGGCAGCGCGGTTCAGGTCCTTGCAAGTCGGGTGCCATCGCCGAGAGCGAGCTCGCCCGAGTCATCGCCCTCTGCAAGTACGCACTGCAGCTCGCAGCCGCCCGCTGCATCGGTGGCGATGCAGAGCAGCTCGCCGGCGACGCTGCCGTTGCGGAGCACGGCGCTGCCGCGGGCGGCATCCACCCCGTGCTCGGTCCGCAGCCTCGTCAAGCGTCGACGACTCTGGCCTAGGTAGTGGGTGCGGGCGACGATTTCCTGACCGGGGTAGCAGCCCTTGTCCAGCGACAGTGCGCCAAGCAGGTCAAGCGAGAGCATGTGTGCCGTGTGCTGGCCGCCTTCGGCATCCAGACGGGGCAGTCCGAGACGGATGTCTGCCAGCAGCCAGGCCCGCTCGAAGGCGGCGTCAGCAGGCGCGCAGGCACCGGCAGGTCCTGCCGAGATCCAGCGATCGGGTGCGTCGCCCAACTCAAGGGCGCCTGCGGGACGGACGCCGCCGAAGCCTGCGATCACATCCAGTGCCTCGGCTGCAGTCACCTTCGCTTTGCGCCGAAGTACGAATCGCGCCAGCTGGGGGGCCAGCGTGGTCGCCGGATGATCGGGCAGAAACAGCAGCAGCCGTTCCTCGGATTCCTTGAGCAGGGCGAACACGGCGATCACCCGGCCCTTGGCGCTCAGCCAGCTGCTCCACTGCCAGCCGCCCGTCGTCAGTTGCGTGATGTTGCTGGTCAGCTGCGACTGGGCGAAGGCCAGCGCATCAGGGCCCTCGATGGTCAGCACGCTCCACCCGAAGAGCCTGCGTGCAGTGTCGGGAGGGCAGGGAGAGCTTTGCTCCGTCATGCGGGTTGCGACCTTTGTTGGCTTGCAGCATCAGGGACTGCGGAGTACCCTTCGAGGGCTTCATAGCACCGAGATGATAGGCCAAATGCAGCCAGCCCCGCCGCCCGCCAAGCAGCCTACCGAACCCGTGCCGGTCACGCCCGATCAGGGCGCTCCTGCGGCGGATCCGGTGCCGCCGCGCGAGATCGGTGGCCGCGAGGGCCCCGATCCCACCCGCTACGGCGACTGGGAAAAGAACGGCCGCTGCATCGACTTCTGAGCCCTGGCGCGAGGGTCTCCGCGCTGCGCGGGGCCGTTGTCCGGAAGCACTCGTTGAAACCTGCATCCCGCGGTGCCATGCACGCCGCGACCGCGCCCAGGATCGTCGCTCGATTCGACGCCGCGTTCGCGTGCCCTAGCAGATCATTGCACCTTAAGAACCGGGATCCAGGAATGAGCACACGCAAGCGCCCCCTATCGCCGCACCTGCAGGTGTACCGACCGCAGATCACCTCCGTGCTGTCGATCAGCCACCGAATCGCCGGGATCGTCAATGCGGTCGTCGCGCTTGGCGTCGCCGGTCTGCTCGTCAGCGTAGCCGCCGGACCCGAGGCGTATGCGCGTTTCGCCGCGGTCGCGGGCTCGGTGCCCGGCCTGGTCGTCCTGTTCCTGTTCACGCTTTCGATCTGCTACCACCTGTTCAACGGGGTGCGGCATTTGGTGTGGGACACCGGCGCTGGCTTCGACATCCCCAAGGTGTACGCCTCGGGTTATGCCGTGATCGCGCTGGCGGTGGCGTCTGCTGTCGGCATCTGGGCGGTGGTTCTGGGAGGTGCGGCATGAGCCTGCGCAACCCACTCGCCAAGGCGCGCGGTCTCGGGTCGGCAAAGGACGGCACCAGCCATTGGTGGGCGCAGCGGATGACGGCCATCGCCCTGGTGCCCTTGGTCGTATACGTGCTTTACCTGCTGGTATCGATGGCGGGCGCGGATTACGCCAGCGTTCGGCTGACCATTGCACAGCCCGTAAACGCCCTGTTGTTGATCCTCTTCATCGGAACCGCCTTCTGGCATGCCCGTTTGGGGCTGCAGGTGGTTATCGAAGACTACATCCACGTCGGCTGGCTGGAGATCGCACTGATGATCGCAGTCAAGTTCGTCTACGTCGCGCTGGGCGTGGCCGCGATCATCGCGATCGGCCGCATCGCCTTCAGCGCCTGAGCCAGCACGAGCGAGTATCCATGACTGCTTACAAGATCATCGAACACAAGTACGACATGGTCGTGGTGGGCGCCGGCGGCGCCGGCCTGCGCGCCACCTTCGGCCTTGCCCAGAAGGGCCTCAACACCGCCTGCATCAGCAAGGTGTTTCCGACGCGCTCGCACACAGTGGCCGCGCAGGGCGGAATCTCGGCGGCGCTCGCCAACATGGGAGAGGACGACTGGCGCTTTCATTTCTACGACACGATCAAGGGCTCCGACTGGTTGGGTGACCAGGACGCCATCGAGTACATGTGCCGCGAGGCGATTCCGGCCATCATCGAGCTTGAGCACTACGGCGTTCCGTTCTCGCGCACTGAAGACGGCAAGATCTACCAGCGCCCGTTCGGTGGCATGACCACCCACTACGGTAAAGGCACCGCGCAGCGCACCTGCGCCGCCGCCGACCGCACCGGCCACGCCATCCTGCACACGCTCTATCAGCAGTCGCTGGCCCACGACGCGCGCTTTTTCATCGAGTTCTTCGCGCTTGACCTGATCATGGATGAGGAAGGCGCCTGCCGCGGCGTGCTGGCTCTGGAAATGGCCACGGGCGACCTGCACCTGTTCCGCTCCCAGGGCGTGGTGCTGGCCACCGGCGGGTATGGCCGCGCTTACTTTTCGGCGACCTCGGCCCATACCTGCACCGGCGACGGCGGCGGCATGGCGCTGCGCGCCGGTTTGCCCCTGCAGGACATGGAGTTCGTGCAGTTCCACCCCACCGGCATCTACGGCGCGGGCTGCCTGATCACCGAGGGCGTGCGCGGCGAGGGTGGCTACCTCACCAACTCGAAGGGCGAGCGCTTCATGGAGCGTTACGCGCCGAACGCCAAGGACCTCGCTTCGCGCGACGTGGTCAGCCGCTCGATGACGATCGAGATCCGAGAAGGTCGCGGCGTCGGCGCGGATTCGGACCATATTTTCCTCAATCTGCAGCACCTCGGCCCTGAAGTGATCCACGAGAAGCTGCCGGGGATCGCCGAATCCGCCCGCATCTTCGCCGGCGTCGACGTCACCAAGCAGCCGATTCCGGTGCTGCCGACCGTGCACTACAACATGGGTGGCCTGCAGACCAATTACTACGGCGAAGTCGTGACCCTGAAGGACGGCAACCCGGACGCCGTGGTGCCCGGCCTGTACTCGATCGGCGAGGCTGCCTGCGTGTCGGTGCATGGCGCCAATCGCCTTGGCTCGAACTCGCTGCTGGACCTGGTGGTGTTCGGCCGCGCCGTCGCCAACCGCTGCGCGGAGACGATCAAGCCGGGCCAGAACCACAAGGCCCTGCCGGCCTCCGCCTGCGACAAGTCGCTGGCCAACCTGGACAAGCTGCGCAATGCACAGGGCAGCACGCCAACCGCGGATCTGCGCCTCAAGATGCAGCGGGCGATGCAGGATCACGCCGCGGTGTTCCGCACCACCAGCAGCTTGGAGGAGGGCGTGCAGAAGATGCGCGGCATCCACGCCGGCTTCGAGGACATCCGCGTAGCCGACCGCTCGCTGGTCTGGAACTCGGATCTCATCGAAACGCTGGAGCTGCAGAACCTGCTGGGCCAGGCCGTGGCGACCGTGGTCTCGGCCGAGAACCGCAAGGAATCCCGTGGCGCGCATGCGCATGAGGATTTCCCCGATCGCGACGACGACAACTGGCACAAGCACACCCTGTGCTGGGTGGACGACACCGGCAAGACCCGCATCGACTACCGCCCGGTGCACATGAACACGCTGACCAACGAAGTCGATCCGGTGCCACCCAAGGCGCGGACGTATTGATCTGCTCGGGATTGGTGATTCGGGATTCGGGATTCGCAAAGGCAAGAGCCTCAATGCGCACCGCAGACCGCTCACGAATCCCCAATCCCGAATACCGAATCCCGGAATAAAGCCATGGCCGAATTCACCCTGCCGAAGAACTCCAAGATCACCCAAGGCAAGCATTTTCCTGCGCCGACGGGTGCCAAGAAGGTGCGCACCTTCAAGGTGTACCGCTGGAACCCGGACGACGACGCCAATCCGCGGGTGGACACCTACGACGTCGACCTCGACAGCTGTGGCCCGATGGTTCTGGACGCGCTGATCAAGATAAAGAACGAGATCGATTCGACCCTGACCTTCCGCCGCTCCTGCCGCGAAGGAATCTGCGGCTCGTGCGCGATGAATATCGACGGCACCAACACGCTGGCCTGCACCAAGGCGATCAGCGACTGCGGCGGCAAGCAGGTTCCGATTTATTCGCTGCCGCACATGGAGGTGATCAAGGATCTGGTGCCGGACCTGACCCACTTCTACGCGCAGTACGCCTCGATCCGCCCCTGGCTGCGCACCCAGTCCGCGCCGCCGGCCTCGGGCGAGCGCCTGCAGTCCAAGGAAGATCGCGCCAAGCTCGATGGCCTGTACGAGTGCATCCTCTGCGCCTGCTGCAGCACCAGCTGCCCCAGCTACTGGTGGAACGGCGACCGCTACCTGGGCCCGGCCATCCTGCTGCAGGCCTATCGCTGGATCATCGACTCCCGCGACGAGGACACCGGCGCACGTCTGGATGACCTGGAAGACCCGTTCCGCCTGTACCGCTGCCACACGATCATGAACTGCGCCCGGACCTGCCCCAAGGGCCTGAACCCGGCCAAGGCGATCGCCGAGATCAAGAAGCTGATGATCCAGCGCCGGGGCGCGTGAGCCTGAGGGCATGTGAAAAAACCATCCGCCTGCTGCGGTCGCCGCTGGCCGCCCCTAGCGGCAGCGCGCTACGCGGATCCTGCGGTCACTCGGTTCACCGAACTCCCTCGTATCCACGTATCGCGCTTTGCCACGGACGCCCAGTGAGCCCCTCGCGACGGCGTCTGGATTTTTTACAGGCTCCGAGCAAAAGATCTGGGGTGTGAGCCCGAGCAAAACGGCGCCTAAGGGCGCCGTTTTGCTGTCGGCGCGAAAGCGGGGATTTCGGTCCGCAAATCAGTGGCTTCGCTCGGCGTGAGCCGTTGAGGCTGGTGTGGGCGCGTGCGCAGGTCACGGCAGTTCTGGCCGTGCCCTCGTCCTTGTCTGACGGTTGCAGGAGGTTCCCGAGGCGATAGATGCGCGTTGGCAGGCGGCGTGTTGCGAACACTGCTACCTTTTGCGCCACGAATCCCCGATCACCCATCCCGAATCCCTGATGGAAAGCATTCTTCTCCCCGGTTTTGCGCTCGCCGCGGTGACCTTCTTCGTCTGGTGTCGCCTGCCCTTCGAGCGCCTCGGCCAGATGAAGCGCGCGCGGATCCATCCACAGGCGGTGGCGACCTCGGCGCAGATGGCGGCGCGTCTGCAGGACACCCGCGCGGCGGACAATCTGCGCAATCTGTTCGAGCTGCCGGTGCTGTTCTACTTCGCGCTGCTGGCAGCGGCGCAGACGGGGCAGGGCGGTGGTCTGTTGCTGGGGCTCGCATGGGCTTTCGTCGCCCTGCGCGCGCTGCACAGCCTGATCCACTGCGGCTACAACCGCGTGCAGCACCGCTTCGTCGTCTACGTGCTGGGCGCTGCTTGCTTGTGGGCCCTGCTGGCGGCGCTGGCGCTGCGGCTGCTGCGGCTGGCTTGATCCGGCCTCAATCCCAACTCCTGATCACAGGCATGTCCCAACCCATTACCCCTGAAGACTTGCGCCGCTGGCGCTGGCGCTCGCGTCGCGGCATGCGCGAGCTAGATCGGCTGTTCGAGCGCTATCTGGATCGCGCTGAGCAGGCCCCCGAGCGGTTCGACCGCGCCGCCTTCGAGGCCCTTCTGGCCAGCGAGGACGATGCAGTCTGGCGCTGGTTCGTGGGCCGTGAACAGCCGGCGGACCCGCAGCTTGCCGGCATCGTGGCGGACATCCTTGGCCAGCCTGGCGATTGAGTTGAGGCCGTCCCGCTGGCTGCAGCTGGCCCTGTGGCTGCTGGGCGCGCTGTCAGCCCTGGCGCTGTGGATGAGCGCGCTTCCTTCCTGGGCCTTGATGCTGGTGCCGCCGCTGCTGGCGCTGGCGCTGTGGCAGCTGCGGCGGGATCCGCCCGTATTGCTGGAGCTGCTGCCCTCGGGCGCAGCCCGGCTGCTGCCGCCGGCAGGCGATGACCAGACGGGCGTGGACGCCGTCGCCTGCGAGCCCCTGCAGCTGGAGCAGCGCGGGCCGGTGCAGGTGCTGCTGCTGCGCGTTCAGGGCCGGGTGCGCCGCTGGGTGGCTGCATCGGATACGCTTCCGCCGGCCCAGGGCAGGGCGCTGCGGCTGTGGCTTCAGCGACATGCCCGGCCCACTCCCTGACCTCACTGGCCCTTAATCGAAGTGTTCCGTCCCCTAGAGATTGCCATCGGCCTGCGCTACACGCGGGCCAAACGCCGCAACCACTTCATCTCCTTCATCTCGATGGCCTCGATGCTGGGCATCGCGATCGGCGTCACCGCGCTGATCACGGTGGTTTCGGTGATGAACGGCTTCGAGCAGGAACTGCGCGCGCGCATCCTCGGGATGGTGGCGCACGCCACCATTTCCGGCGCCGGCGAGGACCTGCAGGATTGGCCGCGCGCGATCGAACTGGCGGTGGCCGATCCGCGGGTGATGGGCGCCGCGCCCTATGCCGAGCGCGAGTCGCTGCTGCAGGCCGGGCGCAGCCAGGGTGCGCTGCTGCGCGGGGTGGATCCACGGCTTGAGCCGGCGGTGTCCGAACTGGCCGATCTGATGACCGAGGGCAGCTTGGACGACCTGGTGCCCGGCGCCTTCCAGGTGCTGGTCGGCCGTGACCTCGCGCTCTATCTCGGCGTAGGCCTGGGCGACAGCATCACGGTGATGGTGCCGGAGTTCCGCAGCACGCCGGTAGGCGTGGCGCCGCAGGCGCGGCGGTTCACCGTGGCCGGCATCTTCAGCGCCGGCATGCAGGACTACGACCGCCAGCTCGCCATCATCCATCTGCAGGACGCCCAGCGCCTGCTGCGCATGGGCGAGGGTGTGACTGGCGTGCGCCTGAAGCTTCACGACATGTTCCAGGGCTGGCGGGTGGCGCGCGACCTCACCGAGCAGATGGGCCAGTACTACCGCATCCGCGACTGGACGGCCGAGCACAGCAACTTCTTCCGCGCCATCCAGATGGAGAAGACGGTGATGTTCATCATCCTGTCCCTGATCGTGCTGGTGGCCGCTTTCCAGCTGGTGAGTTCGCTGGTGATGCTGGTCACCGACAAACAGGCCGACATCGCCATCCTGCGCACGCTTGGCATGAGCCCGCGCTCGGTGATGGCGGTCTTCGTGGTGCAGGGCAGCATCATCGGCGTCATCGGCGTGCTGCTGGGGGTGGTCGGCGGCGTTGCGCTCACCCTCAATCTGGACCACGTGGTGAGCGCCGTGGAAGCCGTGTTCGGGTTCGAAGTGATGCCGGCCGACGTGTACTACATCACCGGCCTGCCGACCGACCTGCGCGGGCAGGATGTCGGCCTGGTGACCCTGGTGGCGCTGGCGATGAGCATGCTGGCTACGATCTACCCGGCCTGGCGTGCCTCGCGCACGGAGCCCGCCGCCGCCCTCCGCTACGAGTAAGCCGGCATGAGCGATTCCAAACATGTGATCTCCTGCCGTGGCCTGGCGATGACTTATGCCGAGGGCCGGCTGCATACGCCGGTGTTCGACGGTATCGATCTCGAAGTCGTGCGCGGCGAGACCGTCGCCATCGTCGGTGCATCGGGCGCCGGCAAGAGCACGCTGCTGCACCTGCTGGGCGGTCTGGACACCCCCAGTGCGGGCGAGGTTTTCGTCGACGGCGAAGCGATGAGTCGGCTCTCCGATGCCGCCCGCGGCCGCCTGCGCAATCGCGCGCTGGGCTTCGTCTACCAGTTCCACCACCTGCTGCCGGAGTTCACCGCGCTGGAGAACGTCTGCATGCCGCTGCTGATCGCGGGCAGCCCGGTCGCTGATGCCGAGCGCCAGGCCGCGGCCCTGCTGGATCGAGTAGGCCTCGGCGCGCGCCTTGCGCACAAGCCCGGCGAGCTGTCCGGCGGCGAGCGTCAGCGCTGCGCGGTGGCGCGTGCGCTGGTGACGCGGCCGGCCTGTGTGCTGGGTGATGAGCCCACCGGCAACCTTGACGAGAAAACCGCAGCCTCGGTCTACGGGCTGATGCTGGAGCTCAATCGCGAGGTCGGCACCAGCTTCGTGCTGGTGACGCATGATCGCGGGCTGGCACGCAAGATGGACCGCGCGCTGGAACTCTCCGGCGGACGTCTGCGGCCGCTCGCTGCGGCCTGATTGCCGGCATGGCCGAGGCCCGCGCGCCCGCGCTGCCGCCCTTCGGCATCCAGACTGCGCTGGCGGCACTGGCCGGTACCAGCCTCGCCCTGCTGCTGCCGCGGCTGCCGGCGACGCCGCTGATCTGGGCGGTGCTGGCGGCCGGCCTCGCGCTATGGGCCTGGCCGCGTTCGTTCTCGCGGCTTGCTGGCGCCGGTCTCGCCGGGGCGGGCTGGTCCCTGCTCTGGGCCGGCCTGCTGCTTGAGGCGCGCCTGCCCGAGGCGATGGCCGGGCGCGATTTCACCGTCAGCGGGCGCGTGCAGGGGCTACCGCAGAGCTCGCCGGATGCGGTCCGCTTCGATTTCGTTGTGGAGCAGGGCGAGGGCGAGGCCGCGCTGCTGCAAGGGCAGCGGCTGCGGCTCGGCTGGTACCGCAGCCCGCAGCGTCCGGAGGCCGGCAGCCGCTGGACCCTGCAGGTGCGCCTGAAGCCGCCGCGTGGGGTCGTCAACCCGGGTGGCTTCGACTTCGAGCGGCATGCGCTGCTGCGGCGGATCGCCGCCACCGGCTACGTGCGCGAGGGGCCGGTCAACGCCGAGCTGGAACCGGCCCACGGCATAGATGCGGTCCGCGCCGCGCTGTCGCAGCGCATCGTCGAGGCGCTCGGTGGCGAAGGGCCGGGACACGCCGGCTCACGCTTTGTGCGGGCGCTGGCGGTAGCCGACACCCGTGGCTTCGGCGAGCGTGACTGGGAAGTGCTGCGCGCCACCGGCACCAGTCACCTGATGGCGATCTCGGGCCTGCACGTGGGCCTGGTCGCGGGCTTCGCGGCCCTGCTGATGCGGCTGCTGTACCGGCTGTGGCCGCGATTGGGTTTGCGCCTGCCGCTGCCGCAGGGCGCCGCCGCCGCAGCCCTGCTGGCGGCCTGCGTCTACGCTGCGCTGGCCGGGTTCGGCCTGCCCACGGTGCGCAGCCTGCTGATGATTGCCGCCGCTCTGCTGGCGGTGCTGCTGCGGCGCGCGCAGGGACCGTGGCAGGCCTACGCCCTGGCGCTGCTGCTGATGCTGGCCCTGGATCCGCTGGCGGTGCTCGGCGCCGGCTTCTGGCTGTCCTTTCTTGGCGTGGCCTGGCTGCTGTGGTGCCTGCCTGCGGATCTGCAGTCGATGCCCGGCTGGCGGCGGCTGGTGGGCGCACAGTTGGTCGCCAGCCTCGGCCTGCTGCCCTTGACCGTGCTGTTCTTCGGCCAGGCTTCGGTGGTGGGCGCCGGGCTCAACCTGCTGGCGGTGCCGTGGGTCAGCCTGCTGGTGGTGCCCTTGAGCCTGATTGGCACGGCGCTGCTCGCGATCGGGCTTGAGCTGCCCGCGCAGTGGGTGCTGTGGCTGGCGGCGATCGTCATGGACCTGCTGTGGTGGCTGCTGCAGGCCAGCGCCGGCTGGCCGCGGGCGCAGGTGTTCCTGCCCGCGCCAAGCACACTTGCGCTGCTGCTGGCGGCGCTGGGTCTGGCCTGGGTGCTGCTGCCGCGCGGCGTGCCGGGGCGTCCGCTGGCCCTGCTGCTGCTGTTGCCGCTGCTGCTGCCGCCGGGCCGTGAGCCGCCGGCCGGCGTGCTGGATGTCTGGGTGCTGGACGTCGGCCAAGGCCAGGCGGTGCTGCTGCGCACGACCCGTCATGCCCTGCTCTACGACGCCGGGCCCGCCTTCGGCAGCGGGCTGGACATGGGCGAGGCGGCGGTGGTGCCAGCCATGCGCGCCCTGGGCCTTCCCGGGCTTGACCGGCTGCTGGTGTCACACGGCGATGCCGACCACGCCGGCGGCACCGCCAGCGTGCTGCGCGCCTATCCTGCCGAACTGCTGTCCTCCGACCTGAGCCTGCCCGGCGCGCGCAGCTGCGAGTCGGGTGAGGCCTGGGACTGGGATGGGGTGGGGTTCGAACTCCTGCATCCGCCGGAACATTTCCCCTACCTTGGCAATGAAAGTTCCTGCGTGCTGCGCGTCGAGGCCGGTGGCCGCGTGCTGCTGCTGCCCGGCGACATCGGCCGCTTGATCGAGCAGCGGCTGGTGCGCGAGCAGGGCGAGCGCGTGCTGGCGGATGTGCTGCTGCTGCCCCACCACGGCAGCCATAGCTCCAGCAGCGCGGAGTTCGTGGCGGGCGTGGCGCCAGCAATTGGCCTGATCAGCGCCGGCCACCGCAACCGCTTTGGTCACCCGCGCGCCGAGGTGGTGGAGCGCTGGCTTGAAGCAGGCACCGCGCTGCATTCCACCGCCGAGGGTGGCGCCCTGCACCTGCGCATCGGGCCAGACGGCGTGCACGGCCCGAGCGCGCGCCGGCAGTCGCATCCGCGGCTGTGGCAGGCCCAAGCCACACCCTGAATGCCAGCGCACGTTTCAAAGCGTGCGGACTATCGCATCGGTTACAGTGCGCGGACCCCGCGCGGGCGCTGACGCGCAACGCACGACCACCCGCCTGCAGTCACGGGCAGACCATGGATCCCACCCAGCTTCGCATCGTCCTCCTCGTCCTCGGACTCCTGTTCATCGGAGCCGTGTATTGGTTCGGCCGGCCCGAAAAGCCCGGCCAGGGGCGCCGATTGGCGGAGCGTGCCGAGCCCGACGAGCGCGCCGGCCCTGCATTCCAGGGTGCGGACAAAGAGGGGCTTGATCGCATCATCCAGGCGGAGTTGGCGCGGCTCGACCGCAGCCTCGCCGACGAGTCGCCGCGACCGCCTGCTGCAGCCGCGCCCAGAGCGAGGCCGGAGGGTGCGCGCTCGGAGCCGGCGATTGATTTCGACAGCCTCGACCTGCCGACGACGGATGCGCGGCCGGGCATACGCGCCAATGCGCCTGCGACTTCAGCACCCGCGCCGGCGGCGCCCACCCAGTCGCCCTTCGGCGCGCGTCCCACGCCGGAGTTCGACAAGGTGCTCAGCCTGATCGTCGCCGCACGCGCCGGTACCCTGCTGCACGGCAATGACATCGTGGTAGCGGCGGAAAAGGCCGGGCTGACCTTCGGCGACATGCAGATCTTCCATCGCCTGCCGGACAACCGCCCCGAAGCCGGGCCCATCTTCAGCGTGGCCAACGTAGTCAAGCCCGGCCACTTCGACATCCACCACATGGGTGAGATCGACTCCCCTGGCGTGACTTTTTTCATGACCCTGCCCGGACCGCTGCCGGCGCTCGACGCATGGGAGACGATGTTGCCGGCCGCCCAGCGTTTTGCCGAGCTGCTGGACGCGGTCGTGCTGGACGACGAGCGCAACGCGCTGGGCCGCCAGCGTATCCAGTTCATCCGCGATGAGCTGCGCGCCTACGACCGCGAGCGTGAGCGGCAGGCCAAGCGGCCCTGGTAGCCTTGCGGCCGGGATTCGGGAGTGGGGATTCGGGATTCGTAGATGCAGGTGATCGCGAGGCTTCACCTTGCGTCACAGCACGCCTCGATCCATGAGCTTGCCGCGAGCTCCAGAAGCGCCGGCGGTTACGAATCCCGAATCCCCGCTTCCGAATCCCGGCCTCAATCAGAACAGCAGCGACGCCATCCGTCGCCGGTAGCGGCCTACCAGATCCTCGTCCTCGATCAGGTTGAAAGCTTCTATCAGGGCCTTGCGGGCCTGGCCTTCATTCCAGCTCTTGTCCCGGCGCAGCACCTCCAGCAGCGTCTCCAGGCCGGCTTCGCTGTCGCCGGCAACAATCTGGTGCACGCCCAGCAGGTGGCGGACGGCGTGGTCGTCGGGGTTGGCGGCGAGCTGGGTCTGCAGGGTTACGGGTGCCGGGGCGCCGGCCAGCAGCGCGGCAAATCCAAGCCGCGAGCGGGCGCGGCGGGCGCGGTCGTCATTGGCCAGGTTTGCAGGCAGGGCGTCCAGCAGGGCCTCGGCCTCGTCGCTCTGGCCGACCCCGAGCAGGGCGCAGGCCAGGTCCAGCTTCAAGCCGTCGTCCTCCGGCGCGGCGGCAATGCGCACGCGCAGCTCCGCGACCTGTTCTTCCGGCAGCAGCTCCGGCACCGTGGCCTCTATCGGCTCGGCCTCGGCCTCGGCTGCGGCGGGTTCAATGCCGTGCTGGCTCAGGAAGGCGCGCAGTTGCGCTTCGGGCAGGGCACCCGGGAATCCGTCGACGATCTGGCCGTCCTTCAGCAGCAGGATCGTGGGCACCGAACGGATGCCGACCATCGCGGCCAGCTGCTGCTCGGCATCGACATCGACCTTGGCCAGCAGGAACGCGCCGTTGTAATCGCTGACCAGCTTCTCCAGCAGGGGTTTGATCTGTTTGCAGGGTCCGCACCAGGTGGCCCAGAAATCCACCAGCACCGGCACCTCGCGGGATTTCAGGATGACCTGCTGCTCGAACTCGGTGGTGGTAACGTCAAATGCATAGGTGGATCCGCTCATGAGGCTCCCGTATTGGCTTGGTTGATTGCGGCACAGCGGTCAAGGTGCGGGCTCGGTCGGCGGATAGCAAGTTGGCTCCGCGGGCTGCTGTTCTCAGCGAGTACATTGGCGATCCTGCCACCCTGCCGGCCAGCCATGTTCGTCGCATGAAGACCCTGCACCCCGCTCTGGTCCCGGCGCTGCACCCACCGTGGGCCCGCATGATTCGCTGCTGCTGGCTTGGGTGGCTGATTCTGCTGATGGCGCCCGCGGCGCGCGCGGCGACCGAGTTGAGTTTGCCGGAGGGGCTGTCGCAAAACGCCGTGTTGAGCCTTGCGCGTGACGCCGATGGATTTTTGTGGATCGGCACCGAGGATGGGCTCAACCGGTTCGACGGTTACGAGTTCAGCGTGTTCAGGGCCGCCGCCGGCGATCGTGCGGGCACCGGCATCAACCACGTGCGCGGGCTGGTGGCGGACGGCGGCCATCTGTTCCTCGCCACCAGTGGCGGCGGGCTGGCGGTCTTCGAGCGCGCCACCGCTCGATTCCGGGTTCTCGGCCTTGAAGCCGGGCTGCCCGCCGAGCACCTCACATCGATCGCGCTGGCCGGGCCCGGTGATCTCTACGTGGGTTCGCGGACCGGGCTGGCGCGCCTGCGCTGGAACGGTGATCCGATGCTCGCGAAGATCACGGTCGAACACGTCGAAATGCCCCAGCGCGCGCGCGCGCAGGAGATCTGGGAGCTGATTCGGGGCGCAGCGGGGCTCTGGGTCGGTACCGGCGACGGCCTGTTCCGCATTGATCCGGACGGCCGCGTCCATTCGATCGAGATCGAAGGTGCGCAGGCGCCCTTCAATGTCGACGCGCTGCTGGAGGCCCCGGCCGGCGTGCTCTGGATCGGCACATGGTCGCAGGGCCTCATCCGCCACGACCTGCGCCGCGGGGAACCGAGGAACTTCCTGCCGGGCGGGGTCGGCGCCGAAGGGCTGCGCTCTGCGCGGGTGCTCAGCCTTGCCGAGGGGCCTGACGGCATCCTGTTCGTCGGCACCGATCGCGGGCTTGCATGGCTGGATCCCGACTGCTCCTGCCTGAAATCGCTCGATCACCCGCGGGCCGCGCGTGTCGATGGCCGCGGCTTCGTCCTGTTGGCCCTCGACGTGGATCCGGACGGCGGGGTGTTCGCAGGCTTCTGGGGCGAAGGTCTGGTCCGCCTCGGCGCGCTGCACCGGAGCTTTCACGTCGAGCGCCCGCGTGAAGAAGGTGGCCAGGGCCTGCGCCATGGCCGGGTTGGGACCGTGCTGGAAACACGCTCCGGTGAGCTGCTGGTCGGCAGTTTCGGCGGCGGCGTGCAGCGTGTCGATGGCACTCCAGTGCTTGGTCTGCCCTGGCGGTTTACGCAGGAGCCGTTCTCGGCTCAGGCGGAGCCCGGCGTGGAGCTGGTCTGGGAGCTTATGGAGGACCGCACTGGACGACTCTGGGCGGGTACCGATGATGGGCTCTACTGGCGCGATGCCGCGGGCCAGTGGCAGCCTGAGCCTGAGCGCGAGGAGCCGCAGTCCATGCGCGGGGTGCGGGTGCTGGCCGAAGATGGACGTGGCCGGCTGTGGGTCGGTTCGTCCAGCGGCCTCGCACGGATCGATGGGCCCGGTCAGCCGCGCCGACGCGTTCGCTATTTCGATCCCGAGCGTGAGCCCTGGTTCCGACGCCAGGATGAGGGCATCCAAGCCTTGTTTGTCGACGCGGCCGACCGCGTCTGGATCGGCACCGCGGCCGGCCTGCATATCCTCGGTGCAGACGGACAGCCGCTTGCGCGCTACAGGTTGGCCGACGGCCTTCCGGGTGCGGTGGTCAACGCCATCCACCAGCACGTTGACGGGTCGATCTGGCTGGCAACCAATGGCGGAGTGGCCAAGGTCAATCTGCGGACGGGTTTGGATGCACTGCGCTTCGAGCTGCCCGACTCGATCGAAAACGAGGATGTCGGCGCCGTGCATGGACTGCTCAGCGATCGTCGCGGGCGACTCTGGCTGGGCGGCAACCGTGGTCTGCTGCGCTTTGATCCCGAGCGCGGCAGTCTGCGTCGCTTCACCCGCAGCGACGGCCTTGCAGCCGATGAGTTCTCCAGCCGCGCGATGGTGTCCAGCCGACGCGGTTGGTTCCTGTTCGGTGGCATCGATGGATTGACGGTATTCGATCCGCTGACCTTGCCGGACAGCCTCGAACGGCCGCGGCCGCGACTGGCCGCAATCGAGCTCGGCGGCGTCCCTGTCGTGCTGCCGCCGGCGGCGCCCGGAGGCGTGCCGCTGCTGCGTTTGGGGCACGCCCATCCGCCCTTGCTGCTTGATTTCAGCGCGCTGGTGTTCGACGGCCAGCGCGGCCTGCGCTATCGGGCACGTCTGGGCGAGGACAAGCCGTTCAGTGAGCTTGGCCCGCGCCGTTCGCTGAGCCTCGATCGGCTGGCCTACGGCAGCCATCTGCTTGAGCTGGAGGTCGACAACCAGGGCTTGGTGGAGCGCAGCGCGCTGCTGGCGATCAAGGTCACGCCGCCGCTGACCTCCACCTGGAGCTTTCGAATCCTCACCCTGCTGCTGCTGGCAGGCGTGCTGGCGGGATTCTATTTGTGGCGCGTAGCCGAGCTCACCGCACAGCGGCGGCGGCTTGCGGCTCAGGTCGAACAGCGCACTCGTGAGCTCAGCGCGCAGAAGGACGCGCTGGAAGCGACCGCGCATGCGCTGGCGGGAGCCAACGAGCGGCTGCGCCGGCTGTCGCTGGTCGACGAGCTGACCGGTCTTGCCAACCGCCGTAGCCTGATCGAGCGCCTGCAGCAAGCGGCCGCGCAGGAGGGGCCCAGAGTCCTGGCGCTGATCGACCTTGACCACTTCAAGCGCATCAATGACGGCCAGGGGCACCAGGCCGGAGACGAGGTGCTGCGCGACTTCGCCCAGGTCCTGCGCCTCGAATGCCAGGGTCAGGCCGTGGCGGGGCGCTGGGGTGGCGAGGAATTTCTGTGCCTGCTGCCCGGGCTTTCCTCGGCGCAGGGCGAACAGTGGGCTGGGCGTCTGCTGGAGCGTGTCCGCGCCCGCCGGGTCGAGTACGCCGGCACGGTGGTTCCCTACACGGTCAGCCTTGGGCTTGCGCTGGCGCGGCCCGAAGAGGCACTCGACCAGTGGCTGGCTCGCACCGACACGGCTCTCTACCGCGCAAAGGCCGGCGGGCGCGATTGCTATGCGGTGGATCGGGCCGCGGATCTGCCTGGAGCTGGTGGAGGAGGATCTGGCCGCCAGACGCCTGAGAGCCCGTGAGAACCATCCGCCTGCTTCGCCTGCCGCTCTAGACGTTCGTGGCGCCAGCGCGCTATGCGAATCCTGCGGTCATTTGGTTCACCAAACTCCCTCGCATCCACGTACCGCGCCTTGCCACAAACGCCCAGCGCCCCTCCTCGCGACGGCGTCTGGATTTTTTCGCACGCTCAGGCCCCAGGTGGGGCATGCGGCGGTGGCCGGTCGGGATGGTTCCGCCGCAAGAAAAAAACCCGCTAGCCCAGTGGTCCGCAGGGGAGGGATCTGCGGAGCCACCTGATGGGTAGCGGGTCCTGAAAAGCGCCTTCAGCTGAACGCCGAAGGCGCGCGCCCGTAGGCGCAAGCGGAAGCGGTTACTCGGAGGCTGCGGCGTCGCTCGCCGGCGCGGCCTTGGCCTTGGCCTTGGCCTTGGCGCTGCGCGGCTTGGCTGCAGGCTTCGGCGCAGGCTTGGCCTTGGTCGCGGCGGCAGCGCGCGGCTTGGCGGTGGGCTTCTTCGGTGCAGCGGCAGCCGGCTTGGTCTTGGCGGGCGAAGCCGACTGCTTGCGCAGCTCGGCGGTCAGCGCGTCGACGCGCTTGGACAGGGTGAACAGATCTTCCTGGCCCGGCACGCCAAGGCGGTTGAGGGCGCGCTGCACGCGCTCCTCGAAAATCTTCTCGAGCTTGTCCCACGTGTCGGTAGCGCGCTCACGCACCTGCTCAACGCGGTTCTCGACGGCATCACGCACGTTCTCAACCCGACCCGTGGCGAGCTTGCGCGTCTTCTGCTCGATGCTCGAACCTTCTTTCACCAGCGCCTCGAACAGTTTGGAGCCTTCCTCCTGGGCGCGGTTGAACGCACCCATGCCGGCCAGCCAGATGCCCTGCGCCGATTCCATGATGGAGCGCGAGACCTGCTCGGCCTTGCCGCCCAGTGCGCCAACGGAGGACTTGGGCGCAGCCTTGGACTTCGGTGCGGCCTTGGCGGCGGGCTTCTTGCGGGAGGCAGCGCTGGTGCTCTTGGCGGCGGCGCTGTTCTTGAACTTGGCCATGGGGCGGACCTCGGTGTTGGGTGGTCGCGTTGCGCGTATGCGCTTCGTCAGCTTGAGACGATAGTGCTCCGACCTAGAATATTCACACTATGCGCAGCCGGCGATCCGAAGGAGCCCGTCATGTTTCGTCCGCAACTTTCGCTCCTGATCTGGCTATGTCTGATGATCACCGCGAGCGATCCAGCTGCGGCGCTGGACCGCGGCGATACCCGCGCTGCGCATCGCGAGAGTGGGAGCGCCCGTCTGCAGGTGCTGTGGGTGGCCTCCGAGGGTTGGGCGGGCAGCGATGCCGAGGGGCATCCGCAGGGGCTGGCCGTCGAGTTGATGCAGCGCTTCGCCGGCTGGTTGGAGGAGGCCCACGGCATCAGCGTTTCGCTCGACTTCGTGGAGGAGCGGAGCTGGCGACGTTTTTATGGGCGCATACGCGAGGCCGAAGGTGGAGTGTTCGGCCTCGGCAACGTCACGATCACGGAGACCCGGCGCCAGGAGCTGGCGTTTTCGCCGCCCTACGTGGACAACATCGCAGTGCTGGCCAGCCACGCAGGCCTGGCGCAGCTGCAGGATCCGGCGGATCTAGCCACGCATTTCGAAGGCAGGCGTGCCCTCGGCTTCGCCGGCACCCTCCACGAGAGTCGGCTGGCTGCTCTGGCGAAGGCCTACTGGCCCGACATGCCCCTGGACGCTGCCGGCTCCAATGACGAGATTCTTGCGGCGCTGGCGGCCGACACCCATTTCGGCTACCTCGATGCCTATGTGTTCCACCGTGCGCAGGCGCGCGGCCTGCCTGTCCGCCGACACTCGGCCCTTGACGCCCGCGACGAGCAGTTCGGGATCATCATGCCGCTGGACAACGACTGGCAGGGACTTCTCGCGGAGTTCTTCGCACTCGATGACGGCCTGATGCAGGCGCCCTGGTACCGCGAGGCGATGGCCCGCCACCTCGGGCCGGAGCTGGCGGAGCTGCTGCTGCCGTGATCCGCGGCGGCGTGCGGTGGTTCAGCGGCGGGGGCGTCGCCCCGCCGGATGCCGCGCCTGCATCAATTCTTCGACGTCATCGAGCGCACGCGCCAAACGCGCGGTGGTTTCGGTGCGCGGGTGATAGCTGCGGCGCACTCCCTCCATCAGCGTTGGCTGCGGGTGGTCGAGCAATTCATCGCGGAGGCGCAGGCCGAGCCGTGCCAGCATCGGGCGCAACGCTTCCCGGTGGCGGCCGAGGTCTCGCAGGGTCGCCCGATAGGCGTGCTCGCAGACGCGCCGCCGGGACGAGTAGCTGAACGCGTTGGTGAAAAACACCTCGGCGTCGTTATGGTCCGGCTCAAGGATCAGTTGATCGCTATGCGTGTATTGCTGGGCGTACTTGGCCAGGCCAACCTGCATGCGGGACTGCAGCAGGGTGCGGAAGGTCTGCGAAAGCACCATCGGCAGGCCGCCCTCGGTGACCGAGTTCAAGCGTTGGCCGTCGCTGCCGCGTGCCGCGTGTCCGTCGTAGGGCACCAGCGGGTTCAACCCGATCAGCAGGTCGATGTCCTCGTCCAGCGCTACCGAGCCGTGCATTGTCCGGCGCAGCGCACCGTCAACCAGATGCCGGCCCTGCAGCTTGACCGGCGGATACAGGCCGGGCAGGGCGGAGCTGGCCTGCACGGCGACCGAAATCGGCACCTCGTCCCAGTCCGGGGCGCCAAACCGCACCGTCTCGCCGCTGTCGAGGTCCACTGCGATCACGAACAGCTTGCGCTTGAGCTCGCGGAAGTCGTTGCTGCGGCCGCGCCGGGTAAAGGCGTCGCGCAGGAATTCCTCAATGCCGCTGTTGTCGAACAGGCCGTTGGGAATCAGCCCGCCGAAGCGCCCGAGCAGTTCGGCGACGCTGCTTTCGCCCGGGTGCAGCAGGGCGTTGCGCCAGAAGTCCAGCACCAGACGCGGCAGGCCAATGACTCGTCGCGCGTACTCGAAGAAAGCGGGGCGTAGGAAACTCTCTGGCTTGAAGTGCACGTCACCGCTGTCGCCGGTGAGAAAGATCCGGCACATGTTCGCGGTGTCGATGCGGTTGGCCAGCGAGGCTGCCAGAAAAGCGCCTGAACTGACGCCCACATAAACGTGGAGGCGCGTCAGGTCGAGACCTTCGATGGCCTCGTCGAGGGCGCGTAGCGCGCCTAGCTCGTACATGCCGCCGATGGGGCCGCCGCCGGCGACGGCGAGCCCGATGCGGGGTTTGCGGCGGATCGGGGTGCTGGCGTTCTGGAGGGAAAGCATGCGCTAGGGTATGGCCGTTGATCCTCCGAGTGTAGTGCGCCTGCGCACGATCACGCCAAACCCTGCGCGTCTTTCCGTCAGCGCACTCACCCAATCTGCGACCAAAGTCGAATGAGCCAGACCAACCCAACCGCCCGCCGCATCGGCCGCCTGATCGAGGCCAACCAGCGCTTGCGCGATCCCGCGCGCACGCCGCTCAACCGCTCGCCGTGGCTGCCGATTCTCCAGCGCTGGCAGGCCGAGCGCCTGGCGGGGAGCTTCCAGCGGTTTCTCGAAACCCCGCACATGCGGCCCGCTGCGGAGTTTTTCCTCAGTGATCTCTACGGAGACCACGACGTCACCGGACGCGATGGCGGCGTGGCGCGCATCGTGCCAAGGCTGGTGCGGCTGCTGCCTGCGGATTTTCTGGTGACCGCAGCGGATGCGATCGAACTCGGCGCGCTCAGCCACGCGCTCGATTTGCGCATGGTGGGCTGCCTGCAGCGGGGCACGGGCCGTCCGACACTGGATCTCGAGCGCTACGCGCAGGCCTACCGCGAAGTGGGGCTTGCACGGCTGAGGCGGCGCCAGATCGATCTGATCGTCGAAGTTGGTGAGGCCCTGGACGACGCGGTACGACATCCGATGCTGGGGCGGGTACTAAGGCTCTCGCGCCTGCCTGCACGCGCGGCCGGGCTGTGGGAGCTGCAGCAATTCCTGGAGCGGGGCTTCACCGCTTTTGCGGAGCTTGGCGGTGCCGAGGACTTCCTGCAGACGATCGAGCGACAGGAGCGCGAGGTCAGCCGGCGCCTGTTCTGCGGCCATCCCAAACCTTTCGAGCTTGAGTGAACGCGGTCGTGGTCAGCCGCCGCGGATGCCGCGCACGCCGTCCTCCACCACGAACCGGGCCAGCGTTTCGGTTGGGCTCTGTGCCTGTTTGACCGTCTGCGGCGAGCGCAGCGCCACTTCGGCATTACGGCCCAGCTCCACCAGCACGTAGCCGCGGCGGTCGCTGCGCGCCCACTGGAAATGCGGGTTCTTGGACTTCGACTCGTCCATACGCTCCTGCGGCCGGCCCTGCGAGGACATCGAGGTGCCGCAGACCTCGGCGGCCAGCACCTGTGAGCCTGCCCAGGGATCGGCCTGGACGTTGCAGATCACGTTGGCGTGGATGTCTCCGCCGATCAGCAGGGGGTTGGACAGGCCCGGCCGCGACAGTGCTTTCAGCAGCCGCTGCTGGCTCGCCGGATAGCCGTCCCAGCCATCGCTCCAGATCCGTCGCCGGCCCTCGCTGCCCTCGTCCCTGGGCGTGAACAGGGTCTGCTGGGCGATCACGTTGAAGCGCGCTTCCGACGCCGCCATGCCGGCCTCCAGCCACTGCTCCTGTTCGCTGCCGAGCAGGCTGCGGCTTGAGTCCTGCAGCTCCGCGCATTCATCCAGGTACGCCGTCGTCGAGCCGCCGCCTTTGAACGGGTCCGGGCAGGCCATCGAGCTGCGGTACTGGCGGTTGTCCAGCACGAAGAAGCTGGCCAGGCTGCCGAAGTCGACGCGGGTGTGGATCGGCATGCTGCCGTCGGTGCGCGGGCGCATCTGACGCGGCAGCGGCATGTGCTCGTAGTAGGCCTGGTAGGCGGCAGCGCGGCGCAGCAGGAAGCGCGGGTCGAGGTGCTCCGACTCGGCGGCCGACGGGTCATTGTCGACTTCGTGGTCGTCCCAGGTCACCAGCCACGGCAGGGCGGCATGCGCGCGCTGCAGGTGCGGATCGGTCTTGTACTGGGCGTGGCGCACGCGGTACTCCTCCAGCGTATAGCTCTCGCCGCCCGCGTGGCGGCGCACGAGGTCATCCCCCCAGCTGCTCTCGTAAATGTAGTCACCGAGAAAGACCATCAGATCCGGGTCGTCCTGCAGCAGGCCGGCATAGCCGTTGAACCAGCCCTGCTCGTAGTGCTGGCAGGAGGAGAAGCCGAACTTCAGCCGGCGCGGACTGGCGCCCGCTGCGGGCGCGGTGCGGCTGCGGCCGCTGCGGCTGATCGCGTCGCCGGCGAGGAAGCGATAGTGGTAGATGCGGTCCGGACGCAGCCCGGTGACATCGACGTGGACGCTGTGGGCCAGTTCGCCAACCGCGCGTACGCGCCCTTCCGCCACCACCCGCTCGAAGCGTTCATCCTCGGCGACCTGCCAGTCGACCACCACCCACTCGTCGCGGTGGATGCCGCCATCGGCCTGCAGCGGCGACGGCGCCAGCCGCGTCCACAGGGTGAAGCCGTCGGCCCGTGGATAGCCCGAGGCCACGCCGAGGCTGAAGGGGTCGGCGACAAAGCGCGGCCGTGCCTGCGCCAGCACGCCGCTGCTGCTGGCAAAGCCGAGCAGGCCGAGGCTGCCGGCTGAGCGCAGCAGGTCGCGGCGGGATAGACGGCCGCTGCGCAGCAGGGCATCCAGGCGGGAGGATCGGTTGGAGTGGGACATGGGTGGAGGCTCGAATCAGATGCCGGGGCGGCAAGCCTGCCTCATCTGGGGTTGCAGTTGGAACCGTTCGTGCCTTCATCTCGTTTCCACATCTGTCGCGAACGTCCACAATGGGCGCCCCCGCACCTTGGAGCGCTTCGATGCCCGTGGACACTCTGCGTCTGGATGGCCTCCACTTCAGCCGCGCTGAACTGCTGCAGCTGGCCCGCTTCCAGGCGCGCATCGAGCTGTGTCCGCAGGCGCTTGTGCGGGTGCAGGCCTGCGCGGATTTCCTTGCCGAGCAGGTGCGCCGCGAGGAGCCGATCTATGGCGTCACCACCGGTTTCGGCAGCAACGCCGACCGCCTGCTCGGGGCGCACCGCGCTCGCGATGAGCTGCCGGGCGCACGCCCCAGCCCCGGTCGCGGCGATCTGCTGGAGGAGCTGCAGCACAACCTCGTCGTGACCCATGCGGTCTGCGTGGGCGAGCCCTTCGGGCCCGAGGTGGTGCGCGCCATGCTGGCGATCCGCATCAATACCCTGCTGCGTGGCCACAGCGGCATTCGCGCCAGCACCCTGCAGGCACTGGCTGACCTGTTCAATGCCGGCATCGTGCCGGTAGTGCCCTGCAAGGGCTCGGTGGGCGCCAGCGGTGATCTGGCGCCGCTCTCGCATCTGGCCATCGTGTTGCTGGGGCGTGGCGAGGCTTTCCTCGACGGCGAGCGCCTGCCCGGCGCCGAAGCCCTGCAGCGGGCCGGGCTGGCGCCGGTGCGGCTGTCGCTCAAGGAGGGCCTCGCGCTCAACAACGGCACTGCGCAGATGCTGGCCTGCGGCGTGTTGGCGGCGGATCGCCTCGAATACCTGCTGGAGCGCGCTGACGACGCACTCGCGATGACCCTGGAGGCGTTTTCCGGGCGCGCCTCAGCCTTTGCCGAGGCAGTGCATGCGCTGCGCCCGCATCCCGGTCAGGTCGCCACCGCAGCCGCCCTGCGCGAGCGCCTGCAGGGCTCGACCCTGGTCGATATTCCCTACCACCTGGTGCCGCGCTTCCGCGCCTGGCAGGCGGATTCCTGGAGCCGCGGTGAGGATCAGGCCCTGCGCTTCGACATCGGCTGGGACTACGTGCCGCCCTCGCAGCGGCACGGGCGGGAGTCCTTCTATCGCCGCTTCCTGCCCTTCCTCGGCGGCAAGAAGCACCAGCCGCAGGATGCCTACTGTCTACGCTGCGCTCCGCAGGTGCATGGCGCGGTGCGCGATGCGCTGGCGCAGGCGCAGCGGGTGTTGGACATCGAGCTGAACGCGGTCACCGACAACCCGCTGGTCTTCCCCGATGCCGAGAACCCGCGCTTCATCGAGGACCAGGTGATCTCGGCTGGGCATTTCCACGGCATGCCGCTGGCGCTGGCCATGAGCTACCTCAAGACGGCCATCCCGGTGCTGGCCTCGATCAGCGAGCGACGCCTCAACAAGCTGGTGGATCCGGCCACCAACGACGGCCTGCCGGCCTTTCTGAGCGGCAACGAGGACGCCACCGACTCCGGCTTCATGATCGTGCAGTACACCGCCGCGGCCCTGGTCAACGACCTCGCCAGCCGCGCCCACCCGGCCTCGGTGTATTCGGTGCCGACCAGCGCCAACGCCGAGGATCACGTCTCGATGGGGGCCAACGAGGCCCGGCACGTGCTGGAGATGCTGGACGACCTCTCCGACGTGGTGGCCCTGGAGCTCTACACCGCCGCCCAGGCCTTGGACTTTCGCCGTGACATGCTGAATGCGGCGCGGCGTCTCGCCGTGCAGGAGGGCTGGACCACGCTGGCCGCCAAGGTGGCAGGAGCACCGGCAGCGGAGCACCCGGCACGCGCCCACTTCGAGTCCGAAGTTTGCGCGCTGCAGGCCGCGTTGGCCGCCTATGCCGAGTTCGCCCCGGGCCCACGGACGGCATCGCTGCACCGGCAGCTGCGTGAGGCCGTGGAGTTCATGGGCCCGGACCGGGCCATGGACGGCGACGTTGCCCGCGTTACGTCCCTGCTGCGCCTGCGCCAGCTGTAGCGCCACTGCAACATTGACGCTCGCGCTGCCGGCCCTGCACCATCGCGAAGAGGGAAGGGAGACCAGCATGACCGATTCAGGTGTCAAGCAAGAACGCGACGCGCCGCGCCGCGAGACCATGTCGAAGGTGGATACCGCTTGGCTGCGGATGGAGCGGCCCACCAATCTGATGATGATCACCGGCGTGATGATGTTCGCCGAGCCGCTGGAGCTGGCTGCGCTGAAGAAGCTCATCGCGGAGCGCTGGCTGGCTTTCCGTCGCTTTCGCCAGAAAGCCGTGGACGCCTCCACCGGCGCACATTGGGAGGACGATGCGGACTTCGACCTCGACTGGCACGTGCGGCTGACCGCTCTGCCCGGGCGCGCCGACAAGGCCGCGCTCGAGCATCTGGTCAGCCTGCTGGCTTCGACCGGCCTCGATCATTCCAAGCCGCTGTGGCAGTTCCATCTGGTCGAGCGCTACAACGGCGGCAGCGCCGTGATCGCCCGCATCCATCACTGCTATGCGGACGGCATCGCTCTGGTGCAGGTGCTGCTCTCGCTTACTGACGTGAGCCGCGAGCCCAGGCCCGGAGCCGACCTGCCTCGGGCCTGGCTGAAGGATGACGGCCACAAGATCACCAAGCGTTTCTTCGATCCGGCCGTGGAGCAGTTCGATCGCGCCATGAAGATGGGCGGCAAGATGATGGAAAAGAGTCTGGAGATGTACCGCGACCCGGGTCTTGCGGCGGTGCTGGCAAAGGAGGGGGGCGAGATCGCCCGCGAGCTGGGTCAGGTCCTGATGCTGCCCGATGATCCGGACACCCCGCTGAAAGCGGGCCTCGGCGTCAGCAAACGCTGCGCGTGGGCGCCGCCGCTGCCGCTGGAGGAGGTCAAGACAATTGCGCGGGCGCTCGGCTGCACGGTCAACGACGTGCTGCTGGCGGCCGCAGCCGGTGCCTTGCGCGGCTACCTGCTGGACCAGGGCTTCGAGCCCAACGGCTGCGGTATCCGCGCCACCGTGCCCGTGAACCTGCGGCCGCTGGAGCACGCCAAGAAATTGGGCAACCACTTCGGCCTGGTGTTCCTGGATCTCCCCATCCACGAACCCAATCCCCTGCGCCGGCTGCAGCACGTGGCCGGCAACATGCGCCACATCAAGTCGTCGCGGCAGGCGATCATGACCTTCGGCGTGCTCGCCGCGCTTGGCATGGCGCCGCCTGCGGTGCAGAAGAGGGCGCTCGAGCTTTTCAGCAAAAAGGGCACGGTGGTGGCGACCAATGTGCCGGGCCCGCAGCTGCCTCTGTACATGGCCGGCGCCCAGATCAGCGAGCTGATGTTCTGGGTACCGCAGTCAGGCTCCATCGGCATCGGCATCAGCATCCTGAGCTACAACGACCGCGTGCACTTTGGCCTGATTTCCGACGCCAAGTGCATCGCGCGGCCGCAGGACGTCATCGATCGCTTCGCGCCGGAGTTCGAGAAGTTGCTGCTGGCGACGATGTTGGAGGATTGGAACGCCCCGATCCTGCCGGAAGATTCAGAAGACACCCTGCGTCGTCTGGTGTGCCGAGCGTGACAAATCGTCCGCTGGCTGGCGGTGGATCGGGAGGCTGATCAAGAGACGCGAGCGGCGCGTAGCGGGGCTATGGCGACGCCCGGCACTTTCGGGCTGCGCCCGAGGCGCTGGCAGACGCTGATGCTTTGTTGCCAGCGCCACGCCCCCCTGAGCTGCCCGGCCGATTTGACGATGCGTTTCGGCCGGCGCGATCCCGAGGCGCCCGCAGGGCCTCGGTTACCTCACCCGATGGGCGGCCATCCATGGCCCCTCCCGTGCGCGCTCCGGCAGGACCAGACGGTTCCTGCCGGAGGGGTTTCTGCATACTCAGCCCTCATCCCGCCAGCGTCGCAGCCGCGTGGCCACCACGATCATCGCGACTCCTGCGACTGCGCCCACCCATGTCGACGTCGAGCTGAGTACGCGGCCCATCAGGTTCCAGCCGAAGCTCAGCACCACGTCCACGCGTGGGCCGTCGCCTGCACCAGCCAGTTCGACGATCTGGCTCGGGTCGGTGGCCAGCCAATGCAGCACGTAGCTGCCCGGCAGCACGCCCAGCAGGATTCGCATCACGCCATCGCGCCAATAGATCGCGTTCGAGATGTTGAACAGGCTGAGCATGTCGCCCCAGGCCAGCAGCACGCCCAATCCCACCGGCACCAGCAGGGCCCACAGGAAGGGGCGGTTACGGGCAAATGCCGACACCAGCAGCAGCCAGCCGAAGGTGGGCAGAGCCCATAGCGCATTGATCGGGATGTTGGCCAGCATCTGCAGCCACACGCCGAGTAGCGACGCCGGCCCCCACAGCACGCTGATCGGATTCACTCCATGCAGCAACACGTAGGCACTCAGCAGCAGCAGCACGCCCAGCTGTACCAGCATGGCAAAGGCCGTGCTGATGACGGGCGCGATGACGGCGGCTGAAATCACCTTTGACAAGACCATGCTGGAGTCGGACAGCGGCAGCGATTTCCAGAACAGCACGCTGCGGTCGCGCCGGTCGTCATACAGCGCGGCCAGCAGGTAGAAGAACACCACGAAGAACAGCACTACCTGCAGCAGCATGGCCTGCGAGAGCAGGTAGCCGTCAAGGGCAGCGCCGAGGTTGGCGAACTGCTCCGGCGTCATCTTTTCGGTGAGCTGGTTGAGCGGCACGCCGACGTTGATTTCGCCGGCCATGCGCGTGCGGAACACTTCGGCCACCACCAGGCCCATCAGGGTCAGCAGCAGGGTGATGCCGGCGGTGATGCCCGGCGCCCACAGGAACCCGCCGCGGTTTTCCCAGTACTCGCGCTTCACCAGCCAGGGCAGTTGGGTCTTCATGCGTAGGTTCCTTTCATCGTGGCTACGAAGATGTCGGCGACGCCAGGCACACGCAGCTCGCCCATCCGGCCAAGGGCTGTCCGGTCGGCGCCGTCAAACAGGAAGATGCTCTTGCCAAACACCTGGCGCTCGTCGAGAGGGCCCAGTGCGCGGCAGGCGGCGGCGTGGTCGGAGGACACCATGACTTCGGTGAATCGCTCGGCCACCTCGTCCATGCTGGCCTGCAGGCTGACCTCGCCTTCGCGGATGAAGATCAGGTCGGTCAGGATGTGCTCAATCTCCTCGACCTGATGGGTGGTCACCAGAATCGTTTTCTCATGATCGAAGTAATCGTTCAGGAGGTGCTGGTAGAACTGCTTCCGGTAGAGGATGTCGAGACCCAGGGTTGGCTCGTCGAGCACCAGCAGCTTGGCGTCGATCGCCATCACCAGCGCCAGATGCAGCTGTACCACCATGCCTTTCGACATGGTCTTGACCTTCATGTCGGGGGTGAGCTTGGTGGCCTTGAGAAAGGCCTCGCACTTGGCGCGCGAGAAGCGCGGGTGCACGCCTTCGACGAAGTCGATGGCTTCGCGGACCCGGATCCAGCGCGGCAGCACCGCGACGTCGGCGATGAAGCAGACGTCCTGCATGAGCTCGTTGCGCTGCGTACGCGGATCGAGGCCCAGCACGGTCAGCTGCCCCTCATAGGGCGCGAGGCCTAGGATGGCCTTCAATGCGGTGGTCTTGCCGGCGCCGTTGGGGCCGATGAGGCCAACGATGCGGCCGGCCTCGATGTCGAAATCCAAACCCTTGAGTGCAGCGGTGCGGCCGTAGTTTTTGGCCAGCCCGCGGGCGCTGATGACGGCGCTCATTCACGTTCTCCTTGTGCGTTATCTCGGAGCAGGTCGGCCAAGCGCAGGCCGAGGCGTTCGATGCGTTCCACTACGGCGGGCCACTCCTGTTCGATGAAGTGGGCGCGTTCGCTGGCGAGCAACTTTTCGGGGGCGCCCTCGGTCACGAACATCCCGAGCCCCCGGCGCTTTTCAACGAGCGCCTCGTCGACCAGCTCCTGATAGGCGCGGGAGACGGTGATCGGGTTCAGCTGGAAGTCGGCGGCCACCTGGCGCACCGAAGGCAAGGCGTCGCCGGGCTTCAGCGCACCGTCCAGCAACATCCCGATGACGCGTTCCTTGAGCTGCAGGTAGATCGGGGTGTTCTCGTTCCAGATCACGCTCATGGATCAGATCTCCTGCGGTGACTCCGCACGCGCACTGCCGGCCGGGACAAAAGGCAGGGTCATGCGCAGGCGGAGGGAGGCGTGCGAGGCGCGTGCTGGTGGCGCTTCGGCTTGGGCGGGCAGAGCCGTCGCAACCGCGGTTTCGGCAATCGAGCGGGTGCTGTCATGGCCCAGCAGGCCGATGGTGCCGGCCACCAGTGCGCTGTAGCCGACAGCCAGACCCAATGCGAGCAGGATGGAGGTGTGGCGGTTCTTCATGGCAGCTCCCAGCCCCAGTCAGGGTGACTGGTGTTGTAGTCAACTATAACACTAGACTTTGAGCTGTCAAGCGTGCAGGGCGATCGGACGCGTCTGCTAACCTTTGAGACCCCATTGCTGAGCCAGTGGCGGCTAGCGTGGGCTCCGCGAAGGCCTGCCAACGCGTGCCGGCAGACAGGATTTTCCTGTCCGACCGGCCCTCTGGCGGACCCGGACCAGAGTTCAATTCAAGCGCGCATCCCAGCGCGATCATCCCCAGCGCGATCACCCCAGCGGAGTTTCCCAATGCAGATTGCCGACCAGTGCGTCGTCTCCTTCCACTACACCTTGACCGACGATGCCGGTGCGGTGATCGACACTTCCAGCGGGCGTGAGCCTTTGGCCTACCTGCACGGTGCCGGCAACATCGTGCCCGGTCTTGAAGAAGCGCTCGTTGGTCGCTCAGCCGGCGACCGCTTCAAGGTGGCGGTCGCGCCCGAGCAGGGCTACGGCCTTCATCACGAAGGCCTGGTGCAGCAGGTGCCCGCGGCTGCTTTTGCAGGCGTGGACGCGATTGAGGTGGGTATGGAGTTCCATGCGCAAGGCCCGCAGGGGCCGCTTGCGGTGACCGTGACCGCGGTCGAGGGCGATACCGTCACCATTGACGGCAATCATCCGCTGGCGGGCAAGACCCTGAACTTCGACATCGAAGTGACCGAGGTTCGTGAGTCCACCGAGGAAGAGCGCATGCACGGTCACGTGCATGGCTCTGGCGGCGTAGAACACTGACGTCAGGCGTCGTTCATTGCTTGTGCTGCGGACGGAGGCTGCCGGCGTTCGGGGCCTCCGGGACCTGTATGCGCTTTGCCGATTCCGACGGTGGAGTCTCCAACGCATTGATTGTATTGGCTTAAGGTGCTTTCGCTGCCTGCCATTTCAATACAGTCGCAATACCGTGAAATGTGGCGTATAGTGGCCTCGCTGTGTTTGCTGGGGTCACCGTGACTCGTGACCCGATGGTGTTGGTTCCACAACGTTCATCGCTTCACCTCGTGTCTTTCTCCGAGCAGACCCAGTTAGGGCGGCCATCCGGCCGTTGTTTCATTCCAAACCAAAGTTGCAAGGAGCAAGACATGTCTGATCGTCAGACCGGTACCGTGAAGTGGTTCAATGATGCCAAGGGCTTCGGCTTTATCAGCCGCGCTGATGGCGAAGACCTCTTCGTCCATTTCCGCGCCATCCTGGGCACCGGCTTCAAGTCGCTGCAGGAAGGCCAGAGCGTGAGCTTCGTCGTGACCAAGGGCCCGAAGGGCCTGCAGGCCGACCAGGTCCAGCCGCTCTAAAGCGAGCTACGGTTACACGAAAGAGCCCCGGGAAACCGGGGCTTTTTCGTTTTGGAGCCTTGGTGCTCTGCGCTGCCGAGGCGCGCGCGGAGCCGGGTCAGGGCTTCTTCTTGCGTACATACAGCACAAGGCTGTGATCCTCGATGTCGTAGCCGTGCTTGGCGGCGATCTCATGCTGCAGGCGCTCGATCTCCTCGCTGAAGAACTCGACGACCTTGCCGCTGTCGACGTCGACCATGTGGTCGTGATGGTGGCCACGGTCGAGCTCGAAGACGGCCTGGCCGCCTTCGAAATTGTGTTTCATCACCAGGCCTGCGGCTTCGAACTGGGTCAGCACCCGGTAGACCGTGGCGAGGCCGATATCTTCTTCGCGCTCGAGCAGGTGCTTGTAGATGTCTTCGGCGGTCATGTGCCGCGGGCTGGCGTTTTCCAGCACCGCGAGGATGCACATGCGCGGATGGGTCACCTTGAGGCCGGCGCGACGAAGTTCCTGTGATTCCATCGTGTCCTCCATGCGGTTGCGACGGTGGCGTTGGGCGTGTGCATGGCGTCAACGCAAGCTAAACGGATCGGAGTTGTCGCGCTGTGAGGGGCGACCCGACAGGGGCCAAAGTGTATCATCGGGGGCTTCACGCCTCGGACGCTCCCGCGCATGCGAAACGCTTTTCTCGCCGCCCCCCTGTGTGCACTGCTTGCCCTTGCTACAAGCGGCTGCGGCCTGCTCTACAAGGTTGATGTCTACCAGGGCAACATGCTGGATGAGCGCAACGTGGCGCAGCTGCGCGAAGGCATGAGCAAGCGTCAGGTGCTCTCGCTGCTTGGCACTCCCTCGATCCGCGATCCGTTCAACGCCGACCGCTGGGACTACCTTGCCACCATGGCGGAGCGCGGCTCCGAGCCAGACGTGCGCAATCTGGTGCTGATCTTCAACGGCGACAGCCTCGCCAGCTTCGAAGGGGATTACTTCCCGAAGCAGGACAACGAGCTGCGCCTGCGCATGGCGCGCTACGGGAACCTGCCGCGCGAGGAGCGTCAACGCCGCGGGCGCTGAGTGCGTCGAGGCCTGAGGGCATGTGAAAAACCATCCGCCTACTGCGGCCGCCGCTGGACGCTCATGGCGGCGGCATCGGGGTTTTTCACACGCGCTGAGGGTGCGTGAAACGCTTCGCCTACACTGCAGCTGACGCCACGTGCCCGAAACAGAGGGCCGCGGCGAGAATCCCGCGTACATTCGCCGAACCAAGGTGAATTCACGCGCCGCGTTTCGCCACCTGCGCCAGGCAACCTCCCGGTTGCAGCGTTTCGATTCTTTACCCGCCCTGAGGCTGCGCAGCCAGCGTGACCAGCAGCTGTGCCAGTAGCGTCGGCACCGCCTCGGTAGCCGCGCCCATGTTCGCCATTACCTCATCCATCGTGATTTCGGCTTCGTCGCCACAGCCGGCCGCCCAGTTGGCCACCAGGCACAGGCTGGCGTAGTCCATGGCGAGTTCGCGGGCGAGCACCGCCTCCGGCATGCCGGTCATGCCGACCAGATCGCAGCCGTCGCGGCGCAGCCGGGCAATTTCGGCGATGGTCTCCAACCGTGGGCCTTGTGTGCAGCCGTAGGTGCCGCCGTCCACCAGACGCGTGCCGGTCGCCGCACCCGCGCGCATCAGCGCGGTGCGCAGCGCGGGCGTGTAGGGGTGAGTGAAGTCGACATGCTCGACCTTGGCGCCGTCGGTGTCGCAGAAGCTCGACAGTCGACCGTGGCTGTAGTCGATGATCTGATCGGGCACCGCCAGCACGCGTGGCCCCATGCGCTCGGTGATGCCGCCCACTGCATTGATGCCCAGCAGTCGGCGCACGCCAAGCTGGTGCAGGGCGTGCACGTTGGCACGGTAGTTGATGCGATGCGGGGCGACACTGTGGGCCTCGCCGTGACGAGCCAGGAAGGCCACCCGGAATCCCGCCAGTCGCCCCATTCGCACTGGCCCGGAAGGCGTGCCGTACGGGGTGTCCAGCTCGATTGCTTCGGCGCCCTCAAGATTTGCCAGGCGGTAGACCCCGGTGCCGCCGATCACGCCCAGCGCGAGGTCGGATGTTTCGTTGTTCATGGCTGCTGTCCCGATACGGCCCGGCGCTTCAGCGCAGGGCGTAGATGCCCGGCAGGTTGCGGCCCTGCTCGTAGTAGTCCATGCCGAAGCCGAACACGTAGCGGTCCGGCACTTCGAGGCCGACGTAGTCGCCGCTGAGGCCGGGCACGCAGCGGTCGTGCCGCTTGCGCGCCAGCACCGCCACGCGCACGTCGGCGGCGCCCTCGGCCTCGCAGGCCTGGATCACCGCGTTGAGGGTGTGGCCTTCGTCGAGGATGTCGTCGATCAGCAGCACCCGTCGCTTCAGCAGCGGCACCGCCGGCTTGCGCAGCCACTCCACGCCGCGGCCGGTGGTGTCTCCGCGGTAGCGCGTCGCGTGCAGATAGTCGAACTCGACGTCGAAGCCAAGCTCCAGCGCCAGCAGCGCGCCGAACAGCATGCCGCCGTTCATCACGGTCAGGAACAGCGGTGGGCGCGCGTCCTGTCCGTAGTCACGGCGGATTTCGGCCGCGATGCGGCGGATGGCGGCTTCCAGTTCGGGCCGATCGAACAGCAGATCGGACTGCGGCAGGGCTGCGGCCAGTGCTGGCGGGTTCTTCATGCCCGGCTCCGGGTCAGACGAGGGCGGCGAGGTTAGCACGCGCTTGCGCCAGCGCTTCTGCATCAGCGGCAGGTCGCCGTGGCAAACGCAGTGCGGCTATTCGAGCCCCGGCGCGGGCGGGTGCTCCAGCATCCATTGCGCCGATCGCGTCGTCCACGAGAACCGGATGGCAGGCCAGCACCACGTCGCAGCCGGCCTCGAGATGTGCCCTGACCCGCTCACGCACGCCACCCAGGGCAGCGGCCGCGGCCATGCCGATGTCATCGCTGAATACCACGCCCGCAAAGCCCAGCCGGCCGCGCAATATCTCGCCCAGCCAATGCTGCGAGTAGCCGGCCGGCTGCGCGCACACTGCCGGATAGCAAACGTGCGCCGCCATCACCGCCGCGGCCCCCGCCTCAATGCCGGCGATGAAGGGCTGCAGGTCCTCAGCCAGCAACGACTCCAGCGGACGCGGATCGACCGCAGTATCGAGGTGGGTGTCCTCCAGCACCGAGCCGTGGCCGGGGAAGTGCTTGAGCGTAGCCGGCATGCCGGCCGCCTGCATCGCCTGGACATAGGCGCGGGTGAGCGCGCAGACGACATCGATGCCGGCCGCGAAGGCGCGGTCGCCGATGGCGCGGTTGCCGCGGCCTAGATCTACCACCGGCGCGAAACTGAGATCGATGTCCTGCGCCTGCAGTTCGGCCGTCATCAGCCGGGCGTGCTGCGCGGCGAGAGCGAGACAGCGCGCGCCGTCATTGGCGTAGGCCTCGCCGATCCGCGCCAGCGCCGGCAGGCGGGTGAAGCCCTCTGCAAAACGCTGCACGCGACCGCCTTCCTGGTCCACGGCGATGATGCGAGGCGCATCGCTGGCGGCGCGGATCCGTGTATTGAGCGCGCGCAGCTGTGCGGGCTCCGCGTAGTTGCGGCGGAACAGCACCACGCCAGCCACTGCCGGATGCGCGATCCAGCGCGCTTCCTCGGCGCGTAGCGTGGTTCCCTCAAGGCCGATGAAGAGCATGCTCAGCGCTCGAACAGGGCGATGGATTCGACGTGGGCGGTGTGCGGAAACATGTCCATCACTCCGGCCGAGACCAGCCGATAACCATGCTCGCGCACGAGGATTCCGGCGTCGCGCGCCAGCGAGCCTGGATGGCAGGACACGTAGACGATGCGCCGTACGCCGTCCAGCGGAAGCTGCGGGATACAGGCGTCGGCGCCGGTCCGCGGCGGGTCCAGCAGCAGCTTGTCGAAGCCCTGCTTGACCCAGGCTTCGCCGCGCAGGTCCTGGCTCAAGTCGGCGGCGAAGAACTCGGCGTTGTCGATGCCGTTGGCGCGGGCGTTGTCGCGCGCACGTGCCACCAGGCCGGCCTCGCCCTCGACGCCCACGACCGATGCTGCGCGCCGCGCGATCGGCAGGGTGAAATTACCCAGCCCACAGAACAGATCGAGCACGCGCTCGCCGGGCTGCGGGTCCAGCATCTGCAGGGTGCGCGCGATCATGCGCTGGTTCATGCCGGCGTTGACCTGCACGAAGTCCAGCGGACGGAAGGCCAGCTCGACGTCCGCCGCCGGGATGCGAAAGCTCAGTGCCGCATCGGCCGGCCACAGCGGGTGCACGCTGTCGTTGCCGCCGGGCTGCAGGTAGATCATCAGGCCGGTGCGCTGGCCGAACTCGATCAGGCGCTGCGTATCGGCGGCGGACAGCGGATCGAGATGGCGGAACACCAGCGCCGTGGCATCGTCGCCCGCGGCCGCTTCGATCTGAGCGATGCGCTCGCGCGCGTCCATGCCCGTCACCAGCGCCGACAGCTCGTGGATACGCTCGCCGACCTGCGGCACCAGCACCCGGCAGCTGTGGATATCGGCGATGTACATGGGCTTCAGCGCCTCGCGGAAGCCGACGACAGCGCGCTCCTTGGCCGCCACCCACTTCACGCCCAGCCGCGCCTTGCGGCGATAGCCCCAGGGCTCGTCGACCAGCGGTGGCAACACCGTGCCCGGGCGGACGTGGCCGATGCGCTCGAAGTTCTCCAGCAGGATGTGCTGCTTGGCTTCGATCTGGGCCTCGGCCTGCAGGTGCTGCAGGGCGCAGCCGCCGCAGATCTCGAAGTGGGGGCAGGGGGGCTCGACGCGCAGCGGCGAGGCCTGCAGCACCTCCAGTACATGGCCTTCGTCGAAGTTCTTCTTGCTGGTGTGGATGCGGGCGCGCACGCGCTCGCCAGCCAGTGCGCCACTGATGAACGCGGTCTTGCCCTCCAGCTTGGCGACCCCGCGGCCGTCATGGCTCAGGTCGATGATTTCGGCTTCGATTTCGCGGTTGCGCTGGCGTCGTGACATGGGGCTCGCTTGCAGTGGGCGGGCGCGTGTCGCGCCGGCTAACCCGCGAGTATCCCAGAGTCAGCCGCGGTGAGAAACGTCGGTCAGCCGCCCAGCAAGGTCCGAGCCTTCGCTGCCTCGGGCGCGCGTGGAAATCGGCGGAGCAGCTCGCGCAGGCTGGCGTGCGGATCATTGCCAGCGCCGCCCTGGCGCTGGGCCAGCGCCAGCCGAAGCCACAGTGCAGGCTGCACAGCGGGCGCATAGTCCGGCGGCAGGCCGTGCAGCCAGGCCTGCACCTCGGCCCGGCGGCCGCTGGCCAGCAGCCGTGTGCAGGCCGCCTGCAGCGCCTCAGGTGGCAGCGGCGGCAGCTCCGGCCCGGCTTCCGCGAGCAGGTCCGCCTGCTGTGTCATCGGCAGGCCTGCGGGCGCCTGCAGCAGGCCCGCGAGACGCTCCGCCGCCAGCGGCAGGCGTCGCCCGAGGCGCGCGCAGCGATACCCGGCCAGGCGGGCACGTGCGCTGATGGCGAGCTCGGGCGTGTCTTCGGCCAACTCGGCGAGGGCACGTTCGGCGCGGGCAAGGTCCATCTGTGCCAGCGCCTGTTCGGCTTCCTCCAGCAGCGCGCCGTCGTCGCCGCCGTCCGCGTCCTCGGCCTCGATGAAGTCCTCGCGTACTTGGCCGAGCGGCCACATCAGCGCGCCGAAGGCAGCACCGGTGAGCAGGCCTCCGGCATGGGCGTCGAAACCGATCGCGAGCTCGGGGTGCATCAGCAGGTGGTAGAGCTCCCAGCCCAGCCATGGCGGCAGCAGCAGCAGGGCCGGCGCACGCACATAGTCGAAGACGAAGCCGATCCAGTAGAACAGCCGCACCCGACGCAGGCCCCAGAGCAGGCAGAAGGCACCCATCATGGCCGACACTGCGCCCGAGGCGCCCAGGCCCGCATGCGGCTCGCCCCATCGCCAGGCCAGCGCGAACAGGCTGGCGCCCGCGGCGCCCAGCACGTAGAGCAGAAAGTGCAGGCGCGAGCCGATCGCGCCCTCCACCAGCAGGCCGATCAGCACCAGGAACAGCAGGTTGCCGAGCAGGTGGCCCCAGCCGGCATGCAGGAACGCCGAGCCGACCAAACGCAGGGGGTCGAGGCTGCCGCCCTGCACCTTGAAACGATCCGTGAAGCTGCGGGCCAGCGCCTGCTCATGCGCCTCGCGCAGGCGCCGCCACTGTTCGACATCGTCCAGCGGTGGCTCGACATCCCCCGCGGCCAATCGCGCCAGGAAGCGGTGGTCCAGATCGATCAGGGCCGACAGCTGCAGCGAGCGCATCGGCTCCGGCGCTGCGCGCATCATCTCTACAAACGCGCGTGCCTGCGGGTCTTCCGGCAGCACACCGCCGTCCAGGTAGCGAGGCACTTCGATCGCCGCGAGGCCCGAGTGCACGTAATCCTCGCGCGCCTGCGCCTCGCGCCGCCCGTCACCCGACTGCAGCACCATGAACACGAACAGGTTCAGGAACACCAGCAGCAGGGTCGACCACGGCAGCCGGCCGCGGCTGAAAGGCTTGTGCAAGGGCAGGATCAGCACGGTCGAAAAGGCTCCGGGGCAATAAAGGCGCAAAGGCCAGTGCAAGCGCGCGCAAGTGTACGCTTTGCGCCCCTGCAGCCGCCCCAGACCCCATGCCCCGCTGGCGCCCACCCGCTCCCGGCTCCACTGCCATCATCACCCGCGAGGGCTTCGAGGCCCTGCGCGCTGAACTGAACGAACTCTGGCGCGACAGGCGCCCTGAGGTGGTCAAGGCGCTGGCCGCCGCCGCCGCAGAGGGCGACCGCAGCGAGAACGCCGAATACACCTACCGCAAGAAGCAGCTCGGCGAGATCGACCGTCGCGTGCGCTACCTGAGCAAGCGGCTGGAGCAGCTGCGCGTGGCCGACGGCCGCCCTTCGGACCCGGAGGCGATCTACTTCGGCGCCGAGATCGGGCTCGAACGCATCGACGATGGCGAGCTGCTGCGCTACCGCATCGTCGGCCCCGACGAAACCGACGCCGCCCGCGGCTGGATCAGCATCGACTCACCGCTGGCCCGGGCTGCGCTGAAAAAACGCATCGACGACGAGTTCGAGGCCGAGCTGCCGCAGGGGCGGGTGCGCTTCGTGGTGGTGGAGGTGGGGTACGCGGGCTGAGGGCCTGTGACAATCCTCTGCCTTCTGCGGCCGTCGCTGGACGCCCGTGACGGCGGGCCGCTGTCCGAACATTGCGCTCATTGGGCCCGCCGAACTCACTTGAACTCGCGCAGCCCACCTCGCCACGAAAGCCAAGCGACGCCCTCGTTACGGCGTCTGAATTTTTTTCACTCGCTCTGCGCTGCTGGCGCGTTTCAGGGCTGGCCCTGCGCCCGCTCCAGCATCTGCCCCGCATGCGCGCGGGTGGTGGTGGTGATGTCGATGCCGCCGAGCATGCGCGCCAGCTCTTCGATGCGCTCATCCGGGTCGAGGCGCTGCGGGGCGCTGACGGTGATGCCGTCCTGCTCGGCCTTGCGCACGCTGAAGTGATGGTGGCCCTGGGCGGCGACCTGGGGCAGATGGGTGACGCATAGCACCTGTCGTTCGGCGCCGAGCGCGCGCAGCTTCTGGCCGACGATCTCGGCGACCGCACCGCCGATGCCGGTGTCGACCTCGTCGAAGACCATGGTCGGGGTGGGGTCGATACCGAGCGTGGCCACCTCGATGGCCAGGCTGATGCGGGACAGTTCGCCGCCGGAGGCGGTGCGGCGCAGGGGCTTGGGCGGCTGGCCGGCATTGGCCGCCACCAGGAAATCCACGCGCTCCGCGCCCAGCGGCGAGGGCTCGGGGTCGCTCAGTGCTTCCAGCTGCGCCTCCAGCCGGCCGCCGGCCATGCCCAGCTCCGCCATCAGCGTGGAGACCTCGTCGGACAGCCTGCGTGCGGCTGCGCGGCGGCGCTCGCCGAGTGCGGCGGCTGCGCGGGACCAATCCGACGCCAGCACCTTCATGCGCGCTTCGATCTTGGCCAGCGCGCCGCCGGCCTCCTCCAGCTCCTCGATCTCGCGGGCGATCGCCTCGGCACAGGCCTTCAGCTCGGCGGGGTCCACCCGATGGCGGCGGCCAAGCTCGTGCAGTCGCGCCAGCTTCGCTTCGATCTCCACCAGGCGAGCCGGGTCCAGCTCCAGGTTGTCCTGCACCTGGGCCACCAGGGCCGAGGCCTCAGTGGCCTGCAGCGCAGCGGATTCGAGCAGTTCTGCGGCCTCGCGCAGGCGCGGCTCGTCCTCGCCGAAGCGGGCCAGCTCGTGGCCGGTCTGGCGCAGGCTGCGCAGCAGGTCGAAGCCGTCCTCGCCCTCGATGCGCGACACCGCGCGCGCGCAGGCTTCGATCAGGCTGGTGGCATTGGCCAGGCGGCGATGGGTCTGGATCAGCTCGGCGTAGGCCACCGGCGCCAGCGCTTCGGTCTCCAGCTCGCCCAGCTGGTGGCGCAGCAGCTCGAGGCGTGGGCCCGGATCTTCGGCGGCGCCGGCAAGCTGCTCGCGACGGCGTTTCAGCTGCTGATATTCCGCGGCCAGCTGACGGACGGGCTCCAGCAAGGCGCCCGTGCGGGCGAAACCATCCAGCAGGGCCAGCTGTTGGACGCGATCCAGCAGGGCCTGATGCTCGTGCTGACCGTGGATCTCGACGAGATGCGCGGTGAGCGCACTGACCTGGCCGACCGTGGCCGGGCGGCCGTTGATCCACGCCTTGGAGCCGCCATCGGCGCGGACGATGCGGCGGACCTCGCAGGCCTCGTCCTCGTCCAGCTCCTGTTCGCGCAGCCAGGCGAGCGCCGGGCTGTCGGCCGCCAGACGGAAGGCTGCCGAGAGTTCGGCGCGGTCGGCGCCATGGCGGACCATGCCGGCATCGGCGCGGGCGCCGGTCAGCAGCAGCAGCGCGTCGACCAGCAGCGACTTGCCGGCGCCGGTCTCGCCGGAGATCACGGTCAGGCCGGGATCGAGCTGCAGCTCGACAGCGCTGACGATGGCGAAATCCTTGACGTACAGGGAGCTCAGCATGGACGGGCCTTGGGGCGGGCAGGGCGACCCGCGCGCGAAGCGGCGAACGCTAGCATGCAGGGCAGGGGGCGCCAATACGCAGTCCTGCACACGGGCACTTGCCCAAGGGCGCGGTTGGCCTTATCTATCGTGACATGAGCAGGTCCGCCCGCCCCTTCGATGCTTTCCATCTGGACTCGCGCGCCCGCGGCCTGCTGCGCGCGCTGATTGCCCAGTACATCCGTGACGGTGAGCCGGTGGGCTCGCGCACGCTCGCCAAGCATGCGGGCCTGGACATCAGCCCGGCCACCATCCGCAACGTGATGGCGGACCTGGAGGATATCGGCCTGGTCTCCACGCCGCACACTTCGGCCGGTCGAGTGCCGACTGCGCAGGGTTACCGGCTGTTCGTGGACAGCCTGCTGCAGGTCAAACCGCTGGAGAACGTTGAAATCGAGCGTCTGCGCCAGGGCCTGCAGCCGGAGCTGGGCACCCAGGGCCTGCTCAGTAACGTGTCCGAGCTGCTGTCGGCGGCGACGCACTTCGTGGGCATGGTGACGGTGCCGCGGCGCGAGCAGTTCGCCTTCCGGCACATCGACTTCGTACCGCTGGATGCGCGCCGGGTGCTGGTGATCCTGGTGTTCACCGATAACGAGGTGCAAAACCGGATCCTGACCATGCGCCGGCCCTACACCGCGTCCGAGCTGGAGCAGACCGCCAATTACCTCAACAGCCACTTTGCCGGCCGCGCGCTGGGCGAAGTGCGTGCCCAGCTGCTGCGCGAGCTGAAGGAAACCCGCAGCGCGATGGACGGCATCCTGTCGGCTGCCGTGGAGGTTGCGGAAGGTGCTTTCGGTCTGGGTGATTCCGCCGAGGACGTCCTGGTCGCGGGCCAGACCCGGCTGATGGGCGTACAGGATCTGTCCGACCTCGATCGCCTGCGTGAGTTGTTCGATGCTTTCGCGCGCAAGCGCGAGCTGCTGCAGCTGCTGGAGGGCTGCGCCAGCGCCCAGGGCGTGCGCCTGTTCATCGGCGAAGAGTCCGGGGTGGCGCCGTTCGGTGGCTGCAGCCTCGTGACAGCGCCCTACGGCGCCGACGGCAAGGTGCTGGGTGTGCTTGGGGTCATCGGCCCTACCCGCATGGCCTACGAGCGGGTCATCCCGATGGTGCAGGCCACCGCCGATGTGCTGGGCGCGGCCTTGAATCGGGCGCAGCAGGCCCAATAACGGGCTCGTCGCGGGGGCGAACACCGTGCTGATTTCAGCTGCGTCGAGTCCGACGCGGCGCGGTTGCGCTTCCGGTTTGCCGGGAGCTCGCAGTCAGCCTGCCGCCAACCATCCGATTCACGTTCAGCCCAAGGAGTTGCCATGAGCCAGGACCCACAGCCCATCGAAGACCCGCACCGCCCGGATGCCGAGCCGATGAGCGAGGTGGAGCTGCTTTCGGCCCGCATTGATGAGCTGCAGCTGGCGCTGATCAGCGTGCGCGAGGAGCAGCTTCGCGAGCGCGCCGACCTCGAAAACCAGCGCAAGCGGATGCTGCGCGACGTGGAGCATGCACGCAAGTTTGCCAACGAGCGCCTGCTGGGCGATCTGCTGCCGGTGCTGGATGCGCTGGAGCGCGGCATCGAGGCCGCCGGCGGCGACAGCGCAGTGGCCGAGGGCCTGCGCCTGACCCAGCGGGAGTTGCTGAAGGTGGCCGAGGCGAATGGCCTGAAGCAGCTCGACCCGGCCGGCGAAGCATTCAATCCGGAGCACCATCAAGCGGTGAGCGCCCGGGCCGCCGAAGGGCAACCCTCAGGAACCGTGCTGCAGGTGTTCCAGAAGGGCTATCTGCTCAATGAGCGCCTGCTGCGCCCGGCAATGGTCGTGGTCAGCGAATAGCCGCGGTTCTGGCCTCGGCGCTTGAAAGCCCGTCGCCCCCGCCCCATTTAGCGAGCCAGTGAAAGGCCTCTCCCGAGGCCACGCAAAGCAACGAAACGGAGTAATTCCATGAGCAAGATCATCGGCATCGACCTCGGCACCACGAACTCCTGCGTGGCCGTGATGGAAGGCGGCCAGGCCAAGGTCATCGAAAACTCGGAGGGCGACCGCACCACGCCGTCCATCGTCGCCTTCACCAAGGACGGCGAGACCTTGGTCGGTGCCTCGGCCAAGCGCCAGGGCGTCACCAACCCGAAGAACACCTTTTATGCGGTGAAGCGCCTGATCGGCCGCAAGTTCACCGACGCCGAGGTCAAGAAGGACATCGACCTGGTGCCTTACGGCATCGTCGGCCACGACAATGGCGATGCCTGGGTGGCCACGGCCGACGGCCGCCGTATGGCGCCGCCGCAGATCAGCGCGGAAGTGCTGGCCAAGATGAAGAAGACCGCCGAGGACTATCTCGGCGAGAAGGTCACCGAAGCCGTGATCACGGTGCCGGCCTACTTCAACGACAGCCAGCGCCAGGCCACCAAGGATGCCGGCAAGATCGCCGGGCTTGAGGTCAAGCGCATCATCAACGAGCCGACCGCGGCGGCGCTCGCCTACGGCCTCGACAAGAAGGGCGGCGATCGCAAGATCGTGGTGTATGACCTCGGCGGCGGTACTTTCGACGTATCGATCATCGAGATCGCCGAAGTCGACGGTGAGAAGCAGTTCGAAGTGCTGGCCACCAACGGCGACACCTTCCTGGGTGGCGAAGACTTCGACATGCGCGTCATCGACTACCTCGTCGAGGAGTTCCAGAAGGACCAGGGCATCGACCTGCGCAAGGATCCGCTGGCCCTGCAGCGCCTGAAGGACGCGGCCGAGCGCGCCAAGATCGAGCTGTCCACCAGCCAGCAGACCGAGGTGAACCTGCCCTACATCACCGCCGACGCGTCGGGTCCGAAGCACCTGAGCATCAAGCTGACCCGCGCCAAGCTGGAAGCCCTGGTCGAGGAGCTGGTCAAGCGCACGATCGAGCCCTGCAAGATCGCGGTGAAAGATGCTGGCCTGCGTATGAGCGACATCAGCGAGGTGATTCTGGTCGGTGGCCAGACCCGCATGCCGCGCGTGCAGGCGGCAGTGACCGAGTTCTTCGGCAAGGAGCCGCGCAAGGACGTCAACCCCGATGAGGCGGTGGCGATCGGCGCGGCAGTGCAGGGCGGCGTGCTGTCGGGTGCAGTGAAGGACGTGCTGCTTCTCGACGTGACCCCGCTGAGCCTTGGCATCGAAACCCTGGGCGGCGTGTTTACCAAGCTGATCGAAAAGAACACCACGGTGCCGACCAAGGCCTCGCAGACTTTCTCCACCGCCGAGGACAACCAGACCGCCGTCACCGTGCATGTGCTGCAGGGTGAGCGCGAGCAGGCCCGCTACAACAAGTCGCTGGCCAAGTTCGATCTGGCCGGCATCGAGCCGGCGCAGCGCGGCATGCCGCAGGTGGAGGTCAGCTTCGACATCGACGCCAACGGCATCCTGCATGTGTCCGCCAAGGACAAGAAGACCGGCAAGGAGCAGCGGGTCGAGATCAAGGCCGGCTCGGGCCTGTCCGAGGACGAGATCGCGCGCATGGTCAACGACGCCGAGGCCAATCGCGAGGAAGACAAGAAGTTCCACGAGCTGGTAGGCGCCCGCAACCAGGCGGATGCTTTGATCCACTCAACCCGCGCCGCCATCAAGGAGCACGGCGAGAAGGTCGGAGGCGAGGCCATTGGCCACATCGAGTCCGCGCTGTCGGAGCTCGAGAAGGCCATGAAGGGCGACGACAAGGGCCAGATCGAAGCCAAGACCAAGGCGCTGGAAACGGCCGCGCAGCCGCTGGCTGCTGCTGCCGCAGGCCAAGGCCCGACAGGTCCGGGGCCGCAGGCCGGCGGCGGCGACGCGGCGCAGAACGATGATGTGGTGGACGCCGAGTTCACCGAGGTCAAGGACGACAACAAGTGATTTAAGGCCGGGAACCGGGAATGGGGAGTCGGGAATCGCGAAAGCGGCCCCGCTCCCTGTTTCTGTTTCCGGCTGCTGCAACCGGTCGCACTGGATCGGTGAGCCTTGCGTATCGGTCGAGCCCCTGGCTCTGACGATTCCCCATTCCCGATTCCCGATTCCCGGCCATGTCAAAACGCGACTACTACCAGGTGCTCGGCGTCGAGCGCAGCGCTTCCGACGAAGACCTGAAGAAGGCCTACCGGCGGCTGGCGATGAAGTTCCATCCGGACCGCAATCCGGATGACGCCCAGGCCGAGGCCAAGTTCAAGGAGGCCAAGGAGGCCTACGAGGTGCTGGCGGATGCGCAGAAGCGCCGGCTCTATGACCAGCACGGCCACGCCGCTTTCGAGGGCGGCATGGGCGGTGGGCGAGGTGGCCCGGGCGGTGTCGACATGGGCGATATCTTCGGCGACATCTTCGGCGACATTTTTGGCGGCGGTGGCCGCGCGCGCGGGCCGCGTCGCGGCGCCGACCTGCGCTACGTGATGGATCTCGACCTCGAAGATGCCGTCGCCGGCGTCGAGAAGGAAATCGAGATCCCCACCGTGGTCGCCTGTCGCGTCTGCGATGGGTCGGGCTCGGCGGACGGCGAGGTCGAAACCTGCCGTACCTGCGGCGGCCATGGCCGCGTGCGCATGCAGCAGGGCATCTTCAGCATCCAGCAGACCTGCCCGCACTGTGGCGGCAGCGGCAAGACCATCAAGAACCCCTGCAAGACCTGCCACGGCGCCGGCCGCATCGAGTCGGAGAAGGTGCTGAAGGTCAAGATCCCAGCAGGCGTAGACACCGGCGATCGCATCCGCTTGTCCGGCGAGGGCGAAGCGGGTCCTGCCGGCGCGCCGGCAGGCGATCTCTACGTCGAGGTGCGCGTGCGCGAGCACGAGATTTTCCAGCGTGATGGCGACGACCTGCACTGCGAGGTGCCGATCCGATTCAGCCAAGCTGCGCTGGGCGCCGAGCTGCCGGTGCCCACGCTGGACGGCGAGGCCGTGGTCAAGATTCCGGCTGAGACCCAGACCGGCAAGGTCTTCCGCCTGCGCGGCAAGGGCGTCAAGTCCGTGCGCAGCCACGCCAAAGGCGACCTGCTCTGTCGCGTGGTCGTCGAAACTCCGGTCAAGCTGACCAAGCGTCAGAAGGAGCTGCTGGAAGAGTTCGAGGGCACCTTCGAGGGAATCGACGCGTCCGCCCACTCGCCGCGCGCCAGCTCCTGGCTGGATGGGGTCAAGAACTTTTTCGACCGGATGACCGGCTAAGCCGTCCCTCGGGTTCGCGGGCGATCGCTTCAAGCTGAATAAGCGAACGCGCTTGCCCGCTCGAAAAAGCGAACTTCGTCAGATCACTGCGATAGCAGGATACTGTCGCTGCCAAGCGTGCCAAGCGTTTTCGCAGTGACAGTCTCTCAGTCGGCTTCCTGCGCCGCCTGCCGCCCCTGCTCGCGGATCAGGGCCTCTTCGCGGGCATCGCGGATCGCCCATTCGATGGCGTCGAGGTCAACCTCCGAGGTGTCCTCCTCGAAGTGCCCGCTCAGGGCGCTGTCGGGCAGCAGGTCGCCAGCCTCGAACAGGGCCCACATTTCCTCGGCATAGCGCGTCTGCATCAGTTCCGGGGCGAAGCGCCCGAGGCTGATGCTGAGGTTGTTGACGTCGCGCCGCAGCAGGTCGCGGGCGGCGTTGTTGCCAGCGGCATCCACCACCTGCGGGAAGTCGATCACCACCGGACCGGCGGCTTCGACCAGCACGTTGTACTCCGACAGGTCGCCGTGGATCAGGCCGCAGCAAAGCATGCGCACCACCTCGCGGATCAGACGCGCGTGGTAATCGCGAGCCACCTCCGGCGTGAGGCTCACCTCACCGAGCCGCGGCGCAATGTCGCCGTCTGCGTCGCAGACCAGCTCCATCACCAGCACGCCGCCGTAGAAACCGTAAGGCGTGGGCACGCGCACACCGGCGCTGTGAAAACGGTACAGGGCGTCGACTTCGGCGGTTTTCCAGGCGGCTTCCGCCTCGCTCTTTCCGAAGCGGGTGGCCTTGCCCATGGCGCGGGCCTCACGGCTGCCGCGGGCCTTGCGGCCTTCCTGGTACTGGGCGCGCTTCTGGAAGCTGCGCTGGGCAAGGTCTTTGTAGACCTTGGCGCAGGCCCGTTCGCCCTGTCGTCGAACCACGTAGACCGCGGCCTCCTTGCCGCTTTTCAGCGGTCTGAGCACGGCCTCGATCAGGCCGTCGTCGATCAGTTCCTGGAGCGCGTCGGGTGCCTTCATGGAGTCTATGGCGGGTCGCGGGGCGGGCGATTGAGGCGTGATACACCAGTCGCGGACACCGGAGGGTGAACGCGGGTGCGGACAGCGCAAGGCAGGAGGGGCGGGTCCCGCGAGCTGGTGCTCGGCGAGCGAGTCACTGCGGAATCCTATCCAGAGGAGCCATTGAAGACCGCGCTGGCGCTGCGGGCGCGGCGCGGGTGGTTCCTTGTCTGGACTCGGCGGGAAGCTCGGGGCGTTCCCGCCGGTTGGGTCAGGCTTACAGCTTGCTGCGGCTCTGGAAATTGCGACGCAGACGGGCGCGACGACGACGGAAGCGGGCCAGTTTCATGGCGGAATCCTTGCTGGGGGGTTGAAAGAGCCGTGGATTGTCGCACGGCGGCCGCCACAGCGCATACTTCGTCCCCGCTGTCACTCCCCGCACGGTGCGCCTTGCATCACAAATGCACAGGTGCCGATGCTCCCGCGCGCGCGGCGTGTTCACCTCCGTGCCCGACTTGAAGCGACGGCTCATCCGATGCATCCGCGACTACAAGATGCACGCAAGGCCGTTGAGGTGGATGTACTTCGATGCCTCGCGCCGGAGTACTCCCGAATCAATCGTGACCGTCTTCAAGCAGCTCAGGGGGCGGCAGGCCGCCTTGCAGCGGCCTGCCGCGTTCAGTAGCTGAGCCTTGGGGAGGCAGAGGCCAAAGCAGAGGCCAAAGGTGCTTGATCCATGTATCGGCACTGGTCGGCTGTCTGCGGGCCAGGAGTGCTTGAGTTGTGCTCGGAGCGTGTGAATGCCATCTGCCTGCTGCGGCTGCCGCTGGTCGCCCGTGGCGGCGCGCTACGCGAAAACTGCGGTCATTTGGCTCGCCAAACTCCCTTGAATTCGCGCAGCCCGCTTTGCCACGAACGCCCTGCGACGCCCTCGCTACGGCATCCGGGTTTTCTCACGCGCTGTCAGTTGCGGGGCGATCCGATATGCGAGCGGCCGCCATAGTGGCTGCTGATGCCCTGCTGCCAAGTCTCATCGGCCATGTCCGGCCAGTGATCCTTATCAAAGCCGGGCGCCGTTTCAAGCATCTGCTTGCTTACATCCAGCACAAAGCGCTTCTCGCTCGTGTCCAGCTTCAGCGCTTCCCAGGGCACGGCGAAGAACTTGCCGCCCATGCCGAGAAAAGTGCCGAAGGACAACACCGCATAACTTACCTGGCCCCTGCTGGTGTCAAGCATGATTTCCTTGATGTCGCCCAGATCCTCGCCGGCGGCATTGACGACGTTGTTGCCGATCAGGGTATTGGCACCCATCAGCTGCGGGCCGGGCCCCTGGGACTGGTTGAGTTTGTTGCTGCCGCCGGTCTTATTGCGATAGATGCCATAAGGGTCGCGTTGTTCATAGTTCATGGTGTGCTCCGTTCTGTTTGGTGAGGATGGATAGCCTGGCTATGCCGTGACCATCCTCGGCCAGACTGTGCGCCACCACCGGTGGGGTCTGTACGCCAGGCCACGAAGTTCAGTCTCGCGCGGGTCCGCACGGCCACGCGGCAATCGCAGCCAGCGAACAATGCGGACACCAGCGCCAGCGATCGCGCGCGCGTGCTCGCCCCACCCGAGGCACTTGACCTAGACTGCGCGGCATTCCCAGCGATCTCCGTCATGACCGACCCTGTACGACTCTCCCGGCGCGTCATCGAGCTGACGGGCTGCTCCCGCGCACAGGCCGAGCGCTATGTCGAGGGCGGTCTCGTCAGCGTAGACGGCGAGATCGTCGATCGCCCCGAGTTTCCTGTCACCGACCAGAGGGTCGAGATCGATCTGGAGGCCGAAGCAGCCCCGCTTGAACCGATGACGCTGCTGCTGAACAAGCCCGCCGGCGCAGCCACGCAGGCCGCGCTGCTGGAGGCCGCGAACCACTGGCCTGAGGATCCGAGTGGGATCCGGCCGCTGCGGCGGCACCTGCGGCGGCTGACGCCGGTGCTGCCGCTGGAGCCCGGGGCCGGCGGCCTGCAGGCGTTCACGCAGGACGGGCGTCTGCTGCAGCGCATGCGCAAGGAAGGTTTTCGCATCGAGCAGGAATTGATCGTCGAGGTCAGTGGCGCACTGGCTGCCTATGGTCTGCACCGCTTGGGCCACGGTCTGGTGTTCGAAGGGCGTCCGCTGCCCCCTTGCAAGGTCAGCTGGCAGAACGAGAATCGCCTGCGGTTCGCGGTCAAGGACGTGCGTCCAGGGCAGATGGCCTGGATGTGCGCGCAGGTGGGCCTGCAGGCGCTGTCGGTGCGGCGGATCCGGCTTGGGCGGATCCCGTTGCTCAAGCTGCCCGAGTCCGCGTGGCGCTATCTGCCGCTGGGTGAGCGTTTCTAGTGTAGTAATTCGCACTGGAGCGAACGTATCCGCGGCGTCCTCGGCAAGGCTGACAGCGTTCGTCCTCCTCGCCACAGCGCTGCCATGACTTGTCGTCGCGCCTTGCCAGCCGCACAAATCCGCTCGCAGCGACTGCCCGCCAGGTACCAGTCACTACACCAGAGTTCCGCGCGCAGCAGATTGTTGGTGCCTGCCGGCTCCTTGCGCGCGGCAGAGGAGCAGCAGCGGACCTGCAGCCCACGCGAAGGCTGCCGTCGGAACCGGCCGTGACCGAATGCGTGCGAACCCGCCCGACATGGGCTTGAAGCATCCGGGGTTAGACTCTCCCGCCCATCGTGCCGCCCGAGCCGCCCCATGAGTGATCCCCGCGTGCGTTTGCTGATCCATGGAGCCTCGGGCCGCATGGGCCGCAGCCTGCTGGCTCTGCTGGCCGAACATTCGGCTTTGCACCTGGTGGCGGCGGTCGCCAATGCGCCCCGCGCGGATATGGGGGCCTTATCGGTGCTGCGGCCCGCCCAGATCGCCCAGGCGCCGGATTTCGATGTCGCCGTGGATTTCAGTGCCGCCGCCGCGCTGCCGGCCCTCGCAGAGGCCTGCGCGCGCAGAGGCGCCGCCCTGGTCTCCGGCACCACCGGCCTTGATGCGGCCGCCGAGGCGGCGCTGGCACGGGCGGCCGAGCGCGTGCCCGTGCTGTGGGCGGCCAATTTCAGCCTTGGTGTGGCTTTGCTGGCGGCGCTGGCGCGGCAGGCCGCGGCGGCCTTGCCCGACTGGGACTGCGAGATCATCGAGGTTCATCACCGGCGCAAGCTGGATGCGCCATCGGGAACCGCACTGCGCCTGGGCGAGGCGGTGGCCGGAGGGCGCGAGCACTGTCTCGCCGACCAGGCCCGCCATGGCCGTGAGGGCCCGCACGTCCCGCGCCAGCGAGGTGAGATCGGCTTCCATGCGGTGCGCGGCGGTGATGTTGTCGGCGACCACCAGCTGCTGTTCGCGGGTGAGGCCGAGGTCGTCGAGCTGTCGCATCGTGCCCTGAGCCGCGACGTATTCGCGGGCGGCGCGCTGCGCGCCGCCGCATGGTTGGTCCGGCGGGCGCCCGGTCGCTACCGCATCGAGGACGTGCTGGGCCTGTAGCGCGGCGATCGAGACGCCTGCTGCCGTGATGCGCTCGCGCGGCCGGGCCCGGCACGCGCTTGGCCTGCATCGCGGCACGTTTGGATAGGCGCGTCGGGCGCTTTTCCGGCCGGTGGTCCGGCGCATGTCCCTCTCCCCAAGCACGGTGCAAGCGCTTGGGCGCGTTTTGCCGTCGCCCCGGTCATCCCTGAACTGGTCCGGCAGGACGTGCTGCGGCGGCCCGCCCTGGGCAGGTTGGACGCGCAGTGTGAGGCCCGCGGCATGGACATGGCCTTGACGCTGGCCGTACACTCCCGCCTCGCCTGTACCCCCATTCGCGCCCCCTCCCGCCAGCCTCCGGACCTGCAAGGCAAGCCCGGCGGTTTCGCGCAAGCTGCGTCAGGCCGCAGCCGGGCAGGGCCGGCGCCATGTTCGATCCCAAGGCGACCGCACGTGACCCAACCCGCTCTTCTCGCCCTGGCCGACGGCACCGTCTACACCGGTGTTTCGGTCGGTGCTTCTGGCTGTACGGTCGGCGAGGTGGTGTTCAACACCGCCATGACCGGCTATCAGGAGATCCTCACCGACCCCTCCTACGCCCGCCAGCTTGTCACTCTGACCTATCCCCACATCGGCAATACTGGCTGCAACGAAATCGATGACGAGTCCGGTTCGGTGTTCGCTGCCGGACTTGTCATCCGCGAGGAGCCGACGCCCGCCAGCAACTGGCGCAGTCAGGTTGACCTGCCGGCATGGCTTCAAGCGCGTGGCGTCGTCGCCATCGCCGGCATCGATACCCGTGCCTTGACCCGGCGCCTGCGTGACAGTGGAGCCCAGAGTGGCTGCATTCTTGCCGGCGAAGCTGCCAGCGCCGAGGAAGCCGTGCGCCGCGCACGCGAGTTTTCTGGCCTCAAGGGCATGGATCTGGCCAAGGTCGTCAGCGTGGCCGCTCCTTACGCGTGGTCGCAGGGGCGTTACGACCTGGATCGCCAGGCTTTCATTGAAGCCGAGCCGCGCTTCCATGTGGTGGCCTACGATTTCGGGGTGAAGCGCAACATCCTGCGCATGCTGGCCGAGCGCGGCTGTCGTTTGACCGTGGTCCCGGCGCAGACATCTGCCGAGGAGGTGTTGGGCATGGAGCCCGACGGCGTGTTCCTTTCGAATGGTCCCGGCGATCCCGCGCCTTGCGATTACGCGATCGCGGCGATCCGCAGCTTCATCGCAGCGCGGGTACCGACCTTTGGCATCTGCCTCGGGCACCAGCTGCTCGGGCTGGCCGCCGGTGCACGCACCGTCAAGATGAAGTTCGGCCACCACGGCGCCAATCACCCGGTGCAGGATCTCGACAGCGGCCGGGTGATGATCTCCAGCCAGAATCATGGTTTCGCCGTGGACGAATCCAGCCTGCCGGCGCACGTGCGCCCCACCCACCGGTCCTTGTTTGATGGCACTTTGCAGGGCATCGCGCTCACCGATGCGCCGGCGTTCGGCTTCCAGGGGCATCCGGAAGCCGCGCCGGGCCCGCACGACGTGGCCGGCCTGTTCGACCGCTTCATCGATCTGATGTCCGCCCCGCGCTGATTCCAGCACAGGAGTCCACCATGGCCGCCAGACAAGCGCGCAGCATCAACCGAGCCCGTCCGAGGCGCTGGCTTTGGCTTGCGCTGACCCGCGTTGGCCTGCCGATTGCGCTGCTTGGCCTACTGCTCTGGTGGCGGCTGGACGCACTGGTCGATCGCCAGCTGCAGCCTCTGCGCAGCGTGGCTGATGTCCAGCGCGGCGCCAGTTTCCTGAACTGGCGCGGCGAGGTCGGAGTCCGCGGCCTGCAGCTGTCGCCGCGCCCCGATCTCGGCCCCCCCGGGCTGCCGACCCTGCGTGCCGCCCGAGTTGCGGTGCAGACTCCGGGCTTGGGCTGGCTGCTGAGGGCGATGGTGTTCGGGCCGCCGGAAGCGCTGCCGCGGCGGCTGGGGTTCAGCGTGGCCAACCTGGAGTTCGACGGCATCGTCCCGGTCGAGCAGGGGGGCTTTATCGGGGGCTACAGCGGCATTCCATTCGAGGCGGCCGGCTGCGGTGTGGAGGGTTTCAGCCGCCAGGACCTGCAGGCGATGGGCCTGCCGCCCACGGATACCGTGCTCGCCCTTCTGATAGAGCATGCCGATGCGGGGGTGGTGAATTTCAGCATCAACCTGCATACCCCGGGCGTGGGACAGATGCAGGGTCGCATCGGGGTCGGGTATTCCGATGGCGGGGCCGTGCGTGCCGATGCGCTCGCGCTGGGCCAACTGGTCGAGTTCAACTGGAGTTTCATCGACGAAGGCTTTGTCGCTGCACGCAACAACTGGTGCACCGATCGCGTCACCACCAGCCTCGCGGACTTCAACCGCGTGCACCTCGATGGGGTGCGCGCGGTTCTGCGAACCATCGGCCTGCAGCCGGATGCGGATCTGCTGCTCGCTTTCGGGCACTTTGCCGCCCGCGGCGGCGAGTTCCGCATCGAGACCCGGCCGGGCCGCAACCTCGGCCTGCTGCAGCTCGGCATGATGCAGCCCGATCAGCTGATGCAGGCTCTGGCGCCCTACGTCCGCGTGACCGGTGTCAACCCGGTCCGTTTCGCCTTTGCCCGGGTCCGACCGATGAGCCTGCGCGACCAGCAGCGAGCGCAGCAGGTCGCCATGGCGCGCCTGCAGGACGGTATCCCGCTGGATCCCGAGCTCGAGGAAATGGTCGGTGACCCGCCGCGCGTGCCCGAGCCGCAGGTGCCGCGGCCGCAGGTGCCGCTGCCGGCACGGGACGGCAGCATTGGCTATGCCGACCTCGGCCCCTATGTCGGCCGCGAGATCGAAATCACCACGGTCTGGGGATCGCGCCGTCGCGGCCAGCTCGTCGACTTCGCACAGGCGCGCATCCTGATTCGCCTGCGCAATTACGAAGGCGGTTTCGACCTCAACGTCCCTGCAGAAACCATCACCAGCGTCCGCCTGCTGGACGCCGCCGCCATCCAACCCGATTCCTCGACCGACCTGACCGATGCCCAAGCGAACTGATCTAAAGACCATCCTCATCATCGGCGCCGGCCCGATCGTCATCGGCCAGGCCTGCGAGTTCGATTACTCGGGCGCGCAAGCGTGCAAGGCACTGAAGGCGGAGGGCTACCGCGTGGTGCTGGTCAACTCCAATCCGGCCACCATCATGACCGACCCCGACACGGCGGATGCGGTCTACATCGAGCCGATCAATCCGGCCACGGTCGAGAAGATCATCGTCAAGGAAAAGCCCTGTGCGCTGCTGCCGACCATGGGCGGCCAGACCGCGCTCAACTGTGCGTTGGACATGGCCGACGCCGGCACGCTGGAGAAGCACGGCGTCGAGTTGATCGGCGCGTCGCGCGAAGCCATCCGCATGGCCGAGGACCGCGAGCTGTTCCGCGTTGCCATGGACGAGATCGGACTCGAATGCCCGAAGGCCGCCATCGCACGCAGCTTCGAGCAGGCGGTCGAGATCCAGGCCACGGTCGGCTACCCGACCATCATCCGGCCCAGCTTCACCCTCGGCGGCAGCGGCGGCGGCATCGCCTACAACCGCGAGGAGTTCGAAGAGATCGTCAAGCGTGGCCTGGAGCTTTCGCCGACCCACGAAGTGCTGGTCGAGGAGTCGGTGCTGGGCTGGAAGGAGTTCGAAATGGAGGTGGTCCGCGACCGCGCGGACAACTGCATCATCGTCTGCTCGATCGAGAACCTCGACGCCATGGGCGTGCACACCGGTGATTCGATCACCGTCGCGCCCGCGCAGACCCTGACCGACAAGGAGTACCAGCGACTGCGCGACGCTTCGATCGCGGTGCTGCGCAAGATCGGCGTAGATACCGGCGGCTCCAACGTGCAGTTCGGCATCAACCCCAAGAACGGCCGAGTGGTTGTCATCGAGATGAATCCGCGCGTGTCGCGCTCATCCGCGCTGGCCTCCAAGGCCACCGGTTTCCCGATCGCCAAGGTCGCCGCCAAGCTGGCGGTGGGCTATACGCTGGACGAACTGCGCAACGAGATCACCGGCGGCGCGACGCCTGCGAGCTTCGAGCCGACCATCGACTACGTGGTCACCAAGATTCCGCGCTTCGCCTTCGAGAAGTTCCCGGCCGCCGACTCGCGTCTGACCACCCAGATGAAATCGGTGGGCGAGGTGATGGCGATGGGGCGCAGCCAGTCCGAATCGCTGCAGAAAGCCCTGCGCGGCCTTGAGACCGGTCGCACCGGCTTCGACCCGATGCTGCCCGCCGAGATTGATGCCGACGGCCAGCTGGAGCTGCGTCGGCAGCTGCGCGAGCCGGGTCCGGATCGCCTGTTCTACGTGGGTGACGCTTTCCGTCATGGCTTGAGCGTCGCGGATGTCCACGCGCTGTCGGGTATCGATCCCTGGTTCCTGCGCCAGATCGAACACCTGATCCAGAGCGAGGCCGAGGTGGTCGCGGGCGGCCTGGCGGCGCTGGATGCCGCCCGACTGCGCGCGCTCAAGCGTCTGGGGTTCTCGGACATGCGCCTGGCAAAGCTGCTGGACACGGACGAGAAGGCGGTGCGCGCGCTGCGCCACGCGTTTGGCGTGCGCCCGGTGTTCAAACGCGTCGACAGCTGCGCCGCCGAGTTCGCCACCAGCACCGCCTACCTGTATTCGACGTATGAGGACGAGTGCGAGGCCGAGCCGACCGATCGCGACAAGATCATGGTGCTGGGCGGCGGCCCCAACCGCATCGGCCAGGGCATCGAGTTCGACTACTGCTGCGTGCATGCGGCGCTCGCGCTGCGCGAGGACGGCTTCGAGACCATCATGGTCAACTGCAACCCGGAGACGGTCTCGACCGACTACGACACCTCCGACCGCCTGTACTTCGAGCCGCTGACGCTGGAAGACGTGCTGGAGATCGTGGAAAAGGAGAAGCCCAAGGGCGTGATCGTGCAGTACGGCGGGCAGACCCCGCTGAAGCTGGCGCGCGCACTCGAAGAAGCCGGCGTGCCGATCATCGGCACCAGCCCGGACTCGATCGACCTCGCCGAGGACCGCGAGCGCTTCCAGCAGATGATCGTCAAGCTGGGATTGAACCAGCCGCCGAACCGCACTGCACGTACGCCTGAGCAGGCGCTGCTGATCGCGCAGGAAATCGGCTATCCGCTGGTGGTGCGTCCGAGCTACGTGCTGGGCGGCCGGGCCATGGAAGTCGTATACTCGGACGCCGACCTGTCGCGCTACATCCGCGATGCGGTCAGCGTGTCCAACGAATCACCGGTGCTGCTGGACCGTTTCCTCGACAATGCAGTTGAAATCGATGTCGATGTGGTTGCCGACGCCGAGGGCGGCGTCCTGATCGGCGGCATCATGGAGCACATCGAGGAGGCTGGCGTCCACTCCGGCGACTCCTCCTGCTCGCTGCCGCCGTATTCGCTTTCCAAGGAGCTGCAGGATCAGATGCGAGTGCAGGTCGCGGCGATGGCGCGCGAGCTGAAGGTGATCGGCCTGATGAACACCCAGTTCGCCGTGCTGCCGGACGGCGAGGGTGGCGGCACCGTGTTCATTCTCGAAGTGAACCCCCGCGCCTCGCGCACCGTGCCCTTCGTGTCCAAGGCCACCGGCCGTCCGCTGGCCAAGATCGCGGCGCGCTGCATGGTCGGCCAGAGCCTCGCCGCGCAGGGTGCCACCGAGGAAATCGTGCCGGACTACTGGTCGGTCAAGGAGGCGATCTTCCCCTTCGCCAAGTTCCAGAACGTCGATCCCATCCTCGGGCCCGAGATGCGCTCCACCGGCGAGGTGATGGGCGTGGGCCGCAGCTTCGGCGCCGCCTTTGCCCGCGCGCAGGAGGCCGCGTCCATCAGGGTGCCGCCACCGGGCAAGGCCTTCGTCTCGGTGCGCGATCCCGACAAGCAGCGCCTGCTGCCCGTGGCGCGCCTGCTGGTGGAGCGCGGCTTCAGCCTGATCGCCACCGCCGGCACGGCCGCCTTCCTGCGCGAGCAGGGCTTCGCCTGCGAGGTCGTCAACAAGGTTGCGGAAGGCCGTCCGCACGTTGTCGACCTCATCAAGAACGGCGAAATCGTGTATATCGTCAACACCACCGAAGGCCGCCAGGCGATCGCGGATTCCTTCTCGATCCGCCGTGAAGCGCTGCAGCATCGGGTGACCTATTCCACCACCGTCTCCGGCGCGCGAGCCCTGCTGCACTCGCTGGAGTTCCGCGGCTCGGGCGACGTGCTGTCGCTGCAGGAGCTGCACGAGGAGTTGAACGCATGAGAGCCCCCCTCACGCTGAAAGGATCGCAGCGGCTGCGCGAGGAACTTGAGCACCTGAAGTCGGTGAAGCGCCCGGAGGTGATCCTTGCGATCGCCGACGCACGCGCCCACGGCGACCTCAAGGAGAACGCCGAGTACCACGCCGCCCGCGAGCAGCAGGGTTTCATCGAAGGCCGCATCAAGGAGCTGGAGTCCGTGCTTTCGCATGCCCAGGTCATTGATGTGTCGCGGCTGGCCGCCGGCAGCAAGGTGGTGTTCGGCGCCATCGTCGAGCTGGCTGATGCCGAAACCGATGAGGAGGTCACCTACCAGATCGTGGGCGACCTCGAGTCCGACATCAAGCAGGGTCTGATCTCGGTGTCGGCTCCGATTGCGCGCGCCCTGATTGGCAAGAACGAGGGTGACAGCGTCACCATCGCCGCCCCCAGCGGCGAGCGCAGCTACGAAATCATCAGCGTGCGCTACGAAGGATGAGCGGTTCCGGCTGCATCCTGCTGCTGCCGGCCCGCGCTCTTCTGCGCGGGGATCTCTCCGATGCGCCGGCCTTGGCACGAGCGCTCGGCCGTGGCGATGCCCTGGAGGAAGGCGAGGCCGGTGAGCTCGGACAGCTCGGGCGGCTGTTCGACATCCTGCCGCTGGGCCTGCCGGCGGCGGCGCTCTCGCGTCAGCACGACTGTGGCGATGCGGGCGACCAGGCCTGGCTGCGCGCGGATCCGGCCTTCCTGCAGCCCGAGATGAACGGCGTCCGGCTGATGGCGGTGGGCGAGCTCGGCCTGCGAGCGGAGGAGTCGGAGGCGCTGGCGAAGGCCTTGATGCCGATGTTCGGCGAAGCCGGCATGCCGCTGACGGCACCCAGCCCCACCCGCTGGTATCTGCAGCTTGAAAAAGGCAGCAAGCTGCCGGCGTTCTCCCCGCCCGAAATGGCGCTGGGCGATGACTACGGCCAGCACTTGCCGCACGGCGAGGAGGGCCGCCGCTGGCGCGCGCTGCTCAACGAGGCGCAGGTGGTGCTGCATAACCATCCAGTCAACCAGGCGCGGGTGGCGCAGGGACGCACCCCCGCAAATGCGCTGTGGGTGTGGGGCGGCGGTGCGCTGCCGGATCAGGTCGTGTCCGGTGTTGGCAGCCTGTATTCGTCCGAGCCGCTGGCCTGCGCGCTGGCCCAGCTGGCGGGCATCGGCATCGAGCGGATTGAAAGCGACACCCTGCCGGACGGCCTTGACGATTGCGCCATCGACCTGCGCGGCGCGCGCAGCCTGGAGGCGCTGGAGTCGGCGGTGTTCGCGCCGCTGATGGAGCGGGTTGCCAAGGGCAAGCTGGGTGCGCTCACCGTCGATTTCGGCGACGGCAGCGCGTGGAGCTACCGTCGCAGCTTCGGCATGCGTTTCTGGAAGCGGCCGGCGTCCAGTCTTTGATGGCGCTGCCGACGCGTCGCGCCTTTGCCTGCTCGCCGGCATGACGCTCGGAATTCGTCGACGCAGCGTCCCCGCGGCACCGCTGTTGAACACCGGCGGCCTGCACCCGGTGCTGCAGCGGGTGTACGCGGCGCGCGGGCTGCGCGATCCTGCTGAGCTGGATCTACGCCTGACCGGCCTTCTACGCCCGGATCTGGCCGGCCTTGAGGCGGCGGTGGTCCTGCTGGGCCAGCAGCGCGCGCGCGGCGGTCGCATCACCGTGGTGGGCGATTTCGACGCCGACGGCGCCACCGGCACTGCAGTCGCGGTGCGCGGCCTGCGCATGCTGGGGTTCGAGCGCGTCGACTACCGCGTGCCCAATCGCTTCCTGCATGGCTATGGCCTGTCGCCAGCGCTGGTGGCCGAGCTGGAGCCGGCCCCGGATCTGATCCTGACCGTGGACAATGGCGTGGCTGCCCACGCCGGCGTGGCCGCGGCGCAGGCGCGCGGCATCCGGGTGCTGGTTACCGACCACCATCTGCCCGGCGATGCACTGCCCACAGCGGACGCCATGGTCAACCCCAACGTGCCGGGCTGCGGCTTTCCCAGCAAAGCCTTGGCCGGCGTGGGCGTGGTGTTCTATCTGCTGCTGGCCCTGCGCGCCGAGATGCGCCGGCTCGGTGCGTTCGCGGACGGCAGTGGCCCCGATCTCGGGGCGCTGCTGGATCTGGTGGCGTTGGGCACGGTGGCCGACCTGGTGCCGCTGGATCGCAACAACCGCCTGCTGGTGCAGGCCGGGCTGAAGCGGATCCGCGCCGGTCACGCCTGCGCCGGCGTACGCGCCCTGTACCAGGTGGCTGGGCGTGACATGGCGCGTGCCAGCGCCACCGACTTCGGTTTCGTGCTGGGCCCGCGGATCAATGCGGCCGGTCGCCTGGAGGACATGGCGGTCGGCATCGAGTGCCTGCTCTGCGACGATCCCCAGCAGGCGGAGGCGCATGCGCAGCGCCTGCAGGCGCTCAACAGCGAGCGCCGCGAGCTGCAGCAGCAGATGGTGGAGCAGGCCGAAGCCGCGGTGCTGCGGGCCGACCTGTCCCCGCAAGCGGGGCTGGCCGCGGGCGTGGCGCTGGCCGACGCCGGTTGGCATGCCGGCGTGGTGGGCCTGGTCGCTTCAAAGCTCAAGGAGCGTCTGCATCGGCCGGTGTTCGCGCTGGCGCCGGGCGATGAGGACGGCCTTGAGTGGAAGGGCTCGGGGCGCTCGATTCCGGGATTCCACCTGCGTGACTGTCTGGCCGAAATCGAGGCCAGGCACCCAAACCTCATGCTCCGCTACGGCGGCCACGCCATGGCGGCGGGGCTCAGCCTTGAGCCCTCGCAGGTCGAACGCTTCTGTCGCCTGTTTGCTGAGACGGTGGAGCGTCGGATCGACCCCGCGCTGCTGCAGCCGGTGCTGGAAACCGACGGCGAGCTCGGGCTCGGCGACTTCGGCCTGGAGCTCGCCGAGCTGCTGCGCGAAGCCGGGCCCTGGGGCCAGGCCTTCCCGGAGCCGCTGTTCGACAATGAGTTCGAGGTGGCCGACTGGCGCGTGCTGGGCGAGCGCCATCTGCGCATGGGCCTTCGCCCGGTCGGCAGTCGACTGCCGCTGTCGGCCATCCATTTCGGCGGCTGGAGCGGCCAGCCGCCGCCCGCCCGCATCCGCGCGGCCTATCAGTTGGGCAGCGACAGCTGGCGCGGCAGTCCGGAGCTGCGTCTTTTCCTGCGGCACTGGGAGCCCGCCTGAGAGCATGTGAGAACCACCCGCCTGCTGCGGCCGCCGCCGGACGCCCGCGGCGGCAGCGCGCTACGCGAATCCTGCGGTCACTGCTTCTTCGGACTTCATCGTATTCACGTAACGCGCTTTGCCACGAACGCCCAGCGACGCCCTCGCTACGGCGTCTGGGTTGTTTCACACGCTCCGAGAGTCTCTCGACGCCGCGTGGCGATGCGGCTTTTCTTGAAGACGCCTGAATTCGTCCGCGCGCGCGCCGTAGCCTGCCAGCAGCCGACCACAGGCTGCGCCCTGCGCCCGTCCTGCGGGTCGCGAGCCAGCTTGCTCCCGCGAGCAGGTGGACGTCGCGGGGCGACCACGACGATCGTTGATGCTCGGATGGGCGAGCGCTTGGCGTCCGGACCGGGCCGTCGTCACTGGCCGCGCCGGTGTATCAGGGCTCCGCCCGCTGCAGTGGCAGCACGTCGACGAGCCCGCGCAGGGGGCGATCCCAGACTTGCGCCTGCCATTCCCAGTAGGCCTCCGGCAGCCAGAACTCATCGGCGTAGTAGAGATGGCCCGGCACACTGCTGCTTCCGAGGCCGCGTTCATCAAGGCGAACGCGGACGCCGATCACGTCGTCGCCATAGATGATCTTGAGCGCACCCGGGCTGCCAATGCGGCTGCCGGTCATCTCGCGACGCCCGCGCCGGAGCTGGGCCTCGAGTCGAGGCTTGGCCACCGCGTCCTCGTACTCCGCGTAAACGCCCTGGCCGACCTCGATCGCACGTTTGCGCTCCGAGTCGTCAAGCTGCGCCCAGTAATGCTCGCGAAGGGCCAGGAACCCCTGCCAGCCGCGCTCGGCTGCAAGGTCCATCCATGCGTAGCCGAGTGCGCGATCCTGCGGCACGCCCTCGCCCTTGAAGTACAGCTCCGCGATCACCGCCTGCGATGCCTTGTCGGCGAAGCGCGCAGCTCGCTTTAAGTGCCCAAGCGCCTCCTCGGCACGCTGCTGCGAGAGTGCCTCAAAGCCGCGGTGGCGGTTGAGGATATCCGGGTGGAAATTGAGAAATCCGTTGCTTCGCATCACCTTTTCGCGGTCGAGGCGCATGCCCCCTTCGCTTGCGACGGTCTGCCCAGGAGCCAGCATCAGCAGGCAGGAAATTACTGCCGGCAGCAGCGGCCCAAGTACGGAAACGGCGGATGTCCGCCTGCCACGAGGTTTCATGAGGATCTCCCCAGACGGCCGAAGCTGGCCTACAGCCATGGACGCTCAGCTGCGGCGTTTCGTCGCAGGGAGTGCAGGGCGAGGCCGTGCCGGGAGCGCCCCGAGCCTCTCAGCGCGTTAAGAAGTCAGACGCCGTCGCGAGGGGGGCTGGGCGTCCGTGGCAAAGCGCGGTACGTGAATGCAAGGGAGTCTGGTGAACCAGATGGCCGCAGGATTCGCGCAGCGCGCTGCCGCCACAAGCGCCCCGCCGCGGCCGCAGCAGGCAGATGGTTCTCACGGGCTCTCAGTCGGTCGCGGCTCGCAGCGGCAGGATTTCGACCAGGCTCTGCACCGGGCGATTCCACAGCCGGTCCTGCGCAGCCCAGTATTTGGACGGCTCCCACAGTTCGGCCGCGTGGTAGGCATCGCCGCCGAAGCTCGGCCCGCTGCTGCCCTGCACCAAGCGCAGGCGCATCCCGATCTGGTCCTGGGCATCAAGGATGCGCAGGCTGCCGACGTAGCCGACCCGGCTGCCGGTGCGATCACGACGGCCCTGGCGCAAGAGTGCTTCGAGCCGTGGCTTGGCCACGTCGTCCTCGTATTCGGCGTAGAGCTGTCGGCCGATATCGAGCGCGCGTGCTTGCTCGATATCGCCGAGCTGGCGCCAGTACTGCTCGCGCAGCGCGGCGAACCCGAGATAGCCACGCTCGGCCGCCAGATCCATCCAGGCGTAGCCGCGGGCGCGGTCCTGCGGCACCCCTTGACCGTGGAAATACATCTCTGCGATCACCGCCTGCGAGGCTTTATCCGCATGGCGCGCAGCGCGCAGGAAGTGGCGCAGGGCGGCACGCGGCTGCTGCTGCTCCAGTGCAGTCAGCCCGAGCGAACGGTGATGCTGATCGGGGTGGCTGGCGAGGTAGCGCGGATCCGACTGGGCCGAGACGCGCGCCGGGTCCACGTTGCGCGCCTGCACGGGCAGGGCTGTATTGAATGCGAGCAGCGCGGTGATGATCGCGATGGGCAGGCTGATGCGCGACATGGCGGTGTCCTCAGGAGGTTCTATCCCATCATCCTACGCCGCAGGTGTGTGGGCGTCGCGCCAAGGGCGCCTCGTGCCACGGCGCCGACGGGAGCGCCGGCTACAGCCGTCCGGCGCGCTTGACCGCCAGATAGTGGTCAACCAGTGCGCCCGGCAGCTCGGCGGCGGTGACATCCAGCACGCTTGCCCCTTCCGCGCGCAGCTCTGCATGAGCGCGCTGGCGCTGCTCCAGGTAATGCGCGGCCGCCGCGCTTTCCAATGCGCCGTCGAGCGCCTGTGGCTCACGCTGCAGCAGGGGATCCAGCACGGCCTCGCGCAGGCTCGCCACGCAGACCAGATGGCGGCGGCGCAGCTGGCGCACGCCTGTCTTGAGGTCCTCGATGTCCTCGTCGCGCGCGTTGGTGACCAGCAGCACCAGCGCGCGCCTCCGCTGGCGCACGTCAAACTGCAGGGCCATGTCGAGGTAGTCGGTGGCCACTGGCGAAGGCTGCAGGTCGAACACCCCGTCCAGCAGACGATCCAGAGCGCCCAGGCCGCGTGTCGCAGGAAGATGGCGCTGGCTGCCGCCGCTGGCGAACAGGCCCACCGCATCGCCTTGGCGCAGTGCGACGTAGGCCACCAGCAGGGTGGCGTTCAAGGCATGGTCGAAGTCGCTGAGCTGGCCGTCGTGGGTGAGCATGCGACGACCCGTGTCAACCACCAGCATCAGCTGCTGGTTGCGCTCGTCCTGGTACTCGCGCGAGATCAGCTTGAGCGCGCGCCGGCTGGCTTTCCAGTCGATCTGGCGCATGCTGTCGCCCAGCCGATACTCCCGGAGCTGGTGAAACTCGGTGCCCTCGCCGCGGCGGCGATGCTGGTGGGCGCCCAGCGCCCGACTGGCACGCTCCACGCCGACCAGGGCCAGATGGCTGACCCTGGCGAAGTCCGGATACACCCGCACGCTGTCTGCGATCTCCAGCCGACGGCGCTGCCGCCACAGGCGCAGGGGCGAGTGCAGGCGCAGTTCAATGCCGGCGAATTGATAGAGCCCGCGCGCGTCGGGCTGCAGCTGGTAGGCCACGCGCGCGCGCTTGCCCGGCTGCAGCTGGACGCCCGCCGGCAGCCCCTGCTGCGGCCACTGCGGCGGATGCAGATCGAACAGCTGCAGCCGCATCGGCGCGCCCTCCAGCGCGAGCTGCACCTCCAGCGAGTGGCCGAGCGCCACGGCCTGCGGCAGCGTGCGTCCAACCGACGGGCTGGGCAGGCGACGCAACAGTAGGGCGTCCACCGCCGCGCTGGCCAGCAGCGCGCAGGCCGCAGCCAAGAAAGGCCCCGGCCCGAGCAGTCCAAACGCCCACAGCGCGCCGGGCAGGGCCAGCAGCGCCAGCAGGGCGACAAGCGCCGGTGCCGGCCTCACTGCCGTGGCGCCTCCACCTTGGCCAACAGCGCCTGCAGCACATCGTCGATGCGGCGGCCCTCGATCTGCAGTTCGGGTGAAAGCTGCAGGCGGTGCCGCAGGGCCGGCAGAGCAATGCTGCGAACGTCGTCTGGGGTGACGAAATCGCGCCCGGCCAGCAGCGCCTGCGCGCGCGACGCGCGCGCCAGCGCCAGGCTGCCGCGCGGGCCGGCCCCCATCGAAAGACCGGGCCATTCGCGGGTGGCGCGACAGATGCGCACGGCATAGTCCAGCACGACCGGATCCATCCGCACCGCGGATGCCGCCTTCTGCAGGGAGATCAATTCGGCCGGGCTGGCCACCGCGCGCACCCGGCTCAGGTCGAAATCCTGGGCGACCCGGCCGCGCGTGACCGCATCGACCATGCGCACCTCGTCAGCGTGCTCCGGATACGCCATCTGCACCTTCAGCAGAAAACGGTCGAGCTGGGCCTCCGGCAGCGGATAGGTGCCCTCTTGTTCGATCGGATTTTGGGTGGCGATGGCCATGAACGGCGGCTCCAGCGTGAAGCTGCGGGACTCGATGGTGACCTGGCCCTCCTGCATCACCTCCAGCAGGGCCGACTGGGTCTTGGCCGGAGCGCGGTTGATCTCGTCCGCCAGCAGCAGCTGGGTGAACACCGGGCCGCGACGGATCCGGAAGCTCTCCGTCTTCGGATCGTAGAAGGCGTGGCCACAGACGTCGCTGGGCATCAGGTCCGGAGTGAACTGGATACGCGCGAAGCTGCACTGGACGGCGGCCGACAGCGCGCGCACCAGCAGGGTCTTGCCCAGCCCGGGCACGCCCTCCAGCAGCACGTGGCCTCCGGCCAGAAGGGCGACCAGCAGCTGGTCCAGCACCTGCTCCTGCCCGTAGAAGGCGGCGCCGATCTGCTCGCGGATTGCGTCCACCAGCGCACCGGCGCGCGCCACGGTCGGGTCGGCGCGCATGGCAGCGGGCGAGGGGGCCGTGGCGGACGGCAGGGGCGGCGCAGACGGGCGGGCGGGCAGGGGAGGCGTAGGCAGGTCGGTGCTCATGGGCGCTGGCTCAAACGGATCAGGAGGCGGACCGCATCGACAAAATCCAGGCTGCGGTCGAGGCGGGGACTGTACAGGGCGGTGTAGACGCGGACGGGCGGCAGATCCAGCAGCCGCGCAAGCGCCTGCGATTGTTCGGCCGGCTCCAGTGCGGCCAGCTCCGGCCGGCTGCGCTGCAGGCTGGCCTGGGCACGTCGACGCAGCGGCGCCAGCAGGGCGGCGCTGCGGCCGCTGCGCTGGGCCAGCTCGCCGGCGGCACGCAGGTGTTCGGCCAGCGCCCGGCGCGGGATGGCGCGCTCCGGCAGCACCGGCCCGAAGCGCTGCATGCGCGCCCACAGCCAAGCCAGCAGGGCCAGCAGCAGGGGCAGCAGCAGTGGCCAGCCCTGCTGCACCAGTAGTACGTGCAGGGGTGGCAGCGGCGTAGCGAACACCATCCGTATCTGCACGCCGTCGGCCAGCGAGGGCGCCAACAGCTGGTGGGCCGCGGCCTGCTGTTCGGGCGAGCGCAGCGCGGCGGTGCGCAGCAGGTCGAGCTGGCTGGCCAGGGTCACCAGGCCGGCGCCATGGCGGAAGCGGGCCAGCACATAGCCCTGCTCGGCATTGCCATAGCTGAAGTCCCACTCGAACGTGTCGTCAGCATCCTCGGGCAGCATCCGCACACGACTGCAGAAGCGCGTGCTGTGCGGCCGCCAGCCGAGGTCTTCCATGAGTTCCTCCATGGCCGCCTCGTCGAGGGCGTCGATGGCGCTGGCGGGCTGCGTCTGCGGGCTTCTCCAGTCGATGCAGCTCTCGTGGTCGATCAGCGCCAGCCCCAGCGACGACAGCAGCTCGGGCGCACGCCCCTCGCTGGACGGCGGCAGCCTCGCAAGCAGGTGACCTCCGGAATGCACCCACTGCAGAAGGCTCTGTGCCTCGCGCTCGCGCAGCTGACGCGGATCCAGCGCCAGCACCAGCAGCCGTGGCCCCTGCCCGGGCAGGGCCTCGATGTCCAGCTGTGCAAGCGTTTCGGCGTCGCGGCCCTGCGCGCGCAACACCTCGCGCAGGCCATACAGCGGGTTGCGGCGTGCCTCGCCGGTGAGCGCGGTCGGCACCTCGACGCTGCGCAGCTCATAGGTCAGGTGCCACCAGCCGCCGAGCGCTGCCAGCAGCAGCAGGCTGAACACAGTGAGCGGGATTCGCCAGCTCATGGCGCGGTCTCGATGGCGCTGGGCCAGGCTGCGAGCAGGGCCTCAAGCTCGGCTTCGCTCGGGCTGCGTGCAGCGTAGGCGCAGGCCTGCCAGAGCTGCACCACCTGTCCGAACACCGGCGCAAAGGCGTGGCCGCGCAGGCGGCGCGCCCGGCGCAGGCAGTCGGCCTCGGTCGCGCCCGGCGGCAGCGGTTCGCCCAGCATTTGCTCAAGTTTCTGCACCGAGCCCGCATAGAACAGAGCCAGCGCGGGGCGCACGCGGCCCTGCCGCCACAGCGCGCGCACGGCGGCGGGCAGATCATCCGGCAGCTGCATGCCGCGCGCCTCGGCCAGGGTTTCGAACTCAGGCAGCGCCGGCACCGCGCCGGGCAGCAGGCGCTCCAATGCCGGCAGCCAGCGCCGGTAGTTGAGCAGCAGCAGCGCCAGCAGCACGCCCATGCCCAGCCAGAGCGCGTTCTCCAGCAGGAAGGCGATGACCCTGGCGAAGCCGTCCAGCCAGCTGACCGAGGTGCCCTGCGCGCGGCGCTGCGGCGGTTTGCGCGGCGCCCACACGGAGCGGGTTTCGGTGGGGCTCAGGCGGGCGTCTTCATACGTCTGGCTGGCGGTCTGCACAAAGGCCTCGCCGCCATCCGCGTGGGCATGGCCGAAGACCCGCTGCAGGCCATCGCCGCTTGCCGTTGCGCGGCCCGCCCCGCTGGCAGGGCCCGGATGGTCCTGCGGCGGTTCCTCTGCGGCCATGGCCATGCCGCCCGGTGAGCCGAGCAGGGGCAGGGCCAGCAGCAGGGCGAGCAGCCCGCGTCCGCCCAGCGCCGCCAGGCGCTGGCCCAGTCGGCGCAGCCCGAGCTCAACGTCCCAGGCCTCCAGCCGGGTGCGGCGATTGAGGTAGAGGCCGAAGCCTGCAGCCACGAAGAAGGGTTCGACCAGGCTGACCGCCGCCCAGTACAGCAGAACCAGCAGGGCTTCGGCCCAGACCGGCGGGGCTTCGAACAGGGTTTCCCACATCGCTTGGGCCGCCTCGCCCATGAACTCGATCGGCACCATCATCAGGCCCAGGCCGAGCAGGGACAGGCTCAGCACCGCCTCCACATGGATCAGCACCAGCAGGGTCAGTGCGGCATGGCCGTAGGCGCCGCGCGCGAGCAGGCTGCGCCGCTGCCGTCCCTCGCGGCCGCTGAGGCCCTCCAGCAGGTCGGCCGGCAGCAGCAGGCAGCGCCCAGGCGACAGCCGCCGCCACAGCAGCCAGGGCAGGATGGCGCCACTGCCAAAACTGCGCTGCGCCAGCAGCGTCTCGCGCAGCCCCGGCGTCGCCCCGAAAACGGCGCGCGACAGCACGAACAGCGGGATGCGGTCGAACGCCGGTTTCAGCCACCACAGCAGCAGCGCTGCCAGCCACAGGCGGTCCAGCGCCCAGCCCAGCAGCAGGGCCAGCGCCAGCAGCGGCAGGCTGGCCAGCAGCCAGGCGCCGAAAACCGTACCCGCATGGCGGCGCAGCAGGGCGAAGCCCAGCTCAACGGCTTCCCATCCCGAGCGCGGGCGCAGGGCCACGCCAAGGTGATCAATCCGCATGCGCAGCGCCCCTTCCGGCCAGCAGCAGCCATGCCAGCAGGAGGCTCCACAGGCCGATGCCGGCCGCGTACTTCACCAGCGCCGGCATCCAGCCGATCGAGGACCAGAACGCCTCGACGAAGGCGGCAAACAGCAGCAGGGCGAACACCCCGGCGATCAGGCGAGCGCCTTCGATGCCTGCCTCGCGGAAGGCCCGCGCGCGGCTGCGCTGACCCGGCGCCAGCAGGGCCAGGCCCAACTGCAGGCCGGCGCCGCCGGAGATCATGATGCCCAGCAGCTCAGGTGCCGAATGCCCGGCCACGAAGCCCCAGAACGGAGCGCCATAGCCAATCGCAGTGAGATGGCCGGCCGCGCTGCCGATGAAGACCCCGTTGAAGACCAGCACGAAGCCCGAGCCGATACCGGCGAAAAGGCCGCTGGCAAAGGTGCGGAAACCAATGCTGATGTTGTTGAGGATGTAGAAACCAAACATCTGCAGGTCGGACCCGCTGTCGCGGCCGCGTCCAATGTGTTCGGCATCGGGGTCGTACATGGACTCAAGCTGCGCCAGCTGACCCGCGCCCACGATGCGGCCGGCCAGTTCCGGCCAGACCTGCACGGCCAGCAGCAGGCCGATCAGCGGCCCGAAGAACAGCAGGCTGGCCGCCCACATCACGCCTGCGTGCGCGCGCACCCGCTGCGGAAAGCCCCGCAGCAGGAACTGCGTGGCCCGCATCCAGCGCGTGCGCGGCGGGCGATAGAGGCGCAGGTGGCAGCGTTCGGCCAGCTGGCGGAGATGTTGCACCAGGGCCAGCCCGTAGCCGCGACGCTCGGCCAGCGCCAACTGCTGGCACAGCCGTCGGTAGGCGCGGGCGAAATCGAGCGGATCCAGGGTGTCCGCATCCGCGCCGTCGCCCGCCACGGGTTGCGTGCGCTTGGATGCGCCGCCCGCCAGGCTGCGCTCCAGCAGGGACCACTCCTGCCCGTGCAGCTGTTCGAAGCGGGCCTGCTTCATGCGCTGCGCTCCGTATCTGGCCGGGCTGACTGCGGCGACGCCGGCTCGCCATGCCCCAACAGGCCTGCCGCCGTGCCGAGCACATGGGCGAGAGCGGCGTGGTCGGGCAATCGCTGCAGGCCCGGCAGCAGCCGCGCCAGCTCCACCTGGCGCTCGTGTGAAATCTGGCGATGGCGCTCGGCGAAGCCGATCAATGCCTCGCGTTCGACCCGCAGCAGGCCCACTGGGGCGGTGCGCGCAGGCACGTCGGGAGGCGCGGGCAGCGCGGCTTCCTCGGGTACGTGGATGACCAGGGTGCCGGCGGCCATGTCGCCAAGGCGGCGGCTGCGTGGATCGAACAGGCTGCTGACCACTCCGATCGCGTACCCCAACGGCAGCATGTCGGCGGTGCGCAGCAAGTTGCGGGTGAACGAGGCCAGCCAGCCCACTGCAGTCCCGTCGGCGTGCACCACCCGCAGGCCCAGCATCTTCTTGCCCAGGGTCTGACCGTTCCAGAGCACTTCCAGCACGATGGGATACAGCCACAGCAGCGCGAAGATGCCGATCAGGTAGAGGCCCTGGCCGCCCGGGCCCATGGCCATGAGCCCCATCGACAGCGTCCACAGGATGGCAAGCCGGACCACCGCGTCCACGACCCAGGCCAAGGCGCGTGGCACTACCCCCGCCGGATGCAGGTGCAGGTGCACGCCCTCCGGGGTTTCGAGATCGATACGGGTGTCGAGGGGCGCCACAACCGGCAGCGCGCCAGCGGCGCCGGCAGATGTGCTCATCGAGAAAGGCTCATCGAGAAGTCAGGCCGGTCAGGGCCGCGAAGGCCGGGCTTGGGGGCGGCCGCCGAACTTTAGCAGCTTGTTTCGTGGGCCGGACAACGCGAACGGCCCGCGCGAGGCGGGCCGTTCGGATGATGTCGAGCTGGGGTCAAGCTGCCCGCCCGCGCGCAGCGCACCCCCAACATCGGCGTACTGCAGCGGACGGGCCCAGGGCTGCCTCTGGGTGGCTAGTGCCCTTGGGTGGCTAGGCCTACAGCAGACGCGCCCGATTGCCGGTGATGCGCACGTAGCTGCCCTGGCGGATGCCGTTCAACTCGGGCTGGGTGACCACGATCCGACGGCCGTCGTCCATCTGGATGAAGAGTTCGTAGCGCGAGGCGCTGCGGGAGTCCTTCTCCAGCTCGTTGCCGACCATGCCGCCGGCGATCGCGCCGGCCACGGTCGCGGCGGTGCGCCCGGAGCCACCGCCGACCTGATTGCCGAGCACGCCGCCGATGATTCCGCCCAGCACCGCGCCGCCGCCGCCGGACTCACGCTGCCCGTAAACGCGCTCGATGCGCTCCACCTGACCGCAGTCATAGCAGCGCGCGAAGCCGTCGCTGTGGCCGTAGTTGCGGCTACCGCCCGTCGCGCAGGCTGCCAGCAGCAGGCTGGCCAGGGCGAGTGCTACGAATCGAATACTCATGGTGCGTCTCCTCAGTGCTTCACCGAATCCCGCCGCATCCTCGCCCCCCGATGGGGCGCCAGATCGCATGCGTCCGGCTGCGAATCTGGGCCTCTCTGCCTGAACGGGCGCGGAGCCGGGGCTTGGCCCGTTCAGGCACGGGTCTGGGTGTGCAGGTCGGCGTGAGGACATGCCTCAGCCCGGATCAAGCGGGAGCTCGGCGTTGTGATAGACCTCCTGCACGTCGTCCAGGCCTTCCAGCCGGTCGATCAGGTCGAGCAGGTCTTCCAGCGCCTCGCCCTCCACCTTCACCCGATTGGCCGGCGCCATCACGATATCGGCGGATTCAGGCTTCAATCCCGCCGCCTCCAGCGCCTGCTTTACGGACTCGAAATCAGCGGGTGCGCAGATGACTGTGCTGAAACCCTCGGCGCTGGCCACGTCCTCGGCGCCGGCCTCCAGCGCCAGCTCCATCACCCGGTCCTCGGCGGCGCTGTCGGGGGTGGCGATGGCGATTTCCCCGCGGCGGCTGAACTGGAAGGCCACCGAGCCGCTGGTGCCGAGGTTGCCGCCGTGCTTGGACAGCGCATGGCGCACGTCGGCCACGGTGCGCACGCTGTTGTCGGTCATGCAGTCGATCAGGATGGCGACGCCGCTGGGCCCATAGCCCTCGTAGCGGATCTCCTCCATGTTGTCGGCGCCGTCCGCACCGGAGCCGCGGCGGATCGCGCGCTCGATGGTGTCCTTGTTCATGTTGGCGGCAAGCGCCTTGTCCATGCCCATGCGCAGGCGCGGATTGCCGGCCGGATCGGCGCCGCCGCGGGCGGCGATGGTGATCTCGCGGATGAGCTTGGTGAAGACCTTGGCGCGGCGCGCGTCCTCGGCGTTCTTGCGACCTTCGATACTGGGGCCACGACCCATGGCTGACCTCGGTGGGGCTGGAGTGAGAAGCCCGCCACTTTGCCAGATCGGCGCCGCTCGGGCAGCGCCCGGCCCTCCGGCACATGTCCGATGGGCTGGGCCTGCTAGGGTTGGCGCGATTCCGTCAACGGAGCTTTTCGCAATGCACAGCCGCGTCCTTCCCTCTGCCGCCAAGCTCAAGGCCTGGGGCCTCGCACTGCTGTTCTGCGTGCCGGCGCTGGCCGTCGCCAATGGTGGCTTGAGCCTGCACCAGCTGGCCGACCTCGCTCAGATCGGCGAGCAGCAGATCAGCCCAGACGGCGAGCACATCGCCTACACCCGCATCGTTCCGCGCCGCCCGGGCAAGGACGGCGACGGCCCGGCCTTCGCCGAGCTGCACGTCAGCGATCGCGGCGGCGCCAGTCGGGTTTTCGTCGGCGGCGAGGTCAATGTCGGCGGCTTGGCCTGGAGCCCGGATTCGCGTTCGGTGCTGTTCCTGGCAAAGCGCGGCGGCGATGCCACCCGCCGGGTGTACCGGATCGCGCTGGATGGCGGCGAGGCGGTCCCGGTGTTTCATCTGGAGACCGACATCCGCCAGTTCCGGCTGGCGCCGGACGGTGCGCGCATCGCCGCGCTGGCCTTCGAGCCGGAGGACGAGGCCCTGAAGAAGCTGGCCGGCCAGGGCTTCAGCCAGCGCATCTACGAGGAGAGCGCACGCCCGGTGCGGCTGTGGCTGGGGCGGCTGGGCGCTGAAGCGCAGAAGCCCCGCGCAGTTGAGCTTGAGGGTTCGGTGCAGGACGCGGCTTGGGCCCCGCGCGGCGACGCGCTGGCGCTGAAGATCGCGCCGGTGGAGCTGATCGACGACGTCATCATGCGCACCCGTATCCACTTCGCCGATGCCGAGGGCCGCATCACCGCCCAAGTCGAAACCCCCGGCAAGCTGGGCGCCATGGCCTGGTCGGGCGACGGTGCGAACCTTGCCTTCATCAGCGCCGAGGACATCAGCGACCCACGCGAGGGCCGGCTGATGCTGGTTGGACGCAGCGGCGGCCAGCCGCGCGATCTGGTGCCCAATTTCGAGGGCCATATCTGGCAGCTGGCCTGGCGAGACGGCCGCCGCCTGCTGTTTGTCTCCCATGAGGGCGTGGAGACCCGCCTGCAGGAATACGACATTGGCCGTGACCGCGTGCAGCCGGTGCTGGCGGCTGGGGTCGGCATCTGGGACAACCTCAGCGTGTCCGCAGACGGCCGTCGGGTGGCGCTGGGCGGAAACACGCCCGCGCACCCGCGCGAGCTGTTTCTGCTGGAGCCCGGCGCGCGCGCGCCGCGGCGGCTGACCGACAGCAACCCCTGGCTGGCGCAAGTGCGCCTCGCGACACAGGAGGTGGTGCGCTACCGCGCCCGCGACGGGCTGGAGATCGAGGGCATGCTGATCCGGCCGCTGGAGGAGCAGCCGGGCCGGCGCTATCCGCTGATCCTGACCGTGCACGGCGGCCCCGAGGCGCACTACAACCACGGCTGGCTGAGCAGCTATTCCACCCCGGGCCAGGCCGCCGCAGCGCGGGGTTTCGCCGTGTTCTACCCCAACTACCGCGCCAGCACCGGCCGCGGCGTGGCCTTCTCCAAGGCCAACCACGGGCGTCCGGCCGCCGAGGAGTTCGATGACCTGGTCGATGGCGTCGATCACCTGATCGATATCGGCCTGGTCGACCGCGACCGCGTCGGCATCACCGGTGGCTCCTACGGCGGCTATGCCTCGGCCTGGGGCGCGACCTACTACAGCGAGCGCTTCGCTGCCGCGGTCACCTTCGTCGGCCTGTCCGACAAGATCGCGATGATGGGCACCACCGACATCCCCACCGAGCTCAAGCTGGTGCACTACCTGCAGTGGCCGTGGGAGAACTGGGAGCTGTACACCCGGGCCAGCCCGATCTTCCATGCGCAGAAGTCACGCACCCCGACCCTGATCCTGCACGGCGACGCCGACCCGCGCGTCGACCGCAGCCAGAGCTTCACCCTCTACCGCTATCTCAAGGTGCTCGGCCAGGCGCCCGTGCGTCTGGTGCTCTATCCCGGCGAGGGCCACGGCAATCAGCGCGCCGCCAGTCGCTGGGACTACGCCCTGCGCCTGATGCAGTGGATGGAGCACTACCTCACTGGCCCCGGCGGCGAGCCGCCTGCCTACGAGTTGGACTACCAGCTGGAACACTGGACCGGCGCCAAGGACGAGGCCGCCGAGGCCGCGGAAGGCGCCGAGGCCCCGCAGCCGGCCCTGCCGGACGAGCCTGCGCAGACGCGGCTGCGCGGCGCAGTGGGCTGAGTGCCTGTGCGGACGCGGCTGCCGCTGCGTCTGCCGCAGCGCCTGCTGTTCTGGTCGGCGCTGCCGCTGATTGCCGCCCAGGGCCTGGCCCTGCGGCGGCGTGCACCGCGTTTTGCCGGCGCCCAGGGCGAGCCCAGCGGCACCGCACTGCCCGTGGACCGCGCCAGCGGCGCGCCGCTGCGGCTGCTGGCCGTGGGCGACTCCATCGTCGCCGGGGTCGGCGCGGGTGACATGCGTCTGGCGCTGGCCGGGGCTACCGCCAGCGCGCTGGCGGCGCTGAGCGGGCGCGCCGTGCAGTGGCAGGCCTGCGGCCGCATCGGCATCAATGCCGCTGGCCTGCATCGACGCTTGCTGCCCGAGCTGCAGGCCGCGGACGTCGACGTGGTTCTGATCTCGGTGGGCGTCAACGACGTCACCGCACTCACGCCGCGCGCCCGTTTCGCCCGCGAACTGGAGGGACTGCTGCGGGGCCTGCGCCAGCGCCACCCGCAGGCCTGGATCCTGCTGCCTGGATTGCCGCCGTTGGAGCGCTTCCCGCTGCTGCCGGTGCCGCTGCGGCAGCTGATGGGTCTGCGCGCTCGCCTGCTGGAGGACACCGCGCGCGAAGTTGCCGCAGCCGACCCGCGGGTGCTGCCGCTGGCGCTGCCGTTCCGCCCCGGCCCGGAGGCTTTTTCGGGCGACGGGTTCCATCCCAATGCCGAAAGTTACGCGGAGTACGGAGCCCTGCTGGCCAGTGCGGCATGGGAGCGCCTCCGCCGCTGAGGCTGGCATCGCCGGCCGTGGGGAGGCAGATGGCCTTTTCACAGGCTCTCAAGAAAAGGGGCCCCTCGCCCCGACGCTTGCCGTGGCCGCACCGACAAGACCGGCGAGCGTGCCCGCGACGCGCAGGCTTGGCGTGGGGTGCACAGGCTGCGGTCGCCTGCAAGCAGGCTCTACCCAGAGCGCGGGCGCACGAGTGCCGGTTCCCTCTGGAACTTCCGGCCCGCCGCTACGGGCGTTCAAAGGCGGCTGCAGTAGCCGGGCGGTTTTTCCACATGTTCCCGAGGCTGCCGACGCGGAAGCCAGGCGCAAAGGGGCGCATGTGCAGCGATCTGGCGCAGCCATGCCCGCGCGGCCGCTACAATCGGCGGCCCTCGCACCCCAGCCGGATTCCTCCATGCGTCTGTCGCAGTTCCCCATCACCACCACCAAGGAAACCCCCGCCGACGCCGAGATCGTCAGCCATCAGCTGATGCTGCGCGCCGGCATGGTGCGCAAGCTGGGGGTTGGCCTCTACACCTGGACCCCGATCGGCCTGCGCGTGCTGCGCAAGGTGGAAGGCGCGGTGCGCGAGGAGATGAACCGCGCCGGCGCGGTGGAAGTGCTGATGCCCTCGATCCAGCCGCGTGAGCTGTGGGAGGAAACCGGCCGCTGGCAGAAGTTCGGCGGCCAGCTGCTGAAGATCAAGGACCGCAAGGAGGCCGAGTACTGCTACGGCCCGACTCACGAAGAAGTCATCACCGACTACGCGCGCAGCGAGCTGTCGAGCTACAAGCAGCTGCCGCGCAACTACTACCAGATCCAGACCAAGTTCCGCGACGAGATCCGCCCGCGCTTTGGCGTGATGCGCGCCCGCGAGTTCCTGATGAAGGACGCCTACTCCTTTCATCTGACGCCCGAGTGCCTTGAGCGCGAGTACTGGAACATGTTCGCCGCCTACGAGCGCATCTTCAGCCGACTCGGCCTGAAGTTCCGCGCGGTGATGGCTGATTCCGGCGCGATCGGCGGCAATGCCTCGCAGGAGTTCCACGTGCTGGCCGAGTCCGGCGAAGACCTGATCGCCTACTCCGAGAACAGCGACTACGCCGCCAACGTCGAGAAGGCCGAATCCCAGGCCCCGGCCGGCCCGCGCCCCGCCGCTGCCGAGGCCTTCGAGAAGGTCAGCACGCCCACCCAGAAGACTTGCGAAGACGTCGCCGCCCTGCTGGGCCTGCCGCTGAACCGCACCGTCAAGTCCGTTGCCGTGATCGGCGAGCAGGGCTTCGTGCTGGTGCTGGTGCGCGGGGACCACAGCGTCAACGAGATCAAGCTCAGCAAGGTGCCGGGCCTGACCGACTACCGCCTCGCCACCGAAGCCGAGATCAAAGACACCCTGGGCGCCGAGCCTGGCTTCCTTGGGCCCATTGGAGCGCCCAAGCCCTTCCAGCTGGTGGTCGACCGCGAGGTCGCGGTAATGGCCGACTTCGTCTGCGGCGCCAACGAAAACGGCTTCCACTTCCGCGGCGTCAACTTCGGCCGCGACTTGCCCGAGGCCGAGACTGTCGCTGACGTGCGCAGCGTGCTCGAAGGCGACACCGCCCCCGACGGCAGCGGCCCGCTCAAGCTGGCGCGCGGCATCGAAGTGGGTCACGTGTTCCAGCTCGGCCAGAAATACGCCGAAGCCATGCACGCCACCGTGCTCGACGAGCAGGGCAAGAGCCGCGTCATGTATATGGGCTGCTACGGCATCGGCGTCAGCCGCATCGTCGCCGCGGCCATCGAACAGAACTTCGATGAGAGCGGCATCATCTGGCCCGAGCCGATGGCCCCCTTCCAGGTCGCCGTCTGCATCATCAACCCCAAGAACGACCCCAAGGTCTCCGAAGCCGCCGAGGCCCTGTACCTCAAGCTGCTGGCCGAAGACATCGAAGCCGTCCTCGACGACCGCGGCCTGCGTCCCGGCGTGATGTTCTCCGACATCGAACTCATCGGCATCCCGCACCGCGTGGTTGTCTCCGAGCGCGGCCTGGCTGCGGGCACCTACGAGTACCGCGCGCGGCGGGCGAGTGAGAGCGAGAATCTGGATGAGGTGGGGTTGATGGAGAGGTTGGGGGTGGGGGAGTAGCATCCCGGCGGACGACACGAAACGCCTCTGTGATTTCCGAGACCGGCGCGCGATGCCGGAATCTTGGGGTCGCGCGAACTCTGGAGCTACGCACTGATGCTCACCCACCTTCGCGTCGAAAACTTCAAGGCGTGGGGCGACTCAGGTCCGCTGCGTCTAGCGCCGCTTACGGTCATCTTCGGGGCCAACAGCGTCGGCAAGAGCAGCCTGGGACACCTTTTGCTGGCGCTGAAGCAAACAGCCCTGTCGGCTGATCGCCGTCGTGCCCTTCACCTAGGCGACGAGCACTCTTTGATCGAGCTGGGCACCTTTGCCGAGTGCATCCACAATCACGACCTGTCGCGCGACCTTCGCTTCGAGCTGGGTTGGAACCTGCCCCACGGCATGGAGATCCGCGATCCGCTGTCCCAGGCGCGCTTCAGTGGCGACGAGCTGCGCATCAAGGTGGCCTTGCAGGCAGACAAGCGCGAGCAGCCCTTGGTGCGGCACCTTGGGTACGACTTGAAGAGGGAGGGCCAGCGCGAACTTGCGATTGACTACACGCGCGGCCCGGAAGGCAAGCTCGATATCGCTTCGGATCAGATCAAGCTGGTGCGCAACGTCGGCCGTGGTTGGCCCCTGGACGAGCCCGACAAGTTCTACCGCATCTCAGACCAAAGCCGCGCGCGCTTTCAGAATGCCGATTTCTTGAGCGATCTCGCGTTGCAGACGGAAGCTGCGCTGGCTGGCATCCACTACCTGGGCCCGCTGCGCGATCCCCCCAAGCGGATCTACTCCTGGTCGGGTGAGACGCCGGAGAGCGTTGGTCAGCGCGGCGAGCTCACGATTGCGGCGATCCTCGCCGCCAGCAGCCTCGGCCGTAAGCTGAGTCGAGGCCTCAACAAGCGGTCCTATCCCTTTGATGCCTTCATCGCGAAATGGCTCAGAGAGTTGGGAGTCATTGACAGCTTCACAGTCAAGTCGGTGGCTGAGGGGCGAAAGGAATACGAAGTACTCCTCAAGACGCACTCTAGCGGCAGCGAAGTGAAGTTGACCGACGTGGGCTTTGGCGTGTCGCAGGTGCTGCCGGCGCTCACTCAGCCCTTCTACTGCCAGCCGCACTCGACTGTGTGGATGGAGCAGCCCGAGATACATCTGCACCCGCAGGTGCAGGCTGCGCTTGCCGATGTCTTCATCGCGGCGATCAAGGCGAGGGAGAACGGCAAGCTGCGCGGCGTGCAGCTAATCATCGAAAGCCACTCGGAGCACATGCTGAATCGTATCCAGCGACGCATCGCTGAGGGCGATCTCTCTGAGCAGGATGTGGCGATCTACTTCTGTCGCCGCACGGGTTCGGGTGCCGAGCTTGAGCCGCTTCGTCTTAACATGTTCGGCGAGATCGAGAACTGGCCGGAGAACTTCTTTGGCGATGAGATGGCAGATATCGCCGCGCGTACCTTGGCCGCCATGCAGCGCAAGAAAGCCCAAGTCTCGGAGTCGAGATGATGAAGGTAGTGGTGGACACCAACGTGCTGCTGGTGGCCAACGAGCAGCACGACGGTGTCGGCCCAGACTGCGTCGCCATTTGCGTGCGGCGGCTGCTGGCGCTTAAGGCGGAGGGCGTTGTGGTGGTGGATGACGGCTTTCGCATCTTGGGCGAGTACCTGGGAAAGACTCGGCCAAATGCCTCTAAGGGCGCGGGTGACAAGTTTCTGAAGTGGCTTCTACAGAACACCAGCAACTCGAGTCGTGTTCAGACCGTCTCGGTCACCGAGCGAGAAGCGGATCTTTTCGATGAGTTTCCCGATCATGACCTACAGCTTGAGTTCGATCCACCGGACCGCAAGTTCGTGGCCGTGGCCAACTCGCACCCGGACAAGCCGCCGATATGGCAGGCCGCTGACTGCAAGTGGTTGAACTGGAGTGCAGCGCTCGCCGTGACGGGAGTTTCCGTGGACTTTCTCTGCCCGGAGGATGTTTTCAGGTTCTATGAGGCCAAGTTCCCCGGGAGTCCCATTCCCCCGCTGCCGAGCGGTTGATCGATGTCTGAAGATTTTTTCCGTTTCCCCCATACGCCACACCTCGCATGGTTGGGTGAGGGAAGGCCCCGCGATGACAAGGTGCTGACGCCGGAGCAGGTTGCAGCACTGCTTGCCGATGCCGTGGTGGTGGAGGAAAAGCTCGACGGCGCCAATCTGGGGCTGTCGGTATCGCCGCAGGGCGGGCTGCGCGCACAGAACCGAGGGCAGTACCTCGTCGAGCCGTTCACGGGACAGTTTTCCCGACTCGGACCCTGGCTGGCGCAACATCGGCAAGCTTTGCTGGACCATCTGACCCCAGGTTTGATCCTCTTTGGCGAGTGGTGTGCTGCAAGGCATTCGTTGGCCTACTCGGGTTTGCCAGATTGGTTTCTGGTGTTCGATGTTTACGACCGCGAGGCCGCTCAGTTCTGGGATACCGCGCGTCGCGATGAGTTGACCAAGACTCTCGGGCTTGTGTGTGTCCCCACCCTTCATCGTGGCAAAGTCACGCAGGCCTCGCTACGTGCTCTCCTGGAAACCCGGCAAAGCCGCTATCGCAGCGGCCCGCCGGAGGGCATCGTGATCAAGCGAGAGGGCGAGGGCTGGACGCTGTCGCGCGCCAAGCTTGTCCGCGCTGAGTTCGTCCAGACCATCGGTGCGCACTGGCGCAATCGCAGCATCAAGTGGAATCGGGTGGCGCGATCACGAGAATGATGACTTGGGGCAGGTTCAGGTTGAAGTTGCATGCGCCGGCGAACGCGGTGCATCCGCTGTGCTCATTGTGGGCAATTACTTCGCGCTGGATGCCGACGCTGGCGCTGGCGCCGGTGCTGTTGAGCGCGAGCAGCACGCGGTCGTGGCCGTCCACCGGCACTCGATGCTACCGACATGAACGAATCCAAAGCGCCCCGCGCAGGCCGTGCCGCCGCGTAACTGCGGCTTAATGCCGCGCTCGCTAACCTGCGCGCTCCTTCACTTCCGTGCACCTCCATGCCCCTGCGCCTTTGCGTTCCGGTGTTCGCGTCCCTGCTGTTCGCCCTCGCCGTGGAGGCCAGTGAGCCGCCCGTGGAGGCCCCGCCCACCCTGGCCGCAGTGGATGTCGAAGGCGTGATGCCCGGCCCCGGGCTGTGGCAGGTGCGTCGAGAGGAGCATGTGCTTTGGCTGGTCGGTACGCTGAGCCCGCTGCCCGAGCGGATGCAGTGGCGCTCGGCTGAACTGGATGCGCGTCTGGAGGAGGCCGACGCCATCCTCGGCCCCCCGGGCTTTTCCCTGAGTACCGGCCGCGGCAGGCTGCATGCCTTGACTCTGGTGCCCTCGATGCTGGGGGCGCGCAAGCTGCCCGGGCGCGAGCGGCTGGCCGACGTGCTCTCGCCTGAGCTGTATGCGCGCTGGAGCGAGCTCAAGGCCGAACACCTCGGACGCGATCGCGGCGTGGAGCGCTGGCGGCCGGTGTTCGCGGCGGAGAAGCTGCACAGCAAGGCCGTTGAGGGTATCGGCCTGTCCTTCGAGTCGCCGGTAGGCGAGCACATCAGCAAGGTCCGCAAGCGCCGTGATCTGCCCTATCTGTCCGCGAACTTTGCGCTGACCCTCGACGAGCCGCGCCAGGCCTTGCGTGACTTCAAGCGCGGCGAGCTGGACGACATCGAGTGCTTCGAGCGCACTCTTGATCGGCTGGAGAGCGATCTTTCCCTGCTGGGCGCGCGTGCCGAAGCCTGGGCCATCGGCGACGTCGAGGCCCTGCGCGCACTGCACGATTCCGATCCTGCCAGCGCCTGCATTGGCGCGCTGACCAGTGCACCAGTGCTGCAGCAGTTTGGACTGGACGACGTGCGCGCCAAGTCGCTTGTGAGTTGGCTTGAGGCGGCGGAGCAGGCGCTGGCCGCCCACCGCACTACGGTGAGCGCCGTGTCGATCGGATTGCTGCTGGACACGGCCCCCGACGGCCTGCTGGCCACCCTCGAAGCGCGGGGCTATCGCGTGCTGGGGCCGGATGATATCGATGAGGACGCCTTCGACAACGATGCGGTCGAGGGCGTGGAGGCCGAGGGCGCGCCAGAGCTCGCTGCCGACTGATCGCCGTCTGGCGAGTGGTCGCCAGTAGTGCCGCTGTGCAGAGGCCGGGATTCGCGATTCGGGATTCCTAGAGCGGCCGGAGGCGAGGGCAGTGATTCGCACTTGAGCCAACGTATCCGCGGCGTCTTCGGAAAGACTGACAGCGATTCTCGTTCTCGCCATAGCGTTGCCATGACTCATCGACGCGCCCTGCCAGCCACACGAATCCGCTCGCAGCGACTGTCCGCAACGTACGCATGACTACACTAGCGCTGCGCTCTGCGTGGGCTGTTTGCAGAGCCGGCTTGCAGGCGAGCGTTGCGTCAGATGACGGTCGAGCGAGCTGGTCGCGAGCAGGCTCGCTCAGCGCTTGAGCGCTTGAATCTGATCGATTGGACGATTCCTCGGGTCAGCTTCGCCGGACTCGTGTCTGGGGCCTCGGCTGGCAGCACGCGGGGTTGCGTCGCTTTGCGGAGATGTCTCGGCGGTGCCGTGTCTGCTCGTTGACCCTCGGCTACGACCCTTGACGGGCGAGCACGGCAGCGATCGATGTGGCCGAACGCGCGTGACCGGCTCGCGCTCCAGGCCACTTGCCGGTCGTCTGCGCACGCTAGCGAATTCTTAGCACAGCGGATTCGTCAGCGACGTAGCATCGCGGCGCCCCGGGGATTGCGTGGGGTGCTGCTGCATCGGCCGATGTGTATCGCGCCGCGCAGCCCTCGCATGGATAGCGAATGACCCAGACATCGAAGCGCGCGTCCGCCGCGGCGACCAAACCCAGCGCAGTCGCCGTCCGCGATGCCGATGGCGACGCTGACGCAATGTGGCCGCGGATCGGGTCGCTGCGGACTGCGCTGGCCGCGGCCGCCGAGCCGCCATCGCTGCAATGGAGCCGGATCGGTGGAATAGCGCTGGCGCTTTCCCTGCACCTCGCCGTGCTGGTGCACCTGATGGTCCCGCCCAGCGCGTGGATGCCTGCATCGACGAGCGCCGCGCGCGCTGCGGCAGCCGTCACCGATATGGTGACGGGCGGCCTTGAGCTCCTGTTTGTCGAGCAGACGACGATGGGCGGTGCGGGTGATGTGGCCCTGCAGGCCGTTGTCGAGCCGCCTGCAACGGCAGCGATGCCGCGGCGGACGGCTCCGCCCCGCCTGGCGACTGAGCCTCCGCCGACATCTGTCGCGCCGCCGGGCAAGGCGCGCGCGGTTGCGGCTCCTTCAGGTGTCGAGCCGCGCGAAGCCGAGGCCGTGCCGGCGACTGCCGATGCCGCTGAGCCTGCGGTCCGCTTGTTCCGCAGCGACGGCTCCATCGCGCTGCCCGAGTCGGTGCTTGGGGGCATTCAAGCCGTCGAGAGCGAGGACCGCATGTTCAGCTACATGACGCCGGGGCTCGCCGGCGCCGAGTCTGCCTTCAGACGTCCGCCGTCGCTGGACTACACGCCCACGCGTTTCGATGCCGACTGGAAGCCCGTCAGATCAATCGGCGAAGACGCCCTTGTCACGCTTTCGGAAGCGACGACCTACGAGAACCGGAGCAAGTCCTTCCGTTGCTCCGCGGTGCCGCCGGTCTGCAGCTGGGGCCGGATCGATGAGGCGGTAGAGCTCAACGATCCGACGACGCTGAACCCGGCCGAGGCGGCTGAGTGCCAGGCCTTGTGGCAGTCAATCGTCGAAGCGACTGAGCAGGGCGACTGGCTCAAGCTGCGCAGACGCTTCGACAGCGAGTGCCGAAAGCCGCTGGAAATCGATCGCGCCCCGCCCGCGCCGCGCGCGATGAGCGCCGAGTTCGACTGAGCCTGGCAGCACTGCGGCGCCGCCGCTTGACGAGGCCGCACTGCCGGTCTTCGCACGACGCCCTCGCTGGCAGGGTCTGCCTCAGTCTGGGATCACGTGCTTCGGCCAGCGCGCGCCGGCGCCGCCGGCTACGTGCGCGTTGGGCCGGCTGTTTGCGGGGCCTCAATTCGCGCCTGAGCCGGCGCAGAAGGGCCGGGCCTCCACAGGCGAGGGTTTTCGGCGCATGATTCCGCGCGGCTGATCCGCGCGGGCGGCAGACGGGTCCGGCGGAGTTTCGGGCGCAGTCTTTGCATGACGGCGCCGCCATGGCGATGGCCGGTGCTGTCTTTCTCGGGCTGACAGGCGGCACCACACGTTCGTGCGTTCTTCGCAGCCGCTGCGCGTTCACCTAGAGGCGAGCTGTGCCCGGCAGCCGCTCCCATTGCTCCACAGCTCAGAAGCCTATCAATGCCCAGCAAGCCCGAGCCGCAACAAAACCACCTACTCGCAGCCCTTTCGCCCGAAGTGCAGGGGCGCTTGTTCGATAATCTGGAGCTGGTCGAGTTGCCGCTGCGGGCGCTGCTATACGAGTCGCGGCGCCCGATGCGGCACGTCTACTTCCCTACCGATTCCATCGTCTCGCTGCAGTACCTGATGGAAAACGGCACGTCGACCGCCATTTCCGTGGTCGGCAACGAGGGTCTGCTGGGCATCACGCTGTTCCTGGGCGGCGAGAGCACGCCCAGCCGCTCGGTAGTGCAAAGCGCGGGCTATGCGTATCGGCTGCCGCGGGTGCGGGTAAAGGAAGAGTTCAATCGCCACGGCCAGCTGCTGCTGCTGATGCTGCGCTATACCCAGGCGCTGATCACCCAGGTCTCGCAGACCGCGGTCTGCAACCGCCACCACTCCATTGATCAGCAGCTCTGCCGCTGGTTGCTGCTGTCGATCGATCGGCTGGAACATGACGAGCTGACCATGACCCAGGAGTTCATCGCCAACATGCTTGGCGTGCGCCGCGAGGGCGTCACCCAGGCGGCCTCCAAGCTGCAGAGCCTGGGGGTGGTCTCCTATTCGCGCGGGCGGATCCGGGTGCTGGACCGCCCCAAACTCGAACGGCTGAGCTGCGAGTGCTACAGCGTCGTGAAGCGTGAAACGGAGATGCTGCTGGACTACATGCCCCAGCGCCAGATCATCACCGACGTGGCCGCCATTCCTACCGCTACTCTTCCTGCCGCTGCCCTGGAGGGGGTGCCGAAGGAGGGCAAGGACTAGGATCCTGCGGCGCACTGTGGGCGATGAGCCGTAGTGATTGAACGGCGCCAACGCGCCCGCGCCGTTCGCCCCCCTGCCTCAGCGTTCGCGTGGCGCGCCTCCTTGGCGAGCCACCCCCGCCCCGTCACCGACGCAGGGTTAGCAAGCCTGTCAGCCCAAAGGCTGCGATCAGCAGCAGCAGTCCGGACGCTGGCAGGGTCGGCACCGTCCGCGGCGCCTGGCCGATCGTATTGGCGCCCACCACGATCGTGTATCTGCGCGTGATCAGGCAGCCGTTGGCATCGGTAGCCCGCACCGTAAACGCACTGCTGCCGAGCGCGAGCGGCGTGCCGCTGATCAGGCCAGCAGGCGACAGCGTCATGCCGGAGGGCAGACTGTCGGCCACCAGCGTGTAGATGTAGGGCGCCGCGCCGCCGCTGGCGAGCAGGGCCTGACTGTAGGGAAGCCCGATCTGCGCATCGGCAAGCGCAGCGGGCTCCAGCGCCAGCGTCGGGCAGCCGCCGCCCGCAGAGGTGCACGCCGCAACCACGTTGCTGTCGAGAGTGACCGCGCCGTTGCGCGCCAGCAGCCGCCCGGCCGTATTTGCACCGGTGTTGAGGGTGATGCTGCTCAGCGCCACGATGTGGCCGATGAAGGCGGTTCCAGTGCCCAGCGTCGCTGAACTGCCGACCTGCCAGAACACGTTGCAGCCGCTGCCTCCGTTGATGACCCGCACCACCGCATTGCTGGCGGTGGTCAGGGTGCTGCCGATCTGCACGATGAACACCGCATTGGGATCGCCCTGGGCGTCGAAGGTCAGGGTTCCGGTGAGCTGTGCGGAGGTCGAGAAGCGGTACACCCCGGGGGTCAAGCTCAGGCCGCCCAGGTCCTGTCCGGTGAGGTCGGTGTTGAAGGGTTGGTTCGCCAGGCTGTCGTAGGCGATGACCACGTCGGCCTGCGCCTGCATGGCCACCGCGTCGGCGTTGTGCAGCACGCCGTTGACGATGCCGGGCGGAAACCCGCTGACCGCGGTCCCAGGGCTGACGCCAAGATCGCCAAATACGATGGTCGGGCCGGTATTTGTCACCGCCGAGCCGCCGATCACGCCGAAGCTGCCGGCCTGTCCGAAGTTCGGCGCGGTCTGCGCCGATGACGTGCCCGCAACGCACAGCAAGAGCAGTAGGACGGTGTGCAGCAGACTATTGAAGCGATAGCGAAGCGGCGATTGCATGGTAGACCTCCAGGGCGTGCGCGGAATGGGCGCAGGCGGGGCGAAGCTGCGGTCGATGCGGCAACGCGGAGGCCGAATGGAGCCGGCCTTGCGCATCGGGGAGGTGGTGAAGCTGATGTGAGGATTCATCCTCCGCGGCATTGCCATCTGTGCGGAACCCAACACAGTGGCGAGCGCCGCTATGGCCGGTTCAGGCTCGCACGGTAATAGGCCTCCGGCGACACCGCGCGGTGCGCATCCTGCGCTCGCGCCGCAGCGCAGGAGCGCTCGGGCACGCAATTCGAATGCGAGGCTTTCTTTGGCTGGCCTTGGCGCACAGGTAACATGCTGCGCTCCGCGCGCGGCGCGCACCTGCGCTGGGACCCGCCGCCTTTACAGGCACGTACTTTCATTGATCCAGGTCTGCCGCGTGCGGGCTTGCCCCCTTGCCTGACCCGAGCACGGGTCGCCCACTCAAGTTGGAGCCCATGGCCCTCAAAGCCACCGTCCACCGCGCCGAGCTGCAGGTCAGCGACCTCGACCGGCACTATTACGCCAGCCACAGCCTCACGCTGGCCCAGCACCCCTCGGAGACCGATGCGCGGCTGATGGTGCGGCTGTGTGCGTTTGCGCTGTTCGCGCAGGAGCGGCTGGAGTTCGGGCGCGGCCTGAGCGCCGAGGACGAGCCGGACCTGTGGCTGCGCTCCTACACCGGCGAGATCGAGCACTGGATCGAGCTGGGCCAGCCCGACGAGGCGCGCCTGCGCCGCGCCTGCGGCCGCGCCCGCCGGGTGAGCCTGGTCGGCTACAGCGGCCGCGCCTTCCAGATCTGGTGGGAGAAGAACGCTGCCGCGCTGGCCCGCTGCAGCAATCTCGAGGTCATCGAGCTGCCGGCCGGCGCGGCCGATGATCTCGCCGCCCTGCTGGAGCGCGGCATGCAGCTGCAGTGCATCGTGCAGGAGGGCGAGCTGCAGCTGATGTCGGACAGCGCCACGGTCAGCCTGACGCCGGTGCTGCTGCAGGCAGCCACGCGTGGCTGAGGTGGAAGTGTCCGATGTGCTGGTCATTGGCGGCGGTGCCGCCGGCCTGTTCTGCGCGCTCACCGCCGGCCAGCGCGGCCGCCGCGTAGCCGTGATCGAGCATGCCAACCGCTGCGGCAAGAAGATCCTCATGTCCGGCGGCGGGCGCTGCAATTTCACCAATACCGGCACCCGGCCCGAGAACTTCCTCTCGGCCAACCCGCACTTCTGCAAGTCGGCGCTGGCCCGCTACCGGCCCGAGCATTTCGTCGCGATGGTTGAGCGCCACGGCATCGCCTACCACGAGAAGGAGCTTGGCCAGCTGTTCTGCGACGAGTCCTCCAAGCAGATCGTTCGAATGCTGCTGGACGAGTGCGAGGCGGCGGGCGTGGAGGTCCGCACGCAGTGCTCCATCGAGGCGGTGGAGCAGACCGACCAGGGTTTTCGACTGCGCACCACGCAAGGTGTGTTCGAGGCGCCGGCGCTGGTGGTGGCCAGCGGCGGGCTGTCGATCCCCAGCATGGGCGCCACCGGTTTCGGCTACACGCTGGCCAGGCAGTTCGGCCACAGCGTGCTGCCGACGCGGGCGGGACTGGTGCCGCTGACCTTGAGCGGCACGCACTCGGAGCGCTTCCAGGAGCTTGCCGGCGTCGCTCTGCCGGTGACCGCCACCGCCGGGCGGCAAAGCTTCAGCAACTCGATGCTGATCACCCATCGCGGCATCAGCGGCCCGGCCATCCTGCAGATCTCGTCCTACTGGCAGCCCGGCCAGCCGCTTGAGCTCGATCTGCTGCCGGGCGAGGACGCACACGCGCGCCTGCAGGCGCTGCGGCAGGAGCGCCCGGCCGCCGAGCTGCGCAGCGTGCTGTCCGAACTGCTGCCCAAGCGCCTCGCCCAGCGTCTGTGCGAGACCGGGCTGGAAAGCCGGCCGATGCGCCAGTACAGCCCGAAGGAGCTGCAGCAGATCGCTGCGGCTCTGCAGCAGTTTCCGCTGGTGGCCAGCGGCACCGAGGGCTATCGCACCGCCGAGGTCACGCTGGGTGGCGTCGACACGCGCGAGATCTCCTCCAGCACGATGGAATCCAAACGCTGCCCGGGCCTGTACTTCGTCGGCGAGGTGGTGGATGTCACCGGCTGGCTGGGCGGCTACAACTTCCAGTGGGCCTGGGCCTCGGGGCATGCGGCGGGGCAGGCGGTGTGACTGCGACGCGGCGTGCAGAGCGGGGGCGCGGAATCCGCGCGCGCAAGCGGGTAGCCTGTGGCAGTCATCCGCACGGCCGCGGCTGCCGTCTTTTACCCAGAGACCTCTGATGTCGCCAGCGATTCCTCACGATGCTGCAGCGCCCGACCGCCTCGTGGTCGCGATTTCCTCGCGCGCCCTGTTCAACCTGGAGGACAGCCATGCCTTGTTCGAGCGCGATGGCCTGGCGGCGTATGCGGAGTTCCAGCGTGAGCGCGAGGACGATCCGCTGGAGCCGGGCATCGCGTTTCCGCTGGTGCGCAAGCTGCTGGCGCTGAACGCGCACGACCAGCCGGGCCTGCCCAAGGTCGAGGTGATCCTGCTCTCGCGCAATTCGGCCGACAGCGGCCTGCGCATCTTCAATTCGATCGAGCGCTACGGGCTGGAGATCGTGCGCGCGGCGTTTACCAACGGCGCGCCCACCCACCCCTACGCGCGGCCGTTCGGCGCCCAGCTGTTCCTGTCGGCGAATGCCGAGGATGTGGCGCGCGCGCTGGACGCGGGCGTCGCGGCGGCCACGTTGCTGCCGAGCAAGGCCAGCGCGCGCGCGTCCGACCAGCTGCGGATCGCCTTCGATGGCGACGCGGTGATCTTCGGCGACGAGTCCGAGCGCATCAGCGCCGAGCAGGGGCTGGAGGCGTTTGCCGCCAACGAGCGCGCGCAGGCCGCCGAGCCGCTGTCCGGCGGGCCCTTCCGCGGCGTGCTGGCGGCGATCCACGCGATCCAGAGCGCGTTCCCGCTGGAAGACTCGCCGATCCGCACGGCGCTGGTCACGGCGCGTTCGGCGCCGGCGCACAAGCGGGTGATCCTGACTCTGCGGCACTGGGGCGTGCGGCTCGATGAAGCCCTGTTCCTCGGCGGGCGCGACAAGGGGCCCTTTCTGGAGGCCTTCGGCGCCGACATCTTCTTCGACGACAGCCACCACAACGTCGAATCCGCGCGCCAGCACGTGGCCACCGGACATGTGCCGCACGGGGTGCTCGGGCGGGCAGGGTAGTGGGGCCTGCTGCGGTGGCTCTGTCAGAATGGCGCCCTCTTGCCTGTGCGGATGCCTGATGCGCGTTCCCTTCTTCCCGCTCGCCCGATTGCACGCCGACCGGCGCGAGGCCCTGGCCGGCGCGATGCTGGAGGTGCTGGATTCGGGCTGGTTTGTGCTCGGGCCGCAGGTGGAGCGCTTCGAGCGCGACTTCGCCGCCTACTGCGGTCTGCCGCACTGCATCGGCGTGGGCAACGGCAGCGACGCCCTGGTGCTGGCGCTGCGCGCCCTCGGCGTGGGGCCCGGTGATCGTGTGGCCACGGTGGCCAATGCCGCGGCCTATTCGAGCGTGGCCATCCACGCCTGCGGGGCCGAGCCGCTTTTTGTCGACATCGAGCCCGAGCGCCTGCTGATGTCGTTGGCGTCCGTTGAGCAGGCGCTGGCGCAGCGCCCGAAGGTGCTTGTGGCTACCCACCTCTATGGCCAGCTCTGCGCCATCGAGGCGATCGCCGAGCGCTGCCGCGCTGCCGGTGTCGCCTTGATCGAGGACTGCGCGCAGGCCCACGGTGCGCGCCGTGGCGGGCGCCTTGCCGGGGCCTTCGGCGACATCGGCTGCTACAGCTTCTACCCGACCAAGAACCTCGGTGCGCTGGGTGATGGCGGTGCCCTGGTGACCGCCGATGCGGCGCTGGCTCGGCGTTTGCGCGCCCTGCGCCAGTACGGCTGGACGGACAAGTACCGGATCGAGCATCCGGGTGGCTGCAATTCTCGGCTGGACGAGCTGCAGGCGGCCGTGCTGAACGCCGAGCTGCCCCTGCTGGATGGTCGCAATGCGCGTCGGCGGGCGATCGCGGCGCGCTACCTCGCGGAGATCGCGCATCCGGCGATCGCGCCGATCGCGCGGGGCGGCCAGGACGACGTCTTCCACCTGTTCGTGCTGCGCTGCGCCCACCGCGATGCGCTGCGGGCGCATCTGACCGAGCACGGCGTGCAGACGGACATCCACTATCCCTTGCCCGACCACCGCCAGCCCGGCCTGCAGGATGCGGGCGCCATGCCGGCCCTGCCGGAGACCGAGCGCGCCTGCGCCGAGGTGCTGAGCCTGCCCTGCCACCCTGTGCTCACCGACGCCGAGATCGCGCATGTCATCGCTGCCTGCAATGCCTTCCCGACCTGAGTGCACCGTGGTCGTTCCGGTCTACCGGAACGAGGACAACGTGCCGGCGCTGCTGCAGCGCCTGGCCGACCTGCACGCCCGCGTGCCCGGCGGCATCCGTGCCCTGCTGGTGGTCGACGGCAGCCCGGACCGCAGCTTCGAACGCCTGCGCGAGGGCCTGGCGGCGGCGCCGTATGCCGCGCGGCTGATGCTGCTCTCGCGCAACTTCGGCTCGTTCGCCGCCATCCGCGCGGGCCTGATGGAGGTCGATACCCCGTGGATGGCGGTGATGTCGGCCGACCTGCAGGAGCCGGTGGACCTGTTCGAGGCCTGCTTCGCACGCCTGCGCAGCGGCGAGGTCGATCTGCTGCTGGCCAGCCGCAGCGGCCGCGCCGACCCGCTGTTCGATCGGCTGGCTTCCGGCCTGTTCTGGGGCGCGTATCGGCGGCTGGTGCAGCCCGAGCTGCCGGCCGGCGGCGTCGATGTGTTCGCCTGCAATACGGCTTTTCGCGATCGTCTGGTCACGTTTGCCGAGAGCAACAGCTCGCTGGTCGGGCAGCTGCTGTGGCTGGGCTTCCGTCGTGAGGAAATCGCCTACGTGCGGCAGGCGCGCGAGATCGGCAAGAGCGCGTGGACCTTCCGCCGCAAGCTGAAGTACCTGGCCGACAGCGTGTTCTCGTTCTCCGACCTGCCGATCCGCCTGTTCCTGCTGCTGGGCGGGCTTGGCCTGCTGGCCTCGGCGCTGTTCGCGCTGACCGTGCTCGGCGCGCGCCTGAGCGGGCTGATCGAAGTGCCGGGCTACACCGCCACGGTACTGTCCGTGCTGTTCTTCTCCGGGCTCAATCTGTTCGGTCTCGGCGTGATCGGCTCCTACGTATGGCGCGCCTACGAGAACACCAAGGCGCGGCCGCTGGCGGTGGTGATGCAGCGTGACGACTTTCCCGGAGGCCCCGCCGAATGAGCTCATTCATCCATCCGCAGGCCCTGTGCGAGTCGGCGCAGGTCGGCGAAGGCACCCGCATCTGGGCCTTCGCCCACGTGCTGCCGGGCGCGCGCATTGGCCGCGACTGCAATCTCTGTGACGGTGTTTTCGTCGAGAACGACGTGGTCGTGGGTGATCGTGTCACCGTCAAATGCGGGGTGCAGCTGTGGGACGGCGTGCGCCTGCACGATGACGTCTTCATCGGCCCCAATGCGACCTTCTCCAACGATCTGTTCCCGCGCAGCCGGCAGCGGCCCGAGCGCTTTCTTGAAACCGTCGTCGAGCGCGGCGCCTCGATCGGCGCCAATGCCACGCTGCTGCCCGGCATCACCATCGGCGCCGGCGCCATGGTCGGCGCCGGCGCGGTGGTGACCCGCTCGGTGCCACCCAACGCGATCGTGGTCGGCAACCCGGCCCGGATCAGTGGCTATGTCGGCACCCATCGCGAGCTGCCGGAGGCGCCGCCAGCGCGGCCGCAGCTTCGCGAATCCGCGGTGCCTGCGGTCAAGCTGGTCGCGCTGCCCCAGCATGCCGACATGCGTGGCCATCTGACCGTCGCTGAATTCACCGAACACCTGCCGTTCGTGCCGCAGCGCTGTTTTCTGGTGCATGGCGTGCCGAGCCGCGAGGTGCGCGGCGAGCATGCGCACCGGCGCTGCGCGCAGTTCCTGGTGTGCGTGCACGGCTCGATGTCGGTGCTGGTGGATGACGGCGAGCACCGCGACGAGCATCGACTCGACTCGCCCTCGGTTGGCCTGTACCTGCCGCCGATGGTGTGGGGCACGCAGTACCGGTACAGCGAGGACGCCGTGCTGATGGTGCTGGCCTCGCTGCCCTACGACTCCAGTGACTACCTGCGGACCTACGAGGCGTTCCTCGCTGCGGTGCGCGGTGACTGAAGCGCGGCCGCCCGCGGCCATGCTTCGGGATCAGGCCCTGCGTTTCCTGCTGGCGGGCGGCGTCAACACCGCGCTCACCTACGCCCTGTTCTGGGTGCTGGTGGGCTGGCTGCATCATCAGCTGGCGCTGGCCGTGGCATTCGCGGTCGGCATCGGGATTGCGTATGTCCTGAACACTCGCTTCGTGTTCGCTGCGCGCGGAAACACCGGTGCAGCCTTGGGCTATCCGCTGGTCTACCTCGTCACCTACGCGCTGAATGCCTTGCTGGTGGAGTTCGGCGTACGGCTGCTGGGCTGGCCACCGCGGCTGGCGATGCTGGCCGCCATCGCCGTGGTGGTGCCGGTCAGTTTCGCGCTGAACCGCTGGTGGCTGCTGCAGCGGAAGCCGTCCGGCGGCGTCGACGAAGTGCTCGCGGGTCGTCTGCTGCTGGCGTTCACGCTGGCCGCTGCGGGCCTGCTCTATGCGCCGGGCTACGTCGGCTACTGGTTGAGCGACGACTTCTCCAATCTGCATCGGGCCTACGTGTGGGCACTGAAAGGCGAGCTGCTGCAGCAGTTGTCGGGGCTGTTCGTCCGCAGCGTCAGCGAGGGCTCCGCCTTCTTCCGGCCGGCGATCATCGGCAGCCTGACCTTCGACTACCTGCACAGCGGAACGCGCTATGCCGGCTGGTTTTTCTACAACCATGCGCTGCACCTCGCCAACATCGCGCTGGTGGCGGCGGTGGTGGGGCGCTTGGCTGCGCAGGCAGGGCTGCAGGCGGGATTGGGTGCGTCGGTCGCCGCGCTGCTGTTCGGCCTCTCGCCGCTGCTGGCCGAGGGCGTCTGGTGGGTGTCGGCGCGGTCGGATGCCAGCGTGGCCTTCTGCAGCCTGCTCGGGCTGTGGCTGTGGATCGGTCGGCCGGGAGCGTCGCCGCAGGCGCTGGCGCTGCCGCTGATGTTGGTGCCAGCGCTGCTGTTCAAGGAGTCCGCTGCGCTGCTGCCGCTGCAGGCGGGCCTGCTGTGGCTGGCCATGCCGGAGCTGCGCGAGCGGCGGCGCGCCATCGCGCTGCTGATTGCAGTGGGCGTGGTGCTGGTGTTCCTGGCATGGCGCGCGCACCTGTTCGGTGATGCCTGGCAGGTCTACGGTGGCGATGGTCCCGCCGCAGGGCCGTTCGAGCGCCTCGGTGCTGCCCTGGCCTCAGTGCGGCCCTGGTCGCTGGGCTTGGCCGGCGGGCAGTCGGTCTTACTCGTTGTCTATCTCGGTCTGCTGGTGCTCGCTGCCGTCAGTGCGCTGGTCAGCGCGCCGAGGCCGCTGGTGGTGCTGGCCGCGGCGGCTGGCGGCGGTGGCGCCCTGCTGGCCACGTTCCTGAATCTCGGCGGCTTGCTGGCCAACGGTGAGGGTGGTCGCCTGCTGTACGGCCCGCTGGTTTTCCTGGCCGTCGCGCTTGGCGTTGCCTGCGCCCGAGCATCGCAGGCCAGCACGCGTGCGGCGCCGCGGGCGGCGGCGCTATCAGCGGCCGTGCTGGCGTCTGCCAGCGGCATCCTGCTTCTGTGGCCGCTGCTGCAGACGGCCTGGTGCACCCAGAGCGTGCTGCGCCAGACTGCGGCGGCGATGCCGGCGCTGGCGGCTGAAGAGGGCGCCATGCTGCTGCTGATGCCCGATCACGTCGGGCCGGTGGTGGCCCTGCGCAACGGCCAGGGCCCCCTGGTGCTGCGGCCGCTGCAGGCGGAAGGCCTGCTCCACAGGATCCTGCCTACGCTGCCGCAGGAGCTGGCGGGCCGGCACGCGATGTATGCACAGGGGCTGCTGGGCCAGCTCGAAGCCGCGCGGCTGCAGTATTGGGATGCCAGCGTGGTGCAGTTTGAATCGGCCACGCATGCGCCGCGATGGCCGGAGCGGATCGGCTGCTGGTCGCGTACCGCGGGCACCGTGGTGGAGTTCACGGCGCCATCGCCCGAGGACGCCGACGTCTGGACCGAGCGCATCTTCGCGGCTGCACGTGCAAACGACTGCCTGCTTGACTGAGAGCCTGTGAGAACCATCCCCCTGCTGCGGCCGCCGCTGGACGCCCGTGGCGGCAGCGTCTGAATTCCTTCACACGCTCTGAGTGCTATCTCAGCGTGCCGGGGACCACTGCTCCGGCAGACAGATCCGCAGTCCAAAGTCACGCAGGGCGCGGCGTCTAAGCTTGAGCACGGCCTTGTCTTTGCTGAGCAGGGCATCGGCGCGCTGGGCCACGGCCAGCTCCAGAAACTTCTGGTCGTCAGGGTCGCTGCAGCGGGGCAGGGCGGGCAGGTCGGTCGGCGTGTCGGCCGCTTCCGCGCACTGTCGCCAGGCTTGATCCAGCGCCTCGCGCTGCGCCTCGTCGAACGCGAAATGGGGATAGCCCAACACCCGCAGCCACTCCGCGCGCAGGGCTGAGCAGGCCAGAGCACGCGCGTGCCCCGCATCAAGGGCGGCGGCCAGCGCGCGACAGCGTGGGTCGTGGAAGTGCAGCAGATCGAGCCAGACATTCGTGTCGAGCACCAAGCGCTGCGCATGCGCATGCGCATTGGCCGTGCTCAGGGCGGGCCCCAGAGCTGTTCCAGGCGTGCGTCGCGGCCACAGCGGCTGCGGTAGTAGCCGTAGCGGATCGGGTTCCGCAAGTAGTAGTCCTGGTGGTAGTCCTCGGCGGCCCAGAACGTCTGCGCCGGCAGGATCTCGGTGGCCAGCTCGGTGCCGAAGCGGCGCGCCAGCTCGGCTCGGCTGGCCTCGGCGACCGCACGCTGCGCGTCATCCAGCACGAAGATCGCGCTGCGGTACTGCGGACCGGCATCGCAGAACTGGCGGTTGACCGCCAGCGGGTCGACGTTGCGCCAGAAGGTGTTCAGCAGCTGGGCATAGCTGACCCGGCGCGGGTCGTAGCGCACTTCTACCACTTCCACGTGCCCGCTGCGGCCGCTGGAAACCTGTTCATAGGTGGGATTGTCGAGCGCGCCGCCGGTGTAGCCCGAGGTGGTGGAAAGCACGCCGTCCATCTGATCGAAGGGTTTCTCCATGCACCAGAAGCAGCCCCCGCCAAAAATGGCAACGGCCTCATCTGGCTGCTCGGCCTGCGCTTCCTCGCCCGATGAAGCAGCAGGCCCTGCAGGCGCGACCGGCATCAGCTGGACCTCGATCACTTCGTCGGCGCGCAGCTCGCTGGTCAGCAGTGCGCCCACCAGCGCGATCTTCAGCAGCACCGCAAGCCAGGGCAGCCAGAGCTCGGCGCGCATGCGCGAGTGGCCGCGGCTCATGCGCGCAGCTCCGGCAGCGGCTGCTCGCGCGGCACGAAGGTCAGCGCCACGCCGTTGTTGCACCAGCGCTGGCCGGTCGGCGCCGGGCCGTCGTCGAACACGTGGCCCTGGTGGCCGCCGCAGCGGATGCAGTGGTACTCGGTGCGCGGGTAGATCAGCTTCCAGTCGCGCTTGGTGCCGAACACGCCGGGCAGGTGGGTGAAGAAGCTGGGCCAGCCGGTGCCGCTCTCGTACTTGTGGCTGCTGTCGAACAGCGGCAGGAAACAGGCGGCACAGCAGAAGGTGCCGTCGCGGTGCTCATTGTTCAGCGGCGAACTGCCGGCGCGCTCGGTGGCCTCCTCGAACAGCACCGCATAGGCCGCGGGGCTGAGCAGCAGCTTCCACTCGGACTTCGATTTGCGCAGCGGCTCGATGGCTGGCGGCGCTGCGCTGTCGGCGGCCTGCGCGATCGCGCCACCGCTGCCGCGTGCGACCAGCCAGGCAGCGGGCGCGGCTGCCAGCGTGCCCAAGCCCATCAGTAAGTGTCGTCGTTGCATGGTTTCTGCTCCCTGCTCGCCATCTGGCACCTTGTCGGCGTGCAGGTGGGAGCCTCGTGAACGATGGCGGCCAGCAACACCCGCCGTTCAGCGGCAATTGGGTCGCTTGCCTGCCGCGCGTGCGGCCTGGTAGGTAGGCATCAGCCGTGGTGCGGCTTCGCTGAGCGCGCGGATGCGACCCGCCGGATCCGGGTGGGTCGACAGAAACAGTGGCGGCCGGCCCTGGCTGCCGGTCGCGGCCTGCATGCCCTGCCAGAGGTCCACCGCCGCACGCGGATCAAAGCCGGCCTCGGCCATCAGGCGCTGACCGTAGACATCGGCTTCGGTCTCGTGTCGTCGCGAAAAGGGCAGCAGCACGCCGACCTGGGCACCGGCGCCCATCGCCGCCATCAGCTGGTTGACCTGTTCCGGTGAGCTGTTGCGGCCCGCATACGCGCCGGCCACGGCGATGCCCGTCTGCGCCAGCTGCTGCTGGCTGATGCGCTCGCCGGCGTGGCGATAGACCACGTGGCCGATCTCGTGGCCGATCACCGCCGCCAGCTTGTCCTGCGTGTCGGCTATCCGCAGCAGGCCAGTGTTGATGCCTACCTTGCCGCCAGGCAGGGCGAAGGCATTGGGCTCGGCGATCGCGAAGGCCTGGGCCTCCCAGGGCAGCCCACGCCATGGATCTGGCAGCTCGGCGACCAGCGCATTTACGATGCACTGCGCGTAGCTGCTGCGCGCCGGCACGGTGCTGGTCCTGTCGTTGGCCTTCATCTGCTCGAAAGCGGTCTGGCCCATCTGGTTGAGCTGGCTATCGGAGACCAGCAGGACCTGGCTGCGCCCATCGGGGGTGGTGGCACAGGCGGACAGCAGCAGGGCGGTCAGGGCGAGACTCAGGCGGAGGGGCATGCTGGTTTCCTTGTGTCTACGTCGGGGTGCTGCAGGCTTCAACGAAGCTCAATGGTCAGGGCCGATGCCACCGCACGGGCGCGCGCTCGCGCAATCTCGATATCGGCGCCGCGGGCCAGCGCCACCCCGACCCGGCGTTTGCCGGCCACGCGCGGTTTGCCGAACAGGCGCAGAGCAGTCTGTGGGGCGGCGAGTGCGGCTTCCAGCCCGCTGAAGGCCGGCACGCCCTGGCCTTCGGCCAGCAGCGCCACCGAGGCCGACGGCCCGAGGGCGTCGATAGCCGGAATCGGCAGGCCGAGAATCGCACGCGCATGCAGGGCGAATTCACTTTGCTCCTGCGAGATCAGGGTCACCAGGCCGGTGTCGTGCGGGCGCGGCGAGACCTCGGAGAACCAGACCTCGTCGCCGCGCACGAACAGCTCGACCCCGAACAGGCCCCAGCCGCCCAGCGCTTCGGTGATGTCGCGGGCGATGCGTTCCGCGCGCTCCAGCGCCAGCGCGCTCATCGGCTGCGGCTGCCAGCTTTCGCGGTAGTCGCCGTCGATCTGCAGGTGGCCGATCGGCGCGCAGAAGGTGGTGCCGCCGCGGTGGCGCACGGTCAGCAGAGTGATCTCGTACTCGAAGTCGATGAAGCCCTCGACGATGCAGCGTCCGGCGCCGGCGCGGCCGCCCTCCTGCGCATAGGCCCAGGCCGGGCCGAGGTCGGACTCGCTGCGCAGGGTGCTCTGGCCCTTGCCCGAGGACGACATCAGCGGCTTGACCACGCAGGGCAGGCCGATGGCGGCGACGGCCGCGTGGAACTCCGCCTCGGTGTCGACGAAGCGGTAGGGCGAGGTCGGCAGGCCCAGCTCTTCGGCCGCAAGCCGGCGGATACCCTCGCGGTCCATGGTCAGGCGCGCGGCGCGCGCAGTGGGGATCACCCGCAGGCCATCGGCCTCCAGCTCGACCAGGGTCTGGGTGTGGATGGCCTCGATCTCCGGCACCACCAGATGTGGTTGTTCTTCGGCGATGAGTGCCCGCAGGGCAATGGGGTCGAGCATGTCCAGCACGTGGCTGCGGTGCGCCACCTGCATGGCGGGGGCGTCCGCGTAGCGGTCGGCGGCGATCACCTCCACCCCGAGCCGCTGCAGCTCGATCACCACCTCCTTGCCGAGTTCGCCCGAGCCCAGCAGCAGCACGCGGGTGGCGCCGGGCGAGAGCGGGGTGCCGAGCTGGAGGGTCGAGGTCATGGCGATGGCGTCGTTTGCTGTGGTGTCGGCATTGTAGCCAGCGCCGCTCTGGCACACTTCGCGGATGGATAGGGATCGTCCACTCTCCGCGGTGCAAAGTGCAGATAACCGGCGACATCGCGGCCTGCGGGCGATGCTGTTGCTTGCGCTGAGCGGGGCGGCCGGCCTGGCGCTGTCGAGCGACCCGGCGCAGCCCGAGCTTGTGGCCGTGATCCGAGACCGCGCCCTGCCCGAGATCAGCGGCATCGCATCCTCCCGACAGCATCCGGGTGTGCTTTGGGTCCACAACGACAGCGGCTTCGGGCCGTGGCTGCATGCGATCGATGCGCGCGGTCGACGCCTCGCCAGCCTGCGTATCGAGGGCGTGGCGGCCGTAGACCCGGAGGACCTCGCCAGCTTCGAACTGGACGGCCGCCGCCTGCTGCTGCTGGCTGATGTGGGCGACAACGGCGGCCTGCGCCAGCAGGTCGAACTGGTGGTGGTCGAGGAGCCTGCAGAACTCGCCGATGGCGTCCTGCAGCCAGCCTGGGTGCAGCGTTTCCGCTGGCCCGATGGCCCGCGCGACGTCGAGGCGGTGGCGGTGGATCCCGTCGCGCGCGAGGTGCTGCTGATCTCCAAAAAACGGGTGCCGCCGGAGCTGTATGCCCTGCCGCTGGGGCCAGCAGAAGGCGTGCAGCAGGCACGTCGCCTGGGTGAATTGTCCGGCATCCAGCAGCCGCAGCCGGAGGATCTCGCTGCCAATCCACGCTTTGGTCGCTACCGCGCGCAGATCACCGCCGCCGACCTCTCATCCGACGGCCGCGCGCTCGCGGTGCTCAACTACCGCCGCCTCCACGTCTACCGCCGCCAGCCAGGCGAGCCCTGGAGCGAGGCAGTCGCGCGCCCGCCCGCGGAGCTGCCCTTCGGCTGGCTGGCCCAGGCCGAGGCCGTGGGCTTCAGCGACGACGACGCAGCGCTGTGGATCACCGGCGAGCGCCTGCCCGCGCCGCTGATCCGGGTGACGGTGCCCGGGCCTTGAGCTGGTTTGGCGGGATTTGCCGTTGCCGGGGCTAAGTGCTTGTCGATGCGCCTTGGCGCTGCGCTTGTCTTCGTAGGCTGTCGATGGGAGGCTGCGATCTCGCCATTCATCGCTGTCATGGAAGGCGGACGGATTAGGTGAATGCGATTGGCTTGGGCCAATGCCCTAGAGGGCAAAGGAAGTGCTTGGTTGCGCACGTATTCATCTAGATTGTGCGGCGGTGTTTTCACGAACAAGTCGTCTAGCTTTTTTGCCTTGTGAGGAAGGGTCATGAAGATCGAGAAAATCACGATAAAAAATTGGAGGTCCATAAAGGATCAGGTGATTCATGCTCAGGATTTGATGGTGATAATTGGTCAAAACAATCATGGGAAATCAAATTTATTGTCTTCAATATTGTTTTTCTTTGGTGAGATAAAGTCTCATGATTTGGATTTTCACAGCGGTTCTACGGAGTTGTATGTTGAGTTGCAGTTCGGATGCTTAGATGAATCCGACAACACAACCTTCAAAAAATACTTGACCTCTGAAGGAAAAATTGCAGTCAGAAAGACAGCATACCTGGGCGGTAGTTTTGAGTATCGTGGCTATATCCAGAACCCTGCGGAGGAATGGCTTCAAGAGGCAAACGCCAGCGCATATGCAAAAAGAGAACTGGCTAGTAGTCTGCCCTTTCATTCATTTATCCCTGCAGCAGGAAGAATTTCAAAGCAAGATATTGTCGCTGCACAGGCTGCGTACATCGAACAAAATCGAGAATCAATAAATTTCAGCTATGAGCTTGAGTCTACGAACTTTCTAGGGCTAAAGTCCGTCGCTAGTGGAATATTCGGAGAGGTATACTTCATTCCGGCAGTCAAAGAGGCGTCGGACGACTTTACTTCAAAGGATTCGAGCGTCTTTGGAAAGATGTACTCAGACGTTGTGGCGTTAATGTCGGAAAGCAACGAGGAATGGAAAGCAACAAAAGACAACTTGGGGAGGCTGTTCGCGACGCTGAATAAGAAAGATAAAGACGGCAGCGCGAATGAAGGGCGTCCTCAACAGCTTTCTGATTTTGAGGAAGAGCTTTCGACAGAGTTGGTTGCGTGGGGGGCAAGAGTTGATATTGAAATTAGCTCACCAGATATTGAAAGTGTGTTCAAAGCCAACACGCAGGTGTGGGTCGATGATGGGGTGAGAACTGATATAAAGCGGAAAGGGCACGGATTACAAAGAGCATTAACAGTTGCGCTGATTCAGGTTGTTGCAAAGAGAGCTGTTGCAGCTGCGTCCAATGCCGGAAATGAAGCCGAAGGGGCAAGAAAGGCTTCAAATTCTAGGTACTTCATTTTCGAGGAGCCGGAACTTTATCTGCATCCTCAAGCGCAGCGGTCTTTGTTTGATTCGTTTGTCAATCTGTCCGAGACCGGAAGCCAAGTTATTCTGTGCACTCACTCTAGTGGCTTAATCGACGTTGAGCGATATAGGTCCATTTACATTGCCACTAAAGAGCCTAGGGCTGATGCGACTACGGTCAGGCAATGTGTCGATGATCTATTTCAAGGTGACGCAAAAAAGGATTTCAACTTGTCCTATTGGATAAATCCAGACAGAGGGGAGCTCTTTTTCGCTAGTAGGGTTTTGTTGTTGGAGGGAGCAACAGAAAAGACTGTTTTCCCTTTGCTGGCAAAAAGGCTTGGGGTGTTCAGATATGATTTCACGCTAATTGATTGCGGCTCTAAAGACAGCATTCCGCTCTATGTCAGATTGCTCAACAAGTTCAAGATCCCCTACGTGGCTATATACGATCGCGATCATCAGCATGGAAAAAGCGCGGATGCGATCGTCTCGGCTGATGCATCTACCCAAAAGATAGAGGATGCCATCGATCCTGCCGTAGGAAAAACCGTTGTTTTGATAAACGATATAGAAGAAGAGCTTGGGCTTCCCAAAGGTGGTAGTAGCAAGCCTTATATCGCTTTGAATCATATCAGCTCTCATGGATTCACTTTGAGTGAGGGAATCAAGCAAAAAGTCAGATCGGTGTATGGTATAGAGGAAGAGGCATAAAAATGAGCTCTCGTAAGCTCCCCGGAACGGTGGACACAGGTTTCTAGAACTTTCTGGCAAGGTTTCCCCAGCCAGGAGGTTCAGATGCGCAAGTCGAAGTTCACCGAGACGCAGATCGTCTCGATCCTGAAGCAGGCCGATGCAGGTGTGCCGGTCAAGGATCTCTGCCGTCAGGCCGGGATCAGCGTGGCGACGTACTACCAATGGAAGTCGAAGTTCGGCGGCATGGAAGCCTCGGAGCTCAAGCGCGTGCGTGAGCTCGAGGAGGAAAACAGCCGCCTCAAGCGCCTGTACGCCGACCTTGCGCTGGAGAACTCGGCGATGAAGGACCTGATCGCAAAAAAGTTGTAGCG
>JAKOMQ010000012.1 GCA_022241605.1 Aquimonas sp. | reverse complement strand
TCGGCGAGGCGTTCGTGGCTTGGGCGAAGTCCCAAGGCATGGCCATCCAGTACATCCAGCCCGGCAAGCCCAACCAGAACGCCTACATCGAGCGCTTCAACCGGACGTTCCGCGAGGAGGTCCTGGACCAGCACCTGTTCGCTCGCTTGGACGACGTCCGCGAGGCAGCCTGGTGGTGGATGCTCGACTACAACGAGGAACGACCCCATGACGCACTCGGCGGGATGACACCGGCCGAGTGCAAAGCCAAAGCAGCCGAGGGTTCTAGGAATGCTTTGTCCGCTTGACGGGAGAGCTTACGCGACCACACGCTGTCGGGAAGTCGCGGCACGTACAGCGGCACGCGTTCGCGTTTGGGCAGACGGCGCTTGGCGGGGCGGCGCAGGTTGAGCTTCATGGCCTTGTACACACGGTAGATCCGCTTGGGATTCCAGTCGGGACGGCGGCGCCGCAGCATGTCCGAACACTTCCAGAAGCCGCGGCTGGGCCGCTCATGCACGGCTTCGGAAAGCGCCGCGATCAGTTCGGCATCGCGCACCGTCCAGTCCAGGGGCGGGGCGTACCAAGCCGAGCGCGACAGCCCGACGCAAGCGCAGGACCGACGCAGCGGCAGGCGATGGGCTTCCACCAGGAAACGCACCGCCTCGCGCTTCTGCGTCGGCGCTACAACTTTTTTGCGATCAGGTCCTTCATCGCCGAGTTCTCCAGCGCAAGGTCGGCGTACAGGCGCTTGAGGCGGCTGTTTTCCTCCTCGAGCTCACGCACGCGCTTGAGCTCCGAGGCTTCCATGCCGCCGAACTTCGACTTCCACTGGTAGTACGTCGCCACGCTGATCCCGGCCTGACGGCAGAGATCCTTGACCGGCAAACCTGCATCGGCCTGCTTCAGGATCGAGACGATCTGAGTCTCGGTGAACTTCGACTTGCGCATCTGAACCTCCTGGCTGGGGAAACCTTGCCAGAAAGTTCTAGAAACCTGTGTCCACCGTTCCGGGGAGCTTACGCAACGACTTCAGCACGGGTATCAACCTCGCGCAGTACAAGCGCAAGGTCGAGAGTTTCATCCGCAAGCACGCCGACCACGTGGCCGTCGGCAGGCTGCGCTTCAACAAGCCGTTGACTCCGACCGACCTAGAGCAACTGGAGCACTTCCTGTTCCAGGCCGAGGCCGCCGAGAGCCGGCAGCGCTTCGTCGAGTGCTATGGAGAAGGGGTCTCGCTGCCGCGCTTCATCCGCAGCCTGGTCGGGCTGGATCGCAGCGCGGCCAAGGAGGCCTTTGCGCGCTTCCTTGACCAAGGCCGCTACAGCAGCGCACAGATCCGCTTCGTCGAAATGATCATCGACCGGCTCACCGCCAGCGGCGCCATTGATCCGGGGCAGCTCTACGAAGCTCCCTTCACCGCGGTCCATCACGAGGGGCTGGATGGCTTGTTCCCCGACGCCGAAGCCTCTGCGCTGATCCAGCTGATCGAGAGCATCAACCAGGCCGCCTGAGCTGAGGGCGGCAAGCGAGCAACAGCAGTCTTATGTGCTCGATGTCATTCGGGCTTACCCGAGCTGCCGCGCCATGTCCTTGAGCGCGCCGCCGACGATCAGCCGCAGCTGGCGATGCTCACCGGGATGGCGAACCGGTTCCTCGCCAAGTTCGAGGCGAGCGAGCATCTCAGCCGCTGCGTTGCGCAGCGCTTGCAGCAGGTTGTCCAAGAGTTCGCCCGTGAGCTTTGGCGGCAGGCCTAGGGCTTCGCCGAAGTTCAGGACATCTGCGCGCCGCAGTTCGCCGAAGCAGCGCGCTACGCCCATCCTCACCGACAGTTCGGCCGCGCCCCAGGCGCCGGGTGCCGCGTAACTGGTGGTCGAGAGCAGGTCATAGTGGGGCGCCAGCGCGATGCCCTTGGCATCCACGTAGAACGACAGGTTCTTCAAATGCGCATCGCCGTTGCCGATGAGTGCGTTGAACAGGCTCCAGCGCAGCAGGGCGAGTCGGGTGCGCGCCTTCTCGCGACACAGCGAGATCAGTCGCCCGAGGGTGTCCGGCGTGGACTGCTGATACTTGAACACGCGATCCAGCGACAGCAACTGGCAGGCATCCAGCACGTGGCGGCGCTGCACGTGTGGCCATTCCCCTTCGCGGTCGAAGCGGGCAGCGGCGTAGACGGGCTCGGGCACATAGCGCAGCAAGACGTCCGGCACCGGCAGGCCGACAGCCTTGGCGAGACGCATGCAGAACCACTGGTTCGCCGCCGTGTGCGGGTATTGCTCCACCTGCACGTGGTCGGGCTTGAGGATGACAGTCGATGGCGCTGCACCGACGGGCTCATAGAGCTCATCGCCCAGCAGGACGGCCGGCAATTTGTGCTGGGCGCCGGCCATCGACATGCGCTTGGGCGCCTTGCCGCTGAGGGATTCCCGCGGCAGGGCGCGGATGCGGCGCGAGAGCTCGGCGTCTGGTAGAGACTGCAGCCCTCCAGCAGCGGGGACGGTGTCGTGCGGCAGCAAGGTGAGCGCGCCGGCGGACTCCGCGCCGTAGTAGGTCAGAAGCCCGAAGGCGTCGGCCTGAGGCAGCTTCGCCTCCTGCGCTAGCAGTTCGCGCGCGCCCTCCTCGGGCAGCAGGTTGTCGAAGAACCACTGCACCGGGCGCTGCGAACCGCCGTCTTCGATGCGGCCCTGCACGCGCGGCAGGGCCGGCGACAGGTCGAAACTGTCGGTGGCCTCGCGCCAGACTTCGCCATAGCTCAGCGACCAGTGCGAGCCCGCGTCATCCAGCACCGCCACCGGCCGCTCCCGGAACCAGACCTGCAGAGACCGCAGTGACTCAGCCATCAGTCGGAACCCTCTGCATCCGGCACCGATAGGTGCAGCTCAAGCCCCAACTCGTCGAGCAGGCGCAGCACGCGGCCGAGCTGGACGCTGGGCTTACCCTTCTCGACATCGCCCACGAACACGTGGCTTGCGCCGATGATGGCGGCCAGATCGGTCTGACGCAGACCCTGCCGCTTGCGCTGATCGCGGATCAGGCGGCCCAGGTCTTCGGCGGTGCGGATGGCGCGATCCATGGCGGGATCCCCGAGTGGGTTTAGTTTCCGGCGTGCCGACGGCGGCCTGCAGGAGAAACTAAGCCATGCGCGAGCGATAGTAAATCTAAGCTCTGGCTTATGTTGGGTGAGCTCGGTGCGGCCTTACCCGAGAATCTAAGCTGATCTTTAGTTGGCAGTGCGTCGCAGATGCAAGGCCGCGTGGGGCTGACCCTTGAGTCGACACCTCCCATCAGTTGGCCGGAGTCTGACCCGGACGGCGCCCCGGTGTGGCCGTCGGCGATCCTTTCGTTTCGGATGCTTCGCATGATTCGATTGAGTGCCTGCTTCACCATCCACCTCCCCGCGGGGATAAGGCCATGAATGCGGTAGTCACCACGCCACTTCCCTCCCAGCTGCCCACCGAGCAGGAGGCCCGCCTTGCCGGCGAGAGCAGTCGTCTGCTGGCGGCCTGCATTGGCCACGGCGCTGCCGTCCGGCTGCGGGTGATCGATGGCGACCAGGAGATCGAGGTGCCGGTGTCGGCGCTGCGGATGCTGGTCGACATCCTGGCGCAGATGGCCCGCGGCAATGCGGTCAGCATCGTCCCCATCCATGCCGAGCTGACCACCCAGGAGGCCGCTGACTTCCTCAACGTCTCGCGGCCGTTCCTTGTCGGATTGCTGGAAGCTGGCGAGCTGCCGTTCCGCAAGGTAGGAACCCACCGGCGCGTGATGTTTAAGGATCTGATCGAGTACCGCGCCCGTTCGCAGGTCAACCGCAAGACAGTGCTGGATGAGCTGGCCCGCGACGCACAAGAGCTCGGCATGGGCTACTGAGCGTGGCGAACTAAAAGGCACGCTGGATCGACGAGATCCACGACGAGTGGATCGACAGCCTGTTGCGCGATAGGTCGGACCTCCAGGAGGAGCAGTTGCCCCCTACCCGAGAGAATGGCAGGCAATCAGCTCGCTGATTGCAGGGACCCAGCCCGAAGCCTCGTTGCGTGTGCGCACTACGTCTTGGGAGGCTTGCTGCCCTTTCTGACGGCCTTACTGCCTTCGGCAGGCGCTTTCTTCGCAGCCTTGGGCTGCCTGAAGGGCGCGTGGATCCCATCGATAGCCGAGGAGGTGGCGATACTGATACGCACCACCTGCTTCCGCTGCTCGGCCGTGGCGAGATACTTGTTGGTCTTGGCGAGGCTGGCCATTGCGTCACTCTAGCAGCGAGGACGGACGCTTTCGGTAGGGGCAAGGCGCCGCAGCAAGACCGAAAGCCTGCACGATCTGCCTTCCAAGCCTGTGACTGGCCATGACCACCTACCAGCCCCCCTTCCAGCTCGACCACCGCATCACCGCGTTAGTGGCCGATATCGCCGAGCAGCTCGGCGCTTGGAAGGCCGCGCATCGCGGCGCGCTGGCGCCGGACCTGCGCCGCGACAACCGCATCCGTACGCTGCAGGCCTCGCTGGCGATCGAGCAGAACACCTTGAGCCTGGAGCAGGTGACGGCGGTGCTGGAAGGCAAGGCCGTGCTGGGCTCGCCGCGGGAGATCCAGGAAGTCCGCAACGCCTTTGCGGCCTATGAAACGATGGAGCGCTGGCAACCGCACCGGCTGGCGGACCTGCTTGAGGCACATGCGCTGCTGATGCGCGGGTTGGTGGACGGCCCCGGCCAGCTGCGTGCGGGTGATGTCGGCATTTTTCGCGGCGGGCGGCTGCTGCACATGGCACCACCGGCCAGTCGCGTGCCTTCGCTCATCAAGCAACTGCAGGGCTGGCTGCGCCGCAGCGGTGCCCACCCGCTGGTGGCGTCCACGGCATTCCACTACGAGTTCGAGTTCATCCACCCCTTCCCGGACGGCAACGGTCGCATGGGGCGGCTGTGGCAGACCCTGATCCTGAGCCGCTGGCAGCCCATGCTGGCCTGGCTGCCGGTGGAAAGCGTTGTGCGCCAGCGGCAGCAGGGCTACTACGCGGCGCTGGCGGAGGCCGATGCCAGCAGCGACTGCAGCGGCTTTGTCGAGTTCATGCTGCAGGCCATCGCCGACAGCCTGCGCGAGGCAATCGCTGCACAGATGTCGGTAGAAACGACGGTGGAAATGTCGGTAGAAACTGGCAGCAGAAAGCCGGCAAAGCGCCGGGTTTCAACCGCAGATCAGGTGCTGCGCCTGCTGCGCGCCCAGCCCGAACTCAGCCTGGCCGATGTCGCGGCAGCCTTGGGCTGCTCCCTGCGCACCGTGGAGCGCGCAGCAGCGAACTTGCAGGCCCAGGCGAGGCTTCGTCACTGCGGCCCCCGGAAGGGGGCCATCGGGAGGTGGTTGAAGCGGAGAGTTCATGAGTACCGATCCGCCGCAACCCGTCGCACTGCAGGCGCTGGCCACAGCGAGGCCACCGAGAGGCTCAGCCGAGAAGATCCACGGGCGTTCGGAAACGGTGCGCTACCCTGACCGCCGGCCAGAGATCAGCATCGCGCGAATGTGCAGGAACAGGTCGCGTCAGGCGCTGCGGATGCTGCGCAGGAGCACTTTGAATCGACCGCCTGCGGGGCGCGCAGCCACCCAATTCAGGTCCCATTTAGGCCCAAAAAAGTTGGGGATTCCGTGGGGGTAGCAGACGAATCTGACCCGTCTCAAGCCAGTTAAATCAATGGCCTGAGGCGCGGTTTCGAGTCCACCCATAGCCACCAGGTCGATGCTGCACCCAACCCCGCGAATCCGCGGGGTTTTTTGTGCCTTTTTTGCGAGGCTTCGGTACTTGTCCCGTGTTCGCGCGCGAGGGCTCGGCAGTTAAGCGGCGGACGCGCGCTGCCGGAGCCGCGTCGCAGCAGCCCTGCGCGCAGCGCGCGGGGGCCTTGCGCATGAATGGCCCCAACGCCCTCGCACTGCCACGGCAAACCAAACGGGATCGACCCGCCGCAGGCGCGACGCCTGCGGCTTGGCTACAGTGCGAGGCCAAGCCAAGCGTTATCAATGAGGAGTCAGCATGGCCGCAGGTTCACGACGCAAGCCAGCCGCAGGCGCCGCCGAAACCGTCGCCGACGAGGTCCGCCCGACGCGACGGGGCGACGTGCCGCCGCGGCTGCGGGCCGGGGATATTGCGCGCCGCACCGCCGACATCCGCGCGGTGGCGGCGGAGTCCGACATCGTGGAAGCGGCCAAAGCCCTGCTGGAGCAGGTGCCGGGCGGCGATCCACTCGAACGCGCCCACGCCCTGCGCAGCCTGATCGAGGGCGCCGACCCGGAGGACGCTCGCGCACTGCGCGAGGCCCTGCTGGAGCAGCCCGAACTGCCGGAGACCCCGAATCCGGACGACGTCTTGGCGACAGACTGGCGCGAAGGCGGCTATCCCTATCTGAACCTGCTGCGGCGGGGGCCCTACGAAAAGCAGAAATTCCGCCTGCAGGTGGAGCTGCTCAAGCTGCAGGCCTGGGTGAAGGAGACGGGGCAACGCGTGGTGATCCTGTTCGAGGGTCGCGACGCGGCCGGCAAGGGCGGCACGATCAAGCGCTTCATGGAACACCTGAACCCGCGTGGCGCCAAGGTGGTGGCGCTGGAGAAGCCCACGCTGACCGAGCAGGGCCAGTGGTACTTCCAGCGCTACGTGGAGCACCTGCCAACCCGCGGAGAGATCGTGCTGTTCGATCGCAGCTGGTACAACCGCGCCGGGGTGGAACGGGTGATGGGCTTCTGCAGCGACGCCGAGTACGACGAGTTCATGCGGCAGGTGCCGGAATTCGAGCGCCATCTCGTGCGCAGCGGCGTGCACCTGATCAAGTTCTGGTTCAGCGTGAGCCGCAGGGAGCAGCGCCGCCGATTCAAGGAGCGCGCCTCGCATCCGCTCAAGCGGTGGAAGCTGTCGCCGGTGGACACCGCCTCGCTGGACAAATGGGAGGAGTACACCCGCGCCAAGGAAGTGATGTTCATCCAGACCGATACTGCGGACGCGCCATGGACGGTGATCAAGAGCGACTGCAAGAAGCGCGCACGCCTGAACGCGATGCGCTACGTGCTGCACAAGTTGCCTTACGCCAACAAGGACCTTGATCGCGCGGGGCGGCTGGATGCGCTGATCGTGGGCCGCGCGCACGTGGTCTACGAGCGCGGCGAACGGCCTTCCGCATTGCTGTAGGCCAAGTCAGGCCACGAGCTTGGCGCAAATGCCGGGTCGACAGGCGAGCGCGGGCGCGAGTAGGCTTGAACGCGTTCCTCCGTGGAGCCCGCCGCCCGCATGTCCGTCGTCACGCTCCCTGATTGCGCAACCCTGCTGGTGCGGCAGCTCTCCACCACGCTGGAGTGGCCGGCCGCCGCCATTGACCGCCTGCACGAAGCCCATGGCCGGCACCGCAGGCTGGCCGCGGGCGAGGCCCTGGTGCATGCGGGGAGCCCCATGCGCGGGTTGTTCGTGGCGATGCAGGGCAGCCTGAAGTCAGTATCGACCGATGCCGACGGCAACGAGCAGGTGATGGGTTTTCATCTCGCCGGGGAGCTGATCGGGCTCGGCGCCCTGTTCCATGGACGCTACCGCAACAGCATCTTCGCCCTGGTCGACAGCGAAGTCTGCGAGGTGGCGCTGGAGCCGTTCGAAGCCGCTGCCCGCAGCGTGCCCGGTGTGCAGCACAGCCTGCTGCGTCTTGCGGGCCGCGGTGTCGCTCTTGACCAGGACCATATGGAAATCCTCGGCCACAAGCAGGCGCTTGAGCGGATCAGCCTGTTTCTGGCGCAGCTTAGCCGCCGCCACCAGAGGCTCGGCCTGCCGCACCTGCGCCTGCACCTCGACATGAGCCGGCAGGAGATCGCCAGCTACCTCGGGATCGTCATCGAAACCGTCAGCCGCGGCTTCGGCGTACTGCAGGACGAAGGCGTCATTGAAGTCCATGGCCGCGATCTGCGGATCCTGCAGCCGGAGCGGCTCGGTCGCCCCTTGATCGAATGCGGGCTGCCCAGCTTCAACCGCAAGCGGCACTGAGAACATGCGTCGCAGCCAGCCGCTGATTGCGGCCGCCGCTGGTCGCCCGTGACAACAGCGCGCCGAGCGCATTCCGCTGTCATCGCCTCTCCGGATCTGGTTGGGTGACGGGCCGCCCCTGACGCAGCGGGCATTGGACCCTCACCGAAGCGCAATTCAGCCCGAGTTTGCCTGCTCCAGCAGGGCACGCACGCGCTCCAGCCCGGCGTGGGCCTCCTGAGGGTTTTCAGAAATGCTGACCAGACCGAGCTTGCCGTGCTCGGACAGCGCGCCGATCAGATTGAACACCGTGCCTTTCTGCCGGGTCGGATCGAAGTGCAGCTGGTGCTCGACCAGCAGATCGATCAGATCCTCCGGCAGCAGGCCGCGGAAGAGTGGGCTGATCAGGTTATCGCTGGCCTGGTAGCAGCGCTCGACGCCGAGTGGGGTGAGAAAGCGCGCGCTGTGCTCGCAGTAGCGGCCGTCGGTGAGGTACTGCAGCATTTGCAGCGGCAACGTGGTGCCGCCCTTGCGCAGGTTGATCTCGATGGCATGGTGGCGCCAGCCACCGTCGGCCTGCGGCACCGACACGAAGTCGATGGCCATGCGCCCGAGCACGCCGGCGTCGCGCAGCACCTCGGCCACGGCGCGACCCATGCGGTGCAGCTCGCAGGCATAAGCCGGGTCAGCCGGGAAGCTGCTGCCCAGGAATACCTGCCCGGAATCGCCGCCGAGCACCTGCTCATGGGTCGAAATCAGCTCGACCTCGCCCAGCGGATTGATCCGCAGCTGCACCGAGGGGCTGCGCTTGCCGTCCCCCTCGATCCAGGCTTCGACGATACCGCCCGCGTGGCCGTAGAGCTCGGCATAGCGCTCGGCGCTCATGCCCTTGGCCTCGGGCTTGAGCCTGCCGAGCAGCGCCTTCTGCAGCGCCGGCAGACCTGCGCTCAGGCCCTCCAGCGAAAGCAAGGCATTGCCCTCGCCCGAGAAGCCTTCGTTCATTTTTAGCACTACTCGGCGCAGGCCGGGCTGGCGTTGCCGCAGGGCTTCGATGGCCTCGGCGGCAGCGTGCAGGTCGGACAGGTCTTCCGCGCCGTCGCTGAGCGGCACTCCGGCGGCGCGGAAGGCCCGGCGGCTGCCGGATTTGCCTCCCCAGTGGGCGAGTGCCGGATCGCAGGCGTAGAGAGGTATGCCCAGCGCCACCGCCAGACTGAGCTCGTCAGCGGTGGCGTTGAATACCGAAAGATGGGCACTGGCCGGATCGCCGATGGCCTCGCGCAGCCGCTGCAGCAGGCGCGGCCGCAGGAGCAGCTTGCGTGCCAGTGGCTCGGGCGAGGCATCAAAGGCGGATAACAACAGCAGCCGGCGTCGCGCATGTGCGGGCGGCACGCCCTGCAGCAGGCCGAGGTAGTAGTCGACCACGGCCGGTGCCAGCGGCTCGCTGGTGACATAGACCACGCGTGTATTCGGCAGGCGCAGCAGCATCAACATGCCCAACATGCGCTCTTCGTAGTGGCGCACCCCGGCGATGGTGGCCAGAACATCAGCGTCCAGCGAGAGCCCCGGCACCACCACCACGGTGCGCGATGCACGCCGGCTGCCAAAGACCTCACGGAACAGGGCGGGCAGGCGGGCCTGCAGGGCCTCGAAAGCGACCCGCTCGGCCGGGCTTCCACGTTGCGGCAGTTGGCTGCTCATCCCCACTCCTGCAATGACATGTTCCACCGCGGCAGCGCCAGCGCCGATCCGATCGAACGGCGAGGGTGCGCGCCGGTCCACTTGCGGCGCTTCGAGTGTAGGCCGGTGACGACCCTACAGGCAGCCCCGGCTTGCGCCACACTTGTGCGGTGAGCATCGAACCCGGCTACCGCTTCCAGCCTGGCGCCGATCCGCAGCTGCTGGTGCTCTGCGACCACGCCGGCCATACCCTGCCCGCGGCCTACGGCGGCCTCGGCATGGACGAACGTGACCGCCTCAGCCATGTGGCCTGGGATCCGGGCGCGTACGGCGTGGCCCATGCGCTGGCGCTGGCGCTCGGCTGTCCAGCCTTCCACGGCGTCTATTCCCGGCTGCTGGTCGATCTCAACCGGGCGCCAGATGCGAGCGACCTGATCGTGTTCGAAAACGACGGCGTACGGGTGCCGGGCAACCTCGCCGTGGACGACGCCGAGCGGGCGCGCCGGATCGCGTTGTTCCATCGGCCCTATCACCTCGCCATCCAGGCCTATCTGGTCGAACTTGCAGCGCGCGGCCTGCATCCACTGCTGGTCTCGGTGCACAGCTTTACGCCGATCTTCAATGGCCGAAGCCGGCCCTGGCCGGTAGGCGTGCTGTGGAAGCAGGACAGCGCGTGGCTGCAGCGCGTGTTCGCGGGGCTGCGCGCGGAGGGCCTGGAGGTAGGCGACAACCAGCCGTATGACGGCCGCGCCGCCCTCGGCTACAGCCTGGACCACCATGCGCTGCCGCGTGGCCTGCCGCACGTGCTGTTCGAGGTCCGCCAGGACCTGCTGGAGGGCGCGGCAGCACAGCAAGCCTGGGCCCAACGGCTGCATGCCGCGCTCCGGCACGCCGGCTTGCCGCGGGCCTGATCGCGCATGCCAGCCCTGGGGCGCCGCGGGTGGCAGATTGAACCGCCCCGGCTGGCCGGTGGGTTCGGGTCCAGGTCAAGGCGCGCGCAGGACCCACCGCGGCGTGATGGCGACGACGAGCAGCGCCCAGCCGCGCCTACAGATGCCGTCGGACGCGGACGGTTTGTTGCGCGCGGCGCGCCAGCGTGGTGATTCGTACTTGGCGGACAGTCGCTGCGAGCGGATTCGTGTGGCTGGCAAGGCACGACGACGAGTCATGGCAGCGCTATCGCGAGGAGCAGGAACGCTGTCAGCCTTGCCGAGGACGCTGCAGATACGTTCGTACAAGTGCGAATCACTGCACTAGGCGCTGGCGGCCTCCGCCACCTCCACCTGCTCGGGCTCCAGCAGGTGCGTGTTCAAGGCGCGCAGCAGGGCCTTGCCGGAGGAGTGCAGCTCGCGGTTGACGTTGAACAGGGTGGACAGCTCCAGTTCGTCGAGCTGACGCTGCCCGGCCGAGTGGTAAAGGTCGGTCAGCAGCCGGTCGCGGCGCTCGCGGATATCGTTGCGCAGACGCGAAAGGGTCTCCACCACCGTGCCCGGCGACTGACCGGGCTCGATGCGGTCGAGGGCCTCGTAGAGCGTGCGCGCATTGACCTCGAAACGCTCCAGCCACTGGTCGGTGGAGTCGCGCATGGCCAGCCGCAGCTCCACCAGGTTCTGGCGCACGTCCTTGATCGACTTGGCGGCGATCACCGCCAGCCGCACGGCCTCCAGCTGGGCCATCAGGCGCCGCGCCAGCTCGGGAGGCAGTTCCTGAGCCTGCAGCTGCAGCACGTACTCGGCCAGCTCACCCTCCAGGCGCTTGAGCCGCTCGTAGCGTTGCCCATAGGTGCGGCGGCCGGCACTGGGATCATTTTCGTCCGGATCCGGCCAGGGGCTGCGCGGACCCGGATGCAGACGCAAGGCATAGCGGTTCAAGCTGACCGCCATGCCCAAGGCACGCCGCACCTCCTTGCGCACCGCCTCCAGCGCGGCCTCGGGCACGTCGGGGCCCGTACCGTGCAGGTAGGCATTCACCAGCGAGGCTGGTCCACGGAAACGCCGGCGCAGCAGCTCGGCCGCCAAACCGACGAAGGGCAGGGCGATCAGGATGCCGAGCACGTTGAAGCCGCTGTGGAAGGCCACCAGCCGCAGCAGCGGATCGTCCAGCGCGGGAATGTGCTCCAGCAGGGCCAGCAGCGGGTACAGCAGCAACAGTGCCAGCGCCGCCTTCAGCACATTGAAGCCGACGTGCGCCGTGGCCACCCGCTTTTTGTCCGGGCTGCCGCCAATCGCACCGATGACCGCCGTGACGGTGGTGCCGACACCAGTGCCGATGGCGAAGGCCGCAGCGGATTCCAGATCCAGCACGCCACCGTGCAGGGCGGAGAGCGCGATCATCATCGCCGCCGAGCTGGACTGGATCACCGCGGTGACGCCCGCGCCGAGCACGGCCAGCACGAAGATCGACAGCCCGGCGAAGGGACTGACGTCGAACTGGGCGGCAAACCGCTCCACGCCCAGCTTCATCATGTCGAGCCCATAGAGCAGCAGGCCCAGGCCGACCACGAACGCGGATATCTCGCGCAGGCGGCCGCCCTTCGGCAACAGCACGCTGCCCAGGCCGCCGACGCCGACGAGGGCCAGGGCCAGCGTGGTCAGGTTGAGCTTGAAGCCGAGCGTGGCCACCAGCCAGCCGGTGACCGTAGTGCCGAGGTTGGCGCCCATCACCACACCGATGCCGCCGGTCAGCGGCAGGATTCCGGCGCCCACGAAGGCCAGCACCAGCAGCGAGACCAGCGAGCTGCTCTGCAGCACGGCGATGGCGGCAGTGCCCACAGCGATACCGCGCAGCGGAGTGTTGGCGTGGTCACGCACGAAGCGGCGGAAGGGCACCCCGGCCAGCGCCGAGATGGACTCCTCCAGCTGCTTCATTCCGAGCATGAACAGGCCGAGTCCGGCCAGCAGGGGCAGCAGTTCCATGGCGATCCTGCGCTGTGGGTTGCGCGGGAGTATGCCGCGTATGCGGCGCCCTCAGCCGCCGATGCGCTCGATCTGCACCACCCGCCCGCCCTGCAGGGTGAACAGCACCAGGCTGCGCCCGCGCTCGTACTCCCAGCGCTCGCCCACCCCAGCCCCGCGCGCATTCACCAGCTTCACCACCCGCTGCGGCTCACCGCAGGCGCGGCGCAGCTTGCTCAGCGGTGCGCCATGGCCGATCACCTGCTGGCCGCAGGCGTACATCTCGCGGGCCGGAGCCTCCGGCGCGACCAGCACCAGCAGGGCCAGCACGAGTAAAGCGATGCCGCTGCGGCGGCGGGTAGCGAACAGGTTGCGCGACATGGTCGGAACTCGCTGCGGTCAGGCACAAGCGAGCAGCTTTGGCTGAAGGGGTCTCAGAGGCTGAGAACACGCCATTGGCCGCAAGGGTTCGTTTGCCTCAGGGTCCATCCCCCAGCGCGCCGGGCAGGGCCCACTCGCCGGCGTCCAGCCAGAACTCGCCGCAGTGGCCGCACAGGTCAAGCCGACTGCCCACGCCGGCATCGATCCGGAACCTGCTCATGAAGTGGTGGCACCTGGGGCAGTTCAGCGCGGCGAGGCTGTCGGCCGCTCCAATCGCGGTCCGGCTCGGTCTCGGCCCGTTGTCGCGCTCGCAGTACCCGGACCAGCACGCCATCGCAGCGTAGGCAGCCGTGGCCGGCCAGGCCGCCGTGCAGCAGGGCAGGAATGAGCTCGGTCTCGCGGCAGACGGGGCCAGCCGCTCGAAGTGGGACGATGGCGTCGATTGGCGTAGGGTGCCCAGTGGGGCGGAACCTGACTTCGGCGGTGCGCCGGGCTCGGGCGAGGGCACCCAGGGGCTCCGGCCAGACTCACAACGCTAAACGGGCGATTCCGACATGCAGATTGCACACTCCCTGTTCCGACTCCTGCTGCTGGCCAGCGTGGCCGTCAGCTTTTCCGCGCAGGCGGGGGTGAAACTGGATCCTGGCGTTGCCGAAAGCCTGCAGCAGCGCGGGAGCCAGCGCCTGCTGGTGCTGCTGGAAGCGCCGCCGCCAGTGCTGCGCGCGGAGGCGGGCGCGGTCGAGCAGGTCGAAGCCCTGATGCAGGCGGTGCCGGCGCTGGAGTCACGCGTGCTGCGTCGTTTCCAGAGCATCCCCGGCTTTGCCGCCGAGCTGGATCCTGATCTGATCGATGCACTGGCGCGCAGCGGCGCCTCGATGCGGATCGGTTTCGACCCGGAGGGCGCGGGCAATCTGCCTGAGTCGGTGCCGCTGGCCGAGGTCACGCCCCTGCATCTCGCCGACCTGGACGGCAGCGGCGTCAAGCTGGCGGTGATCGACAGCGGCGCGCGGCTGGATCATCTGAGCTTTGCCGGCCGCATCGTCGACGAAGCCTGCTTCTGCACCACCTGCTGCCCCAACGGCCAGGCCACGCAGTTTGGCGTCGGCAGCAGCGCCGATGACCACGGCCACGGCACCAATGTCAGCGGTATCGCCGCCGGCGCCGCTGGCGTCACGGGGGTGCCGCGCGGCGTCGCCTCCGGCGCCAGCATCGTGTCGATCAAGGTGCTCAATGCCAACAACGGCTTCTGCTGCGCCTCGGACGTGATCGCCGGCTACGACTGGCTGCGGGTCAATCATCCGGATGCACGAGTGGTCAACGCCAGCCTCGGCACCAATGCACGCTTCGCCGGCGACTGCGACGGCAGCGCCGCCTTCACCCAGCTGTTTGCTCAAGTCATCAACGGCCTGCGCACGCAGGGCACCCTGGCCACCGTGTCCTCCGGCAACAATGGTTCGTCCATCGACATGCAGGCGCCGGCCTGTATCGCCAATGCGGTTTCTGTGGGCGCCGTGTACGACGCCACCCTGGGAGGCCTCAACTTCGGTGCCTGCCAAGAGGCGAGTACCGCCGCTGATCAGGTCACCTGCTTCTCCAACCTCGGCACCACCACCGACCTGCTGGCACCGGGTTCGCGACTGACCGCTGCGGGGCTCAGCGGCAGCAGCGCCACCTCGACGCTCTCAGGCACATCGATGGCGGCGCCGATGGTGGCCGGCTGTATCGCCCTGCTGGCGGAAGCGGTGCCCGAAGCGACAGCCGACCAGATCGAGGCCGCGCTCAAGGCTTCGCCCATCCGTCTGGCGCGCGCCACGCCGGCTCAGGACTACCCTCGCCTGGACTGCACGGATGCACTGCGGCGATTGGATCCACTCCTGTTCGCCAACGGCTTCGAGGCGGGCTGAGCCCGCGGGCGCAGCAAGCCCGGACCGTGTTCGCCAAGGGTGCTGCACCTTGCCTTGGCGCCGGGCTGGGGCATGCTGTCGGCTTTCCACTGCGAAGATGGCCGCCATGTTCCGCTGCCCCGCCCTACTCCTGGCGCTCTGCTGTTTCCTGCCCTGCCCTGCACCGGCCCAGGCTCCGCCCACCGTCGAGGTGCTGGCCGAAGGCCTGGACCAACCGTGGGCGCTAACCGAGCTTGCGGACGGTCGCCTGCTGATCACCGAGCGGCCCGGTCGGCTGCGCGTCTTCGAAAACGGTCAGCTGCTTGCGCAGGCCGTCGAAGGTCTGCCACCGGTGTTGGCGCTGGGCCAGGGCGGCCTGCTGGAGGTGCTGGCCGATCGCAATCACGCCGACAACGGCTGGATCTACCTGACCTGGTCGCACGGCAGCCGTCGCGACAACGCCACCCGGCTCGGTCGCGCGCGGCTCGACGGGCTGCGCCTGGTCGACCTGCAGGTGCTGTTCACCGCCCGCCCCGGCAAGCGCGGCGGCGCCCACTACGGAGGTCGGCTCGCCCAGCTGCCCGACGGCAGCCTGGTGCTGGGCCTGGGCGATGCGTTCTCGGAGCGCGAACAGGCGCAGCGGCTGGACAGCCACCTCGGCAAGATCGTGCGGGTCGGCGCCGATGGCGCGGTGCCGGCCGACAACCCCTTCGTCGGCCGCAGCGAGGTGCTGCCCGAGATCTACAGCTTCGGCCACCGCAACGTGCAGGGCATCGCCTGGGATGCGCAGCGCGGCGTGCTGTGGGCGCATGAGCACGGCCCCCGTGGCGGTGACGAGCTGAACCGCATCGAGCCCGGCGTGAACTACGGCTGGCCGGTGGCCACTGCCGGCCGCGACTACAGCGGCGCCCAGATCAGCCCGTTCGCCAGCTATGACGGTATGCGCGACCCGCTGTACGGCTGGACGCCCTCGATTGCACCGGCGGGTCTCGCGATGTATCGCGGCGAGCAGTTTCCCGGCTGGGACGGCAGCCTGCTGGTCACCGCGCTGGCCGGCCGCGCGCTGCACCGCCTGAGCCCGCGCAGCGACGGCGGCTTTGACGAGGAGCGTCTGCTGCTCGATCTGGGCGAGCGCCTGCGCGAGGTGCGCGTGGCCAGCGACGGCTCGGTGCTGCTGCTGACCGACAGCCCGCGCGGGAAGCTGCTGCGTTTGAAGCCCGCAGCAGGAACCGGCGAGTAGGGGTTCGTTGCCGGCATCGCCAGCCCGGCTCTGGCGCTGCGTAGACGGGCTGGCGGGCCAGCCGGGGCGTGCGCCCGTTGCAACAGCGCGCGCGGGATCCGGCGGGCCGCTGTCCGGCCTACGGCCCTACAGCCCAAGCCACGCCGTCGCCACGGTCTTCATCAGCAGTTCGCGATGCGGTCGCAGCAGCTCGGCATTGGCGGCCAGGGCGCCGCCGGCAAGCTGGGGTGGAGCCTCGTTCTCGGCCGCAAGGCCAAGCGCGAAGAAGGACTGGGTGCGGACCCAGCGGTACTCTTCCAGCGACAGACCCTGCGCGTTGAGCGCCTCGACCTGGGCGCGCTTGGCCTCGACGATCAAGCCGGACAGATCCGAATAGGCCACGAACATGTCCTGCACGCCGGGCTCGCGGCCGTCGCGGGACTGGCGGTCCTTGAGCTCGCGGTACTTGGCGTCCAACTGCTCGATGCGGCCGCCGAGGCGGTCGGCGATCTGCTGCTGGACGGCGACGAAGCGCTGCACCTGCTGCGTATCCAGGCGGCCCTCCGCCGGCTCTCGGTACGGCTGGCGGTTGCGCACCTGCTGCTCCAGCTGGGCGACCTGCTGCCACTGCTGGGCGCTTTCGCTGATGGCGCTGCCGACCTGCCACAGCGGCCGCACCACAAACCAGAACACTGAAGCACCGCCAATCACCAGCAGGAGCAAGCCGACGGCAAAGCAGCCGCCGAGAACTTTTTTGTTCATGGGTCACCAGAATGAATGGAGTGGATGCTGGGTGGATACGCGGCAGGCTGCTCCGGCGCGACACGGCCGGCAGCCCCGTGCCGACCGGCGGAGGCGGAAGCGCCCTCGTCCGCGGCTAAACTTGACGCCCATTCATCTCTCGAGGCCCGCCATGAATTGGCTGCCCTGGGCGCTGTACGCGCTTGCCCTGTTCTGTTTCGGCTACGCCTTCGTGGCGCATTCGGTGCCGCTTGCCTTTGTGGCCATGCTGACGGCCTTGGGCTCGATCATCTGGGGAACCCTGCTGCTGGCGCAGGCGCGGATCGCCGATCGCAGCCAGAGCAGCATGACCCTGCTGGGGCCGGAAGAGCTGGCCGCGCTGCGCGCACGCGCGCAGGCGCAAGCGGCCAGCGCCAAGCAAGAAGCGGAGCAGACACCCACTGCACCGGCACACCAGACTGAGGGCGATGCGCCGCGTTGAGGGTTGCCGAAGCGGATAGCGACAGACGCCGGGCGACTGTAAGGGCGGCGCCCTGCCTGAATTCCAAGGCGTTTGGCGAGCGGGTGATCGCAGACTTCGCCTGGTGTGCCGCGGGTGACAAGTCGTCAGCTGGCAGACGGTGGATCTGGGTGCGGACCGAGGCGCGAGCAGGAGCCAGCGTTGCGCTATGGCGACGGCCAGCAGCGCTGCATCGCGCACATAGACACCCTCAGAGACTGATGATTCGTTGCCTGCACCACACTCGCGCGCCGTTACGGGCGCCCAGCGGCGGCGGCCGTCGGCGGATGGTTTCTCGGATGGCTCAGCGGCAGGCCGCCTGCAGCACTGCATCGTCCGGCTCGAGCTGAATCCAGCGCGCGCCCTCCAGGCCACCGGCCTCGTCGAAAACCACGCCATCGACCAGATCGGCGCGGCGGGCCCCCGGACAGTCGTAGACCACGCCGAACTGGCGCGTGGGCTCCCATCGCCCCATCAACAGAACGCCGGTGAGGATCTGGCCGGGGTGTTCCTCGTTGCGCCGGCTCATGCGGTGGTCAACGGCGATGAAGCGGTCCACCTGCGGGACGATGTAGGTCCATGGCCGATACCAGGCCTGCACCTCGTTGCTGGAGGCCACTTCCACCCCATCGGGAAGCGTGGCACTGGCTCGGTCGAACCAGCTGTACTCCGACCAGATGGAGTACGAGAGCATCCCCAGCCCGGCTGCAGCCGGCACGATCCAGGCCGGCGTGCGTCCACGCAATAGGAACTTGAGTCCAAGGGCAAGACCGGCCAGCAAAAAACCGGCGGAGAGGGTGGCTATCAGGTCGAAGAGCATCGAATCATCCGGTGGGTGCGCGGCGGCGACAGGTTAACCGTCCGCGCCAAAGAAAAGGCCCGCCTCAACCGATCGAGGCGGGCCTGGAATGGGTATTGCCTCACCCGGTCCGGTAACCCTGGACCGGGTGGGCAAGGTCTGCTCAGTGGCTGATGGCCCCACTCGCGCCGCGCGGCACGCGGATGCTTTCGACCAGCTCCTGGATGTGCGCCGGAGCCGGCTTGGTGAAGGCCAACACCAGGTAGGCCGCCACGAAGTTCAGCATCGCGCCCACTGCACCGAAGGACAGCGGGGAGATACCGAACAGCCAGTTGTCCGGCGTGTTGGCCAGCATGTTGGTACCCGGAATGAAGAACCAGCCGAGGTAGGTGAAGATGTACAGGCAGGTCGTGCCAAGGCCGACCAGCATGCCCACCACCGCGCCCTTGGCGTTCATGGTCTTCGAGAAGATGCCCATCATGATCGCCGGGAACAGCGAGGACGCGGCAAGGCCGAACGCCAGCGCCACCACCTGTGCCGCGAAACCCGGTGGATTGAGCCCCAGCCAGGTCGCCAGCACGATGGCGAAGGCCATCGACACGCGTGCGGCGAGCAATTCCCCCTTTTCAGTGATGTCCGGTTTGAAGGTGGACTTGATGAGGTCATGGCTGATCGCGGACGAGATCGCCAGCAGCAATCCCGCCGCGGTACTGAGCGCGGCGGCGAGGCCACCGGCCGCGATCAGGCCGATCACCCAGCCGGGCAGCTGCGCGATCTCCGGGTTGGCCAACACCAGGATGTCCTGGTTGAAAGTGACCATCTCGTTGCCCGCCCAGCCGCGCGACTCCGCCACCTGGGCGAATTCGGTGTTGGTCTGGTTGTAGTACTGGATGCGACCGTCGCCGTTCTTGTCCTCGAACTTGAGCAGGCCGGTACGCTCCCAGTTACGCATCCAGTCCGGACGCTCGTCGTAGCTGATCGGCTGGGCCGAGGTGCCCTCGGGGTAGATGGTGGTGATGATGTTCAGGCGCGCCATCGAGCCCACCGCCGGGGCCACGGTGTAGAGCAGGGCGATGAAGACCAGTGCCCAGCCCGCCGACTTGCGTGCATCCGACACCTTGGGCACGGTGAAGAAGCGGATGATCACGTGCGGCAGGCCCGCGGTGCCGATCATCAGCGACAGGGTGAACAGCACCATGTTGAGGGTGGAGCCGTGGTGGCCGGTGTAATCCTGGAAGCCCAGCTCCACCAGCACCTGATCGAGCTTGGTCAGCAGCGGCAGGCCCGATTCGATATGGGTGGAGAACAGGCCCAGCTGCGGCAAGGCGTTGCCGGTGAGCTGCAGCGAGATGAACACGGCCGGGATGGTGTAGGCGATGATCAACACCACGTACTGCGCCAGCTGGGTGTAGGTGATGCCTTTCATGCCGCCCAGCACCGCGTACACGAACACCACGGCGGAGGCGATCATCAGGCCCGTGGTGGTGTCCACTTCCAGGAAGCGCGAGAAGGCCACGCCGGCACCGGTCATCTGGCCGATCACGTAGGTGATCGACATGATCAGCAGACTGGCCACCGCGACCAGTCGGGCACCGCGGCTGTAGAAGCGGTCACCAATGAAGTCCGGCACCGTGAAGCGCCCGAACTTGCGCAGATAGGGCGCCAGCAACAGGGCCAGCAGCACATAGCCGCCGGTCCAGCCCATCAGGAAGGTCGAATTGCCGTAGCCGACGAAGGCGATCAGGCCAGCCATGGAGATGAAGCTGGCTGCGGACATCCAGTCGGCCGCGGTGGCGGCTCCGTTGACGATCGGGTTGACGCCGCGGTTGGCGGCGTAGAACTCGCTGGTGGACCCGGCGCGCGCCCAGATGGCGATGCCGATGTAGACGGCGAACGAGGCGCCGACGAAGAAGAGGTTGATGGCGAACTGGCTCATGGGTCGTTGTCCTTACTGCTCGTCCACGCCGAACTCGCGGTCGAGGCGGTTCATGAACCAGGTGTAGAAGAAGATCAGGGCGATGAACACGAGGATCGAGCCCTGCTGCGCGAACCAGAAGCCGAGGTCGGTGCCGCCGATCGGGATGCCGGCCAGCATCGGCCGCAGCAGGATCGCGAAGCCGAACGAAACCAGCGCCCAGATGCTCATGCAGATCCAGATGATCTTGATGTTGGCCTTCCAGTAGTCGGCCGGTGACTTGTTCTCGGACATGTGTAGCTTCCTTTTTTGATATGGCCGCGGCAGGGCTTGCCCGCTGCGGACCGGCCGGGGTCAGAAGGAGTAGCGGGCCATGAAATCGACCCGGTTCTGGGTGCCGCTGGTGCCGCGTTCGAGCTCACGCTTGGCGGTGGACAGCTCCACGCCCATGTCGACGCGGGGCACCGGGCTCCACATCAGGTTGGCACGCAGGCTGGAGGCCTCGGCATTGGCATTGAGGCCGGTCAGCGCAGGGTCGTTGTCGACCGAGGTGTAGCCAAGGATGAAGTTGGAGCGCCAAGTCCCCGTCCAGACATGTCGCCAAGCCGCATAGGCAGCGATCATGTCCAGCGGCTCGATGCCGCCGTCGGCGCGCAGCACGCCATCATCGAAAAAGTTGAGGCCGGTGTAGCGTCCGATGCCGGAGCCGGCGGTGACCATCAAGCGCAGGTCGTCACGCGCGCCCATGTTGATGCGGCTGGTCACGCTGGCGCCGTAGCCGGTCGCCGAGGCGGTACGGGCCGGAGTCTCGTAGCGGAGCTGGCGCAGCAGGCCAGCGAAGGTCACGAAGCCCCAATCCGCACGGTGGGTGTAGCGGGCCACGATGTCCGGCACCGAGTTCTCGTCAGTGATGATGCGCCCGCCGCCGCCGAAGGGCGTCAGCACGGTTTCGGGGTTCTCCAGCGCCACCGACCAGGCGCCCTTGGTGTAGCGGATCTGGGCCTGGCGGTTGAACACCATGCCCTCGGTGGGGCCAATGAAGTCGGTGGTCTCGGGCAGCGCGCCGAGCTCCATGAAGGTTGACCACTCCTGGCCGAACAGCCAGTTGTCGTAGGTGAAGAAGGCACGCCGCAGCACCGGGTTGTAGGTGTTGGTATTGCGTTCGTCGCCGCCGGTGGGCACGCCAAAATCGAGCTCGAACCGCGAGCCGAGGCGCGAGCCGTTGTCGAGCACGGTGTCGGTGGTGAACCAGAAGCGCGACTGTTTGGCGTGGGTGTCGTACACCGGCGACTCGCCGCGCCCACCGACCGGAATCGCACCCGGCAGGTAGAAGTCGCGCGCCAGGCCGCCGGCCGGCGGATTGCCGTCGCTGTAGTCGCTCCAGCTCGAATTGGCCTTGATGAAACCGCCGTAGGCGAAGCGGGTGCCGGGATGCGCGGTAGGCACTACGGTAGTGGCTTGGACCGGCTGCTGGCCGGCGGGTATCGCCGGCGCCGGCGCCGGCGCTGCGGCCTGTTTCTCGACCAGTTCCCCCACCAGTCGCTCGAGCTGGGCGATACGGGCTTCCAGTTCGGCTTCGCGCTCGCTCTGCGCCGAGACGCCACCGGAGACCGCCACCAATGCGCCGATCGACAGGGCGAGGACGCGTTTGCGGATGATTCGTTGCTTATGCATGAGGCACTCCCTCCCAAGGATGCCAGCCGAGCTTGGGCGCGCCGCAGTGCAGCAATCCATTGCACGATGGTCGAAGCAGCAGCACCCTTGCACGACCTCGGGCGCACTCGTTCGACCATGGTCGACGCGGGCGCCGCCAACGCCCGGGGCAGGGCTATGCTTGAGAGCAAGCAGGGCGGGCGCAAGACCCGTCGCGGGATCCGACAAGGGAGGAATCGTATGTCCAGCGAACCGAACACCAGCCCCATGTATGCCGCGTCCGAAGCCTTCCAGGCCGGCGCGCTCTACCGGCGCGAGGACTACGAGCGCCTCTATCGCGAGTCGGTGGAGGACAACGAGGGTTTTTGGGGACGCATGGCCGAGCGCCTCGACTGGTTCCAGAAACCCACCAAGGTCAGGGACGTCAGCTTCGCGCCCGAAGACCTGCACATCCGCTGGTTCGAGGACGGCGAGCTCAACGTCAGCGTCAACTGCCTGGACCGCCACCTCGACACGCGCGGCGACAAGACAGCGATTCTGTGGGAGGGCGACAGCCCGGAGGAATCCGCGCACATCAGCTATCGCGAGCTGCATGCGCGGGTCTGCCGATTGGCGAACGCGCTGCGCAATCTCGGCGTCAAGCGCGGTGATCGGGTCACCCTCTACCTGCCGATGATCCCCGAGGCTGCGGTCGCCATGCTGGCCTGCGCACGCATCGGTGCAGTCCACTCGATCGTGTTCGGCGGCTTTTCGCCGGACGCATTGGCAGGGCGCATCGCCGACTGCGGCAGCAAGGTGGTGATCACCTCGGACGAGAGCATGCGCGGCGGCAAGCATGTCCCGCTCAAGGCCAACGTCGACAGCGCCCTGAAGAGCCCGGGCACGCACTGCGTGGAGACCGTCATCGTGGTGCGCCGCACCGGTGGCGCGGTCGAAATGCAGAGCCCGCGCGACCGCTGGTATGACGTGCTGGTCGAAGGGCAGGCCGATACCTGCGAGCCCGAACGCATGAACGCGGAGGACCCGCTGTTCATCCTCTACACCTCGGGCAGCACCGGCCAGCCCAAGGGCGTGCTGCACACCACCGGCGGCTATCTGCTGTACGCCAGTCTCACCCACGAAGCCATTTTCGACGTGCGCGAAGACGACGTGTTCTGGTGCACCGCCGATGTCGGCTGGGTCACCGGGCACAGCTATGTCGTCTACGGCCCCCTGACCAACGGCGCCACCAGCCTGATGTTCGAGGGGGTGCCCAACTACCCCAGCGTCAGCCGCTTCTGGGACGTCTGCGACAAGCACAAGGTCACCCTGTTCTACACCGCACCCACCGCCATCCGCGCGCTGATGCGCGAAGGCGAGGAGCCGGTCAAGCGCACGTCGCGCGCAAGCCTGCGTCTGCTCGGTTCGGTCGGTGAACCGATCAACCCGGAAGCCTGGGAGTGGTACTACCGCGTGGTCGGCGACAACCGCTGCCCGATCGTCGATACCTGGTGGCAGACCGAGACCGGCGGCATCCTGATCAGCCCTCTGCCGGGCGCGATCCCGCAGAAACCGGGCTCGGCCACCCTGCCCTTCTTCGGCGTGCGGCCGGCCATCGTCGACGGCGAGGGCAAGGTGCTCGAAGGCGCCACCGAGGGCAACCTGGTGCTGCTGGATTCCTGGCCCGGCCAGATGCGCAGCGTGTTCGGCGACCACCAGCGCTTCATCGACACCTACTTCAAGACCTTCCCAGGCACCTATTTCACCGGCGACGGCGCGCGCCGCGACGCCGACGGCTACTACTGGATCACCGGACGCGTCGACGACGTCATCAACGTCTCCGGCCACCGCATGGGCACGGCCGAGGTCGAAAGCGCGCTGGTCGCGCATCCCAAGGTGGCGGAGGCGGCCGTGGTCGGCTGCCCGCATGACATCAAGGGCCAGGGGATTTACGCCTACGTGACCTTGAACGCCGACGAGCAGCCCAGCGAAGAGCTGCGCCGTGAGCTCGCGCTGTGGGTGCGCAAGGAGATCGGCCCGATCGCAACGCCCGACTACATCCAGTGGGCGCCGGGCCTGCCCAAGACGCGCTCCGGCAAGATCATGCGCCGCATCCTGCGCAAGATCGCCGAGAACCAGCCGGATCAGCTGGGTGACACCTCGACCTTGGCCGATCCTGGCGTGGTCGAGAGCCTGGTACGCGAGCGCTTCCTCAAATAGGCGACCGCCGGCAGCCGCAGGCCCGCAGCCGCGGCTGCCGCGCAAGGGAGGGAACACGCCATGGCCGGATCTGGCTGTGCGGGCGGCGGCATGGACGAATGCGGCGGCATGGGGCAGGCTTGGGCGCAGTCCGAGCCGACGCACGCCAACAGTGAGCCCATGCGCGACATCCTGATTGCCGATGACCACCCGCTGTTTCGCGACGCGCTGCGACGCACCGTGGCGCAGATCCTGCCCGACGCGCGCCTGCTGGAGGCGGACTCGGTCGACAGCCTGACCGAGCTGGCAGCCCGACATCCGCGCGCAGAGCTGCTGCTGCTCGATCTCAACATGCCCGGCGCACATGGGTTCTCGGCGCTGGTGCACCTCAGGGCCGCCTTTCCCACCCTGCCCATTCTGGTTGTGTCGGCGCGGGAGGATCCTGCGCTGATGCGGCGCGCACTCGGCCACGGCGCATCGGGCTTCATCCCGAAATCCGCCGACGTCGAGCAGATCGGCCAGGCGATCCATGCCGTACTCGACGGCGACACCTGGCTGCCGCCGGGCATCGGCGGCTCCGGCATCTCGCTGGATCCTGAAGAGGAAGCGCTGGCAGCGCGCGTCGCCGAGCTCACGCCGCAGCAGTACCGGGTGCTGAGCATGGTTTGCAATGGCCTGCTCAACAAGCAGATCGCTTACGAGCTGAACGTCAGCGAGGCCACCATCAAGGCCCACATGACCGCCATCCTGCGCAAGCTGGGCGCGCACTCGCGCACTCAAGCGGTGCTGCTGGCGGCCAAGCTCACCGTTGACGGCCGCGCTCCGCAGCTGCCGAACGACGAGGACGAATAGGCCGACCAGGCCCTTCGCCGTGAGCCGCGCCACCCCCGCCACCCGCATGCTTGACGCGAGCAGGATCGCCTATCGACTGCACACCTACGCCTACGACCCCGAGGCCGCCAACATCGGCCTGCAGGCCGCAGCGGCACTGGGCATCGAACCTGCGCGCATGCTCAAGACCCTGATGGTCGAACTCGACGGCAAACCCGCCTGCGCGATCCTGCCGGTCGACCACGTGCTCAGCCTGAAGAAGCTCGCCACAGCCCTCGGCGGCAAGCACGCGGTGATGCTGCCGGTGCCGGCGGCCGAACGCATCACCGGCTACCACGTCGGCGGCATCAGCCCGTTCGGCCAGAAGAAGCGCGTGCCGGTGGCGCTGGAGCAGTCTGCGCTCGACCACGTCACCGTCTACTGCAACGGCGGCCAGCGTGGCCTGCAGATCGAGCTTGATCCGCGGGTGTTCGCGGAGGTGCTGGGGGCCAGGGCGGCGGATCTCCTGGCGGCGGGATGACGGCCGCGCTGGCGACGGGTAACGTGCAGCCCTTCGACCTGTGCCGGTCCTGAGCCACGCCATGAGCCTCTTGTTCCCTCGCCCCTCGCGCTCGCAAGAAGCGGGTCTCTCGTCCCGGGTCCTGTCACCGTCGCCCGCACACAAGCCGGCTGTTTGTAGGAGCGAGCTCGCTCGCGACCCGCAGGGTGGGAACATGGCGCAGGCGGCGGTCGCCTGCAAGCAGGCTCCTACACTGAGCGAGAGCGGACGAATCCAGTTTCTTGCAGAACACCTCACCCGACGCGCGGGACTGAGAACCTCCACGCTGCTCGGCTTGGCGCTAGCTCTGTTCGCCTCTGTATTGACAGCCGCAGACATCTGCACGCCCGGGGAGCAGGCGCTGCTTGCGGAGCTTGAGGTCTCCATTGCGCTCGAAGCCGACCTCGCAGCCGCCGCGTCCGCTGCGCCAGATGCAAGTGACGCCCGCGAGTTCGCAAGCACGGGAGGCGATGCACCCAGCGAAACGCATGCCTTGCTCGGCTTGGGCTGCCTCGACGACGTGCTCGATCGGGTCGTCGACGGTGAAACCACAGCCCTCGAACTGATCGTCTACTTCGAGCCGAACGCTGCAGCGCGGCATGCGCTTCAGCGCTTACTTGACGAGTCAGATGTCCGGCAGCATCCTGCGCTGCTGCCCGTGTTGACACGCTTGGGATCGAGTACGGTCGATGCGATTCTGAGCGCGGGCGAGTGCATCGATGACTGCCACCCGTTCAACAACTTCCTTTTCGCGTTCGTGCTGGAGTCGCTCGGAAGCGACCGACGCCGTGCAGCTTTGCCCTTGGCTCAAAAGCTTGGCCAGCACAGAGGCACTTCCGAGGAAGAGTTGGGGCTGGTGCGCATGCTGGAGGCACTGGGCCAAGACATCGCGCCCGCCGAGGCTGAGCTCCTTACGCTTTTTCACTCCACGCCAGACCTCAAGGAGCGACTCCTCGGGCTTCTGGTTCAGGCGGGAAGCCCGGAGGCCATCGCTCTGCTCAAAGTGCAGCTTCGCGCGCCTTGGCCACGAACCAGGGACTTCGCCCATGCGGCGATCGCAGGCCAGCGCGCGCGGGCACTCACGCCCGTGCTGCTGGAGGTCGCCGCCTCCAGCACCCCTGAAGCAAACCGAGCTGCGCTGCTTGCGCTTGGCCATGTCGCAGGCCCCGAAGATGCGGCGATGGTTCAAGCCGTTCTTCATCCATGGATGCGGGACGGCTCGCATCCGATCAGGGCGCTGTTTACTGCGATGGCGCTTGGAGAGCTGGCAAGCCCGGCGTCAGAAAGCGTATTGCTCGAAGCGGCCGACCTCTACTGGTATCCGCCGGTTCGCGTTGCCGCGCAGGAGGCTCTGGACCGTATGCGCAGTGCGAGCGATTCGGGCGCGCGTATTGACGTGCAGCGCTTCTTTGATCGTGTATCTGTCGTACCTGGGCCCGTCGAGTGCGAAGCAATTGCGCTTCGTATGGTCGATCAACCCCAGGGTGAAAAGCTCTACAAAGGCACCCACACAGCGCAGCTGCAGAAGCTCTCCTACCGCGGTGATCTCGTCGAAAGGTATCTGCCCCCACCACCGCCACCTCCACCCGGGGTAAATCCCGACTGGCGGCCCAGCTGGCAGCCGGTTGAGGTCCCAGAGCACACGCCCGATCTCGCCCTGCGCGTTGCCGGCGGCTGGCTGCTGGGCGCGAACCGCGGCGAGTGGGGTGGCGAACTGATCTTCGCTGGCGACAATGGCCGCCGGCAGGGCGTGCTCGGACGCAATGTCGAGGACATCTATCGTCTGGGCTCACAAACCATCGCGCTGGTCGGTGTGGCCCACATGACCATCAACGACGGCGTGGTGTACCGCCTGCGCCAAGCCGGCAACGGCGAATGGCGCGCCGAGTCCTGGCTGCAGCTGCCCGGCACGCCCTACAGCTCGTGGCCAGTCCACACGGGTGAGATCCTGGTCAACACGCACGGCGGCGGCACGATCCTGATTGCCGCGGACGGCCGCATGCGGATGGCGCCCTGCCCAGATCCACCTGCACTCGAATTCTTCGAACAGCGCTGATGCCGATGGGCACTTGATCCGATGCGGGCAGGCAGGGAGCATCGCGGGTCCCCTCAAAGGAGTGCCGTCATGCTTCGACATCTGTTCGCCGTGGGCTTCATGGCCGCCGCCCTGCCCGCGTTGGCGCAGGATTCGGCCCTGGAGCCCTTCACCATCGAGCGCAGCTGGCAGATCCAGCGCATCGGATCCCCCGTGGTGTCGCCGGACGGCCGCCGCATCGTGGCGCCGGTGACCCGCTTCGACATGGCCGAAGACCGGGGCCATACCGATCTATGGATGTGGAACGCCGACGGCAGTGGCCAGCGCGCCTTCACCACCCACGCCAGCAGCGAGGGCGCGCCCGCGTTCAGCCCGGATGGCCGCCAGCTGGTCTTCGTGGCCCAGCGCGAGGGCGACCGCGCGCCGCAGCTCTACGTGATGCCGATCGAAGGCGGCGAAGCCATCCGCCTGACCCAGCTCGCCACCGGCGTGCAGAGCCCCAAGTGGTTCGCCGACGGCTCGCGGCTGGCCTTCGTGTCGCGGGTGTTCGCCGACCTGCCGCTGGACGAACAGGGCAAGCGCCTGGACGAGCGCAGCAGCAGCAAGATGACGGCGCGCGTGTTCGACGACACCGTCACCGCCTGGGACCAGTACCTGGACGAGCGCCAGTTCCACGTGTTCAGCGTGCCGGCCGCGGGCGGCGAGGTGGTGGCGCTGACCCTGCCGACCGGGCTGCAGCTGCCGCGCAGCGCGGTACAGGGCACCGACAGCCTGTTCGATCTCTCGCCCGACGGCCGTGAGCTGGCGTTCGTGGCCGACTCCGACCCGGCGCCCGAGCGCGCCGACAACGATCTGTTCCTGCTGTCGCTGGCCGATGGCAGCCTGCGCAACCTGACCGAGGGCAATATCGGCAATGACGGCAACCCGCTGTACAGCCCGGATGGTCGCCACCTCGCCTTCGTGCAGCAGCGCATTCCGGGCTTCTACGCCGACCGCGGCCGGATGATGCTGAAGGACCGCCGTAGCGGCGCGGTGCGCGAGCTCTACACCGACTTCGATCGCAGCATGTCTGGCCTGGTCTGGGCCGCCGACAGCCGCCGCCTCTTTGGCGCCATCGATGACGCCGGCACGGTGCGTGCGTATGCGCTGCCGCTGGACGGCGGCCCCCGCGCGCTCACCACCAGCCCCTCGTTCGGCAGCCTCGCAGTGGGCGGCAGCGTGCTGGTGGGCCTGCGGCAGAGCTTCGTCGAGCCACCGACGCTGGTGAGTATCGACCCGCGCACGGGCCGCGATCAGAAACTCTCTACGATCAACGACGAATTGCTGGCCGGCACTGCGCTGGGCACCTACGAGTCGGTCACCTACACCGGCGCCAACGGCGCCGAGATCCAGATGTGGGTGAACTATCCGCCGGGCTTTGACCGGACCAAGAAGTATCCCTTCTTCATGCTGATCCACGGCGGCCCGCACAACGCCATCACCGACGGCATGGCCTTCCGCTGGAACGCGCAGGTGTTCGGCAGCTGGGGCTACGTCACCGCCTGGCCGAACTTCCACGGCAGCTCGGGCTTCGGCCAGGAGTTTACCGACTCGATCAACCCCAACTGGGCCGACAAGCCCTTCGAGGACGTGATCAAGGCGGCCGAGTGGTTCGCCGCCCAGGACTGGATCGATTCCGGGCGCATGGTCGCCGGCGGCGGCAGCTACGGCGGCTACCTGAGCACGATCATCCTCGGCCGCGAGCACCCGTTCCGGGCGCTGGTCGCACACGCCAAGGTCTACAACCTCTACACCCAGTACGCCGCCGACTTCGCCACCCAGCTGCCGCGCTTCGGCGGGTTCTGGGAGCCGGAGACTGCCGAGACGATCCGCCACATCTCACCGCACTACCACGCCGCCAACTTCAAGACGCCGACGCTGGTGGTGCACGGCCAGCTCGACTACCGGGTGCCGGTCAACCACGGCCAGGAGCTCTACCAGACCCTGCTGATGAAGGGCGTACCCACCCGCTACGTGTATTTCCCCAACGAGAACCACTGGATCCTGAAGCCGCAAAACTCGGTGTTCTGGTACCAGCAGGTGCGGCGCTGGTTCGAGGAGCACGGGGGGTTGCAGCCGGCCGCGGCGGCCGAGTAATCCGTCAGCACCCTGCCCGGCAGGCTGTTCTGCAACAGCGTGCCGGGCAGCCGCGTCACGGCGTGAGGCAGCGTGCGAAAAAGTCCTGGCTCATGCGGAAGCGGTGCAGGGCGTCGCGGCCGCGCAGGCCGTGCTTGGCGCCGGGGTAGGTCATCAGCTCGAAGCGGCGGCCACGCGCCTGCAGCTCGGACATCAGGCGCGTGCTGTTGATGAACAGCACGTTGTCGTCGGCCATGCCGTGCATCAGCAGCAGGGGCTTGGTCAGGCCCTCGATATGGGTGAACACCGAGGACTCTGCGTAGCCCTGCGGGTTGCGCTGCGGCAGGTCCATGTAGCGCTCGGTGTAGTGGGTGTCGTAGAGCAGCCAGTCGGTGACCGGCGCGCCGGCGATGCCGCAGGCGTAGAGCTCGCCGGCGCGGGCCAGCAGCATCAGGCTCATGTAGCCGCCGTTGGACCAGCCGTGCACGCCGATGCGCTCGGGGTCGACCCAGCCCAGCCCGCGCAGGAAGTCGACGCCGAGCCTCTGGTCGTCCACCTCAACCGTGCCCTGGCGTCCGTACAGTGCACCGCCGAAGGCGGCGCCGCGGCGCGGGGTGCCGCGGTTGTCCAGCGAGAACACCACGTAGCCCTGCTGGGCCAGGTACTGGTTGAAGTCGACCTGCCAGGTGCGGCGCACGGTCTGCGCGGCCGGCCCGGAGTAGACGAAGACCACGGCCGGATAGCGCTTGGATGCATCGAAGCCGGGCGGGCGGATCAGGCTGTAGTGCAGCTCGGTCTGGCCGTCGGCGGCGGTCAGCGTGCCGAACTCCATCGGCCGGTGCGCGGCCAGGTAAGGCGCGTACGGATGGCGCTCGTCGAGGCTGTTCTCCACCAGCACGGCCAGCCGTTCGCCGTCGGCGCGGTGCAGCCACAGCTGCGGCGGCACGGTCGGGCTGTTCCAGGCGTCGGCGAACACCGAGGCGTTGTCGGCGAAGCGCGCCTCGTGCCAGCCGGCCGCTTCGGTCAGCCGCCGCGGCGTGCCGCCCTCGAAGGACAGCGCATAGGCGTGCTTCTCCAGCGGTGACTCCAGGGTGCCGCTGAAATAGACAAGACCGGCGTCCTCGTCCACCGCCAGCACCTGCTCCACCTGCCACTCGCCGGAAGTCAGCGGCGCGAGTTCGCCGCTATCGAGCTGGCCCAGGTAGAGATGCATGTGGCCGCTGCGCTCGCTGCTCCACAGGAAGCGCTGGCCGTCCTTCAGGAAGCGCAGGTTGTGGTGCAACGGCACCCAGGTGTCGGCGGTTTCGGTGAGCAGGATGCGCTGGCTGTCGTTGTCCAGGCTGTGCAGCACCAGATCAAGCTGGCGCTGGTCGCGCGACTGCCGCTGGAAACTCAGAAGGCCCGGCGTGGCCCAGTTGACCCGGGTCAGGTAGATGTCGCGTTCGGGGCCGAGGTCGATGCTGCGCGGCTTCGGCCCCGTGGACACGGCGCCGGCGATGTCGACCACGTGCAGGCGGATGTCGACGTTGGCCTCGCCGGCGGCCGGGTAGCGCTGCTGGACCACGGTGGTGCGATCGGCATGGATCTCGAAGCGCTCGCGGATCGGCACCGGGGTTTCGTCGATGCGGGCATAGGCGATGGCGGAGTCGTCCGGCGCCCACCAGTAGCCGGTGTGACGGTCCATCTCCTCGTCGGCCACGAACTCGGCGACGCCGTTGCCGATGACCTCGCTGCCGTCGAACGTCAGCCGGTGGCTGCGGCCGTCGGCCAGGTCGATCACGTACAGGTCGCGGCCGCGTACGAAGCTGACATAGCCGCCCTTCGGGCTGACCTTGGGGTCGGTGGCGAAGCCCTCGCCGTCGGTCAGCTTGCGCACCTGGGCCTCGGGCGCGGCTTCAATCTCGTAGAGGTAGAGCTCACCGCCCAGCGGGAACAGCAGGCGACGGCCGTCCGGCGCCCAGTGGTAGTCGACGATGCCGGTCAGCGCGGCGATTCTTTGGCGCTCGCGGCGGGCCTCTTCCTCCGGCGACAGCACCTCTTCCGGCAGCAGGGCCTTGGAGTCGACCAGGCGACGGGTCTCGCCGCTGTCGACGTGGTACTCCCACAGGTCGAGGCGATTGCGGTCGTCCTCACGACTCCGGAGAAAGGTCACCCGGCGACCGTCAGGCGCCACCTTGGCCTGCAGCAGCGACGGCCCCGACAGGGGCAGGTCGCCGGTCAGGGCTTCGAGGTCGAGCGGACGCGGCGGAATTTCGGCGTGGGCGGTCAGGGCAATGCTCATCATCAGGGCGGCTAGCGGCAGGCGCATTCACGGACTCCAGTGGGGGCAACCCGAGCGGGCGCGGAGGCTGGGATGGAACCGCAGCGAGCGTGCCGACGCAAGCCGCAACCGCTGCGGCCGGATATCGCTTGGCCGACCGCTACGACCGACCTCAATTGTCACAAAATGACAAGACAGGGGCGGAGTAAGCTTCCACCACTTTGGTCGGATGCACGACGGCAGGGGCTCTGGCATGCTTCGGCAAGCGTGACAGACGGCACAGTTCTTGCCTGCTGACTGCAACGTCCGTCCTGCCGCAGCGCCTGCGCCCGCAGACGGGTTCCTGAATACACCGCGGCCCGGATTGGCGGCGGTGAAACCATTTGGAAGGTTCCGGATGCTCTACGCGCCGGGCGGCCCCCCCGCCTTCGATGCCAACGCCAATGCACGCCTTTCCCAGCGGGCGCTGCCCAAGCGGGTTCGCCACACCTTGGAAGGCGTGCTCAAGTTCGCCTCGGACGAACTCGAGCGCGGCCTGCGCGCCACGCTCGACGAGACCGAGCAGCAGCTGTTCAAGCTGGCCGACCAGGCCCGCAGCAGCGACCTGCAGGCCAACTGCTTCGAAGCCCTGCGCGAGATCAAGCGCGGCCGATCGGATGTGACCCCGCGTTTCCTGATTGCATTGGAGAGCGCGCTGGCCACGCTCAAGGACCCTCCGCAGAGCTCTCCCCTGAAGGGCGAGCAGGCGGATGTGCCGTTCGGCGAACTCAGCCTGGTCGCCGATATCGAGCTTGAGCAGAACATGCTGCTCGCCGAGATCGCCAGCCGCGCCGAAGTGCGCCACAGTCTTCCGCTGTTCCTGCTCGGCCAGCGCTTCGGCGTGATCGCCGGCCGTCCCGCCTATGAACCCGAGCGGCTGCCGGTCGGGCCACGCGGTCTGTGTGCCTTCCTGCGCGCCGCGGTGGGCACGCTCGACCTCAACAATGAATACCGCCTGCTGCTGTTCCGCCAGTTCGAGCGCCAGGTCATGCACCTCATCGGCTCGCTGTACGAGGCACTGAACAGCTTTCTTGCGCGCGAGCGCGTGCTGCCGAACCTGGCCTATGCGCCGACCCGCAGCAAATCGCCGGCGCCGCGACCTGCGGAGACCGACACCAAAGCGCCGGCACCCCGGGCCGAACCGCGCAAGGGTCCAGCGCCTGCAGCGGCTGGCGGTCGCGTCAGCGGCAGCGGCAGCAACCAGGGCTTCGCACCGGAGACAGTGCCCTATCGCGAGGGCGCAGGCATGCCGCATGTCGGCGGCGCGCCTGCGGGAGCGGACCGCCCGTATTCGGCGAACCCGCCGCCGCCCGCCGCTGGGGCGATGTCCGGCGGCGCGCAGGGTGCGGCGGCGGAGCCGGCTTTCGATGGTCCCCGCCCGTATACCGCATGGCCCGGCACCGCACCCTCGGAGCCCATGGACACGGCCGCCAGCGAGGCCAACGACGCGCGCACTTTCGACATGCTGCGGGAGCTGCTGTCCGGGCGCCGCGCATTGCTCGGCAAGCTCGGCAGCGGGCCCGCGAAGCCGCCGGCCAACGCCCACGTCGCCAGCCGCGAGGACATCCAGGCGGTGCTGGCCAGCCTGCAGGTGCGTGAACCCACGCCGCAGATGGTCGACGGCAAGCCGCTGCCGCGCGGTATCGGCGAGGTCCGCAAGGATCTGCTCAACCAGCTGCGCCAGCTGACGCCCACGGGCATGAGCCCGACCCTCGCGCCGGAGGAGTCCGACGTCATCGAGCTGATGTCGCTGCTCTATGAGCACATCCTGCGCGACGTCAAGTCCACCAGCCCGGTCGCCAAGCTGCTGACCAAGCTGCAGGTGCCGATGCTGCGGGTGGCGCTGGCCGACAAGGGGTTCTTTACCCGGCGCCAGCATCCGGCGCGGCAGATGCTGAATGTGGTCGCCGAGACCGGCACCAGCTGGCTGGTGGATGCGGAAGAGTCGGACCGCGGCCTGCTGGACAAGATCAGCCTGCTGGTCGACCGGGTGAACCAGGACTACATGGGTGACTCGGCGGTGTTCGAGAGCCTGGTGGGCGATCTGCAGCAGCAGATGCAGACCTTGGCCCGCAAGGCCGAGGTCGCCGAGCGACGCCACGTCGAAGCCGCGCGCGGCAAGGAAAAACTCGAGCTCGCGCGGATCAGCGCCGAGGCCGCGATCAGCGAGCGGATGCAGGGCCGGCGTCTGCCGCGCTTCGTATCCACCCTGCTGTCGCAGGCCTGGACCGATGTGCTTGCGCTCACCCTGTTGCGCAGCGGTGAGGATTCACCGCTCTACCGGCAGCAGCTGGAGACTGCCGAACAGCTGATCGAGATCGCCGGCGGCCAGCAGGTGCCACCGGCGGTGGCCGGGCAGCTGCGCGAGGACGTCGAGCGTGCCTTGATCAAGGTCGGCTACCACGATGGCGACGCCAGCGCGATCACCGGGCGTCTACTGTCGGACGAATCGGAACCCGAGGTCGAAGGCGAGGAAGGCAACAGCCGCACCGAGCTTGCGATCAAGCTGAAGTCGCGCGGGCGGCTGGGCCAGGGCGAAGCACAGGGCCGTGGCGCGGCCTCCGTGGCGGAACCCAGCGAACCCCCACCGCCACCGCTCAGCGAAGCCGAGCGCGCCCAGTTCGACCGGATCCGGCATTTGCCTTTCGGCAGCTGGTTCGAGTTCACCGAAAGTGACGGCAGCACTGCCCGAAGGCGCATGTCCTGGTTCAGCACGGTGACCGGCAACGCGCTGTTCGTGAACCACCGCGGCCAGCGCGCGGCCGAGCACAGTCTCGAATGGCTGGCGCGGGAGCTGCATGCCGGGCGGGTCAAGATCGTGATGGCCGAACAGGGCACCGTGATCGATCGCGCCTGGGCCTCGATCATGGGGGCGCTCAAGAGCTTCTCCCAGCGCACGCCTGCTGCAGGAGCACCGGCATGAACGAGTCACGTCGCGCCCGGCGCAAACAGGCGCATGAGTCCATCGAAGTCTTTGACACCATGACCGACCTCAGCGTTGGCCGGATCGGCAACCTGTCGGAGTCGGGGATGATGTTGATGGCGTCTGTCCCGCTGATGGAAGACGCGCTGTTCCAGTTCCGCTTCACACTCGGTGGCTCGGGCCTGCGCACGCGCACTCTTGAGGTCGGCGTACACCAGCTGTGGGCAGATCCCAGCCACGTCCCCGGCCAGTTCTGGAGCGGCTTCAGGCTTATCGACATCGCGCCCGAAGACGCCGCGCACCTGAAATCCTGGGTGGAGCTGCCGGGCACGCGCTACGACTGAGAGCCTGTGAGAACCATCTGCCTGCTGCGGCCGCCGCTGGACGCCTGCGGCGCCAGCACCGACGCAGTGGGCGCTCGGCAGTGATCGGCATGCGCGCCGGGTTTGCCGCGTGCTTGCTCAGGGGTCGAGCGGCTCGGGGCGGTGGATCGCATAGCCCTGCGCGTAATCCACGCCCAGCTCACGCAGGCGCTGGGCGATGCGTTGGGTCTCGACGAACTCGGCGACCACGCTGACCTTGGCCTGGTGGCAGATCTCGGTGAGCGCGCGCACGATCGACAGGCTCATCGGATCGGTCTCGATATCGCGGATGAAGCTGCCGTCGATCTTCACCATGTCCACCGGCAGCTGTTTCAGGTAGCCGAACGAGGACATGCCGGAACCAAAATCATCGAGCGCGAACCGGCAGCCCAGGGTACGCATGCGGTTGATGAAGGACATGGCGCGCTCCATGTGCGTGAGCGCAGCGGTCTCGGTGACCTCGAAACACAGACGGCTGGCGGCGACCCCGCTGCGGCCCAGCTCGGCGCAGACGAAGTCGGCGAAACTGTCGTCCTCCAGCGTCGTCGCGGACAGGTTTATCGCCCACAGGCCGGCAGCGTGCCGCGGCTGCTGCATGAGCGCCAGCGCGGTCTGCACCACCCAGCGGTCGATGGTCGGCATCAGGGCATAGCGTTCGGCGGGCGGGATGAACTCCGCCGGCGGCACCATTCGCCCGTCTTCATCACGCAGACGCAGCAGCAGCTCGATATGGCCCGATCCGTCCGCGCCGGCAAGCGACTCGATCCGCTGATAGTGCAGCTCCAGCCGATGCTCGGAGATCGCCTGCTTGAGGCGGTTGACCCAAGCCATCTCGTCGCGACGGCGGCGTGTCTGCAAATCATCGCTGGCGGTCAGGTGCACGCGGTTGCGACCCGACTCCTTGGCCATGTAGCAGGCCGTATCGGCCAGCGCCAGCAGCTCGCGGGTATCGCGGCTGCTGTTCTGGTCCAGTACCACCACGCCGATACTGACGGTCAGCGAATGCTGCTTGCCTTCATAGATGAAACGATGGCCGCGCACGGTCTGGCGGATGCTCTCGGCGACCGCCAGCGCGTGGTGGCGACCGGCGCCACGCAGCAGCAGTCCGAACTCATCGCCGCCCAGGCGCGCCAGCACATCGCTCGGCTCAACGCAGGCAAGCAGCAGGCTGGACAGCTCGCCGACCATGCGATCACCAGCGTCGTGGCCAACCGTGTCGTTGATCAGCTTGAACTGGTCGAGATCCAGATACAGCAGCGCAGCCTGGCGCGCACGCACGGTTGGACCCGCCGCAACCTCACGCAGCGCCTGCTCGAAACTGGCGCGGTTGAGCAGGCCGGTCAGGGAGTCATGCGCGGCCTGATGACGCAGGCGTTCGGTCAAGGCGTGCGACTCGGTGTTGTCCTGGATCACCGCAAGCCTGTGCGCCTCGCCGTCGAGCTCGATCTCGGTCACCGAAACCTGGGCCCAGAAGCCGGCCCCGTCAGGCCGTCGGATGCGGGTGGAATCCGCCTCCATGAGCACTTCGTCGCCGGCCGCGATGCGCCTTGCAAGTTCGGGGCTCTCGAACAGATCCGGCAGGCGGAGGTCGGCCGACTGCTCATCGGCACCGAGCAGCTGGCGGCCGGCGAAGTTGAGATAGGTGATCCGCTGGTCGGCGCGCGCCAGCAGCACGGCGGCAGGCAACATGTCGTTGAGTGCGCGGAATCGCAGTTCGCTCTCGCGGAAGCGCAGGCTCATCTCGTTGGCCAAGCTGAGCGCGGTGTCGCGGGTGCGCGCCGACTTCCAGAACAGGGCCGCGAGCAGCAGGCTGGCAACCGCGCCGAAGGCGAAGCTCATCAGCGGAATCAGGCTGAGGGATTGACCGAGCGCGGGATCCGGGGCCAGTTCAAGGCTCCAGCGTCGCCCGGCAAACTCATGCACACGCACCGCAGACGTGGTTTCCGAGGCGTCCGGAAGCGGGCCGAACAGCAGCTGGGGATCGCCGTCGGTGAGGTCGAAGATGCGCACGCGGATGCTGTCGGCAGCCTCCGGCAGGGCCCGCGCCAGCAGCGCCTCAAGCGTGAAGGAGGCCGCGGGCGATCCGATGAAGCGCTGGCGACGCTCCTGCAGTGTCAGCGGACGCGGGCCCGCGCTGTAGTGGGGCGCCCGCAGGATGAAACCCTTGAGCGGTCGGCCGTCGGCACCGAGTTGAACCATGTCGAACACCGCCGACATCGAAACCTCATCGGTGTCGCGGGCACGCTCAAGCGCGGCAAGGTTGGCCGGCTGGGTGCGAATATCGAGACCGGAAACGCGCTCGTTGCCCAGCAGTGGAGCAAACAGCACGGTCGGATACCCGTCCGGCGTATCGGGCTCGGCCGCGGGCTGCAGCCGCGCATAGGCCAGCGAACGCAGGGCCGGGAACAGGCGGCGCGGCTGCAGATCCTCGTACATGCGCACGAAGTCATCTTCGCTGACCGACTCCGCTGCATTGAACAGCGCCTGGGTGGCACGCACCAGCAGGGCGGCGCTTTCCAGCTGGGCCTGCAGGCTGGTGCTGGCGCGCTCGGTGACCCAGACCAGATTCTGGGCCTGCTGGGTCTCCAACAGGCGGGCGTGCTCGCGCGCCAGAAGGGCCGACAGGGTCAGGCCCACCAGCAGGGCGCCGATGCTGGCCAGCAGGGACCGGGTGGCAATTCCAAAGCTGTCGCGACGCGAGGTGCTGCGATTTCTCATGCCGCAGCCCCCGGCAGGCCACGGTCGCGGCGGTATGCTTGGCGGTCAGCGCCAACATCGAGAACCCGCCCGTGGATGCCGCCCGCCTGTACCCGCAGCACATCGCCATTCTGATGGAGCGCGCGGCGCGCGCGCTGGACAAATGCCAACGCGAGCACCTGCTGATTGCCGCCGGCGTGGAAAAGTACCGCTTCCTCGACGACCGGCCGGTGCCCTTCGAGACCAACCCGCATTTCAAGGCCTGGCTGCCCCTGCTGGAGCACCCCGGCTGCTGGTTGAAGGTGACGCCCGGGCACAAGCCGCATCTGTTCTATTTCCAGCCGGAAGATTTCTGGCACAAGCCGCCGGCGGACCCGGAGGGTTATTGGACCGAGGAGTTTACGATATCGGTGTTTCGCGATCCGGACGCACTGCGCGCACTGCTGCCGCCACCGGAACGCTGCGCCATCGTCGGCGAAGCGGATGCCGCCCGCGAGGACTGGGTGCCGGACAACCCGCCCGCCCTGCTCGACCACCTGCACTACCACCGCGCCTTCAAGACCGGCTACGAGCTGGCGCTGATGCGTGAGGCCAGCCGCTTGGCGGTGGCCGGGCACCGCGCGGCCGAGGCCGCGTTCCGCGCCGGGGCCTCCGAATGGGGCATCCACCACGCCTACCTGCGCGCCTGCGGCCACGGTGAGCTTGACCTGCCCTATGCCAGCATCGTCGGCCTGAATGCGAATGCGGCCATCCTCCATTACCAGCACCGCGAGCGCATCGCGCCGCCGCAGGCTTTGTCCCTGTTGATCGATGCCGGCGCCAGCGCCAGCGGCTATGCCGCCGACATCACCCGTACCTATAGCGGAAAACAGGGCGAATTCAGCGCACTGGTCGAAAAGATGGATGCGCTGCAGCGCGCGCTGGTGGAGCAGGTGCGGCCGGGGGTCGACTACCGCGACCTGCACAGGGACTGCCATCGTCGACTGGCGGTGCTGCTGGCCGAGTCCGGTCTGCTGCGCTGCAGCCCCGAGCAGGCGCTGGAACAGGATCTGGTCGCGCCGTTCTTTCCGCACGGCCTTGGCCATCTGATCGGCCTGCAGGTGCACGATGTCGCCGGCTTTGCCGCCAGCGAGGACGGTGGCCGCATCGAGCGTCCGGAGGGTCACCCCTACCTGCGCCTGACCCGCAGGCTGGAGCCGGGCATGGTGGTCACCATCGAGCCCGGCCTGTACTTCATCGACAGCCTGCTGGCCAAGCTGCGTGCCCGCCCCGAGGGTGCCCACGTGGACTGGGCGCGGGTCGAGGCGCTGGCACCGTACGGCGGGATTCGCATCGAAGACGATGTGGCCTGCACCGCGGATGCACCGGAAAACCTCAGCCGCGACGCCTTCGCCGCCGCCTGAGCAGGCGACACGATTGGCGTGGGCGGCAGCGATTTTGCGGGCGCGAGGCATAGGGCTTGGCAAGCAATTCCCGGGCCAGCACATCGGTGGCGTCGGCCGAGCCTTCGCAACAATCAGTCCGAACGGGCGCTTCCACGCGCCCCTGGTTTGCACCAAGATGGCGCAGACCGTGTTCTGGAAACCGCGCTCATGCCCCTGCCCTTCGCCGGCCTTGACCGGCTGGCGACCCCGCTGCTGAGCACCGACGCCGAGCTGCGCATCCGCGGCTTGAACCCGGCCTGCTCGGCCTGGCTGGGCCTGTCGCAGCGACGCCTGCTGGGCCAGCCCCTGGCGGTGCTGGACGGCAGCGGTGGAGCACTGGTCGCCGGCGCGCGCCAGGTGCTGGACCAGCACGTCTCGCTGCGCCTGCGTCACCTGCGCCTGAAACAGGAGGGTGACGAACGCTTTGCCGAGGTTTACCTGACACCACTGCAGGAGCCGCCTTGCCTGCTGCTGGAGCTGCACCCCAGCGAGCCGTTCCCGGGCAGCGACCCCGGCGTTTTGCCGGCGGCCCTGCACGCCGCGCTGAAGGGCCTGGCGCACGAGGTGCGCAACCCGCTGGCTGGCCTGAAAGGCGCCGCCCAGCTGCTGTCTCGGCGCATAGACGACGCCGACAGCCAGCGCTACGTGGAGGTCATCCTCAACGAAACCGCCCGCCTGGCCGACCTGGTCGAACGCCTGCTGAGCCCGACCGCGCCGCGCGACCTCGTCGCCACCAATGTCCACTCGGTGCTGGAGCGGGTGCGCCTGCTGGCCGAGGCCGAAGCCGGCTGGGCGGTACAGCTGCTGCGCGACTACGACCCCAGCCTGCCCGAGCTGGCCGCGGACGGCGATCGCCTGGTCCAGGCCCTGTGGAACCTGGTGCGCAATGCGCTGCAAAGCGGCGCCTCGGTGGTGCGGCTGCGTTCGCGCGCCGAGCACGGGGTGCTGATCGGCGAGGTTCGCTACCGGCTCGCGCTGAAGCTCGAAATCGAGGACAACGGCCGCGGCGTGCCCGAATCGCTGGCCGAGCGGATTTTCCTGCCGCTGGTGTCCGGCCGACCGGAAGGCTCGGGCCTGGGCCTGGCGCTGGCCCAGCAGGTCGCGCGCGAGCACGGCGGCGCGCTCAGCTTCCGGTCAAGGCCCGGCCAGACCGTTTTTTCCCTGCTGCTGCCGGTGCGCGAAGCACTGGCCGAGGTGCCCGACCATGCCGACTGATGCAGACTGCCTGTGGGTGATCGACGACGACCGCTCGGTGCGCTTCGTGCTGTCCGAGGCGCTGCGCGATGCCGGCTTCCAGGTGCGCGAATTCGACGGCCCCGGGCCGGCCCTTGCGGCCTTGACCAAGGGCCCGCCGGCAGCAGTGTTCACCGACGTACGCATGCCGGAAATGGATGGCCTGAAGCTGCTCAACGTGCTCAAGGCCGACCATCCCGATCTTCCGATCGTGGTCATGAGCGCCTACACCGACGTCGCCTCCACCGCCGGGGCCTTCCGCGGCGGCGCGCATGACTTCCTGTCCAAGCCCTTCGACCTCGACACCGCGGTGGCGATGGCGCGCCGCGCCCTGCAGCGCGACGAACCGGAGCCGGAGCCAGCGAACGCACCGGAACCGGCGCGGCCGCGCGAAACCCCGGAGCTGGTCGGCGAGGCGCCCGCCATGCGCGAACTGTTCCGCGCCATCGGCCGGCTGGCGCAGGCGCCGCTGTCGGTGTTGATCATCGGCGAGACCGGCACCGGCAAGGAGCTGGTGGCGCGCGCCCTGCACCGTCATTCGCCGCGCGCCAAGGCGCCGTTCGTGGCGCTGAACACCGCCGCGATCCCGGCCGAGCTGCTGGAGAGCGAGCTGTTCGGCCACGAGCCCGGCGCCTTCACCGGCGCCGCCCGCCGCCACCACGGCCGCTTCGAGCAGGCCAACGGCGGCACCCTGTTCCTGGACGAGATCGGCGACATGCCGGCGGCCCTGCAGACCCGCCTGCTGCGGGTGCTGGCCGAGGGTGAGTTCTTCCGCATCGGCGGCCGCGAGCTGATCCACGTCGACGTGCGCGTGATCGCCGCCACCCACCAGCCGCTGGACGCCCTGGTCGAGCAGGGCCGCTTCCGCGCCGACCTGCTGCACAGGCTCGACGTGGTGCGACTCAACATTCCGGCCCTGCGCCAGCGCCGTGAGGACATCGGCGCGCTGGCCCAGCGTTTCCTGGCCGACGCCGTGGCCAAGCTCGGCACCGGCGCCAAGCGCTTTGACCGCGCCACCCTCAACGCCCTGCAGGCGCACGACTGGCCCGGCAACGTGCGCGAGCTGGAAAACCTGTGCTGGCGCCTGGCCGCACTCGCCCCCGGCGACGTGGTGCGGCTCACCGACCTGCCCGAAAACCTGCGCGGCGGCGCGCGCGCACCGGCCGCCAGCGATTGGGAAGACGCCCTGCGCCACTGGGCCGAGGCCGCCCTGCGCAGCGAGGGCGGCGAGGTCTATGCGCAGGCGCTGGAGCGCTTCGAACAGGTGATGCTCAACGCCGCCCTGCGCATCACCGGCGGCCACCGCCAGCAGGCCGCCGAACGCCTCGGCCTGGGCCGCAACACGCTGACCCGCAAGCTCGGCTCCAGCCGCCAGCGGCGGCCGCGCGGCTGAGTCGCGCGCCAGCGCTTCCCCGCGTTGCGCCTGCGGACGCGCGCGCCCAGACCCAGCCACGGACAGATGCCCATGCCGCTTCGCCTGAACCGACTGCCCCTGCGTGAGCTGCGCCAGCTGCACGTGGAGCTGGCGGGCTTCGTGCGCGGCCGGCTGTGGCTGCAGGTGCTGATCGCGATGGCGCTGGGTGTTGGCGCCGGCCTGGCCCTGGGCCCCGATGCCGGCTGGGTGGATCCGACACGGGCCGATCTGCTGACCCGCTGGCTGGCCCTGCCCGGGCAGGTGTTTCTGGCCCTGGTGCAGATGATCGTGATCCCGCTGGTGCTGGCCTCGATCATCCTCGGCATGGCGGCGGGTGGCGATGTTGAGGGCCTGCGCCGCACCGGCTTGCGCGCGGTCGGTTTCTTCCTCGCCGGCACCCTCGCCGCGGTGGCCATCGGCATCGCCGTCGCCCTGCTGGTGCAGCCCGGCAAGGCAATCGACAGCAGCCTGCTGGAAGCAGCACAGGTGCAGGTGCAGGTGCCGGCCGAGGCCACCGCTCCCAGCCTCGCCGATCTGCCCTCGCACCTGCTGCAGCTGCTGCCGACCAACCCGCTGCGCGCAGGGGTGGAGCAGAACATGATGCAGGTGGTGCTGTTCGCGGTGCTGATCGGGCTGGCCCTGATGAGCCTGCCCGGCGTGGAGGCGAGGCCGCTGCTGGACCTGCTGCGGGCGGTGCAGGGCCTGGCCATGGTGGTGGTGCGCTGGGCCATGTACCTGGTGCCGCTGGCGGTGTTCGGCCTGCTGGCGCAGATCGTGGCCCGGCTCGGCATCGACGCCCTGCTCGGGGTCGGTCTCTACGTGCTGACCGTGCTGCTGGGCCTGCTGCTGATGCTGGGCCTGTACCTGCTGGTCTACAGCTGGGCCACCCGCCGCAGCCCGCTGGAGTTCCTGCGGATCAGCCGCGTGGCCCTGCTGCTGGCCTTCTCCACCTCCAGCTCGGCGGCGGTGATGCCGCTGACCCTGCGCACGGCCGAGCGCGGGCTGGGCGTGGATGCGGCCGTGGCGCGCTTCGTGATCCCGCTGGGCACCACCATCAACATGGCCGGCACCGCGCTCTACCAGGTGGTGGCGACCCTGTTCCTGGCCCAGGTGTTCGGCATCGACCTGGGCCTCTCCGCCCTGCTGCTGGTGGTGGCGCTGGCGGTAGGTGCCTCGATCGGCTCACCCGGTACGCCCGGCATCGGCATCGTGATCCTGGCCATGCTGCTGGACTCGGTGGGCATCCCCGCCGCCGGCATCGCCCTGATCATCGGCGTCGACCGCATCCTCGACATGGCGCGCACCACGGTGAATGTCGCCGGTGACCTCGTCGCCAGCTGCGTGGTACAGCCGCGGAGAACGGTGCCGCCGGGCTGAGAGCATGTGAAAAAACCCTCCGAATGCTGCGGCCGCCGCCCTCGTGATCGCGGGCGGATGGCTGACAGGTCCGGAGGACCGGCACAGGCTCAGCTTGCGTCGAAACGTTGCCTCCAGGCCTCGACAATGGCCGCCCGCACCGAAGCCGGCGCGTGGCTGTCCGCCACCAGCCGCGGCCGTCCGTCGAGAGTGCAGGCGAGGCCCAGCGCCAGCAGCTGGGCGTGCGCCGCCGACAGGGCGGCGGCCTCGTCGGCCTGCAGCCAGCCGCTCGCGGTGAGCGCCTCGATCAGGGCACCGCTGTCGCGGGCCTCGGCCAGCGCCGGATGCTGCCCGGCCTGCGCCAGCACGCCGGCCTGCAGCAGGAACTCCAGATCGACCAGGCCGCCCGGACCCTGCTTCAGGTCAAACTCGCCGGCGCGGCTGCGATCCAGCGCTTCGCGCATGCGCTGACGCATGCCGGCGACCTCGCCCAGTACCTCGTCCAGGCTGCGCGGCTGCGTCAGCACCTGCCGGCGGATCGCCTCGAAGCGCTGGCCGACTTGGGCATCGCCGCAGACGAAGCGGGCCCGCACCAGGGCCTGCTTCTCCCACAGCCAGGCGCGCTCGCGCTGGTAGGCCTCGAAGCTGGCGAGCGTGGAGATCAAGAGGCCCTTGCTGCCGTCCGGGCGCAGCCGCAGGTCGGCCTCGTAGAGCCGGCCGCCGGTGGTTGGCAGGTTCAGCCAGGACAGCAGCTTCTGCACCAGCCGCTGGTAGTAGCGGGCGGCGTCCAGCGGGCGCGGACCCTCGCTCTCGGCACCCTCGGCGGCGCGGTAGAGGAACACCAGATCGAGATCGGAGTTGAAGCCCAGCTCGCCGGCGCCGAAGCTGCCGAAGCCGAGCAGGGCGACGCCGCTGTCGGGCAGGCGGCCGTGGGCGGCAATGATCTCGGCTTCGGCGCGCTCCAGCAGCAGGCGGCAGATGCACTCGGCCAGCCACGCCAGCTGCTGCGCGCTGACGCGTGCATCCTGGCCGCCGTACAGGGTGGCGCGCGCGATCCGGAAGGCCACGCTCTGGCGGAACTCGTTGATCGCGGGCAGCAGGGCCTCGGGATCGCTGCGGTCGATCTCCTGCAGGGCCTCCTCCAGCTCGGCGGCCAGCGCGGCGCGGTCGTCCGGCGCGCCCTGGCTGCGGGTATCCAGCAGGTCGTCCAGCAGCAGCGGATGCGCCGACAGGCGCTCGGCCATCCAGGTGCTGGCGGCAAAGGTATCGAGCAGGCGCGTGCGCGCCGGCCGGCTCTCGTCGAGCAGGGCCAGGTAGCTGGAGCGGCGCAGCACCGCATGCAAAAAATTGAGCACCCGCTCCAGCAGGCGCGGGCCGCCGCCGCGCGCAGCCACGCCCTCCAGCAGGGCCGGCAGCAGCAGATCCAGCCGCGCCCGCGCGCGCGCCGACATCTGCGCACGCGCGGAGCTGCGCGCGAACTGCGCCAGGCGCTCGGCGGCCGCCGCCGGCGGCTCGAAGCCGGCTTCGGCCAGCAGCTGCAGCGGCGGCTCGCGATCGATCTGCCGCCAGTAGTCGAGCAGCAGCGCGCTGCGGGCGTCGTCGCCCACCCGCTTGCGGCCGGACTCGAAGACCTCATCAAAGGCCGCGAGCACGCGGTTCCGATGCTGGTCCAGCTCGGCCTTGAGCTCGGCAAAGTCGGCGCGGCCCAGCCCCAGCGCCAGCCGTGTCTGCTCGTCGGCGGCCTCCGGCAGGGCATGCACCTGGCCCTCGGCCATCATCTGCAGTCGGTTCTCGACCTGGCGCAGCAGCCGATAGGCCGCACGCAGCTCGGCCGCGCGGCCGGGCTCGACGTGGCCGGCGTCCTCCAGTGCCGCCAGCGCCGGCTGCAGCCCACGCGCGCGCAGGGCCGGCTCGCGGCCGCCGCGCACCAGCTGGTGCAGCTGCACGATGAACTCCACCTCGCGGATGCCGCCGGGGCCGAGTTTGAGGTGCTCGGCCAGCTCGCGGCGCTGCACTTCGGCCTCGATCATGGCCTTCATCTCGCGCAGGCCCTCGTAGGCGGTGTAGTCGAAGTAGCGGCGATAGATGAAAGGCCGCAGCTCGCACAGGAAACGCTCGCCGGCCTCGATGTCGCCGGCCACCGGTCGCGCCTTGATCCAGGCATAGCGCTCCCAGTCGCGGCCCTCGCGCTGGAAGTACTGCTCCATCGCCGCGAACGACAGCGCCAGCCGGCCGACCGTGCCAAACGGGCGCAGACGCATGTCGACGCGATAGACGAAGCCGTCGCCGGTGACCTCGCCCAGCAGCCGGATCAGGGCCTGGCCCAGGCGCAGAAAGAAGGCCTCGTTGTCCAGCGGCCGCGCACCGTCGGTCTCGCCGGCTTCCGGGTAGGCGAACACCAGGTCGATATCGGAGCTGAAGTTGAGCTCGCTGCCGCCCTGCTTGCCCAGCCCGAACACCACCAGCTGCTGCGGCGCGCCCGTCGCCGAGCGCGGCTGGCCATGGCGGCCGACCAGCACCGCCATGGCGTAGTCCAATGCCAGCCCGCAGCAGCGATCGGCCAGCTCGGCGCAGGCGGCGACGGTCTCGGAGACGCTGTCCAGGCCGGCCACGTCGCGCGCGATCAGACGCAGCGAGGCCGTGTGCCGCCAGCGCCGCAGCGCCGCCATCGCGGCGGCCTCGTCGAGGCCGGCCAATGCAGGCTCGGGCGGCAGCGTGAGCAGGTCGGCCATCCGCGCCGGCACCCTCCGCAGCTGCTCGAAGGCGTAGTCCGAGGCGATCAGCAGACGATCCAGATGCGGCGCGAATGGCCCCGCCTGCAGGGCCGCATAGGCCTCGGCGTCCAGTGCCTGCAGGCGCTGCCGGCGCTCGGCGATGAGGATGGCGAGGTCATCAGGCAGCAGCTGGGTCACGGGCAGGGCATCGCGGGATGGGGCCAAGGACGATAGCAGCCGGACCCGCCGCCGCGTGGCTCTGCAGTGCTGCCCGCAAACCGCCACACTTGCGACCCACGCCGGACAGTGCGGACGCGCACGCTCCGACCCAGACCCGCGGCACAGACGGAGATCCGCATGCGCATCGATTCAAGGGCTGCACGGCTGGGCGGAGGCCTGCTGCTGTTGGGGCTGGCGCCATCCCTGCCGGCGGCGCAGGCACAGTCCGCGCCCGCGGCGGCCGCGGAAGCGCCGGCGGTGGACTGGCGCGGGCCTACCGGCGGCTGGCGCTACCACGGCCTCAACGCCGAGGGCTCGCAGGTGCGGGTGGCCTACCCGACCCCGCCGATCGACCGCGGCGGCCAGCGCGGCCGCAGCCTGATCGAGGGCACCCTGCGCGGCATCGACGCCAGCCGGCGGCCGCAGACTCTGGTGGTCAACGGCAATCCGCTGCCGCTCTACACCGACGCCGAGGGCCGCTTCGCGCGGCCCTATGCGTTCGGCGCCGGCAGCAACAGCGTCAGCCTGGCCACCGCCGACGGCCAGACGCTCAAGCGGGTGCAGTTCTACGAGGCCAACCGCCAGCGCACGCCGGCGCGCATCCGCATCGTGCTGGGCTGGGACGACCCCTCGGTGGAGCTGGATCTGCATGTGATCACCCCGGACGGCGGCCACGCCTACTGGGCGCGACCGATCCTGCAAAACGGCGGCGGCCTGGACACCGACAGCGTCGACGGCCCCGGGCCCGAGGTGTTCACCATGACCGCGCCGCTGGCCGGCACCTATTCGGTGTACGTGAACTACTGGGGCAACTACGGCGCCTACGGCTACAGCTTCGATGAGGACGGCCGCGACCAGGACCTGATCACCGCACGCATCAGCCTGGTGTTCCGCGAGAACACGGTGGACGAGCGCCGCGAGACCTTCGTGGTGCCGCTGCGCGCGATCGGCGACCTGCAGCTGGTCAAGCTGTTCGACTACTGAACCTCATGCGCCGCCGCAGCAACGGCCGCCCACGCACTGCCGCAAGGACATCGCCATGAGCGAGCCGCAACCGAACTCCGCCACCGCCGCGCCCACCGAAGCCTCCGCCGGCAGGCGCCTGCCGCGGCCGGCCCTGATCGCCGGCGGCCTGCTGCTGGTGGCGCTGGCCTGGCTCGGTTGGGCGCACTGGCAGGCCGGACGCATGGACATCTGGCGCGGCGCGGCGGCCCTGCAGTTCGACCCCGAGCGCCCGGACGCGCTGATCGAAACCCGCTCGCTTGCCGGCCTGCCGCGCGAGCTGCTCGGCCTGCCCGGCCTCGACGCCCTGCTCGACGAGGATTTCGTCGCCTACTACCAGAGCCATCCGGATCGACTGGGCGTGGTCGGCGCGCTGCGCAAGATCGCCTTCGAGCAGCGCCTGGACCTGGGCGAGCGGATCGTTGCCGAGCTGCTCGACCAGCCGGCGCAGGTGGCGCTGTGGCGCAGCGCGGATGGCCGCCTCGGCCACGCGCTGCTGAGCATCGAGCGCGGCGCCCTGGCCCAGCTGCTGGGCCTGCTGGCGCCCGCCGCCGGCCGCGACAGCCAGCTGCAGCAGCTCACCAACCTCGACATCGACGGCGCCACCGTGCCGGTCTACCTGCTGCGCTTCGGCTACCGCCGCAGCCTGCTGCTGGCCGGGCATGGCGACCGGCTGCGGGTGCTGCTGTCGCCGCGCCTGCTGGAACGCGATCGCCATGGCGAGGCCCTGGCGCTGCTGCAGGCCGCGCTGGCGCAGACACCCGAGGCCCTGCCGGCGCGCTTCGCGCTGAATCCGCTGGCCGGCCGGCATCGGCTGGTGGTCAGCGCCGACTACCTGGCGATGGGCTACGGGCGCCTGCTGCCGCAGCTGTCCGGGCTGCGCCTGGAGTTCGCCGACGGCCGCTGGCGCAGCCTGCTGGCGGTGAATGCGCTGGCCGCGGCCGAACTCGACCTCGCCCCGCTGTGGAAAGCCGCGCCGATGGGCGCCGCCGCCTGCGTGGCCGCGCCAGTGTCGGGCGAGGCCCTGGCCGAGGCCCTGCAGGGCTTCGCCGAGGACGCCCTGCCGAGCGCCCTGCGCCAGCGCCTGGGCGGGCCGGTGGCGCTGTGCTGGTATCCGGAGTCGCGCCTGTACACGCCGCTGATCCTGAGCCGCCTGCTGCCCGAGCCCGCGGACGGCGACACCGCTGCCGCGCCACCGATCGACCGCCTGCTGGGCGCGGCCTTCGATCGCCATATCGGCAACCCCGAACGCGAGGCCGGCGGCCGCCGCTGGCCGCTGCGGGAATCGGTGGCCAGCGGTGGCGATGCGCGCTGGCAGCGTGCGGTGGCCTCGCGCTGGGGCCTGCACGCCGCTGCCGAGGCCGGCGAAGGCGAGCCGCGCAGCGCGCGCTTCCTGCGGGTGGCGCTGGCGCGGCGCGGCGAGCTGCTGGCCTTCTCGCTGGATGCGCGTCTGGTCGACCAGGCCCTGCTCAGCGCCCAGCAGCTCTACCCGCCGCTCTTCGATGAGCTGCCCGAGGGCGGCGCGGTGCCGCTGTACTTCGCGCCCGAACGGCTGGCCTTGCTGATCGAACAGGAGGCCCTGGCCAGCCTGCCGGCCGACTACGAGCCGGTGTTCCGCAACGCCGCCGAAGCACACCTGCTGCCGCGCCTGCGCGCCGCCGCGGCGCAGACGCCGGTGGCCGTGCGGCTGCCGGCGCAGTTCGAGGCCGGCGCGGCTTGGACCTGGCTGCCGCTGGACTGGCGACGCCTGCGCGGCAGCGGCCAGGCCGCGGCCTCGGTCGCGCTGTGCGAGGGCGCAGCGCCTGCCCCGAGCTGCTGGGGCGCGCCATGAAGCGGCGCGATCTATTGGGCCTGCTGTCGGCGCTGCCGCTCGCGGCCTGGCTGCCAGCGGCGGGTGCATCCGCGCCGGGCGACCTGGAGCCAGCGCAGGCCTTCGACACCGCCGCGGTGCCGGCGCTGGACGCCGAGCAGAGCCGCCGCTTCCGCGCCTGGTTCCTGCGCATCGTCCACGAGCAGCTGCGGCAGGGCCCCAGCCCGCGCTGGCACCAGCGCGACTGCGCCGGCCTGGTGCGTTTTGCCGCCAACGAGGCCCTGCGCGTGCACGACGCCGCCTGGCTGCGGGCCATGCGCATGGACGCCAGCAGCCTGCCGCCGGAGTTGGACATCAGCGCGCAGCAGCGCCTGCTGGCGCGGCACTGGGCGCAGGGCGACGGCAGCTTCGGCCCTTTCGTCACCGCCGCCCGGATGATCGCCTTCAACAGCCGGCCGCTGGCCCGCGAGCTGCGCCAGGCCGAGCCCGCCGACCTGCTGTTCTACGACCAGGGCGATGACCAGCACCTGATGATCTGGACCGGCCGCGGCATCGCCTACCACACCGGCAGCAGCAGCCCGCAGGACAACGGACTGCGCAGCCTGCGCCTCACGGAGCTCATGCAATGGAAGGACACGCGCTGGCTGCCCGAGCCGCACAACCCCAACTTCGTGGGCCTGTTCCGCCTGCACTGGCTGGCCGCATGAGCGCCTGTCTGACAACGCTCCGACGCGGGTTCGGTTTGTTCGTCCTAGCCTGCGGCCTGGCCGCGGCGCAGCCGGCCGATGACGTGCCGTCCAGCGGACATGCGCCGATCGAGGGCGAGCAGTTCTTCCTGCTGGCCGACAGCAACTTCGGCAGCGCCGAGCAGGCGCGGGTGCGGCTGGAGGCCCCGGGCCGCGACTGGCGTCGCTTCGCCATGGAGCCTTACGGCGGCGTCGACATCCGCGTCTACCGCATCGATGACCCGCTGGCCTTCCTGCAGCGCCAGCCCAACCTGCACCGGATCCGGGTGGAGGCGGCCTTCCAGGGCGAGGGCCTGTCGAACGCGCTGGCCTTCCTGTGGGACCGCTGGTACCGCGAATCCCGGCGCGCCATGCAGCGCAGCTTCGCCGCGCCGGCGCGCGGCGAGCTGGTGCGCAGCCTGCCCGAGCTGAGCCTGGGCGAGACCCTGCGCGAGCCGACCCGCTTCGATGCGCCGCTGCAGTTCGCGCCGATCCCCGGCTTGCCGCTGGTCGACGAGTTCCGCTACCCGCTGTGGGAGGCCCAGCCGATCCAGCCGCCGGAGGGCACTGAACTGGCCGGCTCGTCCAGCCATTTCATGGGCGCCAAGCCCGGCAACGTGGAGATCCCGCTGGGCCAGCGCGCGCCCGGGCTGTACCTGGTGGAGGCCATCGTCGGCCGCTACCGCGCGACCACCGCGCTGTTCGTCTCCGACACCGTAGCGGTGACCAAGATCGCCGGCGGCGAGCTGCTGGTGTGGACCGCCGACAAGGCCAGCGGCCGCGCGGTGGCCGGCGCCGAGCTGCTGTGGAGCGACGGCGTCGGCCTGCTCGGCCGCGGCCGCAGCGACGCCGATGGCCTGCTGCGGCTGCGTCAGCACAGCCCCGAGCGCAGCTACGTGCTGGGCCGCGATCCGGCCGGCGGCGTGTTCATCTCGGAGAATTTCTTCTACGAAAGCGAGATCCACGACACCAAGGTCTACGCCTTCACCGACCGCCCGCTCTATCGCCCCGGCGACCTGGTGCAGGTGCGCATCGCCGCGCGCGAGTTCAAGGACGCGCTGGCCTCGGTGCGCGCCGCCGACGGCCCGCTGCAGCTGGTGGTGGTGGACGCTGCCGGCAGCGAGATCGAGCAGCAGCGCCTGCAGTTTTCCGGCGAGCGCGGCGCCGACACCCGCTTCCGGCTGCCGCCGGGTGCGGTGGCCGGCGGCTATGAGCTGCGCATGGTCTACGGCGGCGGCGTCTACAGCGCAGCCTTTCGGGTCGCCGACTACGTCAAGCCGCACTTCGAGATCGTGATGCAGCTGGACGATCCGAAGCCGCGCAGCGGGCGCGCCATCGAGGGCAGCCTGGACCTGGTCTACCCAGACGGCAGCCCGGTGCGCGACGCCCGCATCGAGCTCGGCCTGCGCGCCCAGCACCTCGGCACGGTCGGCCACGAGCTGGCCTACCTCGGCCAGTTCCCGGTGACGCTGGGCGTGTCCGAGCTGCGCACCGATGCGCGCGGCCGCGCCCGCTTCAGCCTGCCGCCCAGCGAGCAGCCCAGCCGCTACCTGCTGACGATCTTCGCCAGCGACGGCGCCGCCTACCGGGTGCGCAGCACGCAGGAAATCCTGATCGAGCGCGGCGCCGCCCAGTACCGTCTGACTGCACCCGCACGCTTCAGCCAGGCCGGCGAGAGCGTGCGCTTCGGCTTCCGCCAGGTCGCCGGCGACGACGCCGGCGCACCGGCGCGCTACGCCTGGCTGCGGCTGGACGACCGCAGCCGCGGCGAAGGCGCGATCGGGGCCGACGGCTTCAGCCATCGCTTTGCGCGCAGCGGCAACTACAGCCTGCAGCTGCTGGACGTCGACGGCCGCCTGCTCGGCGCCACCGGCCATGTGGTCGGCGGCGAGGGCCTGCGCGCCCGCGCCGGCACCGTGGCGATCACCTTCGACCGCGCCGACTACCGCGAGGGCGAGGTGGCGGAGGCCCTGCTGAGCTTCCCGGAGCCGGTCGAGGAGGCCCTGCTCAGCCTGGAGCGCGACCGTGTCGAGCAGGTCGCCCTGCTCAGCCGCGGCGCCGACTGGCTCACGATCGAGCGGATCGACGACGCGCAGTACCGCCTGCGTATCCCGGTGCAGCGCGCGCACGCACCCAACCTCAGCCTGTCAGCCCTGTACACCCGCGGCGGCGACTACGCCTTCGAGGTGGCCGGGCTGAAGGTCGCCATGCCCGAGATCGAGGTGGATATCCGCCCCGAGCGCGAGGTCTACCGCCCCGGCGAGACCGTGCGCCTGCACTTCCAGACCCGTCTGGACGGCCGCCCGCAGCCAGCGCGGCTGGCGGTGTCGGTGGTCGACGAAATGATCTACGCCCTGCAGCCGGAGCTGGCGCCGGGCATCGGCGAGTTCTTCTTCCACCCGCGTCGCAACAACGTGCGCACCGGCGCCAGCCTGTCCTTCATCGGCTACGACGTGGCCCTGCCCGGCCGGCCGCGGCCGCCGCCGGCCGGCAACCGCAGCGAGCGCGGGGTCAAGGTGCTGGAGCGGCCGCGCCGCGAAGACGTCGACACCGCGGCCTGGGCGCCGGATCTGCTCACCGACGCCGAGGGCCGCGCGGTGCTGGAGTTCCGCATGCCCGATTCGCTGACGCGCTGGCGGGTCAGCGCGCGCGCGCAAAGTCTCAAAGGCGAGTTCCGGGTCGGCCAGCGGCTGGCGCACCTGCGCTCCGAGCAGCCGCTGTACCTGAAGTGGACCGGCCCGCAGCAGTTCCGCCAGGGCGACCACCCGCAGCTGGGCCTGCTGGCCTTCAACCAGGGCGCGGCGGTGGAGGCCGAGCTGGAGATCCGCTGGCAGGCGCAGGGCGCCGTCGGGCCGCAGACGTTCCGCCGCGCGCATGCGCTGGTGCCGGGCGTGCAGTACCTGCCGCTGGATGCGCCGATCCTGGCCACCGCCACCCGCGTGCAGGCACGGCTGTGGGTGCAGGGCGCCCAGGCCGATGCGCTGGAGATCGACCTGAAGGCGCTGCCGGCCGAATGGCGCGAGCGCTTCGGCCAGAGCCTGCGGATCGACTCCGCGCAGACCGCGCTGGCCCTGCCGGCGGATGCCAGCGGCATCGAGCTCAGTTTGGCGGCCGGGCCGGCGGCGCTGTTCCGCACGGCGCTGGACAGCCTGATCGACTACCCCTGGGGCTGCGTGGAGCAGACCGCCAGCCGCCTGCTGCCGCTGGCGCTCAGCTGGCCGGCGCTGGCCGACCTGCCCGAGGCCAGCCGTGACCGCCTGCGCCTGGTGATGGCGCAGGGCCGCCTGCGGCTGATGCATCTGGCCGGGCCGCAGGCGCAGTTCGGCTGGTGGGGTGGAGAGGGCAGCGGCGATGCCTTCCTCACCGCCTATGCCTACTACGCCGACCACCACGCCAGCCGCGCGCTGGGCATTTCCCTGCCGCCCGACCACTTCGCGCCGGTGCTGGAGCTCTACGCCCAGCAGGCCGGCCAGCTGCCGCCGCTGCAGCGGCTGCTGGTGCTGGAGTTTGCGGCCGCGGTCGGCCTGCCCACCCGCAGCCTGCTCGATGGCGCGCTGCAGGCGCTCGCTGCCCGCGGCCCAGACCGCGAGCCCGAGCCCGGCCTGCGCGACAGTCTGGTGCTGGCCGCGCCGCACAGCGCGCTGGCCGCCGACGCCGCCCTGCTGCTGGGCCTGAAGCTGGCCGAGGAGCAGCGCCTTGCCGCACCGGCCGCGCTGCAGCAGGCGCGCGCCGGGGCCGAGGCGCGGCTGGCCGCCAGCGCCCTGCCCTTCGCCAGCGCCCTGCGGCTGCGCATCGGCAGCGCCGCTGCCGGCGAGGCCGCCGCCCTGCTGCAGGCGCTGGCGCCCGAACAGTCGACGCTGGAGCGCGCGCTGGCCCTGGCCTGGCTGGCGCCGGCCGCCGGCGACGCGGCCGCGGTCGACGGCATCGAGCCCGGCCCGGGCTGGGTGCGCAACACCGATCACGGCCTGCTGCCGCGCTGGCGCTGGCAGGGCGCCGAGCCGCCCGCCGAGCTGCTGCTGGACCGGCTGCCGGCCGCGGCCGTGGTCGCGCGGCTGGACTACGACAGCCTGCTGCCTGCCGCCGCCGCCGAGGCCAGCCCGCGGATCGAACGCCGGCTGTGGCGGCTGCGTCCCACCGACGAAGCCCTGCAGTTCCAGCTGGAGCCTGTGCCGGCCGGCGCCGCGCTGTCGTCCGGCGCGCTCTACCTCGATGAGATCCGCCTCGACGCCGGCAGCGCCCGCGCCCTGCGCCACGGCCTGCTGGAGGTGCCGCTGCCGCCGGGCGCCGATGTGGAGCGCACCACCTGGGGCCTGAGCCTGCTGCGCGCGCCCGGCGAAGCGCAGGCGCCGGCGCTGGAGCGCGCCCGCCACGAGCCCGGCCAGCTCAGCTACGCGCTGCCGCTGGACAGCCTGAGCGGGCGCCAGGTGTTCGCTCATCTGGTGCGCTTCTCGCAGCGCGGCGAGTTCAGCCTGCCGCCGGTGCGCTACTCGCGCATGTACCAGCCCGAGCAGCAGAGCTTCGAGGCCCAGCCCCTCTGGGCGCGGATGCGGGTCGAGGAGTGAACTCCGTCGTACATCGCCTGCTCGGCATGCTGCTGGCCCTGTGCGCGGGGCCGGCATTCGGGCTGCAGGTATCGGTGCACACCGCCCAGGGCATCGAGCACTGGCGGCTGCCGGCGAATGCCCCGGCGCAGCGGCTGGCAGCGGCCGAGGTCGAGCGCGCGCCGCTGGGCAGCCTGTGGAAGCTGCTGGTGCAGGCCTATCTGCTGGATCGCGGACAGCAGCCACCCGACTACCGCTGCCGCGGCGGCGACCCCGAGGAGGTCTACTGCTGCGCCGCCGGCGCCTCGATCGACGCCGAAGAGGCCCTGCTGCGCTCCTGCGGGCGCTACTTCGAGGCCGACCGGCTGGGCATCGATGCCGCCGACTGGGGCGACTACTGGCGCGCGCTGGGCGCACCGCCCGCGCTGACCCGGCTCGATGCGCTGCAGCCGCAGACGCAGGTCGAGGTCGCGGCCCTGCTCGACCTGCTGCAGCGCCTGCCGGCCCGCGCAGAGCTGCAGCGGGTGCTGGCCGCCGCCAGCCTGCAGCAGCCGCCTGCGGTGTTCGAGGCGCTCGGCGCCGGCCTGCGCATCAAGACCTGGAGCTGGCACCGCGGCGAAGACGTGCACGACCGCATCGGCGGCTTTGCCGGCTGGGACAGCCAGGGCCGCGCGCTGTGGGCGCAGGGTGCCGGCACCAGCCGCGGCCTGCTGCTGGCCCATGCCGCCGCGCTGGCGCGCTGGCTGCCGCCGCCGGCCTCGCTGGATGCCGGCGGCTGCGTCGAGGTGGAACTGTTCGCCCGCTATCCCATCGCCGCGATCGAGCCGGCCGCTGCAGCCGGCGCCCTGCACGGCCGCTACCGCCTGCAGTTCGAACACGGCAGCCGCTTCGAGATCGAATCGCGCGGCGAGATCGTGCTCGACGCCGGCCCGCGCCTGATCGCCCGCATCCCGCGCGAGGACTACGTGGCGCGGGTGGTCGAGCGCGAGGGCGCGCTGCAGCCGCTGGCGGCCGCGCGCGCGCTGGCCGTGCTGGCGCGCAGCTATCTGCAGCAGCAGGCGCAGCCCGGCCCGAGCTGCCTGCGCATCGAAGACAGCAGCCACACCCAGCGCGTGCTGGCGCAGCCGCCGTCCCTGCAGGCGCGGCAGATCGCCGCCTTCAGCGAGGGCCTGGTGCTGGCCGGCATGCCGGTGCGCTACCACCTGGGGCGGAGCGGCCCCGGCGTGTTCGGCTGGCAGCCGGCGGTGGCCGCGGCGCGCAAGGGCGCCGGCACCCTAGACCTGCTGCGCGAGGCCTTTCCGCAGGCCGACCTGGCCCGCTGGGAGGCCGCGGCCTCGGCCTGCGAGGCGCTGCCGGCCGCGCGCGACTGGCTGCTGGCCCAGCTGCCGCGCTGGCGCCCGCAGCTGCGCAGCGAACCCGGCTATGCCGAACGCCGCGACTTCGAGGTTTGCCGCCTGCAGGGCGGCCATCCGCACGTCGACCGCGCCCGCGCCCGCATCCACGTGCGCGGCGTGCGCAGCCTGCAGGACCGCCTCGACCTCGCCCACGAATACCTGCACCTGGGCTTCGCCGCGCATCCCCACGGCGAGGACGAGGCCTTCATCGAGGCCTGGGCGCGGCGGCTGGTGCTGGGCGTGGCCGACTGAGGCGGGTACCGCGTCGCGTGCCTTGGCGCAGCGCCGCGCCAACACGCAGCCTGCATGTGGCTGGGCTACGCTCTGCGGCCTCGAGAGTCGCTTTGCGCCGCGTTGCGGTGCAGGTCTTCTTCAAGAAACCCGAATTCGTCCGCTCCCGCTCTTTGTAGGAGCCTGCCTGCAGGCGACCGCAGCTTCCGCCCTGCATCCGCCCTGCGGGTCGCGAGCAAGCTCGCTCCTACAAACAGCCGGGCTTCATCGGCTGACTGCAGCAAGGCACAGGCCGAGGATGTACGTTTTGCTGGGCGCGGTTGAGCCTTCCGGGTCGACTTCGCGGTCGACCTCGGCCGCCTTGTGTTCGCGTCGGCAACCAAGGTGGGCCACTCAAAGCCGCTGCCGCGCTGGCTTGCACGGCTTGGCGCGCTGCAAGGCGATTGCGGTCGATGGCGATACTCGCTGTCGTCGAAGCGCAGATGACGCCACGCTATCGCGGCACGTTGATCATTTGCGGGTCGCAGTTGACGACACGGCCGTCGGCTTTCTTGTCGGTGACGAGCACGGACACCGAGATTAGCTGCTCAACGGTGTTCGCGTTGATGAGGCTTGCCGACCTATGGCCCTTACCGAACTTCACGTTCCGAAACTGTGCGGGACTGCTGGTAACGATCTTCCAAATCTCGATCTCGTCGGGGGTATCGTCACTCAACTCAAAGGCGACGACGGTGTCGGGGTCTGCGACGAGGATATTTTCGGGTTCGAAGCTGTAGAAATACTGACCTTTTCCGGTGTTTCCGCCGTGACCCACGCGAGCCACGCTAAGTGAGACGACAATTTTCTGGGTTTCCATACGAAGTCCTTTCAGGGTAGTTGAGAACGGATTGTAGCCCCCGGTCATCATGACCCCACATGCAAGGTCGACTCAAGCCAGATCAGGGCCGGGCTTTGGTGGCCGGTCGCATCAAGCTGCTGACGGACGTGCGCCGCGTCGCCTTCACGACCGAGCCCTTTCAGCGTAAGCGCCAGCAGTGCGAGCGTGTCCACGTCGCGCGCCGATGCCAAGCCAGTTGAGTCGACGTAGAGCCAGGGCTGCAGAACGCCGAGCGCCTGCTCAAAGTGTGAACGCTCGCCGGTCACGTGAGCCAACACGTTCAGGGCCAGCGCCCGATCCAGCTGGACCTCCTGATCGCGAGGAAAGCGCCGACCAAGCGCCTCGGCAAATGACACGAGGCTCGCGGCTTGCTCGACACCTGTGATCTGCTCAGGATCGATGGTTTCCGACAAAACTCGTTTCAGCCGCAGGCGCAATTCGAGCGTCTGCCACGTCGCTGGTCGTTCACGCGCCATCAGCAGGTCTTGCAGGGCAGCATCGGCGACGCCAAACGCCGCTGATGCGGCATCGCGTCGACCAACGGTCGCTTCCAGCCAACCAAGCCTGGTGGCCGCGACCACCAGATCCCGTCGCCATGATTGGTTGCTCGGGTCTGCTCGTACGAGTGTTCGCAAGCGATCGACCGACTCGGTAAGCGCCTCGCGTGCCGCCGGCACCTGCCCAAGCGCGAACTGTACGGTGGCGCTTTGCGTGAGGGCGGTGGTCAGGCGGTAATCCCACAAACGATCCTCGGGCCGCTGTTTTGACACCGCCCGCAACAGACTGAGCTGGGCTGTGAACTGTCGCAGTGCGTCGTCGAGCCTTCCACGCTGCTCAAGCGCACTACCCCACCACGACATGCTGTCGGCGAGGTCAGCGCCGATATCGAGGCGGTCAGGATGCTGAGCGTAGAGCTCCCGCTTGATCTCGATGGATCGGATGAAGAAGTCTTCGGCCTCGCGATCACGCTGATCGCGCAATGCAAGGTTCCCGAGATTGTTCAGCGCATAGGACATCTCCAGGCGCGAGGTCGTATCGTCGGGCGCGGCTTCGAGCATTCTTTCGGCCGCTTCTCGATAACCCTCCCAGGCTTCCCGCGCCGCCTCCGGATCGTTGCGCTGCAGGGCGATGTAGCCTTGCCAGTAGAGCACTGACCCAAGCTCGAACTGGTACGCCATGGAGCGCGCAACCTCCGGCTCAAGCGCGTCGAGCAACTCGCGCGCCGTGACCATCGCATCGGACGCGGCGCTCAGCTCACCGCGTCCGGCATTAACTTCGGTGAGGATGCGCAGCGCGCGTACGCGTCGCAAAGCGTGGTCAGCGGTCGCCGGAACGCGCGCCCGGTCAAGGTAGCGCGTGGCTTCGACAGACACCGAGTTGAGAAGGTCGAGGCGGCCAACGTCGCGGAGGCGATTGGCGAGATCGTCTAGCAGGAAGTCCACGACCTGCTCCCCCTCGATACGACGCTGCTCTGCAATCTCATTTGCACGTTGGGCCAGAATCGAAAGAACGCTCGCTGAAATCGCACACAGCATGAGAGCAAGAACACCACTTGCGATGGCTGCGCGAAGGCGACGCTCCCTCTGGCCCGAGCACTTGAGGTAGCGCTGTTCGATGGGATCAAGTGAGTCGGCCATGCGCAATCCGACCTCGCTTGCCTCGTTGAGCTGCGCCCCAGCGGGCAACAGGAGATCCGGACGCCGCCCACCGTCGTGCCAGTGCCTGGCGGCGGCGGCAAGTCGCGCACGAGCGCTCAGAAGACGCTTGTTTTCTCGTAGCCACGCCTGCGCACGCGGCCACTCCCGAATGACAGCATCATGCGCCAGCGCAAAAACAGGTGCCCCTGATCGATGATCACTGACCAGCAAACGCGCCTCGATCAATGCATCCACCAGCGCGGATTCCGCCGTAGATTCGATCGTATCCCGCAGGACAACTCGACCACCCAGCAAATTGCCCTCGGCATCGACATGCACGAGTTTGCCAAGAACGCTTGCAAGACTAGCCTGGGCGTCGGCAGCCAGCCTGGAGAAGACCGCTTCGGCTTGCCGGGCAATTGCCCCGTCCAGCCCGCCAATATCGTCGTAAGCGGAAAACTGAAGGCGCGCCCCGTCGCGCCGCTCGAACAGCATTTGCAGCGTGACCTGGAGTAGCGGCAGGCTGCCAGGCCGCTCTGCGGCAGCGTTGCACAACGCATCATCGAGTCGCAGCCGCGTTTCTGAGTCGAGTTCGAACTCAAGGCCGGCAAGCCTTGCCGGCCTGCGTATCATCTCGGCGATCTCGCCGCGAGTGATCGCTGGAACATCGAATTGACCATCGCCAGACTTCAGATTGAGCAGGCTGGGCAAGGCCTCAACGAGCCCCGAATAGGCATCACTGCGCGCAATGGCCATGACGAATATGCCGGGCGAGCCACAGAGTCGGCGAAGATCCGTATCAAACGCGAGGCGCTGATCTCGCCATCTCACGTCATGGACCAACAGTTCGAGGTTATCAATAACGATGAGCCGCTCAAGCACCGCGACATCGCTTGCGGCATCACCGACGGGCGCGAACTCAGAATTGGCCTCAACGAGATCGGTCAGCGTGCGCCCCGATCGCACGTCACGGAGGTTCACCCAGAGGACACGAGCAACGCGCAGTTCCGGCGATACCTTTGAGTCAATCAGGCGCGGTACGACACCGGCTCGCAAGAGGGAGGTCTTCCCGATCCCGCTCGGACCAAGCACCAGAACAAACTGACGACCGGCGCGACGCTGCCGGTGCATTGCGTCCAACAATCCCTCGGTGGCTTGCCTGCGACCACAAAACAGTGCCGACTGATCGCTCGAGAAAGCGGCCAAGCCGACATACGGACAGCGTCTAGCCCACTGCGCCATCGGATCGTCGATCCGCCTGCGGCGCCCTTCAGTTCCCCGCTCGACTGGGGCGATCAGACGGTAGCCACGCTTGCGCAAGGTCTCGATGTAGCGGGGGGCTGAAGCGTCGTCGCCAAGGGCACGACGCACCAGCGCGACGCACTTGTGAACGGGATTGTCACCGTAGAAGGTTCCTTTCCACACGTCGCCGAGCAGTTGTTCAGCGCTAATCACCTGGCCCGCACGATCACAGAGGTAGACAAGCAGCTGCATCACGCGCGGCTCAAGCGTGTAGCTCTTCCCATCACAGCGGATGACGCCATCCATTGGTTGAACCTCCCAATCACCAACCCGATAGAACGCTGGAAGGCCATCTTCGACATGCATTGAGGTACTCATGTGTTGGCGGGGTCATCTCTGGAACGCAACATCGCTACGAAGCGTGTCGGGCAAGATGACGTGGCCTGGGCTCCTCTGCCTGCAGGTGGCGTTGCCCATGTCCGCCGGACACCGGCACGAAGCGTATCGATCTCAGACGCGCACCCTTGCGCGACGCCGGCCCGAGCTTGGGCGAGATCGGCAAACGGATGAATCTGTCGGCCAACACGATCTGTCGCGAGATCAGGCGCAACCGGGGCGCTGTGAGTATGCCCCAGATCCGGCCCACGCGCGGGCGCGGCACCGCTGTCGGCCGGCAAGCCGACGTCCGCGGATTGATCCTTCGCACTGGCCGGGTATCGAGGGGCTGATCCGCGACTACCCGCCCAGGGGCAACGACCTCGCGACCGCTGGCGACGAGCGGCTCACGCAGACGGAGCGCAGGATCCGCAGCCGGCTACGAAAGACGCTTGGCTGGAGCACCCCTCACGAAGTCTTCGCCTAAGCCCTGGAACAGCGTGTTGCGATTCGGAACTGAGTCCGCCATGGCAATCGGCGTTGACCGTTTGACGTCGAGCCAGGCCCCCGAACCTTCTTGCTCATGGTTGCAGTCCGACTTGCGGTATCGGCCAGAAGGCGAAGATTGACAAGCAGCGCAGGCCATACGCCAGCGACGCGTCCATGGTTTTCAGCCTGCAGGCGCTGGTAAGGCAACGGTAAGGTTCGCGTAAAGTCAGGTCGCATCAATGGCGCTAGCGTTTGTCCCCTCCCGAACGGGCAGCTTCCCGCCCCCAAGCAAGGACATCGCGATGCCGTCAAGAACACTTATCGTCTTCGAAGCCGATGGCGCCGCGCAGCGAGGCCTGGTCTCGTATCTTGGTTCGCGTGGATTCCTGGTTCGTCAGGCGCAGACCGCGGTCGACTTCTGGAGGCGTGTTTCGAGGCAAGGCGCGGATGCAATTGTCGTGCAGCTTGCGCTGCTGGCAGATTCTCCTCTTGACGCACTTCGCCGCGTCCGGGTGCTTACTCCTGCCCCAGTGATCGCGATCGATACGAGCCATGATTCGCTCGATCGCATTCTCGCCCTTGAGCTGGGCGCCGACGATTACCTCACGACGCCCTACCAACCGCGTGAGGTTCTGGCCAGGCTGCGCTCCATCGAACGGCGTGCCGAGCTGGCCCGCAGTGGTGCCTGCAGCGAGTACGTCCTTCTTGGCGGTCGCTTTCGCGTCGCAGCGCGGTGCTTTGAGCACCCGGACGGAACGCGCCATGCGCTGAGCTCGACCGAATGCGCGGTACTGCACGCGCTGGTTCGCTCGCCACGAACACTGTTGACGCGCAGTCGACTCTGGGCCGCGACCCATCGCGACGCCGACAGTGCCGGAGAGCGTAGCGTCGATGTGACGATAGCCCGCCTGAGGCGAAAGCTCGGTGACCTGCGCGCTGCGATCGCAACCGAGCGCGGCGGCGGGTATCGCCTTGATTGCGCGGTGCACGTCGAGACCGTGCTACCTGGCGAACGTCGTAGCAGGGTGCGGGCGGGATCTCCATTATCTGGCTCAGCTGCTGGCGACGAACTGGCCGAGGGCGGCACTGTAGAGGACCGTTTGGCTCGCGGCGCCAGTGTCGAAGTCGACTAGCAGCGCGGCGCTAAAGGCTTTGGGTGACATCGCTGCCGTCGTCGGTGCAACCACCACCATGCCGGTCGAGGTCCCACTGGCAAGATAGATCCACAGACTTTGACTGGCCGTAAACCGCGCGTACTGGTTGGCAGGCACACTTTCAACGTTGACTGGGACGGGCTGTGCAACCCCCACGCCGTCAACTGAATAGGTTTGGGCCAAGCCCATTGCGTTGCTTGCCTTGTCCACGTTCTGTATCTGCACGGTTGCCGGCGGCAGTAAGCCGTCCGGCACAGGGGACGAAAATCCGAGCCCCGTGTAGGTGTAGTGGCTCTTCATCGTGGCGACAGTGGCGCTATTCACGGTGACGACCTTGCCGAGCGAGGCACCGGCGCCAGCGAACAGCGAATAGTCGTCGTTCCAAGCAATCACGTGATTCTGTGCGAGTGGGACGACTGCCCACGCAACAGGGCTGCCAGCATTGAGGAACCGTCTGACGAGCAAGATCTGCTCGTTTGCCGCCTGTAGCGACGCAAGGTCGTCGGCGGCAATCTGCACTTTGATCGAGTACGAAGACATGATCCAAGCTCATCCGGTCGCGAAGGGACTCCCGGCTCGCATTACCGGGCCGGGAACCCGATCGGCTTAGGGGCAGGCCTGCGCCGCGCAGGTGTTCAGGTACGTCTGCATGAGAGCAGGATCGGCACCATTCGCGAGTGCTGCCAGGAAGCCCGCGCGACAGAACGTTTGACCATTGGCAGGAAGCCGATTGACAGCGTTGAGCCGGTCGACCCAGTTCTGCACATTGACGCCGCACACCACCGCCGGCTGGCCCATTCCAATAACCAGGTTTCCTGGCCAAGTGCCGCCGAGGGTGGAGTTACCGGTGCACCCTGGCGGAGAGGGATTGTCCCGAACCGTCAGGTGGAGCAGTGTGAGAGCGTTGAAGGTCGTGTGGATGTCGCGCGTGCCGTCGGTCAGGGCACAGACCCAGTGGTTCTGAGTGGTCGGGCTGAGGCTCTTGCAGAGCTTTTCGTTGTAGGCGTTGCCGTACAGCGTGAGTGCGTCGCAGGTTGACACCTGGGCAATCGCTGGCGATACGGCGGCGACGCTCGTGAGCAGCAGCACACAGAACGCGTGGCGCCAGCACAGTGATTGATGCGGGGTCTTCATGGCGAATGCTCCAGTGAAGGTGTCCGGAAGAGGGGGCCGCCTGACCGGCGTGTCAGGCGGCCATGGGCTGGTCAGGCAATGAGCGGCATCGACAGTTCGACGACGTCGGTCTCCTTGACCGCCTTGCCCTGAACAGCAGACGGCACGAACATGCCCAGCGAGGCGTCGTACTTGAGCGCGATGTCGTTGACGCCGCCGCCGAACTTGGCTTTCGCGGTGCGGCCGGTGATCCTGGTGATGATCGTCTCACTGGCGAACTGCGACTGCAGCCAGATGAATACGTTGGAGAACGGCGTCATGTTCGCGAACTGAGTCGCAAGCACCGGAGTTGCTGAGATCGGCTTGCGCTCGGCCGGCTTCTGATTGATCAGTGCCGACTGCGTCAAGCCAAACGTGAGCACTGGATACTGGCTGTACGGCATGTCGTTCTGCGCCCCGTACGAGCCGCGGGCGACTCCTTGGCCGGCAAAGGGGCCCGTGAACGTCGCGCCTGGAGTAAAGGTGTAGTACGACCCGTCTTGCGCGGGGACTCCTGTTTCCGAGAGCTTGGTGATCGATGCGCCCTCCTGCACCGCCGTGGTTGAGGCATAGACACCGTACTCCTCGTCCCACTGGACCTCGGTGCTCTGGAAGGGATCAATCGACAGCCAGACGACGTTCGGCGACTCATTGCTGACGGGCTTGGCAAGGGTGATGCGCTGCTGAGAAGCGCGGACGACCTCGAGGTCTTTCGGTTCGATGAGGAGCTGTAGACGGTAGCTGGGCATGACGGTTCTCCAAGGTTTTGGTGGATGCCATCGCCAGTCGACGCCGTTGTCGATGACGGGCAGAGAGAATGCTAGGCCTGCAAGATTTCGGCTTTGTTCCCAATACTCCCTGAATTGTTTCTGCTTGAAATACTCTGTGCTTGGGCGTGCACGAGTTCAGCCACGGAAGGCACTCGCAGCTGTTCAGACAGGGCTCTGCGCCACTCGGATCAGTTGAAGCACGTGCACCTTGGCTCGTCGGTAGGCGTTCGGCGACGACACGTCCCCTTGCCCCTCGCCCCGTGCTGAGCCTCAGTCTCTGATCGGCGCCCAGCCCTCGACGGGCAGCAGGCTGTCGATGTCGCGGTTTCGGGTGGCCGTCAGGCGGCTCAGCACGTCGATCGGCCAGGCCTGCGGGCAGACGCCGTTGGCTTTGGCTGTGGCTTGTGCGGAGGCTGGTCACAGCGATGGGGCTAGGTCCCTGTGCTGGACCTCGCCCACGAAAACCTGCACCTCGGCTTCGCCGCGCATCCCCACGGCGAGGAAGCGGCCCTCGTCGAAGCCTGGGCGCGCCGTCTGGTGCTGGGCGCGGCGGACTGACGCCTGAGGCGCGCAATGGGCTCGCCGGCATGGACGACGCGCCCTCCCAACACGCAGCGGCAATGCAGCTGGGCTACCCTCTGCAGCCTTGAGAGATGAAGGGAACGCAAGCAGGCATGGGCATGGATGCAGCAATCGAGATCCGCTCGCTGGGCAAGACCTACGGCACCGGGCATGTCGCGCTGAAGGACGTGTCGCTGTCGATCCGCCGCGGCGAAATCTTCGCCCTGCTGGGGCCGAACGGCGCCGGCAAGACCACCCTGATCGGCATCGTCTGCGGCATCGTGCGGGCCAGCTCCGGGCAGGTCATCGCCAACGGCTTCGACATCCAGCGTGACTACCGCGCGGCGCGCTCACTCATCGGTCTGGTGCCGCAGGAGCTCGCCACCGAGACCTTCGAGACGGTGTGGACCGCGCTGCGATTTTCCCGCGGGCTGTTCGGCAAGCCGCACGATCCGGCCTTCCTGGAACAGCTGCTGCGCGACCTGTCGCTGTGGGACAAGCGCAACGACAAGATCATGACCCTCTCCGGCGGCATGAAGCGCCGCGTGCTGATCGCCAAAGCGCTGGCGCACGAGCCGCAGATCCTCTTTCTGGATGAGCCGACGGCGGGCGTGGATGTCGAGCTGCGGCGCGACATGTGGCGGCTGGTCGGCGGCCTGCGCGAGCGCGGGGTGACCATCATCCTCACCACCCACTACATCGAAGAGGCCGAGCAAATGGCCGACCGGATCGGGGTGATCAACCGCGGCAAATTGCTGCTGGTGGAGGACAAGCACACCCTGATGCGCAAGCTCGGCCGCAAGCAGCTGACGCTGAGCCTGAGCGAGCGCATCGAGTCGATTCCGGAGTCGCTGTCCGATCTGCCGCTGGAGCTCGCCCGCGACGGCGAGGCCCTGGTCTACACCTTCGATGCCCAGGGCGAGCGCAGCGGCATCGCCACCCTGCTGCGCCGGCTGCAGGACGCCGGCATCGGCTTCCGCGACCTGCACACCGAGGAGTCCTCGCTGGAGGACATCTTCGTCAACCTGCTCAAGGCCCCGCGATGAACCTCTACGCCATCCGCGCCATCTACCGCTTCGAGATGGCGCGCACCTTCCGCACCCTGGGCGAGAGCCTGGCCGCGCCGGTGCTGACCACCTCGCTGTACTTCATCGTGTTCGGCGCCGCCATCGGCTCGCGCATGGGCGAGGTCGACGGGGTCAGCTATGCCGCCTTCATCATCCCCGGCCTGATCATGCTGTCCCTGCTCAACGAGAGCATCTCCAACGCCAGCTTCGGCATCTACATGCCCAAGTGGTCGGGGACGATCTACGAGCTGCTGTCGGCGCCGGTCTCGGTGGTCGAGGTCATCCTCGGCTACGTGGGCGCGGCCACCACCAAGTCGCTGATGATCGGCCTGCTGATCCTGATCACCGCGCGCTTCTTCGTGCCCTACTCGATCGAGCATCCGCTGTGGATGCTGTTCTTCCTGATCATGACCGCCGCCAGCTTCTCGCTGTTCGGATTCCTGATCGGCCTGTGGGCGAACGACTGGCAGAAGCTGCAGGTGATTCCGCTGATGGTGGTGACCCCGCTGACCTTCCTGGGCGGCGCCTTCTACTCGATCAACATGCTGCCGCCGTTCTGGCAGACCGTCTCCCTGTTCAACCCCATCGTCTACCTGATCTCCGGCATGCGCTGGGCCTTCTACGGCCAATCCGACGTCGCGCCCATGCTTTCGGCGGCGATGATCGGCCTGTTCTTCCTCGCCTGCCTCGGCGCGGTCAGCTTCATCTTCCGCAGCGGGTGGCGGCTGCGGAGTTGAGGGCATGTGAGAGCCATCCGCCTGCTGCGGCCGCCGCTGGACGCCCGCGCTGCGGCGTCTGGGTTTTTCCCACGCTCTGCGTCGACGCTACGTTGGCACGCATCGGGCAGGCCTGACCCCATGGCCGGCGCGATGCGTTGCGGGCGCTTGCAGGCGCAATCGATACTCTGAACCCTGGCGGCAAGTCGCCATGCAACCCCATCCATTCAAGCGAGGCGTGCAATGCGAGTCGGCCCGGTGGTGCCCATCCTGAGAATCTTCGACGCGGCCAAGGCGCGGGAGTTTTACCTCGATTTCCTCGGCTTCTCGGTCGACTGGGAGCACCGCTTCGAGCCCGAGCTGCCGCTGTACCTGCAGGTCTCGCGGTCGGACTGCCGGCTGCATCTCAGCGAGCATCACGGTGACGCCTGCCCGGGCAGTGCCCTGCGCATCGAGGTGGACGATATCGATGGCCTGCTGGCCGAGCTCATGCAAAGACTCTATGGCTTCGCTCGCCCCCAGATCATGGAAACCCCATGGGGCAGCCGCGACATCGCCCTGACCGACCCGTTCGGCAACCGGCTGTGCTTCACCTCGGCCATCAGCACCTGAGCAGAGGCGCGATCTCGTATGTCCGGCGACGTCGGAAGCTGCGTCTGCAGAGCGCCGCACCGTCGACCAATAGTGCCGTCGCTGCCGCACGGCAGGTCGCCGGTGGCGTACGCCCAGACGCGAAACGCAATCAAAAGGCGAAGCGCCACTGAGCCCCGATCACACGAGCACTTCAGGCTTTGTCCACCCTTCGCCGGCGGCTCGACGGCGGTGCATCTGCGCTAGCCGGCGCCCAAACAGCGGAAGGAAGCCGCGTCGACCGTGCCGTCGCGCTTGCTCACGCTGAACTCCACGCCCCACTGCCAGACCAGCTCACCGGCGTTCTGGCCGATCATCACGCGGGCGGTCCACAGCGGCGAGGCGCCGCCGCCCGGGCCATCTACCAGTGAAGTCAGGATCGAATTGCTGTTGCTTGGATCATCCAAAGCAGCGAGAAACCCGCTGATGTAGCGGCCGATGGTGCTGTCGGAACGTTCAGTGCCTGCGAAGCGACAGGAGGGATCGACCGTCAGCGGCACCTCGGCGCTGCGGATCAATGCGTGGATGAGGTCCTTGTCCGAGGGCGGGAGGTGTTCGATACGGACCGGGTGCGCCGGGGCCGGATCCGCACTCGACATGGCGGGAGACAGGCGCGCCTCGTGAGCGCAGGCAGTGAGCAGCAGGATCAGTGAGGCATGCGCAAGCGCGCGACCGGAACGACTGAGGGCTCTCACCCGATGTTCGCCCCGGCAGGGAAGGACCCCCAGAACAGCGCATCGTCCGGCGCCCGGTAGTGACGGCCGAACTCCTCCGGTGTCTGCGTGACCACGCGATTGCGGGAATTCGAGTAGTGCCAGATCTGGCGGGGCGGGCCTTGAAAGATGCCCACGTGCTTGCGCGGGACGTTGGCCATGGTCTTGTCCTGCGTGTTCCCGTGGCTCGCGCGCGTGATGAAGACCAGGCCGGCGCTCACGCTGTCAGGCAAGCCGTCCCAGTGCCCGACCTCGGGACATTCGGGAAAGATTTGCTGGACCCGGATCGAAGCGCGGTCGCCCTTGCCGTGCACCATGTGCCCACAGGTCAACCCGAAGCTCAGGCCGAGCACATCGCTCACGAAGTGCGGACAGTGATTGGCGCCGTTGTCTGCGAACCCTCGCTCGCAGATGTCGCGCATGTGTTTTCCGAGGAAGTCGTCGAGCCTGCTTGCAAGGCCTGCGTTCGCGCCATACGTGGTCGTGAGGCGGAGCCGGACGTTCCAGACATCGTTGCTCAGGCCAAGCGGGCCCGGAGGCAGGTGCGTGGTCAGCGCGTTGGTTCATCGGTCGATGGTGTTCGCGGACAGGTTGAGCCCGATGGGGCCAGGCAGGGTCGCTGCGTGCGGCATCTGTGATCTCCCGGTGTGCTCGAAGTCGAAGCTGGCGTGATTATTCACCAGCGGTCGGGATCTGCGAAACCCATCCAGAACCGATTGGCGGCGACTTCGCAGCGCATCATCCGAAGGTAAGCCGGGTTCGCGGGCGGTCGGACTCGGGTCCGGGCTTGGGCCACACGGTCAACAGGTGAGGCAGCGCTGGCGCTCCGTGTGTTCCTGCGCATGCCTGTCAGGCTGCTGGGCGAGCGTCGATCCGCTGGTTCTCGACGCGCTCTTCGGTTCAGGGTGCGCTGGTTCCTCGGTCGATTCTTTTCTTTCCGCTGCTGGCACGCCGACCGCTACGTCGAGCGCGACCGCGGCGGGCGGGTCCGGCGGCAGGGCCTCGGGCGAAGCGGCTGCTTCGCTATCGGCGATGGCTGCGCCCGCAATCGCCCCAGCACTGGCATGCACCATCCAGCTCAGGGCCAGCGGCACGGTCAGCAGCAGCAAGCTCGGCAGCAGGGCGCGCAGGCGTCGGTACACGGCGTCGGTTCCAGGGAGGATGGGAAGGACCGCTGCCGATGCTGACGCGGCGAACTGGCGAAACGCGGGCAGCGGCGGGCGGCCGATGATTCGACTGCCTGATCATCACCTTGCCGGGAATCGCTCGGCTGGCAATACTCCGGGCCTGCGACAGGGGGCTGCATGGCGAACACTGACGATATCGACGGCAACGAGTCACCGACGCGCCTGCTGGGCCCGACGCCGGTGACGGCCGCGATCGGCGCCGAGCCAGTCGCTGGCCAGCGCATCGGCGACTACGTGCTGCAGCGGCGCCTGGGTGCGGGCGGCATGGGCGAGGTCTGGCTGGCCGAGCAGCAGCAGCCGGTGCGGCGCCCGGTGGCGCTGAAGCTGATGCGCAGGCAGATCCTAAACCCGCTGTCCGAGGCCTACTTCGAGGTCGAGCGCCAGGCCCTGGCGCGGATGGATCACCCGGCGATCGCGCGCATCTACGATGCGGGTCGCAGCGCTGAGGGCCATCCCTGGTTCGCGATGGAGTTCGTCGACGGCCAGCCGCTGGACAGCTGGTGCCGCGCGCACTCGCCTTCGCTGCGGCAGCGCGTGGAGCTGCTGGTGGCGCTGGCGCGCGGGGTCGAGCACGCACACCAGCGTGGCGTTCTGCATCGCGACCTCAAGCCCAGCAACGTGCTGGTGCAGCTGGTGGACGGCCAGCCGCGGCCGCGCCTGATCGACTTCGGTATCGCGCTGGGCTTTGGCGCCCAGGGCGGGTTGGGCGAGACCCACAGCTACGAGGCCGCCGGCAGCGGCGTCTACATGAGCCCCGAGCAGCGCGCCGGCGATGCATCGGCGATTGACCCGAGGGCCGATGTCTATGCGCTGGGCATGATCGGGCTGTGCCTGCTGCTGCCGCAGTCGCGGCTGTCGGCGCTGGGCAGCGATCTCGAAAACACCCCGCAGCTGCAGCAGCGTCTGCAGCGCGCACGCGGCGGTGCCGGCGATCCGGTGCTATCGACGCTGCCGGCTCCGCTGCTGTGGGTTTTGTCGCGCGCCCTGTCGCCCGCCCAGGCGCAGCGCTACACCTCCGCCGAAGCCCTGGCTGCCGATCTTGAGCGCTGGCTGGCGCTGCGCCCGGTGCAGGCCGCGCCGGCGTCCCGGCTGTATCGCCTGCGCTGTTTCCTGCGCCGCAATGCGCTGGCGGTGTCCGCCACCGGCGCCGTGGTGCTGGTGCTAGTGGCGGGCCTGAGCGCGACGGCCTGGGGCCTGCACCAGGCCCGGCTGGAAGGCGAACGCGCGCGCGCCATGGCCGATTTCATGGCCGATGTGCTGACCGGCGCCGACCCCGACCGCGCCCGCGACCTCGACCGCAGCCTGCTGCGGCTGATCCTGGACGAAGCCGCGGCGCGCGCCGAAGGCGAGCTGGCCGACCAGCCCGAAGTGCTGGCCCAGATCGAGTCGGTGATCGGCAGCACCTACAACTCGCTGGGCGAGACCGATGAAGCCCTGGCATTCATCCGCCGCGCCCACGAACGCGTGCTTGCCAGCCTGGGACCGAACCATCGCGACAGCCTGCGGGTGGCCCAGCGACTGTCCGATGCGCTGGTGTCCAAGGGCGAGTTCGCGGAAGCCGAGCAGGTGGCCGCCGACGCGCTGCCGCGCGCCTTGGCCACGCTGGAGCCGCAGGACGCCTTGATCGCCGACCTGCGGCTCAGCCTGTCGTGGGCAATCCGCGACCAGGGCCGCTACGGCGAGGCCCTGCCGCACGCCCAGGCCGCAGTGGCGCAGCTTGCCCAGCGGCCACGCGCTGACGACCCCGACCCGCTGGGCGCACGCTTCATCGAAGCCATCCTGCTCGCCGACCTCGAACGCTTCGAGGCCGCGGAGGCCGGGCTTCGCACGCTGCTGGATGAACGCAGCGCGGTGAACGGCGCCGACCACCCGCGCACCCTGCGCATCTACAACAGCCTCGCTGTGATCCTGCTGCAGCAGCGCCGCTACACCGAGGCCGAGCCGCTGCTGTACACGGCCCTGCCCCTGTCCGAAGCCAGCTTCGGAGCCGAGCATGTGATCACCCTGGGCATCGTCACCAATCTCGCCGGCGCGCTGCGCCAGCAGGGCAAGGTGGAGGAGTCCGGCCCCTATTACCTGCGCGCCGCCGAAGGCCACCAGCGCGCGTTCGGCGAAGACCATCCGCGCACGCTGGCGAGCCGCAACAACTTCGGCAACTACCTGCTGGACAGCGGCGATGCCGCGGCCGCCCTCGGCGAATACCGCGCGGCTCTGGAGCGTGCATTGCCGGTGCTGGGCGAGGACCATCCGATCACCAGCGAGCTGGTGTTCGGCATCGGCAAGGCGCTGGTCGCACTGGGCCAGACCGAGCAGGGGCGCGCAGAGCTCGAGCGCGCGCTGGCGATCAAGCAGCGCATCTATGGCGAGCGCCACCGCACCATCGACAACGTGCGGGGGGAGCTGGAAAAGCTCGGGCTCCGGGACAGCTGAGCCGCCGCCATCAAGCCGCGAGGCCGTAGCTGCGCAGCAGCGCCTCGGGTTCGGGCTCGCGGCCGCGGAAGGCGATGAAACTCTCCAGCGCCGGGCGCGAACCGCCCACCGCGAGCACCTCGCGGCGGAAACGTTCACCCGCTTCCGCATCCAGCACGCCGGCCGCCTCGAAGACACCAAAAGCATCGGCTGACAGCACCTCGGCCCACAGATAGCTGTAGTAGCCGGCCGCATAGCCGCCCGCGAAAACGTGGGTGAAGGTGTTCGGCAGGCGCTGCCAGGCCGGCGGGCGGATCACGGCCACCTCGTCGCGCACGGCATCGAGCAGCTCCAGCGTGCGCGGGCCGCGGGCCGGGTCGAACTCCAGGTGCATGCGGAAGTCGAACAGCGCGTACTCGAGCTGACGCACCAGGAACAGCCCGGCGTGGTAGTGGCGCGCGGCCAGTACCTTGTCGAACAGGGCCTGCGGCAGTTTCTCGCCGGTCTGGTAGTGGCCGCCGAGCAGGTCGATGCCGGCGCGGGTCCAGCCGAAGTTCTCCATGAACTGGCTGGGTAGTTCGACCGCGTCCCATTCGACGCCGCTGATGCCGCCGACGCCGGGCCAGGCCACCTCGGTCAGCATGTGGTGCAGGCCGTGGCCGAACTCATGCAGCAGGGTGATCACGTCGTCGTGGGTCAGCAGGGCCGGCAGCTCGGGCGTGGGCGGCGGCACGTTGCAGACCAGGAAGGCGACCGGAATCTGAGGGTGCTCCAGCGCATCGATGCGGGCGCGGCAGACGTCCATCCAGGCGCCGCCGCGCTTGCCGCTGCGCGCGTACAGATCCACGTAGAAGCCCGCGCGCACGCGGCCGTCGGCATCCAGCACGTCGAAATAGCGCGCATCCGCATGCCACAGCGGCACGTCATCGCGCGGCGCGAACTTGAGGCCGTAGAGCTGGCCGGCCAGCGCGAACAGGCCGTCGATCACGCGTTCAACGGGGAAGTAGGGCTTGAGCTCTTCATCGCTGTAGTCGAAGCGCTGCTGGCGCAGCTTCTCGGCGGCGTAGCCGATGTCCCAGGGCTGCAGGCTGTCGATACCCAACGCGCTGCGCGCAAACTCCGAAAGTTCAGCCAGCTCACGTTCGGCGACCGGCTTGGCCTTTGCCCCCAGCTCGCGCAGGAAACTCAGCACGCGCTCGGGCTCGCCCGCCATCTTGTCGGCCAGCGAGACATGCGCGCTGGAGGCAAAGCCGAGCAGCTGCGCGGCCTCGTGGCGCAGCGCCAGGATCTCGCCGATGCGGGCGCTGTTGTCGTGGGCCGGATCGTGCGGGCCCTGGTCGGAAGCGCGGGTCTGATAGGCGCTGTAGACCGCCTCGCGCAGGCTGCGGTCGTCGGCGAAGTTGAGCACTGCCTGCACCGCCGGGCCCTTCAGGGTGGCAGCCGCGCCATCCACGCCGCGCTCCGCGCCCATCGCACGCAGCATCGACAGCGCGGAGTCGGGGATACCCGCCAGCTCGGCCGCGGACAGCGGTTTGAACCAGGCGTCGGTGCTGTCGAGCACGGCTTCCTCGAAAGCGGTGGACAGGCGCGAGAGTTCGCTCTGGATCGCCTTGAAGCGCGAGCGCGCCGGCTCTTCCAGGGCCACGCCCGAGAGCTCGAAGCCGCGCAGGCTGTCCTCGATCAGGGCACGTTCGGGCCGAGGCAGGGCCTCGAACCCGGACGACTGACGCAACCGCCGCACCGCTTCGAACAGGCCGCGGTGCTGGCCGAGCGCGGCCGAGAAGTCGGTGATGCGCGCCTCGGCTTCGGCATACACCTCGCGCAGCGCGGCAGAGTCGGCCACGCCGTGCAGATGCCCGACCGGGGCAAAGCTGTGATCCAACGCGGTCTGGGCGCGCTCCAGCGGCGCCATCAGCGATTCGAAGCTGGGATCGGCGGGCGCTGCCAGCAGCTGTTCGACGCAGGCCTCGTAGGCGGCGATGCGGGCCTCGACGGCGGGCAGCACGTGCTCGGGGCGGATGAGGGGGAAGTCGGGCAGGCCGCGTTCGGCCAGAAGCGGATTGGTATGAGTGTTCATACGCCTATTGAGTGCGGGCTGCACCTGCGAATGCAAGCCCCTGCGCCGCGTTCAGGCTGAAAGGCGCCGGAGCCGGTGCAAGCTCCTGCAGGGCTGCGAAACCCGACGCACGCGTGAACTTTTGGTGCAGGCATGGGTCAGCTTCGGCTCGCTCGCCTTCCGAGCCTTGCATGGACTGCAACATGATTGAACTGCGCGGAATCGCCCGCCGCTATCGCCTGCACGGGCAGACCGTGGCGGCGCTGGACGGCGTGGATCTGGACGTGGCGGCCGGCGAGCTGCTGGCGATCACCGGCGCCTCGGGCTCCGGCAAGTCGACCCTGCTGAACGTGCTGGGCTGCCTCGATCGCCCGGACAGCGGCCACTACCGGCTGGACGGGGAGGATGTCGCCGGCTTGGACGACGATGCGATCAGCGCAGTGCGCAACCGCCGGATCGGCTTCGTGTTCCAGTCCTTCCATCTGCTGCCACGTCTGGACGTGCTGGAGAACGTGCTGCTGCCGCTGCGCTTCAGCGGCGAGCTGACGCCCGCGCAGCGCGAGGGGCACGAGGCGCGTGCGGCCGAGCTGCTGCGCCGGGTTGGGCTGGGCGACCGCCTGCGGCATCGACCGCAGGCACTTTCGGGCGGGCAGATGCAGCGCGTGGCGATCGCCCGCGCCCTGTTGATGCAGCCGGCCCTGCTGCTGGCGGACGAGCCCACCGGCAACCTCGATTCGCGCTCCGCCGCCGAAGTGGTGGAGCTGCTGCGCGAGCTCAATGCGGAGGGCCAGACCGCGCTGATCGTCACCCACGACCCGGCCCTGGCCGAGGCCCTGCCGCGCCAGGTCCGGCTGCGCGACGGCCAAGTGGAGCACGACCATGTGCATTGACACCGCGCGCCGAATCCAGGGCCCGGCCGCGCTGCTCGCGCTGGCCACACTCGCCCTGCCGCTGCCGGCCGCGGCGCAGCTGCTGAGCGGCGAAGTCATCGCTGCCGAGGCCGAGGCCATCCTGGTGCCGCCTTCCAACAGCTCGCCGGTGGTGCTGCGCTATCTGGTGCCGGAGGGCGCACAGGTGCAGCCGGGCGACCCGCTGGTGCGGATCGACCCCGGCCAGGCCCTGGCCCAGGTGCGCAGCCTGGAGAACCAGATCGAGCAGCTGGGCGCACGGATTGAAAAGGAACTGGCGGACCTGGCATTGGCCGTGCTGGATGCAGAGCTTGAGGCCATCGACACTACCGCCGAGCTGGCCCGCGCCGAGGTCGATGCCGGCATTCCCGCGAGCTTCCTGCCGCCACTCGAGTACGACCGCTTCCAGAACGCGCTGGAGCGCCAGCAGCGCGAACAGAGGCTCAAGCGCGAGCAGCTGGCCGCCGCCCGCGCCGCGGTGGAGCGCCGCCGCGCCGACGGCCGGCTGGAGCTGGAAAAGCTGGAAGCGGAGCGCATCTTCAACCGCCTGCAGGTGGAGCAGTCCGAGCAGCGCGCCAGCCGTGCCGGCACCGTCACCCACGGCTTCGACACCTTCCGCGGGCTGCGCTATGCCGAGGGCAGCTCGGCCTACCCCGGCAACCGGATCGGCGAAGTGGTGGGTGAGGGTGGATTCCGGGTGCGTGCCTTCGCGCTCGAGCCCGAGCGCGCCCTCCTCAGCCACGGACAGACGGTGTGGCTGCAGTTCGACGCCCTGCCCGGCCGCGTCGTGGAAGCGCGCATCAGCAGCATTTCAGCCGCGCCCGAGGCCAAGGCCGAATGGGGCGCGGGCCGCTATCACACCCTGCTGGTGGACGCGCCCGCGCTGGCAGCGCTGCCGCTGCGCGCGGGCATGAGCGCACGGGTACAGCTCCAGCCGCCCACGCCCAGTGCGCTGCCGACGGCGCCGGCGACGGCGATCGCTACGGCGCCCACGTTCGAGGGCGAGCTGTTCGCCCGCGACAGCGCCGCACTGATGCCGCCGGCCATCGAAGAGCTCTGGCAGTTCAACATCACCGAGCTGGCGCCGGACGGCAGCGAGGTCGAGGAGGGCCAGGTCGTGGTCGGCTTCGATGCCGGACAGCTGATGCAGAACCTGCTGATCAAGCAGAGCCAGCTGGCGGAGAAGCGCAGCGAGCTGGACAAGCTGCTGCTGCAGCAGGACGACCGCGCCCGCAGCGATGCGCTGCAGACCGCACAGCAGGCAGCGGACCTCGACAAGGCCGAGCGCAAGGCCAGCCAGCCGGAGGGCCTGGTCGGGCGCAACGACTACCGCAAGCTGGTGATCGACCGCGAGCGCGCGCGCCAGCGCATGGAGCAGGTGCGCTTGCGCGAGATCGCGGCGACACACCAGCGGACGCAGGAGCGCCGGCTGCTGCAGGCCGAGGTGGAGCAACTCGACAGCGAGGTGCAGGTGCTGCAGCAGGGCATGCTGGCGATGAGCGTGCGCGCCCCGCGCGCCGGCCTGATGCTGCATCGCTCCAACTGGCAGGGCGACAAGTTCGAGGTAGGCGCCCAGGTCTGGATGGGGGTGGCAGTGGCCGAGATCCCCGACCCGGAAAGCCTGGCGGTGCGCGGCACGGCGCCGGAGCGCGAGCTTGGCGCCCTGGCCTTGGGCCAAGCTGCGCGCATCAGCCTGCAGGGCGGCACCCGCGAAACCCTGAGCGGCCGCGTGGTGCGGCTGGGCAGCACCGTGCGCAGCCGCTCGCGCCTGCAGCCGGTGCCGGTCGTCGATGTCGAGATCGAGCTGGACGCGCGCCCGCAGGGCCTGCGACCCGGGCAAGCCGTGCAGATCGAGCTGCTGCCGATGGAAGCGGCGTCGCTGGCCGCCGGAGGACAGCCATGAAGCCCTGTTCGCAAACCTCTCGCCGCCGGGCGGCGGCGGTGCTGCTGGTCGGCCTGCTGGCAGGCTGCGGCAGCGAGTCCGGCCCGGACGGGGCCGTGCTTGAAACCGTCGAACTGCGCCCGACCCGCATGCAGGTCGAAACCGAAGGCCGGCTGCGCGCCACCCGCGCCACGCCGCTGCTGGTACCCGGCGAAAACTGGAGCCAGCGGCAGCTGCTGTGGATGGCTGAGGACGGCAGCCGGGTCGAGGCCGGCGCCCTGGTGGCGCGCTTCGGCGCACCGCAGAGCGAGCTGGAGCTGGACAAGGCCCTGCTGGACCTCTTGCGCGGCGCGCTCGCCCGGGATGGGATCGCCGCGCGGCTCTCGGCCGAGCGTGGTCGCCTGGACGTGGACCTGGCCGACGTCGAGGGTCAGCTGGCGATCGCGCGTCGCTACGAAGGCGCGGATCTGGCCATGTTCGCCCGCAACGAGGTGCTGGACGCGCTGGAGGACCTCGAGTTCCTCGGGGAGAAGCGCAGCGTGATCGATTGGCGGCTGCAGCGCAGCCTGCTGCTGGCACGCGCCGAGCAGGCGGTGCTGGACAACCAGCGCGCCACCCACGAGCTCAACGCGCAGCGCCGGCGCGGCGACCTCGATGCGCTAGAGCTGCGCGCACCCAACGCCGGGGTTCTGGTGCTGACCGCCAACTGGAGCGGCGAGAAGCCGCGTCTGGGCGGACAGATGTGGGCCGGCAACGAGTTCGCCAGCCTGCCCGATGCCAGCGCGCTGGAGCTTGAGATCAGCCTGCCGCAGAACGAAGCGACGGGGATCGCGGTCGGCACCGCGGTGGAGTTCCATCCGCTCGGCCGGCCCGAGCTGGCGGTGCGGGGTCAGCTGCACTGGGTGGCCGGCAGCGCCCAGCAGCGCAACCGCGCAAGCCCGGTGAAATACCTGCAGATGCGCGCGCAGGTGCCGGCCGAGGTCGCCGCGGCGCAGGGTTGGGTGCCCGGCATGGGCTTCGGCGTGCGGGTGCTGCTGCTGGAGTCCGAGGCGGCGATCACCCTGCCCAATGTCGCCCTGCAGGTGGAGGGCACGCAGGCCACGGTGCAGGTCGCAGGGCGATCCGGCATCGAGCCGCGCGCGGTGGAGCTGGGCCAGCGCGGCCCGGTGCGCAGCCAGATCATCGGCGGGCTTGAGCCGGGCGAACGCGTGCTGCTGGCCGGCGCCGCAGAGGCTGCGCCATGAGCCCAGCACTCAAGCTTTGGCGCGAAGCCCTGGACGAACTCTGGCGCCGCCGCCTGCGCACCGGCCTGACCCTGCTGGGCCTGGTCTTCGGCGTCGGCTCGATCGTGGCCATGCAGGGCGTCGGCGAGGGCAGCCGCCGCGAGGCCCTGCGCCTGGTCGAAGGCCTGGGCCTGAACAACCTGATCGTGGAGGCGATCAGCGCCGACGGCGAGGCCCTGCGTGAGCGCCGCGAGCGCAGCCTGGGCCTGACCCGAGCCGATGCCCGCGCCCTGCTGGAGAGCGTGCCCGGGGCGCGGCGCGCGGCCGCTGAGAAGGCTGTGCGCACGCACTCGGTGTTCAGCGACGCCGGCGCCGCCGACGCCGGCATCCACGGCGTCAGCCCTGACTACTTCGAGCTGTCGTCGCTGACGCTGGCGCAAGGTCGGGCGCTGACGGATGCCGACGAGTCCGCGGGCGCGGCTGTTGTCGTGCTGGGGCACCAGGCGGCGCGGCAGCTGTTTCCGGAGGGTGCGGCCCTCGGGCAATGGGTCAAACTCAACCACGCCTGGTTCGAGGTGGTGGGCGTGCTTGCCGACCGCGATCTCGCCGGCGCCCAGTTCGAGGGCGTGCGCCTCGGCTTGGACAGCAACCGCGCCTTCATCCCGCTGGCCAGCGCCCTGCTGCGATTTCGCTTCCAGCCGCTGGAGGACGAGGTCGACCGGGTGCTGCTGGGCTTCGCCGCGGCCGACCAGGTGCAGCGCGGGGCAGCGGTGGCAGCGGCGGTGCTGGCCCAGCGCCACGCCGGCGTCGACGACTACCGGCTGCTGCTGCCGGCGAGGCTGTTCGCGCAGAACCAGCAGACCCAGCGCATCTTCCGCATCGTGATGGGTGCGATCGCCGCCGTCAGCCTGCTGGTCGGCGGCATCGGCATCATGAACATCATGCTGGCCAACGTGCTGGAGCGGCAGCGTGAGATCGGCCTGCTGCGCGCACTCGGCGCGCGCCGCCGCGACGTGGTCGCCCAGTTCATGCGCGAGACCGCGGTGGTGTGCGTGGCCGGTGCCGGCTTCGGCCTGCTGTTCGGCGCCGCGCTGGCCTACCTGATCGCCGCGCTGGCGGGCTGGCAGGTGGCCTGGTCGCCGCTGCCGGTACTCGCAGCAGCCAGCCTCTGCGCCGCGGTGGGCCTGGCCTTCGGCGTGTACCCGGCACAGCGTGCGGCCGCGCTGGACCCGATTGCAGCGCTGCGCACGGAGTAAGCGCGCGGCCGCCAGGCTGCAGGGCCTGGCCAAACGGGCGACCCGCCTTGTGCGACTAGCGCTGCAGATGCACCAGCGCCGCCCAGTGGTGCGGATGGCGGAAGCTGCGCGATTCGCGCAGGCGTTGCTGGGCGGCCTGGAGGGCGGCGGCGGGGTCGTGGGCCTCGGCGAGGCGGGCGTAGAAGCGCTCCACCCAGAGCGCCGAGGCGGCGTCGCTGACCGGCCACAGTGCTGCCACCACGTGGTCGCTGCCGGCCGCCGAGAGCGCGCTCGCGAAGCTGGCGCTGGCGCCGGCATCGGCGGTCCCGGCTTCGGCCAGAGCGCAGGCGTTGAGCACCACCAGCGGCGCTGCCACCGGCCAGGCCGCCAGTTCCAGCCAGTTGAGAAATCCGGCTGCGTCGTCGGTCTCCGCCCCGGCCTGCAGCCACAGGCCGGAAAAGCCCTGCACGCCGGCGCGGGTGCTGCCGTGCGCGGCCACGTGCACCCAGGCCTCGGGGTCAGCCAAACGCTGGCGCAGTCGGGCGCGCTGGGCGGGCTCCACCGAACCGAGCGCTCGCCCCAGGCCCTGCTCGATCAGGCCGGGCTCGGCGGCCACGGACTGCAGCAGGGGCAGTCCCGGCTGGCCGGCATCGCCGGCGATCAGCGCATGCACGTTGGCGCCAGCGCGCAGCGCCGAAGGCTGCTCGGGCAGGCCGTCGACCCAGCTCAGGCGGGCGCGCTCCAGCAGCGGCCGGGCCTCACCCGGCCACCGCAGCAGGGCCAGCGGCAGGCCACTGAGCTCGGGGTCGGCCAGCACCAGCAGCTGCAGGTCCGGATGGGCGGGCAGTTCGCGACTGGGCAGCAGGGCCGAGGCCGCCGCCGCGCGCGCCTCGACCTCGTCCAGCGGTAGGGCGGTGCTTGCCAGGGCTTCGCGCAGGGCACGCACCCACTGCCGCAGCGGCGCTGCGGCGCCCAGCATCTGCGTCTGCACTCGCTCGGGCCCGGCCATCAGCACCAGCGCGTGGCGCTCACCGAAGCCGTGCGCGAGCACGCGCTGCTCAGGGCCGAGGCGATGCAGCGCTGCCTGCAGATCGTCGCGTCGGGCCGCTGCCGGTGGCGCGCGCTGGCCCAGCATCTGCGCCAGCAGCGCTCGCTGGGCCAGCAGCTCGGCCTCGCCGATGCCGTCCTCATCGCGCAACAGGGCGCCGGCCAGGGCGCGTGGCGTCGTCAAGGTTTGCGATTCCGTCACGCTGCTACGAAGCAGTCGATCGACGTGGGTGTCGAGCAACACGCCGAGGACGTGCAGGTCAGACGGACGCTGCGCCGGGTCGAGCTCGCCCCAGGTGTCGACCCAGGCGGCGCGCAGCGGCAGCAGGCGGCGCGCCGCAAGATGGCGCAGGCCACTGCCGCCGGCGGATTCGGCGAGGCTGCGCACGCGCGCGATATCGCCCTCGATCAGGCTCAGCGCCGCTTGCCCCTCGCCGGCGCGCAGCAGCAGGCGGGCGCGCAGCAGGCGCGCCTCCAGATACTGGCTGAGCGAGCCGCTGTCGTCCTCGCTGTCGAGCAGGCGGCCCGCCTCGTCGAGGGCATCGAGTTCAAGGGCGGCGCGCGCTTGCGCCAGCTCCAGCTCGCGCTGCACTCGCGGCGACAGCTCAAGCTCGGCGGCAGCGCCGACCAGCCGCCGCAGACGCCGCGAATCGGGCGCGATGCGCTGCGCCAGCAGGCCGGCGCGCAGGGCCGAGAGCGGCTGACTGCCGGCGGTGAAGACCGCGGCGGCGGCCTCGGCATCATCCAGCGCGCCGGGTTGGCCGGCGGCCGCCCGCACCCGCGCGCGCAGCAGCAGGGCGGCCGCCAGCCGTTCCGGGGCCTCGGCAGAGGGCAGCCGCTCCAGCGCGGCATCGACGTAGGCGCTGGCCTCGGCGTGGGCACCGAGGCCGAGCTTGAACTCGGCCAAGCGCAGATAGACGTTGGCCTGCCAGCGTGTCTCGCCCGCCGCTTCGAAATGCGCCAGCGCCGCGCTGGCCTCGGCGAGGGCGGCGTTGATGTCGCCCGCATCGGCCAACAGGCCGCTGCGCAGCTGCGCCACCCGCGCTCGCACCAGCGGGCTCGCGCCCGGGCTGGCGGCGCGATCCAGCGCTGTGCGGGCCTCGCCCTCGCGGCCTTCGTCGGCGGCCATGGCGGCGAGATTGAACCATGCATTGGCGGCCTCGCTGGCTTCCGCCAGCGCCTCGAAGCGCTCCGGCAGCGGCGTCGCGCAGGCCCGCGCTTCGGCCTGCCGACCAAGCCGGAACAGCGCGTTGCAGCGCACGCCCTCAGCGCGGGCACGGTAATAGGCCCCCGCCGGCTCGACCAGCGCCTGCGACTGGGCAGCCACGCCGGCCGCCGCCTGCACCGCATCCTCCAGCCGACCGGCCCGCTGCAGCAGGGCGAGCCGCCCGACCTCGGCGGCGAGCGCGCGGGTGGGATGCTGCAGGGCCTGCCAGCGCTCGGCGACCTCGGCATGCGCCTCGATCCCGGCCTGATTGCTACCGGCGCGGCTGAGCGCCTGGGCCTGTGCGTGGGCCAGCACGGCCGCACACAGCGGACTGCTGTCGGCCAGCTCGCCATTGAGCTCGGCGCGCGCATCCAGCGGCCCGGCAGCTCGGGCGGCGGCCTCGGCGATGCAGGCCGGCAGGGCCTGCAGGCCCGGATCGGGCCGGCAATGCAGCTGAACCTGCACCTGCGCGACATCGCCTGCGCGCTGTGCTTCGACCCGCAATAGCGAAGGGCGCTCGATCCGCAGCGCCTGCAGCGCCAATCGCGGGGGGCGGCTGCCGAAGGGGGCGACCGGCTGATCATCCAGCGCCCAGCCGAGGCTGGCGCCGCGCTCCTCCAGCACCAGCACCGCCGCACTCGCGGGACCGGGCGCGAGCTGCAGCCGCAGCGGGACGTCGAGCAACCGTGCGGTCGCAGGGTCCGCGCCGTCGCAGCTCCAGGCGGACGCCGCCGCCGCGCCCGCATCCATTGCCATGAGCACCAGCAGCAGCAGGCGCGCGTCCATCAGGCCGCGGCCCGGGCACCGCAGGGGCATGCACGCAGGGCCCGCAGCGCAGGCCGCATCGCGGCGCGAAGGCTCGCCTCAGGGCTCATGTTCTACGCCCTCGCCCTCGTCTTCCTGCTGCAGGCCGGAAGCCGCCTCAACGGGCACGCCGGGGCCTGTCGGTGGCCAGCTGCGGGCCGGCGGCAGGCTCCAGTCGCGACCGCTGCGCGGCAGCAGGTTGTCCTCGGTCGGACGCTTGTGGGCGCCACCCTCCACGAACACCTCCAGACGCAGCCGGATGGCTTTCTGCTGGGTGGCGGCAAGCTCGCGGGCGAACACATAGACGGTGTTGGCCGCGCCGCCCTGCAGGAATTCCCCGCTCCAAGCCCAGACCCGCGGCGCCACGCCGACGGGTTTGAGCTTCACGCCCTCGATGACGACGGCCTTGGACCGGATCACGCTGAGTGCGAGCCCGCTGCCGGTCGCCTCAAACCTGAGCACATCACCGATCTGCAGCAGGCCGCGACCGCCGGCGCTGCCCAGCAGGAAGTCGCCGTGGAGCATGTCGGGCTTGGGAACCATGCGGCAGGGAAAGCGCGCACGCAGCAGGAAGGGCTCGTTGCCCGGAGCAGGCTGGGTACGGAGCGCATCGATCCATGCCCGGGACTGGGCATCGAAGCCCCTGAACCAGTAGTTGCCGTTCGCACGGCGCCCTTCGTGCACGCCAAAGACGACGCCCTGCGGGCCCAACACGGGCGCACCGCTGTCGTCCGCCCCCGGCGCGCCATCGCCTGCTGGGGCGTAGTCGACGCCGTCCGGACCGACGCCTAGCACCTTCATGTCGATGGCCTTGGGGTGGGTCGGATAGTTGCCCTTGGCGTCCTGGCCAAGGCCGAAAACACGCAGCGCCACCGCCGGCTTGAGGGTTTCGACCAGACCCAGCGCCGGCGTGCCGGCCATCAGTTCATCGGCGAGCTCCAGCAGGATGCAGGGGCCGGGGGTCTTCCAGCCGGGGGCGAGGATGCGCTGCTCAGCGCCGTCCCAGTGCAGGGTGCGCACCCAGGCCCGGCCGAGGCCGGCGCAGTCGACCACCTCGACCATGCTCTGCTTCTGCCGAAGCACATGGCCGGCGCTCAGCACCCAGCGCGGCGCCAGCGCCAGGCCGGTGCCAAGTACCACCCCGGCGGCATCACGGATTTGAACCAGACCCGCAGGAACATTCGACATGCGCTGCACTCCGCCGGTTGGAAAACGAAGGCGAAGCGCTGCGCCTTCGTACGCTGGATGAAGCTGTGGAGCCGACAGCCGCGCCGTCAGGAAAGCTCTGATCTGTCGGAGCTCCCCGAGCGCCATGGGTGGCGCGCCCGCGAATTGAGCGCGAAAGTGCCTGATCCAGCGAGCGCGAGTCCGGACCGGCGCCGCACGCCCTACGTCTGATCAGCTCGCGCATGGCGTTGATCCGGCCTTTCCTAAAGAGTGACCTCGACGGTCGGCGCGCTGCCGGCGTCGCGCAGCTGCAGCTCGAAGCGCAGCACGCCGCGGCCGCGCCAGGCGCTCGGCAGGGTGTAGGTGGCGAAGCCCTCGCTGGAGACCGGCGCGCGCGGCAGCGGCTGCGGATGCCCATCGACTGTCGCGCTGGCCGCCTGGATGCGGCTGCCCAGCGGCATCGCCACCTCCACGATCATCACCGCCGCTGCAGGGTCGCCCGGATCGACGCGCGGTGCGCTGTAGCTACCGCGCAGACTGTCGTAGACGATCCGGGTAGGGGCCGAGGCAGCATCGATGGCAGCGGGTCCGAGCAGCTGCAGGCCCAGCGCACCCAGCCCGAGACCGAGTACGAACAACGCCGCACCACGCCAAACAAGGCGCGGCTCACGGATGGGTGCGATGCGGGGCGCGGGCTGCAGGCGCAGCGGATCGGCCTCGACGCTGACCACGGCGCGCAGGGCCGAATCCGCCTCCACTTGGGCGATCAGATGCGGCTTGTCCAGCAGGTAGGACTCGAACCACGCGGTCTGGGCGGAATCCAGCCCGCGCGCAAGGTAGCGCTCCAGCCAGGCCTGTTCGAGCCAGCTGGGCAGTGTCTGGGTGGCGGAGGCCATGTTCATCCGGCGCGGGTTTCCTCAGGTCGCGGCAACAGGGAGTGGCCGGGCGGTTGTTCGTCCCAGACGCTCTGCGAAACGGTTCATGCGCCCTCGCCGCGGCTCAGGCCTTCGCGCTCGGCCAGCTCGCGCAGGCGCTCGCGGGCGCGGTGCAGCACCCGGCGGAAATGCGGCTCGTCGATGCCAAGCATCCGGCACAGCTCGTCGCGCTCGCGCTCCTCCAGGTAGAAGCCGCGCAGCACCTCGCGGTCGCGCGCCACCGGCAGGGCCTCGATCAAGGCGGCCACCGCCTGGCGCAGATGGCTGCGGTGCAGGCCCTCCAGCGGACCGGGGTCAAGGTCCGGCAGGCCCTCCAGCTGCTCCACCGGCAGCGTCTCGCCGCGCAGCTTGCGACGTCGGTACTCGGCGCTGCTGGCATGGGCAATGGTGGCCTGCAGGTAGGCGGGGAGCGCGTTGGCGTCGACCAGGGCGCCGGCGCGCAGACGCCCGAGGACGGTCATCAGTACGTCCTGAACGATGTCCTCCACCACCGGATCGCCGGGACGACAGGCGCGCACCACCAGCGCGCGCACGCCGCGCTGGTAGCGCTCCACGAAGGCGCGCTCGGCATCGCGGTCGCCGCTGGCAATCGCCGATACCAGCGGGTCGGGCGCAGTCGCCGCCGCCAGGGCCGGCTTCTGTTCGCTGTGGATGTCCACCCTGTCGCCCCCAAAGGCTTCATCGCGACGGCGAGGCGCTGATCCCTGCGCCCGCCCGATCCGGGCGGGTGCCGCGGATCACCGGAATCCTACTCGCTGAACGCGAAATTGTGAAAGCCGCCGCAGTTCACCGCACCAGCAGCTTGAGCAGGCGGTCGGCGAAGCCGCGATAGGGCGGCTTGAACAGCCCCATGCCCGACCAGCGCGCCTGCCGGAACACCGGCTTCTCCTTGCTGAAGGTGCGGAAGCCGGCCTCGCCGTGGTAGCTGCCCATGCCGCTCGGGCCGATTCCGCCGAACGGCAGGTTGTTCTGCGCGAACTGGATCACGGTGTCGTTGATCGCCACGCTGCCGGCGATGGTGTGCTCCAGCATGTGCTCGATGCGGCCGCGGTCGTGGTCGAACAGGTACAGGGCCAGCGGGCGGTCGCGGCACTTGACGTAGGCCAGCGCGTCCTCGAAGCGGTCGTAGGGCAGGATCGGCAGCAGCGGGCCGAAGATCTCCTCCTGCATCAGCCGGCAGTGCTCGGGCGCATCCAGCACCACCGTGGGCGCGAACAGGCGCTGGCTGTCGGCCAGCTCGGGCTCCACCTCCAGCAGCGGCTCGATGCGGGCGCCCTCCGCACGCGCCTCTTCGCGCCAGTCGCACAGACGCTGGTACTGGGCGCGGTTGATGATGCGGGTGTAGTCGGCGCCCAGCGCCACATCGGGGTAGCGCTGTTGCGCCTCGGCGCGCAGTGCCTCCAGCAGCGGCTCGACCTCGCTGCGCGGCACCAGCAGGTAGTCGGGGGCGATGCAGGTCTGGCCGGCGTTGATGAACTTGCCGGAAGCGATCCGCGCCGCCGCCCGCGCCAGCGGATAGCCCGGCGCCAGGATCGCCGGCGACTTGCCGCCCAGCTCCAGGGTGACCGGCGTGAGGTTGGGCGCAGCCGCCGCCATCACCTTGCGGCCGACTGCGGTGGAGCCGGTAAAAAACATGTGGTCGAAGGGCAGGCTGGCAAACGCCGCCGCCACGTCGGCGGCGCCGAGCGCCACTTCCACCCGGTTGCGCGGATAGATTGAGCGCAGCAGGTCGAGCATGGCCTGACTGGTGCGCGGGGTGTGCTCGCTGGGCTTGAGATACACCGCGTTGCCGGCGGCCAAGGCCGTGGCCAGCGGCACCAGGGCCAGGTTGACCGGGTAGTTCCAGGGCGAGATCACCCCGACCACGCCCAGGGCCTGGAAGCGCACCTCGGCGCGGCCCGGCCAGAACAGCGGGCTGACCCAGCGCCGCTGCGGGCGCATCCATTTCTTGAGGTTTGTGATCAGGTGATCGATCTCGGACAGCACGGTCATACCGTCGGAGACCAGGGTCTCGTGGCGGCTGCGGCAGCCGAAGTCGGCATTCATGGCGCGCACCAGCTCGGGCAGGTTGAGCTTGATCGCGGCGCGCAGGTCGTAGAGGTCCTCGCGGCGCTCGGCGTAGCTGCGGGGGCCGCGCTCGGCCTGGGCGCGGAGCACCGCGAGGCGCTGCGGGAGTTCTTCTAGGGGGGTGCTGGGCTGGTCCATACGCCGCAGTGTAGACCGGCCCGGCTCAGCCCAGCGCGTGCAGCTCCGCCTTGAGCGCAGCGTCATCGGCAGGCAGCGCGCTCGCCTGCGCCGGTCGCGCCAGCAGCGCGGCCAAGGCCGAGGGCACCGGCACGGCGTGCCCTACCAATGGCTCAACCACGCTGTCGAACTTGGCCGGGTGCGCGGTCGCCACCGCGATGAAGCGGCCGTCGTCGCCGGCCGCGCGCCGATCCTCGATCACCGCGAACGCCGCCGCGGTGTGCGGACACAGGGTGTGGCCATAGCGGTCTTCCGACTCTCGGATCACGGCCGCCAGGCGCGCATCGCCGATCGACTGGGCGCTCAGGCTCGCCCGCAGCGCATCCAGCTCCGGCAGCCAGTGGCGCAGGCGCTCCAGGTTGCTGGGCGCGCCGACGTCCATGGCGTTGGCGAGAGTCGACACGCTGGGGCCGGGCCGGTAGTCGCCGCTGGCGAGGAAATCGGGCAGCACGCGGTTGGCGTTGGTGGCCAGCACCACCTCGCCGATCGGCAGCCCAAGCCGGCGTGCCCACAGGCAGGCCAGAGCATTGCCGAGGTTGCCGGTGGGGATGACGTAGCGCGCGGGCTCGCCGTACTTCGCCTGATGCGCCAGCGCCGAGTGCGCGTAGTAGCTCATCTGCGGCAGCAGGCGGCCAAGGCTGATGCTGTTGGCGGACGACAGCGGAACCGCGGCGCGCAGCTCGGCATCGGCGAAGGCGGCTTTCACCATGCGCTGGCAGTCGTCGAAGCTGCCCTGCACGCGGTAGGTGTGGATGTTGTCGCCGAAGCAGCTCAGCTGATGCGCCTGGCGAGGGCTGACCCGACCGTCGGGATAGAGCACCACGACGCGGAAGCCGGGCCGCCGATGGAAGGCCGCGGCCACCGCACCGCCGGTATCGCCCGAGGTGGCGACCAGGATGGTCAGCGGCTGGGCCTGCGAATCCCGCGGCAGGCGCGCGAAGCAGGCGGCAAGGAAGCGCGCGCCGACGTCCTTGAAGGCCGCGGTGGGGCCGTGGAACAACTCCAGCACCTCGGTATTCGAATGCTTGGTCGCCACCACCGGCACCGGGAAGTCCAGCGCCTCGGCGCAGATCGCCGGCAGTTCAGGCTGCAGCGTATCGTCTGCGAAGAAAGGCGTGATCAGGGCGCTTGCGGTCGGCGCCAGGTCCAGCCCGGGCGGCGGCAGTGCGGCCAAGCTTGGAAATGTTTCAGGAACAAACAGACCGCCGTCTTCAGCAAGGCCGAGCGCCAGCGCATTCGACAGTGTCTGCGCAGCACCGCCACCGCGGGTGGAAATGAAGTGCATGGCTCAATCCTCCAGCAGGCGCGCGCCCGGCGCGTCCAGCGGCGAGATATAGATCTGGCTGTCGAGATCATGCGCGGAGAACGCCGCGCGCATGGCCGCACCCGCACGCCCAGCGGCCTCGCGGCCCAGGCACCAGGCGAACAGGCTGGGTCCGGCGCCGGAAATACTGGCGCCGAGGGCGCCGGCATCCAGTGCCGCCCGCTTGACGTCCGCGAAACCCGGAATCAGCACCGCGCGACGCGGCTCCACCAGCTCGTCGCGCAGGCCGGCGCGGATCAGGTCAAGGTCGTTCCGGTAGAGCCCGGCGATGAAGCGCGCCAGGTGGCCACTCTGGGTGACAAACTCGTTCAGGGCATAGGGCGTGGCCAGCGCGGCGCGTGCGCGGCGGGTTTCCAGCACGCAGTCCGGATGCACCACCACCGAATACACGCCCGCTGGCGTCGGCAGCTTCAGCGGCGCCGCATCGCCCACGGTGAGCACCAGGCCGCCCAGCAGCATCGGTGCGACGTTGTCACCGTGGCGACCGCCGCTGGCCACCGCCTCGCCGTCCAGCGCGCAGGCGTACAGCGCATCGAGACCCAGCGGTGCGTCCAGCAGCGCATTGGCGGCGACCACTGCCGCCACCGCCGAGGCCGCCGAGCCGCCCATGCCGGAGCCGTAGGCGATGCCCTTGTCGATCTCGACGTCAAATCCAAAGCCCGGCTGGGCGCGCTCGATCAGCGACAGCAGGGCGCGGCCGGCGGTGTTGTTTTCGGGCTCGGTCGGCAGCGCGACCTCGGAACCGCGGATCGCGCGGATGCACACGCCGGGCGCTTGGCTGCGGCGCACGGTGACGGTATCGCCGGCGCCTTCGATGACCAGCCCCAGCAGGTCGAAACCGACGCCGACGTTGCCAATGCTGGCGGGCGCGAACGCCCGCGCGCTGCTTCGACTCACAGGCGCGTCCCCAAGCCCTGGGCCACCCGCAGCAGGTCGGCGAACACGCCGGCGGCGGTCACCTCGGGGCCGGCGCCGGGGCCCTGCACGATCAGCGGATTGCCGCTGTAGCGCGCGGTGGTGAACTGGATGATGTTGTCGGTGGGCTTGAGATGCGCAAACGCGTGGGTGCTCGGCAGTTCGACCAGCCCGACCGTCGCGGAATGCGCATCGACATGGGCCACGAAGCGCAGCACGCAGCCGCGCGCCTGCGCGTCCCGGAGTCGCTGCAGCATGGGCGCATCGAGCTCGCCGGCGCGGGCGAGAAATGCCTCGCGATCGATCTCGCTGAGCTCGGGCGGCACCAGGCCGACCAGATCGACGTCGGCCAGCTCGATCTCGTGGCCCCACTCGCGCGAGAGGATCACCAGCTTGCGGGCGACATCAAGGCCTGACAGGTCATCGCGCGGATCGGGCTCGGTATAGCCAAGCTGGCGCGCCTCCAGCAGCAGCTCGGAAAAGGGCCGACTGCCGTCGTAAGCGTTGAACAGGTAGGACAGGGTGCCCGACAGGATGCCGTCGATCGCGCGCACCTCGTCGCCGGTGTCGATCAGGTCGCGCAGGGTCGAGATGACCGGCAGGCCGGCTCCGACCGTGGCCTCGTAGCGCCAGTGGCCGTGGCGTGCGGCCTCGCGCGTGCGCCGGTACAGCTCCAGCGGCGCCGCGCCGGCCTGCTTGTTGGGCGTGACCACGTGGATGCCAGCCGCCAGCCAGCGCGGATAGTGCGCGGCTACGGTGGCGCTGGCGCTGCAGTCGATGATCAGCGCATGCGGCAGGTGCGGCGCACGCACGTGCTGGGTGAAGTGCTCGAAGTCGAAATGCTCGGCGCTGGCCGCGTACTGGCCCTGCCAGTCGCCCAGATCGAGGCCGCTGTCCGAATGCAGCCAGCGCTGGCTGCCGGCGATCGCGCGCACGCGCAGGTCGAGATTGTTCTGTTCTCGCAGCTTCGGTGCCATCGCGGCGAGCTGGTCGAGCAAGGTCGCACCGACATTGCCCGGCCCGATCACGCCGATGCTGACCGTCTGCGGCGACAGGTAGAAGCCGGCGTGTACCGCTCGCAACGCACGGGCCGCGTCGGCATCGCGCACCGCCACCGAGATATTGCGCTCGGTGCCGCCCTGGGCGATGGCGCGCACGTTCACCTCTGCACGCGCCAGCTCGGAAAACAGACGCGCGGCGATGCCGGTGTGGCCGCTCATGCCGTCGCCCACCGCCGCCAGCACGGCGATGCCGCGCTCGACGTCGACCGCCTGCAGCAGGCCGGCGTCGAGCTCGCGCGCAAACGCCCGCCGCAGCACTTCGGCCGCGCGCGCGGCATCCGCCTCGCGGACCACGCAGCAGATCGAATGCTCGGAGCTGGCCTGCGCGATCATCACCACCGACACCCCGGCGTCGCGCAGCGCGCCGAACACGCGCTCAGCGGTGCCGGGCACGCCGATCATGCCGGTGCCCTCGACTTCCACCAGGGCCATCTCGCGGGCGATGGTCAGGCCCTTGACCGGGCCGGCCCCGACCTCAAGCTCGGGGCCGATGCGGGTGCCGGGGCAGTCCGGGTTGAAAGTGTTGCGCACGAAGACCGGGATGCCGGCTTCAAGCACCGGGCCCATGGTGCGCGGGTGCACCACCTTGGCGCCGAAATAGGCCAGCTCGAAGGCCTCGTCGTAGCTCATGCGCGGCAGCAGGATGGCTTCCGGCACCAGCCGCGGATCGGCGCTGAGCACGCCGTCGACGTCGGTCCAGATGTGCAGCTCGGAAGCCGCGAACAGGCGCGCGAAAATCGCTCCGGAGTAATCGCTGCCGTTGCGGCCCAGCGTGGTGATCCGGCCCTCGGTGTCGCGGGCCACGAAGCCGGTGACGATCACCCGCGACGCGGTGTGGCCGGCGCGCCAGGCGGCCAGGCGCTTGCCGGACTCGGCCCAGTCCACCACGGCACCCAGGGCCGAGGGGCTGACCACCAGCACCGCACGCGCATCCAGCCAGTCGACCGCCTCGCCTTCGGAACGCAGGCCCGCGGCCAGCAGCTGGGCCGACCAGACCTCGCCGAGGCCCTGCACGTATTCCAGCAGGTCGGCGGCGGGGTGCCCGAGCAGGGCGGCCGCGCGCAGCAGGGCATGCAGGTCTTCCCAGTCTCGCTCCAGCGGAGCCAAGGCGCTGTCGGCGGCCTCGCCGAGCAGTGCGCGCGCGGCCTCACGATGGCGGGCGGCCAGGGCGTCCAGCTCGGCCTGGGCCTGCGCCGGGTCACGACTGGCGGCGTGGACCAGGCCAATCAAGGCGTCGGTGACCCCGCCCATGGCCGACACCACGCCGATCTGGAGGCCCTCGGTTCGACCTCGCAGCAAACCCGCCACATGCGCAATGCGCTCCGCGGTCCTGAGGCTGCTGCCTCCAAACTTGTGCGCCACACAGGTCTGCTGCTGGTCTGCCGACACGACGATTCGCCCCGTGAAATCAAGGTGGAGGCCGAGCATACCAGCGGCCCCGCCCTGTGCTGCAGCGCGTCAGGGCTTGGGAAGTAATGGGCGCATCGAGCAGGCGTGCCCCAGCGACTCGCGGTTGCGGTTCAGGTCCCAAGGGGGCCAGTGGTCCAGTGGTCCAGGTGGGAGTAGCCGGGGCCTGGCAAAACGTGCGAGCTGCCTGCGCGCCTGCCGGGAGCATCGCGCCCAAGGTCGATTTGACTGGCGGAACGAGCGGTGTAGTCTCGCCGCACACCCACGCTCAGTGGCAGGAAGCCACTGGTGCGGTCCGGGGTGGACTATTCGGGGAGAAACAGAATGATCAGACCGTACCCAAAAGTGGGGCGCTGGCTGGCGTGCGCCGCACTGGCATTGACGATGGTGGCTGGCCCTGTGCTGGCGAGTGATCGTGCAGCGACTGAAATGCTGCTGCGCGGGATGGAGCAGGTCCAGCTCAAGCAGTTTGGTGCCTTGGATCTGGATGCGCTGGCGGCGGAGGACGACCTGCGCGATCTCGTGCCGGGCAATCCGAAGCGCTTCGCGGTGAGCCGGCAGGTCTTCTACACCCCGGCCAACGCCGGCGACTGGAGCCGGCAGAGCGACGGCAGCTGGATCTGGCGCCTGCGCGTACGCGGCGATGAGGCAGCGCATCTGAACTTCGGCTTCAGCCGTTTCGCGCTGCCGCCCGGCGCCGCGTTGAATGTGATCGCCATCGACGGCAGCAGCAAGATCGGCCCGTTCACGGTGGAAAACATGCTGCCGCACGGCCAGCTGTGGACCCCCGTCGTGCTCGGCGAAGAGGCGCTGATCCATCTCGAAGTGCCGGCCGATGCGCTGGGCCAGGTGCAGCTGGAGCTCAGCCAGATCAACCAGGGCTACCGCGGCTTCGGCGTGCGCTCCAAGGCCTGCAAGTCGGGCAGCTGCAACATGGACGTGGCCTGCCTGTCCGAGGATGACCCCTGGAACGACAACCGCCGTGCAGTTGGCGCCTGGACGCGTGGCGGCACCGACACCTGCTCCGGCTCGCTGGTGAACAACACCAACAACGACCGCCGCATGCTGTTCGCCACCGCCACCCACTGCGGTGCCAACACCGATGCAGCCGTGGCCACGGTGGTGGTGTACTGGAGGTATGAGTCCCCTACCTGCCGCGTCCCCGGCAGCCCGGCGAGCGGCGCCCCCGCGCAGCCGTTCCCGGCCACAAGCTCGCCCGGTCTGCGCTTCGTCGCGGGCACCAACAACCCCTTCGCCGGGGGCGGCGATGCCAACACCCGCTCGGACTGGGCGCTGATCGAGCTGGCCACGCCGCCGACCGACAACAACTTCGATCTGTTCTGGGCCGGCTGGGACCGCCGTCCGCCGCCGACCACCTGCGCGGCACCGGCAGACGAGGCCAGCACATCGGGGCTGTGCGCGTCCATCCACCACCCCGGCGTCGACGAAAAGCGCATCACCTTTATCGAAGTGCCGATGACCCTGGACAACATCTCCAGTGCCTCCGGCGTGCACTGGCGCTCACGCTGGGATCCCACCCCGCCGCGGCTGCCCAACATCACACCGATGCCAACCGTGCTGCCGCCCGGCGTGACCGAGCCGGGCTCCTCCGGCTCGGCACTGTACAACGCTGACCGGCGTCTGGTTGGCGTGCTGTCGGGTGGCCCCGCCGCCTGCGGCGCCACCGGCAACAGCCTCAGTGATCTGTACGGCGGCCTATTCCACGCTTGGGAGGGCATCGGTACGCCGACCACCCGCATGCGCGAGCACCTCGACCCGGTCGGCACCAACCCCGAGTTCATCGACGGCATCGGCAACTGCGAGGCGCCGCCGGCGCCCGAGAACCTCACTGCAGTGGCCAGTGCCGCCAACCAGATCAGCCTGAGCTGGGATGCGGTGGCCGAAGCGGATCGCTATCGCGTGTTCCGCAGTATCGGCACCTGCCCCGGCACCGGCTATGTGCAGATCGCCGAAGTCACCGGCACCAGCTATGTCGACACCACGGTGTCGGGCGGCAGCAGCTACGTGTATCGCGTGGCCTCCTTCAACGACGAGGAAGCCTGCAGCTCTGTGCAGAGCAGCTGCGCCAGTGCCAGCGCCACCGGCACCTGTGCGCTGCCGCCCAGCTTCCCGGGCCTGGCCAGCGCGGCCTCGGCTGGCACCGCGACCTGCGGCATCCAGCTGGGCTGGACAACGGCCAGCGGCAACTGTGGCGCGGAATCCGTGCTGCGCTACAACGTCTACCGCTCGACAGATTCCGAGTTCGTGCCGGGGCCGGGCAATCTGTTCGCGGCCTGCGCCGAGACCACCGGCCTGCTCGACGTGCTGGTCGATTCGGGCGAAACCCAGCACTACATCGTGCGCGCCGAGGATCTGGGCGGCAGCCCGGCCGCCGGCCAATGCGGTGGCGTCGAGGAAACCAACCTGGTGCGCCGCAGCGCCGCGGCGTTCGGGCCGGACGCGGTCGCGTTCGAGGATGACGTCGAAGGCGGACCAGCCGGGTGGACCGTGGACGGCAGCGGCGGCGGCGCGAACTTCGCCATTGTCAGCACCGCCTCCAGTTCTCCGACCAACAGCTGGTTCGTTGCCGGCCCCTCAGCGGTATCGGATCGTCGCCTGGCCCTGGCCCAGCCGCTCAGCCTGCAGGCGGGCACCAATGCGGTGCTGGAGTTCGCGCACCGCCGCACCATGGAGAACGGATTCGACGGCAGCGTTCTCGAGTACAGCATTGATGGCGGCGCTACCTGGGTCGACATCCTCGCCGGTACGGGATCGATCCCGGCCGATGCCTCGCGCTTCCTGCAGAACGGCTATGTCGGCAGCATTTCCACCGCCTGGGGCAGCCCGATCGGGGGCCGTCAGGCCTGGACCGGCACCACCGGCACGGATTTCATCCTGTCGCGGGTGAGCCTCGCGGACTTCGGTGGGCAGAGCCTGCGCTTCCGCTTCCGCTATGCGTCGGACTCTTCGGTGGGCAGCACCGGCTGGTGGATCGACGACATCCGCGTGAGCGAGGGCACCAGCTGTCAGGCCTTCAATCCTGACTTCATCTTTGCCCACGGCTTCGAGGACTGACGCTCCGCGGGCCAAGCCGTTCAACACTCTCCAACGAAACGCCCGGCCTCTGCGCCGGGCGTTTCGCTTTGAGGGGTGCCCGAAATCAGCTGCGCCGCAGCGGTGCGAACAGGCTCAGGCTCCAGGGCCGCTGCGCCAGTACCAGGCTCAGGCCCAAGCGCTCGGCGGCCGGCAGGCCCGCATCCTGGGCCAGCAGTGCATCGAACTCGGCCGCCAGCTCCTGCAACCGGCGCTGCATCTGCCGCGCCGAGGCCGGCGCCAGCATGCCGCTGAGCAGCAGCAGCTGCTCCTGCTCTCCCTCGAAGCTCTGGCTGAAGTACTCCGGCAGCAGGCGCTGCTGGAAGAAGCGCTGCATGGGGCCACCGCGGCGCCAGCGGAAATTGCGGGCCGTGCGGCTGCGCGCGCGGTTGCCCGGCTGCAGATCGATGATGCCCAAGCGATCCAGCCGCACCAGCAGCAGGGTCCAGTCCGGTGCGCTCAGCCGGTAGCGGGCCAGCACCTCCTCGCTGCGCCAGCGGTTCAGCACCAGGTACAGCGCCAGCAGCAGGGCCGGATCGTCCACCAGCGCCTGTTCCTGCGCCTCACTGAGTTCGGCCAGCGGCGGCGTGGCGCGCGCGGCCTCTTCGGCGAGGTCGGCCAAGCCGAGATGCAGCACCGCGCAGACCTGTTCCAGCCGGGCCAGGCTGAAGCTTCCTCGCGAGAACATGCGCTTGATGGTGGCCTCGCTCAGGCCCAGCCGCGCGGCCAGCGCTGCATAGGTCAGCCCCTGCGCGCGCAGCTGCCGGCGCAGAGCGTCCACCAGTTCGGCCTGCAGGCTCATAGTGTCGTTTTCTTATACCTATAGTCGCAGCGTAGTCTACTTCGTCTAGCTTTCTTGCGTCTGTCGGACGGCTCGCGCAGCCTGCCGCCTCCCTCCCAAGGCGAATCCCTCATGCGCCGGATGCTCTGCAGTTCCCTGTTGCTCCTGCCCCTTGTCGCCCACGCCCAGAGCGAGGCCAGCCGCGCCTCGGCCCGGCTCTCCGACTCCCTGTCCGCCCTGCCGCGTGCCAGCGGCGAACTCGCCGTCGCCGGCGGCCAGCTCAGCGTCGCCGCGCTGCGGCCGGTCGGGGCCAGCATGGAGGTGATTGTCACTGGCGCCTCCGACGGCGCTCGGTTGAGCTTTGTCGTCGGCCGCGACGCGCTTGGCGCCAGCGGCATCGTGGTCGGCACCGTGCTGATCGCGACCGTTGTCTCCGGCGGCGTGCTGCTGTGGGTCGGCGGCGAGGCGGTGGCCTTCCTGCTCGACGAGCGTCTGGTTGCACACAGCCACCGGCAGCGGATCTCGCCGTGAGCGCCGCGCGCCTGCTGCTCCTGCTGCTGATGTGCATGGCTGCACCCGCCCAGGCAGGGCGCGGCTGTCAGGCGCAGGAGCCCAGCCCGCAGGCATGGGCCGCCGCCGCCGACACCGCCCTGCGCGTGCTGGAGACCCTTGAATCGGCGGATGCGCCGATCGCCCTGCTCTCGCGCGCCGGCACCGACCTGAGTGCCCACGGCCTGCACTACAGTCACCTCGGCTTCGCCCTGCGCGATCATCCAGCGGGACGCTGGACGGTCGTCCACCTGCTGAACTACTGCGATAGCGATCGCTCCGCGCTGTACGCCGAGGGCCTGCTGCCCTTCTTCGCTGACGATCTGGCGCGCCAGGACGCGCGGATCAGCTGGCTGCAGCCGGCGCTGGCCGAAGCACTGGCAGCGCGCCTGCTGGCGGGCGCAGGACAGGCCCTGCACCAGCCCCGCTACAACCTGATCGCGCGCCCCGGCAGCCCGCGTACCCAGAACTCCACCGCCTGGGCGCTGGAGATGCTGGCCGCGGCCGAGCTGCCTGGCCGCGTCGACCGCCGTAGCGCCCAAGCCTGGCTGCAGGCGCAGGGCTTCGCGCCGGATGAGGTCCGCATCGCCTACACCCGACGCATCGCCGGCGGCCTGTTTGCAGCCAACCTCGACTTCAACGACCACCCGGTATCCACCCGGCTGGGAGGCCGCTACCCGGTGGTGAGCGTGCGCGCGATTCTTCGATACCTGCAGGCCGGCGGCAGGATCGCGCGGGAGTGGGAGTGGCGGGAGGGGCGGGTACAAAAGCCGCCGGGAGCGGCTTGAAGGGATGCTGTATGCGGCGAAGAGCTAGGTCCAGACGTGAGAAAGCGTACTTCGCACGGACAGCTACCCTTCGTCGCGGTGTTGCGCTTGTACCTTGAGGCCGCTGATCCGGTCGAGCCTTCGCCGCCGGTGAGGCCCCAGCCGGGTGCATGGCGGCGCCTGCCAACTGGCTCCCTCGGTGAGCCAGCCGCTAGCCCAGCACCTGCGCTTGCTGTGCGAAGCGCCCCAGGCATCGAGGCAGTGCCCAGTCGCCGCTGCGATCGCCGCCGCCGCGCGGCGGCAGGGCGAGTCCGGACGAGCACCGCTCTCACCGTTGAGGATTCACAGAGCGGGGAGGTTTCTGCGAGGGAAACGGGCCTGGTGTTCGCGCGCGTCATGGGGTTCAGCTGCTGGGGCTAAGATGCCGAAGAGATCCCATCTCTCATCGGAGCCCTCATGAACCAGACCAGCGTAGACGCGGGCACCCCAAGTGGACTGCGCGCACTCGCACGGCAGCGATTGAGCGCGGGCATCGCGCCTCCCAGCCGCGGCTGGGGAGTCAGTGTCGAAGCGCTCGCGCTGCTGCATCGCCTTGCCAGCGATCCGGACAGCGCGGCCGATGCACTGAAGCTGCTGCATGAGCTGCAGGTCCACCAGGTGGAGCTGGACCTCCAGCAGGCCCAGCTGGAGGTCAGCGAACGCGAGTTATCCGAGACTTTGGCGCGCTACCAGGGGCTGCACACGTTGGCGCCGCTCGCGTACTTCGTGCTCGACAGCCAGGGCCGAGTGCAGGAGTGCAGCCCTGCGGCCGCCAAGCTGCTCGCGGCTGCCAGCGAAGACGTATGCGGACGTCCATTTCGTGAATTGCTGCGCACCGCGAGCCGTGCGCAGTTTGGCGCGCTGCTGGAAGCGTTGATCCATGACGGAGCCAACGCCGTCGAAGCCGAGGTCCAAGCGGCAAACACACCGGACGGCGCGCGCCACTGGCAGATCCGTCTGTGCCGCGTCTCGACCAGCGGGGACATCCTTCTGGTGGCGACCCCGGGCACGGAATCGTCCGCGGGCTGATGTCCAGCTTGGGCCAGGCCGCGCTTGAGGCCAAGGCTGTGACTGGCGAGCCATGCGCCGTGCGTGCGCAGACGGTGCGGGTTGTTGCGGTCGGCGCATCGGCGGGCGGCCTGCACGCGCTGGAGGCCTTTCTCGGCGCCGCGCCCTGCGACAGCGGTTTGGCCTTCATCGTTGTGCAGCATCTCGACCCGACTCAGAAGGCACTGCTGCCGCAGCTGCTGCAGCGAAGCACGGCGATGCCCGTGCGCGAGGCCAGCCAGGGGCTGCGAATCGAGGCCGATTGCGTGTACGTGATCCCCCCCAACACCGAGCTCAGCCTGGCGGCCGATACGCTCAATCTGGCGCCGCCGGCCAAGCCACGCGGGATGCGGCTGCCCGTGGATGTCCTGTTCTCCTCGCTTGCCACCGTCCAGGGCGAGCGGGCGGTCGCGGTGGTGCTCTCCGGGATGGGTTCGGATGGCAGCCTGGGGATGCGTGCGATCAAGGCCGTGGGCGGCCTAACGGCGGTGCAGGAACCGGGCGATGCGCAGTTCGACGCGATGCCGCGCAGCGCGATCGCCACCGGCTGCGCGGACCTCGTTGCGCCGGCGCAGGAGTTACCAGCGCGCATTCTGGAGGTACTGTCGCACACGCGCCTTTCGCTCAGCACCGCGCGCGCAGCGGTGGGTGACGTCGCGGACGGAGCGCCCTATTCGCGGATCATCGAGCTGCTGCGTCGACGCATCCGCCACGACTTCAGCCTGTACAAGCCCAGCACGCTGCAGCGGCGCATCGAACGCCGGATGGCGATCCACAGCATCGACTCGGTGGATGCCTATGCGCGCTTCCTTGCAGACAACGCACAGGAGGCCGAGCTGCTGTTCAAGGAGCTGCTGATCGGGGTCACCCGGTTCTTCCGCGACCCACCCGTATGGGAGTCTCTGGCAGAGAGCGTGCTGCCTGATCTGCTGGCGAGGCGCGGCGAGCGCACGCATCTGCGGGTTTGGAGCGTGGGCTGCTCGACCGGTGAGGAGGCCTATTCGCTGGCAATACTGTTCTTTGAGGCATTTGATCGGCTTCCGGACGGAAGTTCGATCAAGCTGCAGATCTTCGCCTCGGATATCAGCCCCGATGCGATCGCCAGTGCACGGCGCGGGCGCTATCCATTGGGCATCAACGAGAGCGTGTCGGCAGAGCGTCTAGTGCGGTTTTTCGAGGCGCACCCGTCCTGCTACGAGGTCGGAAAGCGCATCCGCGACACGGTGCTGTTCGCGCAACATGATGTGGTGCTCGATCCCCCCTTCACCCGCCTTGACCTGATCGTCTGTCGCAACCTGCTGATCTACTTCGTGCCTGAGCTGCAGCGCAAGCTGCTGCCCCTGTTCCATTACAGCCTGAGGCCCGGGGGCCTGCTGCTGCTGGGTAGCTCTGAAACCGTCGGGCGCTTCACCAGCCTGTTCTTACCGCTGAACGTCAAATTCCGGCTGTATGCGCGCCAGGACGATGCCGGCATCCGCGGCTCCAACCTGCTGCTGCAGTCCTTCCCCCCCCTGGCCGGCCCCCCCAAGGAAGCGCGCATGCCACCGCCCCAAACCTCCACGGCCCCCGGTGATCGACTGCAGCAGTCGGCCGATCAAGTGCTTCTTCAGAACTTCGCGCCGGCCGCCGTTGTAATCAATGACTGCGGCGACATCGTCTACATCAGCGGACGCACCGGAAACTATCTGGAGCCGGCCGCTGGCAAGGCCAACTGGAATATCCACGTCATGGCTCGCGAGGGCCTGCGTGAAGCCTTGTTCGATGCCCTGGCCTCGCTGTCGGATCAGGGTGAGACACGGCAGCTGCACGCGCTGCAGGTGGAGACGAGTGCCGGCACACTGACGGTCGATGTCACCCTGCAGCCGTTCCGCGAGCCGTCTCCCTTGCGCGGCATGACTTTGGTGGTGTTTCGCGACGCCGGCCCGATTGGGCCATCTCGCCGTCGCCGACAGCCCAAGGGTCAGGCCGATCCGACCAGCGAAGCGCATCTGCAACGCTATCGAGTGGAGATCCAGAGCCTGCGCGAAGAAGCCCTCGCCTCGCGCGAGGAGCTGCAGGCCTCGAACGAGGCACTGCAGTCCACCAATGAGGAACTGCAGTCGGCCAACGAGGAGCTGACGACCTCGAAGGAAGAAATGCAGTCGATGAACGAAGAGCTGCAGACCATCAACAGCGAGCTGCAGGCCAAGCTGGATGACCTGGCGCTGGCGCAGAGCGACATGAAAAACGTGCTGAACAGCATCGAGATTGCCATTCTTTTTCTCGATCAGCAGCTCAACGTGCGTCGCTATACCGACCGCGCGGCCACGCTGATCAATCTGCGTGAGACCGACATTGGCCGGCCGCTCAGCGATCTCACCAGCAGCCTGCAGTACCCCACGCTGCACGCGGACGCGCTGGAGACCTTGCGCAGTCTGCAGCCCTCCGAAAAGCAGATCCGGACCGATGACGGCCGTCAGTTCCAGGTTCGTGTGATGCCCTATCGACGGATCGACAATCTCATCGATGGCGTGGTGATCACCCTGCTGGATCTCTCGAAGGCACCTGCCCGCGCGTAATGGGACCAAGATCGCCTTCGCGGCTTCCCGGGCTGGCCGCGTGCGGGCTCGCCTGCTGTTCCTGGTTGGAGGGCGGTCCGCCGCCAGCCAAGGCTCGGTTAGCACCGGGTCAAAGCGGAGCGGAGTGGCCAGTAGCCGCTCGCTGGCCGGGGTGACAAGCCGAGCTTCAGCCTCAGCTGGCGGCCACAGGATCAAGCTTTGCATGAAATTGCGTGCCTTCAGGGGCGGCGGCGGCCACTGCGACTGGCTTGCCCCCGGCGGCTGTCAGCGCTGGCCCTTGGCATCGAGCATGATGCGCAGACCTCGGCCTGCAAGGGTTTAGCTGCCTGAGCGCTCCCGTTCGCTCTGCAGCCCGCATGAGCACCCGCAGGCTGCAGCGCTGGCTGCGGGTGGGTGCGCTGGCGCTGCTGGCGCTAGGCGCCGTGCTGTGTGCCCGCTACGGCAGCGACGTGTTCCTGCTGGGCTTGGGGCAGTTGTTATTCGGTTGACCAATCAATCCGGCAGGAAGGGGTAGTCCCCATAGCCCTCGACCCCGCCGCCGCAGAGGGTGGAGCCGTCCAGCGGATTCAGCTCGCGGCCTTCGCGCAGGCCCCTGAACGGCCGGCTGACTCTCTGACGACACGCTGCTTACAGATCTTACGCCGCGCGAGTGCGAGGTGATGTTGCTGCTGCTGCGTGGCCACTCAGTGGCGCGCATCGCACAGGTCCCTGGATGTGCCGACAAAGCGGTCTACGCGCATCCCCTACAGGTAATGCGCAAGCTCGGCTGGGACAGCCTGACCGCGCTGATGCAGCTAGCATTGCGGGCACATGGGCGTGAGCTGCGGGGCCCTTGCATGCCGCGTGGTGCGAAGGGCGCTGAACGTGAGCGTGAGCGCCATTAATCGTGTCGTCGGCAGCTGCTGCAGCCAGCACCAAGGACGTAGCGAATGGCGGACAGCGACTAGCCCGTTGCAATGCCGCGATCGGGGATCGAGCCCATGCAGCTGTGGGTCTCAGCGTGAAGCGGCGGCATTCTGAGAGTCCGTGAACAAGCCATCCGCCTACTGCGGCCGCCTGTAGACGCCCTCGCTACGGCGCCTCAGTTTCTTTACATGCTCTGAGCAGGCTTCTCCATTTTTGAAGGAACTCCGCCGACGAGAATCCTGCCAGCAGATGAAGAAGAGCCGGCGCCTTGCGCGTGGCCACTAACCCGGGGCGGTGCAGGGGCGTCGTTTCCGCGCGCTTTAGAGTGCTGGATGCGGCCGCGCATTCGAGACCGCGCAGGAGGAAGATCCGCTGCACCGATTCAATGAGGCTGCATCTGTAACGGCCACAGGTCTCTCATGTTTCAATCACACTCGTGGCGGTCTTCTGTGGGCTGACAGCTCCGCAGCCGCGCGACATCCGCACAGGCCCTTCCGTATGCTCAACTCCGTTATGCGCAAGCGAGTCCAGACGCTCTGCTCTGTTGCCACACTATTTGCGCTCCTCTTCGTGCATCACCCGCTGTTGGCGCAAAGCATGCATAACGCCGCGACTGAGGCGCAGCTGCGCGCGGCCATTGACGCCTCGGCGCCGGGCGATATCGTCAACCTCACCTCGGACATCGTGGTGCTTGCCGAGATCGTGATCGATTCGCAGCTCCGGATCCAAGGCAACGGCCACCGGATCACGGTGCCGGTGCCTGCCTTCGACGATTCCGGCCTTCCCAATCTGGACGCTTCCTTGCACCGGGTTTTTCAGATCCGCGAACACGGTGATGTGCACCTCGACAGACTGGAAATTCGCGGCGGGAACGCCCTGGCGACCGACGGCTTCGGGGGCGCGATCCTGGTCAACTTCGGCAAGTTGCGGCTCAGCCAATCGACCATCTCGCACAGTCGCAGCGAAGGCGAAGGCGGTGCGCTGGACAACAATCAGGGCGAGGTCTACATCAGCGACTCGCGGATCCTCCGCAACGCTGCAGGCCTTTTGGGGTTTCGAGGCGGCGGGCTGGTCATACGATTCGGCATTCTGCATCTGGACCGCGTGACCGTGGCCGAGAACCGCACCGAAGCGGTCGATTCGAACGGTGGCGGTGTTGCCGTCGAGGGGAACTCCCAGGTCTTCATCAACAACTCCACGTTCGCCAACAACGTGACCCGGCAGCTTGGCGGCGGCCTCTGGTCCGATGTTCCGGTGTTCATCGCGAACAGCACTTTCACAGGCAATGTCAGCGGCGGATTTCCAGGTGGCGGGGCCGTGCACTCCAGTGGCAACCTGATCAACAGTCTGGCGGCGTTTAACTACTTTCTGGCGAACCCATCGGTTGCCGTCGGTAACGACCTGCACGCGCCAGGTGGCGCGCGTTACCACATGACCCTCTCGCGCCCGTTCACGGCAGCGATCTTCGAAAACGTGGATTGGTACGACCGCCTGTACCTGCAAGCCCCCGAAACCGATCCGCGCGCCGTGTTTACCGGCAGCCGATCCGCCCGCATGCGCGACAACCAGGGCTTTGAAACCGGAGACGCGCGCGTGGAGCAGCCTCTGCTGGTCGACGTGCGGGGTGCGTTGCTGGTCACCCCGAATCCCGACAGCGTGCTGTTCAAGCGGGACTACATTTACCAGGGCGCTCCGGTCAACCTCAGCGGCACAGCCGCTGGCTACCACGAAGCACCGACGCCGGTATTCGGCTACATCCGGGTCCCGGAGGCCGACGGGCCAGACGGCTGGATCGGCTTGATCGGAAGCGCCGCGGAGGCCGAGGCGGCACGGGTCACGATCGACCAGATCGGCAACCCGCGACCGATCGGCGAGGACGCGTTCTACGTCCGCGGCGCCACCAACGAGGCCGTGAGCGGCTACTACCAGCTGCGCATCCCGCGCAGCGCCGGTGGCCGCTTCGTCGGCGGTTCGATCTTCGGCGACTCGCATGCGGTGGGGACGCCGGTGAACCTGACCGCCCTGCCCGACGACGGCCAACGCTTCGCCGGCTGGGCCTGCGTCGAGGACTGCCCCTCGCCGCTGCCGCCCGGCACGATCCTCTCGCTGGCCAATCCCTTTGGTCTGGACATGCCAGCCCACCACCTGACCCTGAGCCCGGTGTTCGAGGCCGCAGATCCCGGCGAGTTCACCGTCACCTACGTCGGCAACCGCAGCACCGGCGGCAACGTGCCGGCCAGCGTGCGCGGCAGCAGCACCGTGCTGATCGCGCCGGCCGGTGATCTGGTGCGCGAGGGCTATCGGTTTGCAGGCTGGAGCACCCGGCCCAACGGCATCGCCGGCACCGCCTTTGCGCCTGGCCAGAGCCATGCCGGACCCGGCAATCTCCACCTCTACGCGCAGTGGATCCATCCCACTGCGGCAGCCGTGTTCGCGGACGGTTTCGAGTGCAGCGACTGAGCCGCCGGCCAGGCGGACCGCGGGTGCCGCAGGCGCTCCAGGCAAAGGCGCGATCCGACTTCTGCCAAGGTCGCAGAGCCCGACATGGCGGTGCGGGCGTAGCCTAGTCGCATGGGCCTGCCCACCTCCCCCACTGACGACAACTCCGCCTGGACCCGCACCGCCCTGATCGCGGTGGCGGCCGCCGCAGCCATCGTCACGCTCAGCATGGGCGTGCGCCAGAGCTTCGGGCTGATGATGCAACCGGTGGGCAGCGAGCTCGGCATCAGCCGCGAGGCCTTCGGATTCGCCATCGCCCTGCAGAACCTGTTGTTCGGCGTGGTACAGCCCTTCGTTGGCGCGGCGGCGGACCGCTTCGGCACGCGGCCAACCCTGATCGGCGGCAGCGTGCTGTACATCTTCGGACTGGTGCTGGCGGCCAATGCCACCGGCGCCCACAGCCTGGGCCTGGCGCTGGGCGTGATGGTGGGTATGGCGCTTTCCGCCACCACCTTCGTGGTGGTGCTGTCGGCCGTGGGGCGGGTGGTGCCGGAGGCGCAGCGCAGCCTCGCCTTCGGCCTGGTCACCGCCGGCGGCTCGCTTGGCCAGTTCGCGGTGGTTCCGCTGGCGCAGGGTCTCATCGGTGCGTTTGACTGGCGCATCACGCTGTGGCTCCTCGCCGGCCTGATTGTCTTCGTCGCGGCGCTCGCTTTCGGCCTGCCCGGGCGGCCACGACGGGGCGAAGCGGCGCCGGTGATCGAAGGCCCGGCGCTGGGTCCAGCCCTGCGCGCCGCGGCGCGGCATCCGCACTACTGGCTGTTGAACGGCGGCTTCTTCGTGTGCGGCTTCCACGTCGCCTTCGTCGGCACCCACCTGCCGGCCTATCTGGTGGACGGCGGCCTGAGCCCGACGGTGGGCGCCTGGGCGCTGGCCCTGATCGGCCTGTTCAACATCGCCGGCAGCTGGCTGTTCGGGCTGTGGGGCGGTCGCCACTCGCGCACCGGTCTGCTGGCGGCGCTGTACTTCGCGCGCGCGGTGGCGACCACGCTGTTCCTGTGGCTCCCGCTCAGCCCCGCATCGGCGCTGGTGTTCGCCTCGGTGTTTGGATTCCTGTGGCTGGGCACGGTGCCGCTGACCAGCGGCGCCGTGGTCAGCATGTTCGGCCTGCGCCAGCTCTCCACCCTGTACGGCATCGTGTTTCTGAGCCACCAGGTGGGCGCCTTCATTGGCGCCTGGTGGGCGGGCCGGCTGTTCGACGCCAGCGGCAGCTATGACGCGATCTGGTGGACCTCGGTAGCGCTCGCGCTGCTGGCGGCGGGCCTGAGCCTCGCCACCCGCGAACACCGCGCCTGGCAGCCGGCATGAGCACCCGCAGCCTGCAGCGCTTGCTGCTGCTGGGCGCGCTGGCGCTGCTGGCGGTGGGTGCGGCGCTGTGGGCGCGCTACGGCAGCGAGGTGTTTCTGCGCGGGCTTGGGCCCTTGTTCTGTGCCTGAATCAGGGATTCGTCGCGCGCATCGGTTCAGCGCGCGCACCGGGAAGCTGGGTCCGGGCTTGAGCGTCGACAGGCGCTGGTTCCTGGTGCTTGCCTTTCGAGCCACATCGATTACATTAGTAATCATAATGTCTTCCGAAGGGTGCTGCCATGCCATTTCGCCCAGAAACGCCGCACTGGCCGTTGGCCGTGCTCTTGGCTGCCTGCCTCTTCCACCCCTGGACTTCGGCAGCCAGCGCAGACGCCGTCACCGCCGCGCTGAGCGCGATCGAGGAGGGCGCAGCGGCAGCCAACAGCGACGCTGTTCTGGTCATGCGTGGAGACGAGGTGCTGCTTGAGCGCTATGGGAGCGAAGGCCCGCAGCTGCTGGAAACCATGTCGGTCACCAAGTCGGTGGTGGCCTTGGCCATCGGCGCCCTGCTCGCCGATGGCCACCTGGAGTCGCTGGACCAGCCCGTGCACACCTTCTTTCCGGAATGGAAGCAGGGCCGCAAAGCGGACATCACGGTGCGGATGCTGATGGATCACAGCTCGGGACTGCAGAACATCCTGCGCCCGGCGGTCGAGATCTATCCGGCGCCGGACGTGCTGAAACTTGCCCTCGCGGCCGAGCTGACCCACGACCCCGGCACCCATTTTTCCTACAACAACAAAGCAGTCAATCTACTGGCCGGAATCATTGAGCGCGCTGCGGGCGAGCCGATGGACCGCTATATCGAACGCCGCCTGCTGGCGCCGCTCGGCGTACGCCACGGCGAGTGGTACCGCGATGCCGAGGGCAATCCGCACGCGATGGCCGGGCTGTCGACCGATGCACGCGGCCTCGCGCAGATCGGGCGGCTGGTGTTGGGGCGGGGGCAGTGGCAAGGTCGAACGCTGGTGCCTGAGGCGTTTATCGACGAAATGTTGGCGCCTTCGCGCCTGAGCCCCGAGTCGGGGCTGCTGTGGTGGCGCCGGGTCGCCTGGGTGCGCTTCCATGCGGACGAGTCCAGCGTCGCGATGCTTGAGCGTGCAGGCGTGGAGACCGATATGGTGGACGCCCTGCGCGTGCTGCACGGCCGCGAGTTCGACTCGCCGGAGGCGCTCTTCGCCGGGCTGGCGGAAGCGCTGGGCGACAACTGGTTCGAACGCTGGCACCAGCAGCTGATCGCCCCGCACGGCATCGGGCCCTGGCGGCCCTTCCATGCCCGCAAGGGTCCAGTTGAAGCCTTCGAGGCGAACGGCTCTCTCGGCCAGTCCATCGTGGTCGTACCCAAGGCGGATCTGGTGGCGGTGCGACAGATCCGCTCACGCGAAACGCACGAGCCTTCGCAGGACTTCTCCGCTTTCGGGGAGCGGGTGCAGACACTCGCGGATGCGATGGTCGAGCAGTCGCCCAGCGACGCACGGCAGACCAGCGCGCAGCAATCACCGTGATGGCCAGGGCGTGGCCGCCGCCCGCGCAGGGGCAGCGGCCACGCCCGCCTCACCCCGCGAGGAAGGGATAGTCCGTGTAGCCCTCGGCGCCCCCGCCGTACAGGGTGGAGCCGTCGAGAGGGTTGAGCTCGCGGCCTTCGCGCAGGCGCCGTACCAGGTCGGGGTTGCTGATGAAGGGGCGGCCGAGGCAGAACAGGTCGGCGGCGCCGGCGGCGAGCCGGGCCTCGGCCAGCGCGTGGTCGTAGCCGTTGTTGACCATCCAGGCGCCCTTGAACTTCGCGCGCAGCGCGGCGAAGTCGAAGCCGGGGTCGATCTCGCGATCGCCGCCGGTGGCGCCTTCGATCACGTGCACGTAGGCCAGCGGATGGTGGTCGATGCGCTCGATGGCGTGCTCGAACAACGCCTGCGGGTTGCTGTCGCTGACGTCGTTGAAGGGCGACACCGGCGAGAAGCGCACGCCGACGCGCTCGGCGCCGATGGCGGCAACTATGGCGTCCATGACTTCCGCGAGGAAGCGCGTGCGATTCTCGATGCCGCCGCCGTAGGCATCCTCGCGATGGTTGCTGGACTCGCGCAGGAACTGGTCGATCAGGTAACCGTTGGCGGCATGCACCTCGACGCCGTCAAAGCCGGCCTCGATCGCGTTGCGCGCGGCCTGCGCGTAATCCGCCACCGTGGCCTGGATGTCCTCGACGCTCATCGCGCGCGGCGCGGAGACATCGACGAAGCCTTCCGCGGTGAAGGTCTTGCTGTTGGCGGTGATCGCCGACGGCGCGACCGGCGCGGCGCCGCCCGGCAGCAGCGAACTGTGCGAGATGCGGCCGACGTGCCAGAGCTGGATGAAGATGCGCCCGCCTTCGGCATGCACGGCCTCGGTGACGCGCTTCCAGGCGGCGATCTGCTCGGGCGAATGGATGCCGGGGGTGTCGAGGTAGCCCTGGCCCATCGGCGAGATCTGGCTGGCCTCGGTGATGATCAGGCCGGCGCTGGCGCGCTGTCGGTAATACGTAACGGTGTCATCGGTGGGCACTTGGCCCGGGCCGGCGCGGTTGCGGGTCAGCGGCGCCATCACCAGACGGTTGGCGAGGTCGAGGGCGCCGGACTTGAACGGTGCGAAGAGAGTGGGAATGTTCATGCAGATAGGTCCTTGGGATGCGGTGCGCGCTCACGCGCAAAGGCCGCGGAGCTTGGCGGCAGCGGGGTGATTCCGATGTCTCGGATCTCAATCGGAGACAGGCGACTCGATGTCCTCGTAGGCCTTGGCGGAAAAGCGCGGCGTGCACACGGCGAGGAAAACCAGATCCTCGCCGCCGCTGTTGTGGATGCGCTGGGCGCGGCCGGGCGGGATCACCACTACTGCACCGGCTTCGACCTCGGTGGGCGGCAGGCCTTCGACCTCGACCCGGCCGCGGCCCGACAGCAGCAGGTAGCGCTCGACGATGCCCTGCAGGCGGTGCCAGCGCGTGGTCTGCCCCGGCGCCAGCCGCGCACGCGCAATCGACACCGCGGGATCGTCATCGCGGTTGTGCCACTCAAGGATGTGGCAGCCCTCGACAAACCAGTATTCGACGGGCGGCTGCGGATGGATACGGGCTTCGCTCATGCGGGTCGACTACAGGATCGGCGCAAGGCCGGCGCCGAAGGCGGTGAGGATGCGGGTGTTGATGGCCTTGAAGGGGATCTCCACCTCGGGGAAATCACCGACCGCGCGGTGGCAACCGAGGAAGCCGGGCGCATTGGGAGGCATCGGTTCGCAGTGCGGCAGCAGCTCGTAGCTGGTGGCGTAGCGCCAGGGCCAGACGTCGAACAGGGGCAGCCATTCGGACAGCTTGCCGAGGCTGTAGTTGAGCCCGGCCACCCAAGGCAGGCGCGCGCGCGGGGCGACGATCCAGGCGTTCTCCGGCGCCATGTCCACCAGCAGGGTCTCGCGCAGCTCATCGGCGAAGCCGCGGTCATGCACCAGCACGACCGATTCGGTGTTGAGGTTGTCCGAGCGCGGGTCGAAGTTGTGGCTGCCGATGATGGCGAGCCGGCCGTCCACCACCATCGATTTGCTGTGCAGGCCTACCCGCATGCCCAGGCTGCGCAGCGGCAGCGGGCCGGCTCGCGCGCGTCGCCGCGGGGTCAGGCTCTCGCCCTCGCCCAGACTGCCGGTGGCCGAACCGAAAGCGCGCGAGGACTCGCTGCGCAGGAATCGCAGCGGCAGTGTGATGGCGCTGCCCTCGTCCTCCTCCAGCGCGATCGGCGCATCGGCCGGATGCGGGCGGTATTCGTGGATCTCGAAGCCGAACTCGCGCAGGTAGGTGCGCTTGTACTTGTGGCTTAGGGCATAGACCGGGAAGGCATCGGTGCTGGCCAGGCTGTTGGTGCTGATCCGCACCCGCGGCGGCGAGGGCCGCTGGCGCAGGGCGCGGAAGGTGTCGCGCGCCGGCCGGCTCAGCACCAGGTAGGGCGTCTGCAGCACGATCTCCTCGCGCGCACCGACCACGGAGGCACGCAGGCGCTCGCTGCTGTCGCGGCGGCCGGGCTCGATGCGGCCGAGCTGCTTGTCGGGGCCGTCGGAATAGAAGTCGACGCGGCCGACCCGGTGCATCGGCTCGATCAGCAGTGCCTGAAGCAGCTGCGGATCACTGGCCTCGCGGCGCAGGGTCCGGATGCGTTCGGGCCGACTCCACGGTGGATCTGCCAGCACCTCGCGGCCACTCGGGGCACGCGCCAAGGCCGGCCGCACGTCGCGCAGGGCGGCGGCAGTGAGGCTGCGCGGGCTGCTCCAGAATTGTTCGAAGCTTTCGCCCATCTCTGCGGCCGCCGGGCCGCCGACGATGATGTCGCGGTCGCGGTAGTTGAAGCCGGCATCGAGGTCGAAGTAGCGCTCCTGGATATTGCGTCCGCCGGTCAGGCCGACCAGGTCGTCGATCAGCAGCAGCTTGTTATGCATGCGCTGGTTGAAGCGGGTAAAGCAGCACAGGATGCCGCCGACGAACTCCAGCCTGCTGGTGCTGCCCTTGGCGAAGGTCGGGTTGTACAGGCGCAGCTCAAAGTTGACATGGGCCTGGGCCAGGCCGGCCAGCAGGCTGACGTCGTCCAGCGAAAACAGCTGGTCCAGCAGCAGGCGCACGCGCACGCCGCGTCGCGCCGCGGCCAGCAGCTCGTCCAGCAGCAGGTGGCCGGCATCGTCCTCGGCAAAGATGAAACTCTGCACTTCGATGCTGCGGCGGGCGGCGCGGATCAGGTGCAGGCGCGCCAGCAGCGCATCGCGGCCGCTTTCCAGCGACAGCACTACATGGCGCGGCACCTCGGGCGTGGAGTCCAGCACGGCGCGGGCGGCGGCGGCGCGCAGCGGCGAAGGCTCGGCGCAGTCCAGCGGCGATGTGCAGTCGAGGCTTCGATCCTGGCGGCTGGCGGCTTCACCGCTGGCGCGCAGCACGGTCTGCTTGGAGGGCATGCAGCCGGCCAGCGCCAGACTGGCCAGCAGGAGCGCCAACAGACGCAGCGCGCTGCGCGATTCGGGAGGCATCACTCGTCGCCCGGATGCAGGCGGATGTCGAAGCTGAGCCGTACGCGATCGCTCACGAACAGGCGGCGCGCGTCCATGCCGAACTCGCCGCGGCTGACCTCACCGCGCGCCTGCACGGGACAGTCCAGGCCCGGGCGATCGCAGTCAGCCGGCAGCAGCTCGAAGCTGACCGGACGGCTGATGCCGCGCAGGCTGAGCACGCCTTCGATACTGCCGCCGGACGCCAGCAGGGCGCTCGGCAGGCCATGGGACCGGTACTCGATCCAGGGGTGCTGGGTGGCGTGGAAGAACTCCGGCGAGCGCGCCCAGTCCTCATAGGTGGTCCTGTCCATCAGCACGCTGCCGGAGGCCACACGCACCTCCAGCATCCAGGTATCCGGACGCGGCTCCGGCCGCACCACGCCCTCGATGTGCGCGAAGCGGCCATCGAGGCGTTTGACCCACGCCGCACGCACCGAAAAACCGGCCAATGAGCGGGCCGTATCGATGCGCAGGCCGGGCTCATCCGCCGCCGAACCGGCAGCAAAGGTGGCCGCCGCAAAGCCGGGACCTGCCGACAGCAGCAGTGCGACCGCGACGGCGCACGCGGGCAGGCGCAAGCTCGCGGCCGCGTGCAGCACGCTTGCTACGGCGACCAGAACGCCGTCAGCCGGGCCGCGCCCGGCTCCAGCTCGGCGCCGTCCTCGAAGTCGAGCACGGCGATGCCGGCCGGCGGCATGCCGCGGTGATCGCCGCTTTGGCCAGTGGACAGCAGGGCCGCCAGCGACTCGAAGCCGGGGTTGTGGCCGACCAGCATCAGTACGCCGGCCTCGGCGTGGTCAGCCACCACCTCCAGCAACTCACCGGGGCTGGCCTCGTAGATGCGCGGGTCACTGCGTTGGTCGACATAGCCGGTCTGTGCCAGCACGCGCTCCGCCGTGGCGCGGGCGCGCTCGGCCGGCGACACCACCACCCGCGCAGGCAAGGGTGCGTGCTCGGCCAGCCAGCGCCCGGCGCCATCGGCCTCGGCCTCGCCGGTGGGCGAGAGCGCGCGCTCGAGGTCGAGCTGGCCCGGCGTGGCCGGCTGGGCATGGGCGTGACGCAGCAGGATCAGTCGATGCAGGCGTACGGGCGAGTCGGTCATCGGCACTGGTCTCCAAGGGCCTGGATTTCGGTGGTGCTGCGGTTCCAGCTGCCGGACAGGGGCGCCGGCAGGCTGATGGTGCTGGAGAACTGGGCGCGGGTGCAGCTGGTGTAGCTGCGCTGCAGGCTGCCAGCAGGCTGGCCGCGGGTGTCCCAGTCGGCATAGAACGGACAGCCCGGGCAGTGCGCTCGCTGCGCGGTGAGGGCCACGCTGCCGCTGCTGGTGGTGTTACTGGTGCCGGTGGCCCACCGCGATTGGCCGCTGCTGTCGAACACGTAGGCACCGAAGAACTCCAGCGGACCGCCGGGGGTGACGATGCCTTCGATCGCAAGACCCCAGCCTTCCTGGCCCGGCTGGATCCAGGCGTTGGTGTGGTTGGGTTGGGCGTAGGACAGCCCGGCAGCGGTGCTGCGCAGGCGTTCGATGCCGCGGCGGCCGTCGTCGAAGCGCCAGGCGAACAGCTGGGTCTGCGCATCGATGGAGCCCAGCCAGGCGCGGCCGGTCGGGGTGGATTGCGGGCTGAAGGCCGGGCCGAGGTTGCGGGTGCGGATCAGCTCGGTCTCCAGCAGGCCGCGCCGGGCCGGACCCGCGAAGGTGTACCAGTCGCTGCTGTGCAGGGCATCGGCGGTGTACCAGATCGCGCCGAGCACCGGATCGCTGGCGCTGCCGTAGGTGAAGGCTGCCAGCCCGTTGCCGGGTCGCGCGGGCTCGCTGAAAAAGCCGACACGCGGCAGCGCACGCGCTGCCGGTGCGCTGCAGCTGGTCGCGGCCTGGCAGGCTTCGGCAATGCGAGTGCGCAGCAGCGGCTGTGGATTGAAGCTGCCGAAACCTTCGCCGGCCACGCCGAGCAGGTCCAGCGCCAGCGCCGCACCACAGCTGGTGCCGGCCGGGACCTGGAACTCCAGCTGCACCGTCGCGCTGGCGCCGACCGCGAGCGCAGGCAGGGACTGCGTGGGCGTTTCCAGCAGCGCGCTTGCTCCGGCCGGCAGGCTGGCGGGGTCGAAGATGCAGATCGCACTCTGCGCGGGCGCGGCATTGCTGGCGTTGCAGCGGGCAATCAGCGGATCGTTCTGCGCGGCGTTGTTGAGGCCGATGGTGGCCTCGCCGCCGCTGCCTCCATCAGCGCGACGGTACTGATATGCGACCTGTCCGCTGTTGGCGTAAACGATGGTCTGGAAGCTGGCGTCTTCAGCGGCGGGGCCATTGAAGCGACGCAGGCCATCCCACTGGAACACGTGGCAGGGCTGTGCGCCCCCCGCTTCGGCAGGACGAGCGCAGGTGGCCTGATAGGCATAGCGCAGGGCCCCGCCCGCTCGCACCACCCAGTCCTGATGCAGCGGGTACAGGCGCGGCCCACGACCCGCAGCGTTGAAGCCGCCGTCGCAGAAATTGCGGAACTGGGCGCCGTCGTCGGCTGGATCGAAGGCGATATAGCCATTGGTGGACATGATCGCCCGCGTGTAGGTCTGCCCAAACAGGCGCACGCCGCTGCCGCCAAGCGTGATCTCGCTGCTGCGGCCGTCATCGGCATCGGTCAACGCCAGCGCCGCCGCGCCGCCAATGTCGGCGAACGCATAGGCACAGGCGCCGCCGGCGCTGCTGCCGGCGCGGTAGCCAAAGGCGTTGGGGCCGCTGTCCAGACCGGGCAGCTCGGCCGTACCGTTGGCAAACAGCGCATGCGCTCCCGCCGGCAGTGCAGCGCTGCCGCTGTTGCTCAGCGTCACCGGAAGGCGCCAGCGCTCGCCAGGCTCCAGCGCGGCATCACCGTCGCCGCAGACCTGGGCCGGGCTGCCGGCGGTCGCGCTGAGCTGCGGTGCCAGCACGTCCAGCGCGCGGCTGGTGATCGACGCGCAGCCGGCGCTGTCGGCCACCCGCACCCGCACCTGCCCACTGAAGGCCTGGGCAAAGCGAACGCTGACGCTGGCCGGGCCCTGCTGGCGCTCGAACTGGCCGTCGCCATCGAGATCCCAGTCGATCCGGTAGGGGCCGCCGGCGCCGCCGCTCGCGCCGACGCTGAAGTTCAGCGGCTCGCCGACCCGCGCCCCGGCGCCAGGCGCCTGCAGGTTGACGCTGGGTGCGCTGCAGCCGGCGTGGCCGTCCTGCACCTCCGGGCTGCCGCCGCCGCGTGTCATCCAGTCGCTCATGCGGCTGGTGGAGGCGCCACCGCCGGTCCAGCCGCGGTCGAGCGCGCCGTAGCAGTCGAAGCCGGTCGGGTTGGTGCACGAGGCCTGGCCGCCGGAGAGCACGCCGATCAGCCGCCGGCTGTCGCTGCGCCACAGACCCGAGCCGGAGGAGCCTTGCTCGGTGGTGCCCTGCTCCCAGGCGCCCACCCGCCAGTGGGTGTCCTCGGTGCCGCTGACGATGCAGCTGCCGCTGCGGGTCAAGGGGTCAAGATCAATGGCGATGCGCTTCTCGTGGCCCGCCGGGTGGTGGATGCCGACCGCACCGATGGGGGCGCTGTTGCGGCGATCCCAGCCGCTCCAGAAGGCATTGGCAGCGGCCGGGACCGGTGAATTGAGCTGGACCATGGTGAAGTCGGTCGGCTGATGCGCGGCCAGCAGGGTGGCGCCGCTCTGGATTGCGGCCGAGTTCGAATTGCTTGGCAGCGGGATGCCGCTGGCGGCACTGCCGGGGGTCCGGCAGGTCGGGCTCTCATAGCGCCAGTAGAAGGTCATGCTGGCCGCTGCGCTGGCCGTGCTCAGGCAGTGCTGGGCGGTGAGGAAGCGCGGCTGGGCAAGGTCTTGGGTCTGGCTGCCGGTGGCCACCAGCTGGCCGGTGCAGACGAAGCTGCCGGCGCCCGAATTGAAGGTGTAATGCGCCACCGAGCGCGACTGCTCGCGCCAGGCGTCGCCCTGCGGGCAGGCGATGTCGATGTTGCAGCTGCCGGACTTGGCCTGCGCGATGGCAAGCAGCGGATCCCGATAACCGCGCACGGCTTCGACCAGGCGCAGCCGGGCGTGATCACGCAGATGCTCGGGCAGGTCGAGCTGCAGGCGCACTGAGGCGCCCTCGATCAGGGGCGTACGCAGCTGTCCATCGACCGGGTTGTCGGCATCGGTATAGACCAGGGCCGGCTGCTTGTCGTCCGCCCGGAACAGGCGAAGCTCGGCGCCGGCGGGCAGGCGGAGCGCATCGAAGGCCAAGGCCAGGTTGCTGGCCTGCGGTGCATCCAGCGTCAGTGTCCAGCGCAGCTGGCCCGGCGACGGGCTGCTCCAGCTGCCGCGGCCTTCGAGTCCTGGCAGCGCCGAGCCCTTGAAAGCATGCACGAGGCCATAGCGCAGCGGCCGGCCGGTCTTGCCCTCCTCCGCGAGGTCCTCGGCCGCCAGCTTGGGCAGATCCAGCGCAGGCAGGCGCAGCGTCTCCGCGGTGACAGCACCGGGTGCAGCCAGCAGGCCGGTCGAGAGCAGTGCAATCAGGATCGTGTGCCGCATACGGGCTCTCCAATAAGGCGGACGGCGGCGCAGGGCCGACGGCCTTGGAACGGCCCTGCAGAATACACCCCGACTCGCGCATCGCCGGCGTCAAGGCGGGAGCTTGCAGTCACTGCCGGTACACTTCCGCGTCTTACCGACTCTTCACAGGAGTGCAGCCGCGCATGTTCGAACCCCGTGACCTCGCCGTGCTGTTGCGCTCGGGCGCACCGCTGGTGGTGATCGAGACCCACGAGGAGGGGCTGCTGCTGGATGCCTTCCGCCACGTCGTGGCCGAGCTGCTGCGGCCGCTGTTCTCCTGGAGCATCACCCAGGGCCTGCAGCGGCTCGATCTGGACGAGCATGGTCTGCCGCCCTGCAACGACTCCAGCCAGCTGCTGGAGTCGATGCACGCGGACCCGCGGCGGGCGATCTGGCTGCTGTTCGATTTCGGCCCCTACCTGCGCTACGCCATGAGCATTCGCCGCCTGCGCGAGGTCGTGCTGGGCCAGGCCGCAGCGCGCCACAGCGTGGTGCTGGTGGGCGCCAAGGTGGAGCTGCCCGAGGACCTGGAATCGCTGGCCACGCGCTTCGAGGTGCGGCTGCCGGACGAGGCCAAGCTGGCGGCCATGCTGCGCGAGGAGGCTTTCGCCTACTCGCGCGAGCACGGCGGCAAGCGCGTGCAGGTGGAGTCGGCCGCGCAGCGCCAGCTGCTGCGGCATCTGCTGGGCCTGCCGCTGCTGGACGCGCGCAAGATCGTGCGCCAGCTGATCCATGACGACGGCGCCATCCGCGACGACGACGTGGCGCGTGCGCAGCAGGCGAAGTTCAAGCTGCTGGGCTCGGGCGGGGTGCTGCATTTCGAGCCGGACGTGGCGCGCTTCGACGAGGTCGCGGGGCTCAGCCGGCTCAAACGCTGGATCGAGCAGCGCCGACGCATCTTCATCGAGGGCAAGGGCCCGCCCGGGCTGGATCCGCCGCGCGGCCTGCTGCTGCTGGGCGTGCAGGGCGCGGGCAAGTCGCTGGCGGCCAAGGCCTGCGCCGGCGGTTTCCATGTGCCCCTGCTGCGGCTGGACTTCGGCGCGCTCTACAACAAGTACCACGGCGAGACCGAGCGCAACCTGCGTGAGGCCCTGCGCTCGGCAGAGGCGATGGCGCCCTGCGTGCTGTGGTGCGACGAGATCGAAAAGGGCCTTGCCACCTCCAACAACGACGACGGCGTGAGCCGCCGGGTGCTGGGCGCGCTGCTGACCTGGATGGCCGAGCGCAAGCAGCCGGTATTCCTGGTGGCCACCGCCAACAGCATCGAGCAGCTGCCGCCGGAGCTGCTGCGCAAGGGCCGCTTCGACGAGATCTTCTTCGTCGATCTGCCGGGCGCCGAAGCCCGCGCGCAGTGCTTCGAGATCCACCTGCGCCGTCGCGAGCAGGCGCTGGAAACCTTCGATCTAGCCGCGCTGGCGCAGTCCAGCCGCGGCTTTTCCGGCGCCGAGATCGAGCAGGCGGTGGTGTCGGCGCTGTACGCCAGCCACGCCGAGGGCCAGGCGCTCGACCAGGCCCACCTGCTGCAGTCCCTGCGCGACACGCGCCCGATCTCGGTGGTGATGGCCGAACAGGTCACCCGCCTGCGCCAGTGGGCCGCCGAGCGCTGCGTTCCGGCCGACGATCCCGAAGTGGTGTTGGGCCCATGATCCGGCAACTCACCAATCGCCACGGGGTTGCCCAAGAGCGGTTGGTGGCCTCACATCCGCTCCTGAAGACTCCTCCCCGGCCGTCGCGCACAGCGCTCGGGCGTTCGACGACGCGCGCGGCATGCCGCGCAAACGCGCCGTCTCACCCCCAATCCCGAATCCCATGCTCGTAGACATCGGTGCCAACCTCACCCACGAATCGTTCGCCCACGACCTCGACGCCGTGCTGGCGCGCGCGGCCGCCCACGGAGTGGCGCAGATGATGGTGACCGGCGCCAGCCGCCAGGGCAGCGCGCAGGCGCTGGAGCTGGCGCGCGCCTATCCGCAGCGCCTGTACGCCACGGCCGGCGTGCATCCGCACCATGCGGTGGAATACACCGAGGAAGCCGACCGCGAGCTGCGCGCCCTGCATGCGCGCACGGAGGTGCGGGCGGTCGGCGAGACCGGGCTGGATTACCACCGCGATTTTTCGCCGCGGCCGGCGCAGCGTCGCGCCTTCGAGCGCCAGCTGGAGATCGCCGTCGAGCTCGGCAAGCCGCTGTTCCTGCACCAGCGTGATGCCCACGGCGATTTCATCGCAATCCTGAAGCAGGTGCGCGACCGCGTTCCGGCGGCGGTCGTGCACTGCTTCACGGATACGCGCGAGGCGCTGTACGACTATCTCGATCTCGACTGCCACATCGGCATCACCGGCTGGCTCTGCGACGAGCGCCGCGGTCAGCATCTGCGCGAGATGGTGGGGGAGATTCCCGCCGCGCGGCTGATGATCGAGACCGACGCCCCCTACCTGCTGCCGCGCAACCTGAAGCCCATGCCCTCGCACCGCCGCAACGAACCCATGTACCTGCAGCACATCGCCGAGGAGCTCGCGCGCGATCGCGGCGAATCCTATGCAGAGGTTGAAAGCGCCAGCACCGCCAGCGCCCGCGCTTTCTTCGGCCTGCCCGAGATCGGCGTCGGCCACTACGAGCGGGTGGCCTGATGGCCGGCACCGGAGCGCGCGCGCGCAATCCGCTGCTGGCCTTGGGCGGGCAGGCGCTGGAGTTCGCGCTGAACCGCGCCGCGAGGCTGGATCCACAGCTGCCGGCCGAGCTCGCAGCGCTGGAGGGTCGCAGCATCGAGCTGCAGCTGCAGGCGCCCGCGCTGGCGGCGCGGATCACAGTCAGCGGCGGCGTGCTGAAGGTTGGCCCGGCCCAGCCCGACGCAGAGGCGGACCTCAGCCTGACGGCAACGCTGGGCGCGCTGGTGTCGCGGGTGCTGCCCGGAGCCGGTGCGGCCACGCCGGGGCGGATGAAGATCGCCGGTGACATCGGCCTCGCGCAGGCCCTGCAGCGGCTGGCGCAGAATTACAGCCCGGACATGGAGGCCGCGCTGTCCGAGCGGCTGGGCGACGTCGCCGGCGTGCAGATCGCCAAAGCCCTCAAGGCGGGCTTCGAAGGCGCACAGCGCGGCGCGCGCGAGCTGGCGGAAGCCGGCGCCGACTACCTGCGCGAAGAGCGTCGTGATCTGCTCGGCCACGACGAGCTGCAGGCCTTCTGCGACGACGTCGACGGCCTGCGCGACGGCGTCGAGCGCGCCGAGCAGCGCCTGCTGCGGCTGCGTGGACGGCTGACGGACTGAAACCCTCGTGACCTGCCGGCTTTTTCAGGACCACCGATTAGTTGAGGGAGGCTCGGTGGGTTGATGCTTCGTTCTTCTGCTTCTGTTCGTCCTTGAACTGCTTCGGGGTCCGGTAGCCGAGGCTCGAGTGGGGGCGATCTTCGTTGTAGTGGCGGCGCCAGCTCTCGATGATCACCCGCGCCTCGGCCCGGCTCCGGAACCACTCCATGCTCAGGCACTCGTCGCGGAACTTGCCGTTCAAGCTCTCCGCGGTGCCATTCTGCCAAGGCTTGCCGGGGTCGATGTGCGCCGTTTCGATGCCCTCCTGCT
>JAKOMQ010000011.1 GCA_022241605.1 Aquimonas sp. | reverse complement strand
GGGCCATTGGCGCGCCAACTCGGTCAGGGTCAATCGGCGCCCTGCCACCAAGGCCTCCACGGCATCGAGCAGGCGACGGCAGCGGGTCGCGTGCATCGTGTCCAGAATCTCACCGATACAGCAGCGTAAAATCGTCGAAGCGTGCATGGCGCGGTCCTCAGGCTTGGTACCCCGAGGAAAAAACCGCGTCATGCGCGTTTCGTTTTGGCCGAAAGATAACCCCAGATGGCCGAGGAAGGCCGGAAATTTGTGGGGAGACCTCAGGCCTTGGCGCACCGTCGTGCGTTCGGTTTCGTGGCGCCGATGACCGTGGCCGCCGCTTCAATCCCGCCCATGCGGCCGCGCAGGCGTGTCGGCCTTCCGTGCGAGGCGCAAGCCGCGTGAAGGGCCTCGGCAAGCGCTGACGAATCCACACTTGCCGCGCGCGCGGGTTGTGGGCGCGGAACGCGCAGTCGGCGCTGGACGCGGCGGGCGCGAGTGAAGCCAGGGTGCAGCCGCGCGGCGACGGAGCGCGCGGACACGTGCCGCAGTCGCGATCGCTGCTCGGGCGCTGGATCGATGTGGCCAACATCGCTTTCCGATCACTCGGCCAGATTCCCCGCAGGCGGGTGATCGCACTGCGGTCGCTCAGTCGCAATCGCCATACCCTGCGACACAGCCTCCCACCTTGGAGGCTTGCGGTCCGCCGCGTCTGGCCGCAAGGTCTGGGGCCTCGCGCGCCCGGTGCGCTCCCCACGGTAGGCCTGCATGTCCCGTCTGTTCCACGCGTGGTTCCGCATCCCCTTCTGGCAGCGCGTTGCCGGCGGCTTCGTGCTGGGCGCGCTGGCGGGCTGGGCGCTGGGTGAGCAGGCGGCAACCTGGTTCGCGCCGCTGGGCACGGTCTACGTCAACCTGATCCGCATGATCGCCACGCCGCTGGTGTTTTTCGCGGTGGTGGCAGCCATTGCACGCCTGCACGGGCAGAGCAGCATCGCCGAGCTGGGCGGGCGCACCTTCCTGTGGTTTGGGATCACCGCCGCGCTGGCGGTGCTGGTGGGCCTGGGCACGGGTCTGGTGCTGCAGCCCGGCGCCGGGCTGGAGCCGCTGGTGGCAGCCGAAGACTGGGTGCCGCGCGAGGTGCCCACGCCGGTGCAGGTGCTGATCAATATCGTGCCGACCAACCCCTTCATGGCGCTGGCCGAGGGCAAGGTGCTGCAGGTGCTGTTCTTTGCCGCCCTGATCGGCTTCGCCCTGGTCAAGCTGGGCGACAAGACCGAGCGCCTGCGCGCGCTTGCCGGCGAGGCCAGCGACACCATGATCCAGGTGACCCGCTTCGTGCTGGAGGTGACCCCGATCGGCACCTTCGGCCTGATCGCCGGCCTGGTCGGCACCTACGGGTTCGAGCGCCTGCTGCCGCTGGGCGGCTTCGTGGTGGCGCTGTTCCTGGCCTGCGCCATCCACATCGTCTTCGTCTACGGCGGCCTGCTGCTGGCGCACGGGCTGAACCCGCTGCGCTTCTTCCGCGGCGCCGCCGGCGCCATGCAGATCGCCTTCGCCACTTCATCCAGCTTCGCTTCGCTGCCGGCCTCGCTGCGCGCCACCACTGAGCACCTCGGCGTGAACCGCGACTACGCGGCGTTCGCGGTGCCGCTGGGCGCCAGCATCAAGATGGACGGCTGCGGCGCGATCTTCCCGGCCATCACCTGCCTGTTTACCGCGCAGTACTTCGGCATCGAGCTCAGCGCCGCGCAGTACTTCATCATCCTGCTGGCTTCGGTGCTGGGCAGTTTCGGCACGGCCGGCGTACCGGGCACCGCGGTGGTGATGGTCACCCTGGTGATGTCGGCGGCCGGGCTGCCGCTGGAGGGTCTGGCCTTCATCATCGCCATCGACCGGGTGATCGACATGATGCGCACCATGACCAATGTGACCGGACAGATTCTGGTGCCGGTGCTGGTAGCGCGCCAGACCGGCCTGCTGGATCTGGAACAGTACGAGCGCGCAACCGCGCCGGCGGAGATCGAGGGGGCTGCGGTCGAGGAGCGCGCGTGAGCGTCAGGCCGAAGCCTGTGCCGTGGCGCCCCGACACCTGCAGGCGTGCCATCGATTCGCTGCCAGCGTGCGCTTGCATTCCCCCTTTTTCCTGACGGGAAGCGGAGGAGAGCGCTTGTGGGTTGCCGGCCTTTCCCGAAGCACGAGTGAAGCGAAGGTAGGCCGGGGGCGGGGCTGACATCAGCGCAGCAAAGGCCACCGACGCTGTGCGCTCATGGGCCTGGAAAGCGGAGAAATTGCTCGTGAGGCCAGCTTTCTCCCCCGCTCCCCAACCCCTCTCCCACCAGGGGAGAGGGGCCACTCGTTTCGTTCAAGTAGATCGGCGTTGGCATAGGCCGGAAGACTTGCGACCAACGTGAACAGAAGCCGCTTGTCTTCCCTCTCCCCTCGTGGGAGAGGGATCGAGGGAGAGGGGGCGGTGCTTGCCGCGGGATTCGCCGCTGTTCCCAAGCTGGCTTCGCTCCACTCGGGCTGCAGAGAGCGTCGGCAGCCACCGGCAGCCGACAGGCACTCTCCATCGCTTCCCCCAAGGAGAGAGAGGTTTGAGGCGGCGGCGCCCGCTAAACTCCCGCTCGTCATGACCCAAGCCGGACTCTTCGCCGAACCTGACGCGCTCAAGCCGCTGGCCGAGCGCATGCGCCCGCGCGCGCTGGAAGAGGTGGTGGGCCAGACGCGGCTGATGGCCGAGGGCAGCGCCTTTCGGCGCGCGGTGGAGTCGGGTCGCCTGCATTCGATGGTGCTGTGGGGCCCGCCCGGCTGCGGCAAGACCACGCTTGCCCTGCTGCTGGCGCGCTATGCCGATGCGCGCTTCGAGTCGGTGTCGGCGGTGCTGTCCGGCCTGCCCGAAGTGCGCCGCGTGCTGGCCGAGGCCGAGGCCCGGTTCAAGGCCGGCGAGCGCACCCTGCTGTTCGTCGACGAGGTGCATCGCTTCAACAAGGCCCAGCAGGATGCCTTCCTGCCGCACATCGAGCGCGGCTACATCCTGTTTGTGGGCGCCACTACCGAGAACCCCAGCTTCGAGCTGAACTCCGCGCTGCTGTCGCGCTGCCGCGTGCATGTGCTCGACGGCGTGGCGCCGGGTGACATCGTGCAGGCATTGAACCGTGCGCTGCTGGACGCCGAGCGCGGCCTCGGCGGCCGCGGCCTGTACGCGTCTGCCGATAACCTGCAGCTGATCGCCGGGGCCGCCGACGGCGATGTGCGCCGCGCGCTGACCCTGCTGGAGATCGCAGCCGAGCTGGCGGAGGGCGAGGGCGGCGAGATCAGCGAGGCCACGCTGACCCAGGTGCTGGCCGATCGCACGCGTCGCTTCGACAAGGGCGGCGAGCAGTTCTACGACCAGATCTCGGCCCTGCACAAATGCGTGCGCAGCTCCAATCCCGATGCCGCGCTGTACTGGCTGTGCCGGATGTTGGACGGCGGCTGCGACCCCGGCTATCTCGCCCGTCGCCTGCTGCGCATGAGCATCGAGGACATCGGATTGGCCGACCCGCGCGCGCAGCAGATGGCGCTGGAGGCCTGGAACATCTACGAGCGCCTGGGCAGCCCCGAGGGCGAACTGGCGCTGGCCCAGGTCACTCTGTACATGGCCAGCACCGCCAAGAGCAACGCCGGCTACGTGGCCTACAAGGCCGCTGCGGCGGAAGTGCGCGGCTCCGGCACGCTGGACGTGCCCCTGCATCTGCGCAACGCGCCCACCAAGCTGATGAAATCGCTGGGCTACGGCGAGCAGTACCAGTACGACCACGACTCTGAGGGCGGCGTGGCGCTGGGCCAGACCGGCTTTCCCGACGCGCTCGGCGAGCAGGTGTATTACCGGCCGGTGCCGCGCGGGCTGGAGCAGAAGCTCAAGGACAAGCTCGATGCCCTGCGCGCGGCGCGTGCGCAGGCGCGCGCAGTGCAGGGCGCGGAGACGGGGGAGGGCAGCGCATGAACCTGTGGCCCAGCCTGTGGCTGGTGATGGCCGGCGGTGCAGTGGGTGCCGGCCTGCGTTTCCTGATCGGCGCCTGGCTGCTGCGCCAGCTGGGCTCCGGTTTCCCCTGGGGCACGTTTGCAGTGAACGTGCTCGGCAGTTTTGCCGCCGGCCTGCTGCTGGCCTGGCTGCAGCGCCCGGAGGCCGCACCCTGGCTGCGCCCGCTGCTGATGACCGGCCTGCTCGGTGGGCTCACCACCTGGTCGGCGCTGATGGTCGACTGCCTGGTGCTGTGGCGTGAGCTGGAGCGGCCCGGGCTTGCGCTCAGCTACCTCGCGCTCACCTTTGCCTGTGGGCTGGCGGCGGTGCTGCTGGGCCTGCTGCTGGGTCAGGGGCTGCGCGGCGGCTGAAGGCGCCGTGCGTAGGCCCCGTCCGCAGGTGCGAAAACCTCGAACGGTGTGTCGAGGGCGTCTGGCGCCGGCCGCGGTGTTGATCGATCTACATTCCCCCAGCGTCGACTGTCGCGGCTTGGCTACGCCTTGCGGCTGCTGCCTGCTTGAGGCGCTCGACGGCATCGATCACAGCCTGCGGCTGGTCGAGCTGGATCCAGTGCCCGCTGTTCTCGATCGGCACCAGCTTTCCCCCCGCGCCTGCGGCCATGGCCTGCGCGGCCTCGGGCACCCAGTCCTGCTGTGCAGGCCGGCGCGAGGACAGCAGCACCTCCACGGGTAGGCCGGGCACCCAGCCCGCAGCGTCGGCGCTGGCCTGCATCGCGCAGGACTGTTCTACCTCAGACCACAGGGCGCCGAGCGCGCCGGCGCGGGCGCGATTGGCGGCGTGCACTTCGCGTGCGGCTGGCGACAGCGGCGAGTTGTCCAGCGGAAACAACAGCGGCAGCAGCGCCCGCGGTAGCCCGGTTGGAGCCAGCGTGACCAGAGCGCCATAGCTCAAGCGCATGGGCGCAGGCAGCGGCGGGCAGCCGTCTGCAGGCGTCTGGCTGGGATCCACCAGGAGTAGTCCCTCGACCTGTTCGGGTACAGCGGCTGCCATCAGTCGCACATAGGCGCCGCCGTTGGAGTGCCCCACCAGCAGGTAGGGCGGCGCTTCGCCAGAGGCCCGCAGCAGCCGCAGGGCTTCGTCCAGCACCCGCTCAGCGCTGCGCGGCAGCGGGCCCGGCTCACTGTGGCCAAACCCGGCACGGTCGTAGGCGCAGGTGCGCTGGCGCATCGCCAGCGCATCGAATACCGCGCTCCAGTGGGCGGTCTCGTTGCCGAGGCCCGCCTCCAGCCAGACCGTGGGCGTGCCGTTGCCAGCGCAGTGCAGGTGCAGGCGATGACCGCCGATATCCAGCAGCCGGCCCGGCGGCGGAAACACCTGCGCATCGCGGCGCTCGGCCCAGGCCTGCCAGGCGGCGCCCGCGGCGGCGGCGATCAACAGCAGGATCAGCAGCCCGGCCAGCAGGCGCAGCAGACGGCGGGTCAGTGAGCGGCGTGCGCGGTTTCGCATGGGCGTGGCCTCGTGGGGAGACTGCGGCGGCGTTGTAACGCGTTCATGCGACAGGCGCCAGCGTTTCAGGCTTGCGTTGGATCAAATCCCGGGCAGGCTGCGCCGCGCAGACTGCCGCTGTCGCGGCCAGGAACTGTCCTCATGCCTTCGAAACGCACTGTGCCGATCACCGCAGGCGCCGCGGCGACGAGCCCGGTGGCCGGCGGCGCGCTGTTGGGCCGAGGCGCTGACCACGAGGCCGCGGCTCAGGCCCTGTGGAGTCCGCGTCCGCCTATGCCGGGCCGCGAGCTGCACTGGCTGGTGCACCAGGCCAGCCTTGCCGCCAACAGCCACAATGCCCAGCCCTGGCGATTCCGGTCGCAGGGTGCGGGCCTGCTGATCGCTCCGGATTTCAACCGTCGCCTGCCGGTGGCGGACCCCGACGATCACCACCTCTACGTATCGCTGGGCTGTGCAGCCGAAAACCTGCGGCTTGCCGCCACCGCGCTGGGTCGCAGCGCCACGCTGGACTTCGCCGGCGCCGACGGCGTGCGCGTGCTGCTCGGTAGCGGCGCTGGCCCGACCGAGCCGCTGTTCGAGGCGATCGCCGAGCGCCAGTGCACCCGCTCGGACTACGACGGCCGTGGCCTGCAGGCCGCGCAGCGCGAGCTGCTGCTGGAGGCGGCGTGCATCGAAGGCTGCGAGCTGCTGCTGGTGGAAGATCGTGCGCGCATGGAGCAGGTCCTTGAGCTGGTGCTTGAAGCCAACACCCGGCAGGTGTCGAATCCGGCCTTCGCCGCCGAACTCAAGCATTGGATCCGCTTCAACGCCGCGGCGGCGATCGAAAGTGGCGATGGCCTCTACGCCGCCAGCTCCGGCAATCCAAGCCTGCCGACCTGGCTGGGTCGGCGCCTGTTCGACTGGGTGTTCAAGCCCGCGGCCGAGAACCGCCGCTACGCTCGCCAGCTGCGCTCCAGCGCGGGGCTGGCGCTGTTCACCGCCGACGTGGACAGTCCTGACGGCTGGGCCCGGGTTGGACAGGCCTATCAGCGCTTTGCCCTGCAGGCCACGGCGCTGGGCCTGCGCCATGCGCATGTGAACCAGCCGCTGGAGGTTGCCGCGCTGCGTCCCCAGCTGGCCTCACTGCTCGGGCTGGGTACGCGTCGGCCCGATCTGCTGCTGCGCTACGGCTTCGCCCCGCCCATGCCGCGCTCGCTGCGTCGGCCGGTGGAGGCGGTTCTGGACGCGTGAGCCTGCTGCGTAGCGCGGCCCTGCTGTTCGCCGGCGTATTCGCGCTGGGCTTCGTGCTGGGAGTGCTGCGCACCTTGCTGCTGGCGCCCTGGCTCGGCGAGCTGGCGGCAGTGGCTGTGGAGCTGCCGGTGATTCTCGCTGCGAGCTGGTGGTGGTGTGGCTGGCTGCTGCGCCGTAGTGATGAGCGCAGCCTGCGCGGTTCTGGCGCGCGCGCCCTCGCCATGGGTGCGATCGCGCTGGGACTGCTGCTGGCCGCCGAGCTTGGGCTGTCGATGATCCTTGCGGGTCGCAGTGCAGGCGAGCACCTTGCGCTGTACGCGCTGCCGGCCCATCAGCTCGGCCTGGCGGCGCAGTGCCTGTTCGGGCTGATGCCCTGGCTGTGGCTGCGCCGGCGCGCGTCCCGCCCGTGAGTGGTGCCTCCCGCTATACGCGACGGCGTCTGCTGTTGGCGGGGCTGGGTCTCGCCGCAGCGGGTGGGAGCGCCGTGGCGGTGCGCGCTTTCCGCCGTGATCTGCGCGCGGTCAGGGCCGCTTTGGCGGGGGCGAGTCGGATGGTCGAGACCCGCGCTGGCCCCATCGAGCTGGGCGAGGCTGGCGAGGGCGCGCCGGTGCTGGTGGTCCACGGCACCGGCGGCGGCTTCGACATGGGGCTGTCGATGGCGCGGCCGCTGCTGCCGGCAGGCTGGCGGGTGTTGTCGCCCTCGCGCTTCGGCTACCTGCGCACGCCGTTTCCCGACGATGCCTCCGAGGAGGCGCAGGCAGATGCCTTCGCCGCCCTGCTGGACGCCTTGGGCATCGAGCGAGTGCCGGTGATCGGCGGCTCGGCGGGTGCGATCTCGGCGCTATGGTTCGCGCTGCGCCATCCGCAGCGCTGCAGCGCACTGGTGGCTTTGGTGCCGGCGACCCATGTGCCGGATCGCCCTGAAACGCCGGCTGCCGCGCCCTGGGCGGTGCCGATCACCGAGCGCCTGCTGCGCTCGGATGCCCTGTTCTGGGCGGCCAGCAGGCTGGCTCCGAATGCGCTTACCCGTGCGCTGCTCGGCACCGATCCGAGCCTGGTGGCGGCGGCCTCCTCCGCCGAGCAGTCGCGGGTGCGGTCGGTGTTGCGCGATCTGCAGCCGCTGAGTGCGCGCGCCAACGGGCTGTTGAACGATTCCCGCCAGTCGCGGCATCCGCGGCCCATGCCGCTGGCGCAACTGCGGCTGCCGCTGCTGGCGATCGCCTGCGAGGACGATGGATTCGGCACCCACGCAGCCGCTCGCCATCTCGTCGAATCGGTAGAAGGCGCAGAGCTGCTCTCGTTTCCGAGCGGGGGACATTTGTGGGTGGGGCACGACAAGGCGGTGTTCCAGCGGATCGAGCGCTTCCTGCGCGCGGCCCGGGCTGTGGGCTGAGGCGGCTGGGGTCCTCGTGGCCCCTGCGCGCATCGGATTGCGTGGGCTTGAGTTGGGGGCCGTCGGCTGAAGGCCCTCGTTGGCTCACTCCGGGGATCCGCCATGCATGCCTTGTACCTTTCCGCTTCCACCGCGCTGCTGCGCCTGCTCGTCTGCGGTGGCTGTGCAGCCCTGCTGCTGCTTCCGCTGCCGGCTTCGGCGCAGGTGCCTGACACGATGCAGCTCAGTCCGCCGATAGGACGCACCGGCGGCGAGCTGGTGGTCGAGGCAAGCGGCCTCACCGCCAACGCTAGCCATCGGGTCCGGCTGGTGCAACCCGGCACCTCGCGGCCCTTCATCCAGCTGGGTGAAGCCAGCACCGATGCCAACGGTCAGCTGGTGCTGGCCGGGCAGATACCGCTGAACCAGCCACCCGGCACCTATGACCTGCGGCTGGAGGAGGGCAGTGTGCTCGTGCGCCTGCGTCCCTTCACCGTGCAGGGGCCGCTGTCGGTGGAGCTGATCCCGATCCGGCCGCGCGCCGGGCAGCGGATCACCCTGCGGGTCGGCGCGCTGGACGAGGGCGAGCTCAGCATCGACTACGGCGGCCAGCGCCTGTGGGGCCCGGAGCGGGTGAGCGCCGGACAGCGGGACATCGATCTGCGGCTACCGACCCAGTGGCCCTCGCCGCTGCCGGCGAACGTGCCCTTCATCGCCACCCTGCGTCGAGGTGGCGTGCGGCTTGCTCAGGGCGGGCTGTCGAGCTTTATCGATTCCCCCCGCAACGAGCCGCCGCTGCGGCTGCGCTCGGCCGAAGTCCCGGCACAGCCAGCGCGCGCGTTCGATCCGTTCTGGATTCGGGCCGAGCTCGAGACCGATGACGGCGATCTCGGTGACTACAGCTTCCGCGCCTACTTCCGCTCGGATGCCGGCCCCACCGTGCCGCTTGGACGCGCCGCAGTGCGCGCCAACGCACTCGGCCGCATCGAGCTGGAAGCGCTTGCGCCAGGCGCCCTCAACCAGCAAATGCCAGCGCCATCCGGACCCGGTGAGTATCTGCTGGTCGGCACCCGCGACCGCGGCGTCGTCGCTATGCACGCGCGGCCACAGCAGCAGGTCATCCAGCTCGGACGCGGCCAACTCAACCCCAATCTGTTCGAGCAGATCGAAGGCCTCAACCTCAGGGTGCTGCGCGCCGGCAGCCAAAGCCGCATCGAGGGCGCGTTCGTGGCGATCCGTGCGCTGGACAAGTTCACCAACGTGCCGGGCAGCTCGGACGAGCGCGATGTCAGCGGCGAAATGCTGCTGCGCCCAAATGCCAACCAGCTCATCGCCGCTGCCGCGCAGGTGGTGGGGACGAGTCCCGATGAGTTTGCCAGCTGACCGGCGACGATTTACCGCAAGGCGACCGATGCCCAGGGCGAGGCAGGGTTCCAGCTGCAGTACAAGGACGTGCAGAGCTTTATCGCCATGAACCACATTCTGGCCTGCCAGGCGGTCAGCGGCGGACAACTCTGCCCGGGCAGCCCGCAGCGACCGCGGGCAACGCTCAGCCTGCAGGTGTCGGCGCGGCATCTTGGGTTCTCCGCCAACCCCAACACCTGTGCCGACGCGATCATTGAGCTGCTCTACGAAGTGGACCAGTACGATGAGCAGGTATACCTGTTCAACCCGAATGGCACGCCGCTGACCCGCAGCATAGAGGTGCGGCTGCATGAGATTTCCGGCGGCTGCGGCAGCGGCTTCGGGGCGCTTGAGATCACCGGCATGACGCCGCAGCAGACCTCCGGCCCGAACGGTGATGTGTTCCGACTTTTCCAGTCGGTTCCGACCGCCGGCCCGGATCTCGCCAAGGTGCCCGATGCATTGATCACGTCCCGCCGTCGGCCTGAAGTGCGTCTGCCTTACGACCCCTTCGTGACCGGCATCGCCCTCAGCGAGGCGGTGCTGCGTTTTGACTCCAACGGTGACGGCAGCTTGGACTATGTGCAGCCGATGGTCGGCTTCAGCCGAGAGTTTTGCGGTGGAGGTTCCCAGCAGCTGCGCGCTGATCTGCCCGATCTGACGCGCCTGCCGCCGGGCGACTACTGGGGTGAAGTCCGGGTGGTCAATACCAACGGCAACACCAGCTTCCGGCCGTTCGGCGTCAGCTTTTACGCCCTGCCGAATTGGTTTGACGCGCGCCAGGCGCAGCTGTTCAGACCCAACAGAATGAGCTTGAGCCAGGGCAGCCTGAGTGCGGTGCGCCTGGCCAAGGGGGCCAATCTGAGCAGCGGCAGCCTGCCGCAGGGTATTGGCGTGCTGCGCAACGACAGTGAAAACGACACCTTTGTTTTCCAGCGATTGGAGAGCGGCGGCTACGGTGCCGTCACGCAAAGGGTGACGACACGCAACGAGGTGGCCAGCAATCGTGGCAGCCCCAGCGAGGAGCAGCGCAGCCTGAGTCCTGGTGCGCCGCCCCAGTCGTTCGGCGCAGGCGTAACCAAGGTGCTGGTGGACACCGGGCGTATTCCGCTGTTTCGTGCGGTGTGGGGCATTCCACCGATTGCCGACGCCACCTTGGGCGCGGACTTCTGGCTGAAGTCGCTGCTGCGTTTCACCGGCTCGATCGGGCTTGATTCCGAGGCCACGCCGGTGCTGAGCACGGTGGTGCAGCCCACCCTGGATCTGGGCCTGGATCTGTGGTTCGACCTGCGCGCGGTGTTGGGCATCGTTTCCGCGCGCGCGCTTGCTTCTGCTGGCTCGCTGCTGCAGATCACCGCCACCACCACCAACAATCAACTCATCAATACGGAAGAATGCTTTGGCTTCGCGCTGGGCGCCAAGATCGAGATCTGCGCATTCGGCCTGTGTCCGTTCGATCAGAGCATTTGTCTGGTGGATACCTTCGTGCCCTCCACCTGCAACATCTGCACTCGCCCGATGCCGAACGGACAGCCGGATCCGCGTTGCCGGACGCTTCCGTTCAGCTGTGCCAGCCCGAGACAGGCCGATGCAAAGTCGTCGCCTACCCTGCTGCCCGCGCCGATCGCCTCGCGTCCGCTGGCCGTCGCCAGCAACCGCGCCGGCGAAATCACCACCCTGCTCGGCAGTGAGCAGGGTGTCAGCTTCAACCGCGTGGCGCTGGGCCAGGTGGTGGCTTCCGCCTTGCTGGACCCCGGGCGCCGCGCGGAGTCGATCGCTGTCGCTTACCACCGCCCGGGTGGTGCGGTGGCGGTGTGGTCGGGCAGCGACATCGCCCCGGTCGGCAACACGCTGGAGTCGATGCGGCCGGTGGCGCAGCGCTCGCATCTGCGTTTCGCGGTGAAGGCGAACGGCGTGTGGTCGGCGCCGCGTAACCTGACGCCGCCGGGCAGCGCCGACGGTGACGTGGTGCTGGCCGCCTGCTGGCGCGGCGATGCGATCGGCTGCGGCACCCAGGGCCGGGTGCTGGCGGTGTGGCTGCGCGACCGTGCGGGCGACTTTACCCAGCGCCGCTATTCGCTGATGTACTCGATCTACAACCCGGCCACAGATGTGTGGAGCGCGCCATCGCCGGTGGATCCGACGCCGATTGGCGGGGCTTTCCAGCCCACCGACATGCAGCCCACGGCGGCCTACATCCAGGGGCTGCCCTTCATCGCCTGGACCCGCAGCGACGGCCCCCAGGAAAACCAGATGGCGCAGCGGCGGCTCGCCTATCGTGCGGGTCTGAACAACCCGGTGCGCATCGCCAGCGGGCTGCCGGCCGGCATCAACTGGCCCTCTGCTGCGGTTGATGGCCAGCAGCGGGTAGTGCTGGCCTACACCGTCACCACCGATCCGACGGTGTTCACCGGCACCCGCAGCGCCGTGCACGTGGCCCGCGGCAGCTGCCTCAGCGGCGTCTGCAGCTTCAGCGGCAGCCGACTGCTGGACAGCCATCAGCGCGAGGTCTACGGCGAGGCGACGCAGGTGACGGTGGATGAAAATGATCATGCGATCGTGCAGTTCCGTGGCTTGGGCTTCGGCACCAGCTCGCAGGGCATCGGCTATCTGTCCACCGACCCGATCGGCATGCTCAGCGGTCTCGGTGCGACGGTGCAGATGCGTACGGATTTCGTAAGCCCGCTGTCCGCGCTGCAGAGCTTGGATGACAACCGCCAGCTGCACTGGCAGCCGGCGTTCGCCTACGACGCTGCGCTGCGCGGCACGGTCAGCCTGAGCCAGGCCGGCCCGCGGCTCACCAGCGCTCAGGAGAAGCACCTGCGCAAGGCTTACCCGGAGGCTTTCCGAAACGACTTCAAGGTGGCCTCGCTGGCCGAGGACATCGGGCTGTATGTCGCGCCGAACGGACCAGAGCTGGCGTTGGAGGCCGCGATGATGGAGTGGGCCGGGCCACTGTCTTTCGAGCCTGTGCCGGTGGGCCTGGTGGTGGTCAATCAAGGCAGCGCGCTGCCGACCAGCAGCCCCGCGCCAACCCGGGTGATCGCCACCTGGGACGGCCCGCGCGGCTTTGCTCCGCAGGCCACCAGCCTGGTGCTGCCTGCGCTGGGGCCGGGTGAGTCCTTCAGCGCTGAGCTGTCGGTGCCGCTGCCGGTGGGGTATTCGCAGGATCGCGGCTACCGCCTGTATCTCGACATTGAGGGCACTGGCGCAGACCTCGATATCGACGCCAGCAACAACCGCGTGGTGCTGGAGGTCGGCGGCATGCCGGTGCCGCGCGAGCTGGTGGCGCTATCACGGGTCGGCGGCGGCGCCGTGGACCTGCAGTGGGAGCCCGATACGGATGCGCGCATCGCCGGCTGGCGGGTCTATGCCGAAGAGGATGACGGCAGCCTGCGCGCGCTCGGCAGCACGCCGGTTCCCGGCTTTGCCGACATCTCGCTGCCGCCGGGCGAGAGCCGCGTCTACCGCGTCAGCAGCTACTCGCCGCGTGGCTTCGAGTCAGCGCCCAGCGAGCCGGCGGCGGGGGCCTTGCCGCTGGCCGATGGCCTGTTCACGAACGGCTTCGAGGCGCTGCCGTAGGGGCCGGGCGGGGTTTGGTCGGGCGGTGCTGAAGGGCGCCGCCCGGCGGGATCCTACTCAGTGCTTTGTCTGCAGGCGCGGATCGGGTGCTGATTCACCCGCTCCCAGCGCCGCGCGCGCGCCAGATCATCTGCGTCCGACGGCGTCCTTGGGTGCGGCCGGGCGTTGCGGGTCCTCCCCATGGCGCCACTGTGGCTCTTGATCCGCATCCGGACCCAGCGGCGGCCTTCCGACGATTCGTCACGCGCGGCACCCTCGCGCGGGTATGCTCGCGCACATGCGCCTGCCGATCCGACCTCTGATTTTCTGCACCGCCGCCAGCTTTGCCCTGGCGGCGACATCCGCCTCCGCCGGCAGCCCGCTCCGCCAGCGACTGCTCGCTGACGCCCCCGGGCTCGATCCGAAGGTGCTTGAGCTCGCGCTGGATGCGCGCAGCTGTGCCGCGGCGTCCGGGCGTGCCCCGGCGGCGAAGCGGCTGGCGGTGATCGACTACTCCAGGCCCTCGACCGAACCGCGGCTATGGCTGCTCGACGTCGAGGCCGGCCGCGTGCTGATGGTCGAGCACGTCGCGCACGGGCGCGGCAGCGGCGAGAACCACGCTACCCGCTTCTCCAACATCGAGGGCAGCTTCCAGACCAGCCTGGGGCTGTACGTCGCGGCCGAGACCTACCACGGCGGCAACGGCTACTCGCTGCGCCTGGACGGGCTGGACCCCGGTTTCAACGACCGTGCGCGCGAGCGCTTGATCGTGATCCACGGCGCGCCCTACGTGGATCCCGCGCTGGCGGCGCAGCAGGGGCGGCTGGGGCGCAGCTACGGCTGCCCCGCGGTACGCCCGGAGGTCACGCGTGACCTGATCGACCACCTCAAGCAGGGGCAGCTGGTGTTCGCCTACTACCCGGACACCGAATGGCTGGCCGCATCGCCCCATCTGGCCTGCGCACAGCAGTTTGCGGATTCGGGTGGCGCCGCGAAGGGCGAGTCGTCGGCGGCCTCGGCTCCCTGAACGCGTCGCCGATCGGGTCCGCGCGGGGCACACTGCCGGCATGATGCCCTGCAGTCGATCCCGCTTGTCCCGCCCGCGCCCGCGCCCGGGCGTCCTCGGTTTCCTGCTGTTTTGCTGGCTGTTGCTGCCTCCGGTGCTGTCATTCGCGCAGGATCCGGCCGCCGAGCTGGCGCTCCGATTAGGGGCGCCCGGCAGCGCACTCGTCATCGACGGCTTGCGCCTGCGCGATGCCGAAGCGGTGCGGCGCTTCTACGCGGCCCGCGACCATGCGCCGGCTTGGACGGGGCGGGACTGCGCGCGCGCACTGGTCGAATTGTCGGAAGCGATCGAACTCGCGGACACGCACGGCCTCGATCCTGACGACTACCACCGTGCGGCCCTGTCCGGCCTTGCGCTGTGCGACTCAGACCGTGAGATCGTTGCCAGCGATGCCTTCATGATGCTGGCCGCCCACCTGGCCGGCGGCCGCATCGATCCGGTCAGCGTCGAACCCACGTGGACGGCGCGTCACCCCGATCTGGACCCGGTCGCGCTGCTGGAGCGCGCGCTCGCCGAGGGCAGGGTGGCAGCCACCCTGGAGGCGCTGGCGCCCGCCGACCCTTTGTATGGGGCGCTGCGCGAGGCGCTCACCCAACTGCGTGCTGTCGAAGAGGCGGGCGGCTGGCCCTCGCCCAGTGCAGGGCCAAGCCTGCGTGAGGGCGACCAGGGCGCGCGCGTGGTTGAGGTCCGCATGCGGCTTGCTGCCGAGGGCCTGACGGCGGTGGAGGCCGTGGAGCCTGAGCTGTTTGATTCCGTGCTCGTCGAAGCGGTGCGCGCGTTCCAGTCGCGTGCCAACCTGGAAGTCGATGGCGTGGTCGGCCGCCAGACCCTGGCCGAACTCGGCAAGGGCACTGACGCGCGGATCGCGCAGGTGCGCGCCAATCTGGAGCGCCTGCGCTGGCTGCCTGCCGATCTGGGCCGTCGGCATCTGCTGGTGGATATCGCCGACTTCCGGCTGGAGGCGCGCGAGGATGGCCGCACGGTGCGCGTGCATCGGGTGATCGTAGGCCGTGACCAGCGGCAGTCGCCGAGCTTCTCGGCGCCGATGACCTATCTGGTGCTGAACCCATGGTGGGAGGTGCCGCGCCGCCTCGCGGTGCAGGACAAGCTGCCTCAGTTCAAGCGGGATCCCGCAGCGGTGACGCGGCTCGGCTTCGAGGTCATCGACGCGACGGGCAGGGCGGTCGATCCGACAACGCTCGTCTGGAACGATTACTCGGCGCGTGATTTTCCGTTTCGCCTGCGCCAGCGTCCCGGCCCCGACAACGCCTTGGGCGAGGTCAAGCTGATGCTGCCCAACCGCCATGACGTCTATCTGCATGACACGCCCTCGCGCGGGCTGTTCGCGCGAACGCGGCGCGATTTCTCCTCCGGCTGCATCCGGGTCGAGGACGCACTCGGCCTCGCGGAATGGGTGCTGGAGGGCAGCGGCTGGGACCGCGAGCGGATCGACGCCGCCGCCGCCACCGACACACCCATCGATATCAGGCTGCGCGCCCCGCTGCCGGTGCATCTGGTCTATCGCACGGCCGCGCTGGATGCGGAGGGCGGGCTGCGCCTGCTGGCCGATCCCTATGGACGCGATCCCCCGCTGGCGACGGCGCTGCAGCGCGCGGCTCCACGATAGGCGACGTCCACGACGTTGTTTGCGGTTTGGCCTGTCCCGATCGCACACGGTCCGGGCGGCCCGCTGGGTCGCGGTGCCGCCCGGACCGCGACCTCAGCTCTTGAGCTTGCTGATCAGCGTATCCATCAGCTCCATCGGCATGGGGAACACGATGGTGGAGTTCTTCTCGCTGGCGATCTCGGTCAGCGTCTGCATGTAGCGCAGCTGGATGGCGCGCGGGTCACCGCCCAGGGTCTGTGCGGCCTGCAGCAGCATCTCGGCAGCCTGCTTCTCGCCTTCGGCGTGGATCACCTTGGCGCGCCGCTGGCGCTCGGCCTCGGCCTGGCGGGCGATGGCGCGGATCATGGTTTCGTTGAGGTCGACATGCTTGATCTCGACGTTGGCCACCTTGATGCCCCAGGCCTCGGTCTGGCCGTCCAGGATCTCCTGGATGTCGGCATTGAGCTTGTCGCGCTCGGACAGCATCTGATCCAGATCATGCTGGCCCAGAACCGAGCGCAGGGTGGTCTGGGCCAACTGGCTGGTGGCCTCGAGGTAGCGCTCGACGTTGATGATGGCCTTCTGCGGGTCGGTGACGCGGAAGTACAGCACCGCGTTGACCTTGACCGAGACGTTGTCACGGCTGATCACGTCCTGGCTCGGCACGTCCATCACCAGGGTGCGCATATCCACGCGCTCCATGGTCTGCAGCACCGGGATGATGATGATCAGGCCGGGGCCCTTGACCTTCTGGAAGCGGCCAAGCTGGAACACGACTGCGCGCTCGTATTCGCGCAGCACCTTGAAGGTATTCAGCAGCAGGCCGATCAGCGCGGCGCCGACGACCAGCCAGAACGAGAGCAATTCCATGGGGGACTCCTGGGGCGTGCGAAGGGAAACGCAAGCGACGCGGGGCTGCCCGCGTCACCGTTCTTTCAACGAGGGTGAGCCGGGTCGTGCCGTACGCGCAGGCGCAGGCCTTCCACCGCCTCCACCCGCAGGTGCTCGCCGGCGCTGACCGGCTGCGCGCTGCACGCGCGCCAGCGTTCGCCGCGGACGTGGACAAAGCCGTCGTGGCCTTCATCGCCGGGCATGAATTCGCCAAGCGCAAGCGCCGGCAGCGCCAGCAGCTCGGGGTCACCGGTGACCACCGGTGCGCGCCGCGCGCCCGCCATCAGGCGCAGGGTGATCAGGAAGCCGAGGCCGGCGCTGAACGCGATGCCGGAAATCAAACCGATCGACACGCCGAAGCCCGGCACGTCCGAATCGAACAGGATCACCGACCCGAACACCAGCGCCGCCAGCCCACCGAGCCCGAGCACGCCAAAGCTGGGCGTGAACACTTCCACCAGCATCAGTGCGATGCCGACGACGATGAGGGCCAAGCCCACGTAGTTCACCGGCAGCACCTGCAGCGCGTAGGCCGCCAGCAGCAGGCAGACGATGCCGACCACGCCGGGCACCAGCGCACCCGGGTTGTAGCCCTCAAGCAGCAGGCCGTAGAGCCCGACCAGCAGCAGCAGGTAGGCGATGCTGGGGTTGGTGATTACCGAGAGCAGCTGGTTGCGCCAGTCCGGATTGAACTCCACCACCTCGGCGCCGGCGGTGCGCAGCACCACGCTGCCGGCATCCAGCTGCACCTCGCGCCCGTCGATCTGCTCCAGCAGGCCGTCGACGGTGCTGGCGATGTATTCGATGACGCCCTGCTCCAGCGCTTCGGTGGCGGTGAGGCTGACGCCCTCGCGTACCGCCAGCTCGGCCCATTCGGCGTTGCGGCCGCGCAGCTCGGCCAGCGCCCGGATGGAGGCGGCTGAGTCCTCGATGACCTTGCGCTCCATGGCGCTGGACGTGGCGGCCTCCGCGGCGGGCTCCGCGCCGTCTTCTGCCGGCGCGGCGCGCGGTCGAGCGCCGGGCTGCGGGCTGCCGCCGCCCATGGAGACCGGCGTGGCAGCGCCCAGATTGGTCCCCGGCGCCATCGCCGCGACGTGGCTCGCGTAGAGGATGTAGGTGCCGGCGCTGGCGGCGTGCGCGCCGGACGGCCAGACGTACACCACCACCGGCACCTTGCTGGCGAGGATCGCCTTGTCGATGTCGCGGGTGGCGGCGGCCAGGCCGCCGGGCGTGTCAACGCGCAGGACCAGCGCCGCCATGTCCTCCGCCTCGGCGCGCTCGATGCTGCGGCGGACGTAGTCGGTGGTGGCCGGCCCGATCGGCCCGTCGATGGTCGCCAGCAGAACCCGCGGCGGGGCAGCGTCGGCCTGTGCATTCGCAGCAGACAGGAGCGTGGCGCCAAACAGGGCCAGCAGGAATCCGGAGAGGAACAGTCGAACGTTCATTCCATCGAGTGTACGCAGCCGGGGTGAAGGAAGGGCATCTCCGCAGGAATTTCTTCAGCCTTGCGGAAGCGCCCAAACGCCAGCCGGGGTGCAGGCCCAGACGCGATCGCCAGGCTGCAGCGTGATCGGCCAGCCGCCGGTGAATGCGCTGAAGGCAGGCAGCGCAAGCTGGGTGGCGCGCTGCCAGAACGCCGGCAGCCGCGGCGGTAGCCCTTGCTGACGCAGTCGCAGTACCGGGTGCAGATGGCCGAACAAGGTGGGTCGCGCGTCGTCCGGTTCCGGCGGATGGTGGCGCAGGAGCAGGCCGTCCATGCAATGACCCTCCTGCAGCAGGCGCAGGCGCCCGAAATCGGACTGGCCGTGCAGGGCGCGATCGTGGTTGCCGAGCACGGCCTCGAACGCGATATCGGCGTGGTCGGCCAAGAAGGCGTCCCACTGCTGGCGCCAGCCGGCCTGGCTGGGCAGTGGCCCGTGCAGCAGATCGCCCAGTACGCAGACCCGCTGCGCACCGGTGTGCTGGATCAATGCGCGCAGGCGGCTGAGGTCCAGCGCGGTGCCGCCGCTCGGCACCGCCAGCCCGGCGCGGCGAAAGGCGTCGCCCTTGCCCAGGTGAAGATCCGCCAGCATCAGGCTGGACTGTGTCGGCCAGTACAGCGCGCGCTCGGCGTACAGCTCGAGGGCATGCCCGCAAAATCTGATGGCCAAGGGCTCAGGCGGCATCGCTGCGGCGCCTCCTTCGGCGGCCGGCGGCATGGCGTGCTTCCAGCGCCTCCGCCGCACGCTGCATGCGCGCGCGCCAGTCCTCGGTGCTGAGTGCGCCCTTCTGGGTCTCGGCCCACAGCGGGAAGGACAGCGGGGTCAGCGTGTCCGGGCGCTGGATTTGCACACCGCCGACGGCCAGCGCCTGCAGCAGCGCCTGCAGGCGCGGCAGGGCGAGTTCGCCGTCCAGCACCTCGCGTTCGGCCAGGCCCAGCAGCACGTGGCCGGGGTCGAACTGGCGCAGCACGTCGTAGATGAGGCTGCTGGAGGCCTGCAGCGAACGCAGCGAGCGCGCCGCGCGTCCGGGCTGGTTGGGCGGCAGCAGGCCGGCAATGCGGGCGATGTCGCGAAACTGCCGACGCGCGAGCTCGGCCAGGTTGAGCGAGGCGCGCGCATCGACCTCCAGCCCCGCCGGGTCGAGCAGGGTACGCAGCAGCGCCTCATCCAATTCAATGCGCGGCGCGATGCCCAGCAGCAGCCCGTAATCGTTGGCGGCGAAGCGCACGCTGGTCGGCGTATGCCGCGCCAGTCGCGCCGCCATCAGCGCAGCGAGGCCTTCGTGCAGCCCGCGGCCGGCAAACGGATACACGGCAAGCAGCAGGCCGCCGCGCTCGGGCAGCACTTCCGCCAGCAGCTCACCCGCGCGCGGCAGGGCGGAGAGCTGGCGCTGCAGGGCCAGGATCGGCGTGGCCGCGGACATCTCCGGGCTGTCCGTCGAAGGCTGCTCCAGCAGCGCGCGCACGCCCTCGCCGAGCAAGGTGGACAGCGGCATGCGGCCACCCATCCAGCGCGGCACGCTGCCCTGGGCCTTGCTGGCGGCGCGCACGTACGCGGTCATGTCGCGCAGCCGCACCAGCTCCAGCAGACGCCCGGCGAACAGGAACACCTCGCCCGGCTTGAGTCGGCCGATGAAGCTCTCCTCGACCGCGCCGAGATCGCCACCGCTGACGAACTTGACCCGCATCGCGCCGTCGCTGGTGATGGTGCCGATCGACAGCCGATGACGCAGCTGCTGGCGCCGGTCGGTGAGCACGCGACGGCCGTCCTCGGCCTGTTCGACACGGCGGAACTCCGGGTACTGCTGCAATGCCTGGCCGCCGCGCTCGATGAAGTCCAGCACCTGGTCAAACTCCGCGCGCTGCAGCTCTGAAAAGGCCGCCGTGCCGCGCACCTCGCTCCACAGCGCCTCGGGGTCGAAACCGCCGCCGGCGGCGAGCGTGACCAGGTGCTGGGCCAGCACGTCCAGGCAGCCGCGCAGCGGCGTGCGCGATTCCAGTTGGCCGGCATCGAGTGCGACCCGCGCCGCGGCAAACTCGACCAGCTCCAGCGCATGCGTAGGCACGCACAGCAGGCGCGACTGCGCGCCCGGGCGATGGCCGGCGCGGCCGGCCCGCTGCAGCAGGCGTGCGATGCCTTTTGGGCTGCCGATCTGCACCACCTGTTCCACTGCGGGAAAGTCCACGCCGAGGTCGAGGCTGGAGGTGGCAACCACGCAGCGCAGGCGCTGTTGGCGCAGGCCGTCCTCCACCTGCTCGCGCAAGCTGCGGTCCAGCGAGCCGTGGTGCAGCGCCAGGGTGTCGGTGTCTTCCGGCCACACTGCCGACAGCGCGCGATGCCACAGCTCGGCCTGGGCGCGGGTGTTGGTGAACAGCAGCGTGCTCTTGGCCTCCAGCAGCCGCGGGAGGACCTGCGGCAGCTGGCCCAGGCCAAGGTGACCGGCAAACGGAAAGCGTCCGCCCGCTGGCGGCAGCACGGTGTCCAGCACCGGCGGTGGCTGCCCCAGCTCTGCTGCGTCTACTCGCAGCAGGCGCGCCTGCGGCTGGCCCGGGCACAGCACCTGCAGCGCTTCTTCCGCGTTGCCCAATGTGGCCGACAGCCCCCAGCAGCGCAGTGAAGCATTCATCGCGCGCAGCCGCGCCAGGCACAGCTCCAGCTGCACGCCGCGCTTGCTGCCCAACAGCTCGTGCCACTCATCGACGACGACCGCCGACAGCCCGGCCAGCACCTCGGCGGTGTCGGCATAGCTCAGCAGCAGGGCGAGGCTTTCGGGCGTGGTGATCAGCGCGTCACAGTCGCCGCGCCGCGCTCGGTTGCGCGCGGCGGTGCTGGAGTCGCCGGTGCGCAGCTCAATCCGCAGGTCCAGGCCGACGCCTTCGGCGGCGGACAGCAGCGCTCCGCGGGTGTCGGCGGCGAGTGCGCGCAGCGGCGTGATCCAGAGCCAGCGCAGGCGGGGTTTTGGCAGTGGATTGGCCAGCGCTTCCAAGAGCGCGCCGCCCCAGACGGCGAGGGTTTTGCCGCTGCCGGTGGGGGCGAGCAGCAGGCCGGAGTGGCCGGCTTGCCAGGACTGCCAGAGCTCCTGCTGGAAGGGTTGGAGGGTCCAGCCGCGGGTGGTGAAGAAAAGGCGGAGAGGGCTGTCGTTTGCGCTGGGTGCGCTGCTGGGCATTGAATTGCGGGCGGGGCGGATTGTGGCGGCGCTCACTGGGAGTGCCTCTGTGCTGGGCTCGCGATGAGGCTCTTCATAGGGTGTGCCTTGGCGCACCGTCGTGGGTCTGGGGCTTGTCGTTGGGCTTGTCGTTCTGGTTTGAAGCGAAGAGCGGAAGCAGGAGCTTTCGGTCCGCCCTGCAGGCGGCCCGACCTACCTTTCTTTGCGTGGCCAAAGAAAGGTAGGCCAAAGAAAGGCCACCCCTCGTCCGCGCCCTCTGCGCATCCTTGCGCAGAGGGTTCGCGAGCGGAGCCCGGGGTTTTCGACAGGCCCTCCCTGGCCTGACGAAAACCTTGGCCGCATCCCTGCGGCCAACCCTTCGGGCATTTCAGCCTCCGCTCGCCGCTCCCCAGGGCCCCCGGTAGAAGCGCGGGTCGTTGCGATGCGTTCATAGGGTGTGCCTTGGCGCACCGTCGTGGGTCTGGGGCTTGTCGTTGGGCTTGTCGTTCTGGTTTGAAGCGAAGAGCGGAAGCAGGAGCAAGAGCTTTCGGTCCGCCCTGCGGGCGGCCCGACCTACCTTTCTTTGCGTGGCCAAAGAAAGGTAGGCCAAAGAAAGGCCACCCCTCGTCCGCGCCCTTCGCGAATCCCTGCGCGAAGGGTTCGCGAGTGGAGGCTGGGGTTTTCGACAGGCCATCCCTGGCCTGGCGAAAACCTTGGCCGCATCCCTGCGGCCAACCCTCCGGGCGTTTCAGCCTCCGCTCGCCGCTCCCCAGGGGCCCCGAGGAGAGCGCGGGCTCCTGCCCGCAGGAGCCACAGCCAGAGCCAGAGCCAGAGCCACAGCCGCAGCCACAGCCACAGCCACAGCCACAGCCACAGCCACAGCCACAGCCAGCTGGGCTCATGCTTCGACGTTGCATAAAAGCAACCTGCTGTTTGTAGGAGCCTGCTTGCAGGCGACCGCAGCCTGCGCTTCGCCTCTGTGCCTGTGTCGCGAGCAAGCTCGCTCCCACAGAGAGCTCAGGGTCCCGCTCTTGCTTTGGCCTCCTCGAAGAACACCGCTCTCCGAACAAAAAACGTTCTGGCAGGCCGGAGCCGCACGACGGTGCGCCAAGGCACACCCTATGGGGTGTCGTTTCCCCAAACTCCCGAAACGCTCGAATCCCGCGGACTGTTGCTCTTGCAGGCAGGAGCCTGCGCTCTTTACCGGGGCCCCTGGGGAGCGGCGGGAGGCGGTCGATCAGCCCGAAGGGTTGCCCGCATGGATGCGGGCAAGGTTTTCGACAGGCCAGGGAGGGCCTGTCCGAAAACCCCGACCGACTCACGCGAACCCTTCGCGCAGGGATGCGCGAAGGGCGCGGACGAGGGGTGCCCTTCTCTTTGGTTACTTTCTCTTGGGCACGCAAGAGAAAGTGACTCGGGCCGGTCGAAGGACGGACCGAAAGCTCTTGCTCTCGGCTTCTGCTCATCGCTTCAAACGATAACAACTCGAACAGCGCCAAGCTCCATCCGCGCGCCAGTGCGCCAAGGCACACCCTATGGTCATGAGGGACCTCGACGGCCCAGACAGGCGCCCCGCGACCGCCCATCGTGATCCGCGAAAACCTCATGACACATCCCCGAAACCCACCGCCAACCGCCGCAGATCCTCCACCCGATCCGCCTCAGCCACCAGCTTGTCCTCCCGCCACCGCAGGATCCGCGGAAACCGCAGCGCCACGCCCGACTTGTGCCGGCTGGACAGGTTGACGCCCTCGAAGCCGATCTCGAACACCAGCTCCGGCAGCACCGAACGCACCGGCCCGAAGCGTTCGATCGTGTGCGCGCGGATCCAGCGATCCAGCCGCAGGATCTCGGCGTCATCCAGGCCGGAGTAGGCCTTGGCGACCGGCAGCAGGCGCTCGCCCTCCCACAGCGCGAAGGTGTAGTCGGTGTAGAGCGTGGCGCGGCGGCCGTGGCCGGCCTGGGCGTAGATCAGCACGGCATCCACGCTCAGCGGGTCGAGTTTCCATTTCCACCACGCGCCGCGGCGGCGGCCGGCCTGCCACAGCGCGTCGCGGCGTTTCAGCATCAGGCCTTCGACGCCGCGGCGGCGGGCGTCCGCGCGCAGGGCTTCGGCGGCGGGCCAGCTCTCCGCGGTCAGCGTGTCTGACACATCGAGAGCGGGCTGAGAGGCCTCGCTCAGCAGGCGCTGCAGATGCGAACGGCGCTGCTGCAGCGGACGTGCGCGAAGGTCTTCGCCGGCGGCGAACAGGGCGTCGTAGGCGAGGAAGCGCAGCGGCACTTCGGCAAGCAGCTTGGCACCGGGCTTGAGCCGGTTGATGCGTTTCTGAAGCTGGACAAAGGGCAGCGGCGCGTCATCGCGCCAGGCCAGCAGCTCGCCGTCGAGCAGGGTGCCGGGCGGCAGCGCAAGCGCCGCAGCCTCGATCTCGGGGAAGCGGCCGTCCATGCGCTCCTCGCCGCGGGACCACAGCACCACGCCGGCGTCCTCGCGCAGCAGCTGCATGCGGATGCCGTCCCATTTCCACTCCAGCAGCCAGTCCTCGATCGGGCCGAGGCTGTCCGCTGCATCTTCCAGCGGCGAGGCCAGCTGGAAGGGCTGGATCGCGACCACGCCCGAATCCGCCTCCTCGGGCGCCAAAACGTGATTGAGCAGTTCCGGGCGCGGCTGCCAATCGCCGAGCAAACGCTGGGCGATGCGGCTGGGCTCCACTTCAGCGATACGAGCCAGCGCCTGCTGCACCAGGCCGGCCGAGACGCCGATGCGCAGCGCCCCGGTCAGCAGCTTGTTGAACACCAGACGCTGCGCCTCAGGCAGCTGCTGCCAGGCCTGCAGGAGGGCAGCGCGGCGGGTTTCGGCCTCGCTGCCGCGCAGGGGCAGCAGGTGTTGCTCGACCCACTCGGCCAAGCCGCGTTCGGCGGCCGCTTGGGTGGGCTCCGGCAGCAGCATGGCCAGGGTCTCCGCGAGGTCGCCAACATGGGCGTAGCTGTCCTCGACCAGCCAGGCCTCAAGCCCGCTGGCCTCGGCCACCCAGGCGCGTAGCTCACCGCTGCTGGCGATGCGGCCGAGCTTGCGGCCGAGCAGGAAATGCAGGGCCCAGGCGGCATCGGCCGGACGTTCGCTGCGGAAGTAGGCCTCCAGCAGTTCGCGCTTGCGGCGGGTGGAGCTGCTGGATTCCAGATCGCGGTAGAGCGCGGCGAAGGCCTGCATCAGTTTTCGCCGCCCAGCTCGGTGGCCAGCGCCGCGGCTTCGATGCCGCGCTCGCGCAGGTGCCGCACGAGCACGTCGGTGCTGCCGTGGGTGGCCAGCACGCGGCGCGCGCCGGTGGCCAGCACGGTGTCGACCAAGCCTGGCCAGTCGGCATGGTCGCTGAGCACGAAACCGCGGTCGAAGCCGCGCCGGCGGCGGTTGCCGCGCAGGCGCATCCAGCCCGAGGCAAAGCCGGTGGAGACGGCCTTGAAGCGCCGCATCCACGGCGTGCCCAGCGCCGACGGCGGCGCCAGCACCAGTTCGCCGGCAAGCTCGCGCCCGCGGGCCTGTTCGCTGACCGCCTCGGTGGCCGCCATCGCCACCCCGGCCTCGCGATAGATCTGCACCGCCGGCAGCATCGCGCCGTGCAGCAGCACGCGGCGTCCGCGCAGGCCCGGCAGGGCGCCCAGCTCGGCCAGCAGGCGCTGCGCCTTGCCCAGCGCATAGCAACCGAGCACGGCGGTTTCACCGCGCGCCGCGCAGCTGTCCCACCAGTCCAGCACCTCCTGCGCGACCTCGGCCGTCGGGCGCCAGCGGTAGACGGGCAGGGCGAAAGTGGCCTCGGTGATGAAGGTGTCGCAGGGCACTACCTCGAAGCCCGGGCAGGTGGGATCGGGGTCGCGCTTGTAGTCGCCGGAGACCACCCAGACCTGATCGCCCACCTCCACCCGCAGCTGGGCGGAGCCCAGCACGTGGCCGGCCGGGTGCAGGCTGAGCCAGGCGTCGCCCAGCCGGAAGCGCTCGCCGTAGGCCACCGGCTGCAGGGACGCATCCTCGCCCAGTCGCCAGCGCAGCAAGGGCAGGCTGTCGACATGGGCGAAATAGAGCGCGCTGCCCGGACGGGCGTGGTCGCTGTGGGCATGGGTAATGACCGCGCGCGGCACCGGACGCCAGGGGTCGACGTGGAAGTCGCCGGCCGGGCAGTACAGGCCCGAGGGGCTGAGCTGTATGGGATGGGTTTTCACCCGCGTGATGCTGCGCGTGCAAACGTGTACTCGCCGGCAATTGGTTCAGTTTCGATGCGCGATCCGGCAGCTGCTGCCCTGTTGCGTCGGAAGACGTGAATCAAGAAAGGTTCTTGGTGTGTGTCAGGTCACATTTTAGTGTTGGCTGCGGATACACTCCCAGTCCGTTCAGCTTTCCAGATTCCGCACTGCATGCCCGCACTGTTGGAAACCTTGTTGGCAGTGCTGCTGTGCGTCGGGGTCGCTTTCCTGCCGCCTTGGCTGGTGCTGCTCGTCTGGCTGGGCTCGCTGGCGGCCTTCGCCGCCAGCTTTGCCATCGAGCGTCGCGGCCAGGGCACGGCTCCGCACTTTCCACGTGCCCTGTCCGGGCTGATGCCGCTGGCGCTGGCCGCCAGCCTCACGCACTGGGCGTGGCCGCTTATCGGGCCACTGTCCCTGCTGCTGGGCCTGTGCGTGGCCGCGCTCGGGGTCTTCGCGCATTCCCGCCTGTTCGGGTGGCTGCTGCGTCCGCGCGAGGCTGTCGGGGCGCGCTTCCCCTTCACCTCCGAGCACGCCCTGTCGGGGCCGGGTGGGCATGTGTGGTCGCGTCTGCCCGGCAGTGGACTGCGTTTCCGCATGGTGCCCGGCGCCAAGCCGCGCTCGTCCCAGCCGCAGGGCTGCACCTGGGTGCTCGAGGACGGTCACGTGCTGGAGGGGCGTGACCGCAGCCTGCATGTCTCGCGCGATGGCCGCTGGGTGGTTGTGCGATCACTGCGCGGTGGCGGGGTGGTCGCGCTCGATCGTCAGGCCGCGCGGCGCTACGGCTGGGATGACGGCATTGAGCTGTGGTCGCAGGTTGAGGCCTCCGAGCGCTGGCCGCGGGCGATGGAAAGCTGGCGCGGGCGCGCCAATCGCGACGAACTGCTGCTGCTTCGCTTTGGCCTCTGGATTACCGAGGCGGAATGGCTGCAGGCGGCACCGGAGCGTATCGATGTGCCGGACCCGCTGGGCAGGCCTCGCCTGCAGTTGCTTGCCCTGCGAGAGCCGCAGCACGCCGCCGCGGCCACCCTGCCGCTTCAGTACGCGCTTCAACCGCAATACGCCGCCCGTTTCGACAGCGTGCTGCTGCCCTTCAGCCTGGCCTCGGCGCAGTCGGCGGTGTGGCGCGCTGATGGGCGTGCGCTGCTGCTGCAGCCCGAGGATGGACAGGGCGCGTGGCTGCACGAGGACGGTCGCGAGCCCCGCCGTTTTCCGCTGCGTTGGCCGGCACGGCATGGACATCCCGCGCTCAATGTGGGGCGCGTGCGGGTGCTGGAGCGCGAGCGCTTTGCGCTGGAGCTTCGCCAGGGCCTGCCGAGTGCCGGCTACCCGCAGGCCTGGGAGGCCGCCAGTGCCGACGGCGGTATTCGCTACACCAGCAGCGTTGCCTGGGCCGAGCCCGCGCCCGACGGCGCCGTGTACTACGAAGAGCGCGACATCCCCGGCGACCTGCTGCTGTGGCTGCGCCTGGACGACCCGGAGGACACGACGGCTCGCGCCGAGGTGGAAAGCCTCGGTCCGGGCGGCCGGGTTGCGGTGTTTTCGCGTTCGGCCGAGCGCTGCTGGCGCTGCCGGCTGGGAGGCGAGCCGTTGGCGCCCAGCCCGCTCGCCTTGGCCCATGTCTGGTCGGACGACGGCGCCCATCTGGTACTGCAGCCGGCTGCCCCGGAAGGGGCCGTGCCCGAGTCCTGCCTCGTGGTCGAGACGGCGACCGGTACGGTCCTGTCCGGTGTCGCGCAGGGCTTCGACCTGCGCCCGGTGGCGATGGTCGGCGGCGTGCTGCAGGTTCGGCAGGTGCTGGGTCGGGTGCCGGCGGCGGCGCCGATCACAGAGCTGCTGCAGCCACCGCCGCCGCCCGCGCGCGGCGCCGCGTTTCTTGAGCCGCGGCGCAACAGCTGGCTGCGGCTGGGCTGCGAGCGCTACGTGCTGAACGTCTCCGGGGAGGGCCTCGATGGACCGCTGGACCGCACCGTGCGGGTGCGGGTGCCGCCTTCGCCGCTGGCAGCCTTCGAGCTCATCTATCCCTCGCCCAGCGGCGGTTGGGCCCACGTGCAGGGCGCGCGCGGACGCAATGACGACGCCAGCCCTCGTCCGCAGGATGCCCGCTTCGCCGCCAGCATCGTGGTGCACAGCGGATTTGCCTGCAGCGGCATGAGCCCGGCCATGGTGTGGTCGGCGGACGGCCGCTGGCTGCTGCTGGTGCACGCTCCGGATCCTGCACTGCCGAGCTGGACGCCCTGGCTGCTGGATACGCTCAACGATCGCCTGCACCGCCCGCACGGCGATGATCCCGGCCACGGCATGCTGCCAGGCATGCCATTTTTCATCGGCTTCCACGGCGGCGTCGTGCGCTACGAATACGTGGAGCAGCCGATCTGGTCGGCGGGCATGCCGCGGCGCAGCGGCGTATTGCCGTTGGAAGCCCTGTTGGCTCGCTTTCGCGCCGAGCCCTTGGAGGTGGTGCAGGGCATCCGGGTGCCGTCCGAACAAGCGGCGCTGAACGACTGGCGCGATCTCACCCGCCGCGCGCTGCGCAGCGTACCCTGAGTTGGGCTTCTTGCCCCCAGCCGCGCACACGGCTTGCCCGCTGTGTGGATCCAGCGCGCTGTCGGACCTGCCCGACGTCCGCGGGCGCGCCTACGCCGAGTGCAGGCGCTGCGGGATCGCCTTCATGCAGCCTGGGCACTGGCCCAGCCCCGAACGCGCACGCGCCGAGTACGACCTGCACCGCAATGCGCTGTACGACCCCGGCTATCTCGCCTTTCTGGACCGTTTGGCCGCGCCGCTGGCGGAGTGTCTGACTGCCGGCGCGCGCGGCCTGGATTTCGGCTGTGGCCCCGCGCCAGCCATGCAGGCCGTGCTGGAGCAGCGCGGCTTCGAGGTATGCAGCTACGACCCCATCTATGCAGCCGACGCCGGCCTGCTGGAGCGCAGCTGGGACTTCGTCACCTGCTCCGAGGTGGCCGAGCACTTCACCCACCCGCGTGAGGAGTTCCAGCGCCTGGCTGCCCTGCTGGCGCCCGGCGGGCGGCTGGCGGTGATGACCCAGTGGCGGCGCGAGGACCACGCCTTCGAACGCTGGCGCTACGTGCACGACCCCACCCACGTCTGCTTTTACGCCGAGCGCAGCTTCCAGTGGATCGCGGAGTGGCTGGGCTTGGAGCTGGAGCGGGTGCTGCCGAATCGGGTGGTGATGAGGCGAGGATGATGGAGGGAGTCAAGGGCCTGCATGAACCGTGGGGTCCGCTGGAAAGCTTGATGAATCGAGGCAGATGCCTACCCCTTCCCGGTGCATGTCAAGATCGTTGTCGCCTGAATCATGCTGCTTTTCGCTTGCTTTCCGCGTCCGCTTGAGCCTTGCCCGCGAGGCAGTCGCGCTCTGGGTTGAGGGGGACTGGTCCGATCGGTGTTGAGTTGCGGGTGTCGCCTCGCCAGCGCTGCGGAGTGCGCAGACGGGGCCGAGGCGATGGCCCGACGCAACGGCCGCTGAAGCTCTCACTTTGGCGGACATTCAAATCTTCGTTCCTCCTGCGGACGCGCTGAAATAGCATGAGTGCAGACCAGCAATATCCGATGTTTATCCCGCCCTCAGGGCTGTGGCAAAGGGACAGGACGACATGGGGCAAGCAAGAGGCAGATCGTTATTTCGCTTGGCTGATGAGCTGCAAGGACCAGCGGGTGCGTTCTATGCTCGGTTTTTTGGGGATGTCTGAGGCAGGCGCATGCGATTCGTGCGGTCACTTGCTTGCGGTGGGTCGCGCAGCTCTTTCCCAGTTTCGCAATCAGAAGTTTGCAACAACTGACGGCGGAGTGGGTTATCTGACGAATACAGGTTATGCCTTGGCTGCCGACCTCGGGCTTCTCCTTGCCGATCACCTCATCAGGAAAGGCGGTGATCGCATTAAATGGAAGATCCGTAGAGGAGGCAAAACTCATATCTCCTACAACATGCCCGTTCTAATTGGTTTTGGACCGGGAGAGCCGTCAACCGTAGATCCGATTCTCGCATCCATCGGCTTGGCCGGTAGTGTGGTTTCGGGCAGGCGTGATGAGAGGGCCTGGGTAGAGGCGTTCGAGTCTCTGGTCCCGCGAATTCCAGTCATCTGAGCCTAGGCTTTGGAGCGAGATAGTCTGCGGCAAGTTGGTTGTTGCGTGCGGCAGAACATTTGGGTGCTTGTCGGGTTTTGAGTGGATCCGTGCTTGATCGCGATCTCGAATTCAGCGCCGGACTCGCTCCAGCAGCGGCGTCACCTTCGGAATCGTCAGCATGGTGCTGGCCACCGCCATCAGCAGCAGGGCGGTGAAGGCTTCGGGGGTGATGATGCCTTTGTCCAACAGGATGTTGGCGAAGATGATCATGATCAGGGCCTTGGTCTGCAGCAGCCAGCCGATCAGGCGCGCCTCGCCGGGCGGCCAGCGCAGGATGCGGCCGGCGATGCCCAGGCCGGCCAGCTTGCCGCCCACTGCGGCGACCAGCAGCAGCGCGGCAGCGGCGAATACGGCGATTCCACCGACCTGCCAGTCGGTGCGCAGGCCAGTGGACAGGAAGAACACCGGCATCACCACCAGCAGCACGTGGTGGCGCAGCAGATCCATGCGCTCGGTGTTGAACCAGCGGCTGTCCATGACCGCCCCTGACAGGAAGGCGCCGACCATGTAGTGCAGGCCGGCCCAGTCCGACACCAGTCCGTTGGCGGCCAGCCAGATCAGGCCGAGGTACCAGCGGTCGCGCTCGGGCACCGCGCGCATCAGGCGACGGAAGGCGAGCGTGGCGGCGATGAAGCCCGCGATGTACAGCGCCTGCCGCCCGACCCGCTCGAAGTCCAGCAGGATCAAGGCCAGCACCGCCCAGATCGCGATGTCGTCGAGGCTGGCGTAGCGCAGCACGCGCTGGCCCAGCGGCTGGCGCAGGATCTCCATCTTTTCCATGAACAGGACCAGGATAGGCAGCGCGGTGACCGCGCAGGCCATGCCGATGCCCGCCACGAACTGCCAGGGCTGACCCTCGCTGCCGATCCAGCCGCCCCAGCCCAACAGCACCAGCCCGGCAGCGCCGCCGGCCAGCAAGGGCACACCCAGCGCCAGGCCGGCGGTGATGCCGGTCTCGTAGCGGTTGGCCCAGGCCTGCTCCAGGTCGAGCTCGATGCCGGCGATCCACACGAACAGCATCACCGCCCACCAGGCCACGCCGTTCAGCGCCATCACCACGTCGGGCCGGAACACGAAGGCGTAGTAGTCGGGGAAGGCCGCGCCGAGCAGGCCGGGGCCGAGCAGGATGCCGGTCAGGATCTGCACCACCACCAGCGGCGCGTAGTACTCGGTGCGCCCCAGCCGCCAGATCAGGTAGGGCAGGGCGAACACCAGCAGCATCGCGATCAGGAACAGCTCGGTGACCAGCATGCTCTGTTGGCTCTCAGGATTGACTGGGGAGCTTCAGGCCACGAACTGCAGGCGCGCAAGCTCGGCATACAGACCGCCCTGCGCCATCAGCTCATCGTGGCTGCCGATGGCGACGATGCGGCCAGCCTCCATCACCACGATGCGGTCGGCGCGGCGCACGGTAGCCAGCCGGTGCGCGATGACCAGGGTGGTGCGGCCGGCCATCAGCCGCTCCAGCGCCTGCTGGATCAGGGCTTCGCTCTGTGCATCGAGTGCGCTGGTAGCCTCGTCGAGCAGCAGGATCGGCGCGTTCTTGAGCAGGGCGCGGGCGATCACCAGGCGCTGCTGCTGGCCGCCCGAGAGGCGCACGCCGCGCTCGCCGAGGAAGGTGCGGTAGCCGTCCGGCAGGGCGCTCAGGAAGCCATGCGCCTCGGCGCTGCGTGCGGCTTCCATCACCTCGTCCTCGCTGGCTTCCAGCCGGCCGTAGCGCAGGTTCTCGAGCGCATCCGCACCGAACAGCAGCGGATCCTGCGGCACCAGGGCAATGCGTTCGCGCAGGGCCACCGGGTCGAGCTCGCGCAGGTCGATGCCGTCGACCTCGATGCGGCCCGTGGACGGGTCGTGGAAGCGCATCAGCAGCTGCAGCACGGTGCTCTTGCCGGCGCCGGAGGGGCCGACCAGGGCGACCGTCTCGCCGGGTTCGAGCTGCAGCGAGAAATCGCTGAGCGCCGCCGAATCCGGCCGGCTGGGGTAGTGGAAGCCGACGCCGTGGAAGGCGATGCCACCCTGCAGCGGTGCGGGCAGGGCGCGGGCCGGCTCGGGCGCGCGGATGCTGGGCTCTTCGGCCAGCAGCTCGCTGATCCGCGCCATGCCGCCGGCGGCGCGCTGGACCTCGGCCCAGACCTCGGTGAGCGCGCCCACCGAGCCGGCGCCGATCACCGCGTACAGCACGAACTGGCTGAGCTGGCCGGCGCTCATGGTGCCGGCGATGACGTCCTTGGCGCCGACCCACAGCACCGCCGTGATCGCGCCGAAGATCAGCACGATGACCGCCGCGGTGAGTCCCGCCTGGGTGCCGATGCGCAGGCGCGCCGCCGCCAGCGCCAGGCCCACGGCGGTGGCGAAGCGACCACTCTCGTGCGCCTCGCGGGCGTGGCTCTGCACGGTGTGGATGGCGTTCAAGGTTTCGCTGGCGCGGGCGTTGGCGTCGGCCACCCGATCCTGCGCCTCGCGTGAGAGCTTGGCCACGCGGCGGCCGAAGAACACGATCGGCAGGATGATCAGCGGGATGCCGATGGCGGCGAAGCCGGCCAGACGCGGACTGGTCAGCACCAGCGCCACGCTGCTGCCGAGGAAGGTGACGGTGCTGCGCAGGGCCACCGAGGCGCTGGAGCCCACCACCGTGCGCAGCAGCTCGGTGTCGGCCGAGAGCCGCGAGACCAGCTCTCCGGCGCGGGTGCGCTCGAAGAAATCGATGTCCAGCCTGAGCAGGCGCTGGTAGAGCCCGCGGCGGAGGTCGGCGATGACCTTTTCGCCGAGCAGGCTGACAAAGTAGAAGCGCAGCGCGGTGGCCACCGCCAGCATCACCGCCACCGCCAGCAGGCCGGCGAACCAGCGGTCGACCGCGGCCGGATCTTCACCGGCAAAGCCGCGGTCGATCATAAAACGCACCGCCACCGGCAGGGTCAGGGTGGCGACACTGGAGAGGCCCAGTGCGCCAAGCCAAAGCGCCACGAGGCCGCGGTAGGGCCGCACAAAAGGCCACAGCCCGCGCAGCGGCGCGGCGGCGCCCAGGCGCGCGCCGCGGCCTTTGGAATCAGCAGTCATGGATCGGTCCGGAAGCCACTTCAGGAAGGCCTGCGATGTTAGCGCCGGCGCCTGCATGGGGCGTGCAGTGGGAGCCGGCCCTCATCCGCGTCGCCACACCAGGCAGCGGTTATTGGCCGGCATCGGGATATCCGCCTCAAGTGTGAAGCCCTGCGCCCGGGCCAGCGCGTCCACCGCCTCGAAGTCACGGATGCCGCGCTTGGGGTGGTCGGCGCGCAGCTGGGCGTCGAAAGCGGCGTTGCTGTCGCTGGTGAAGCGGCCGCCGTAGTTGAACGGGCCGTAGACGACCAGGGTGGCAGCGGGCGCCAGCGCGGCGCCTATAAGCGCGAAGAACTGCTCCACCTCAGGCCAGCCCATGATGTGCAGGGTGTTGGCGCTGTAGGCGGCGTCAAAACCGGGAGCCGGCCACTGCTCGCGGCGCTCGACGTCGAGCTCGATCGGCGCCGGCAGGTTGGCCACGGCGGCGCGGCGGATGCGCTCGGCCAGCACGGGCAGGTAGTCGGGACGGTCGCTGCTTTGCCAGACCAGGTGCGGAAGCTGGGCGGCGAAGTGCACGGCGTGCTGGCCGGTGCCGCCGCCGATCTCCAGCACCCGGCCGGGCGTGTCCAAGTGCTCGCGGAGCACCGCCAGGATCGGCTCGCGGTTGCGCTCACAGGCTTCCGACCAGGGCAGGCTGGGCCAGGAGGGATCAGGCACTGGATACGACCTTGAACATCGCCCAGCCAGCGGTGTAGAAGCCGATGGCCGTGCCCATGTTGGTGAAAAAGAAATTCAGGAAGACCCTTGAGACTCGGTTCCGCCACCAGCCGCCGAGGCTGGTGGCGTCGTCGCGCAGGCTGTGGAAATCGGCCACCGTCGGCCGGCGCAGACGCGCCTCCACCAGCGCGCTGACCATGCCCGAGGACAGCAGCGGATGCAGCGGCGTCACCGGCGAGACTGCGAAGGCACTCAGGATCGAAAGCGGGTGCCCCCCCGCGATCAGGCAGCCGAGAGCGCCGAGGGTGCCGGTGATCAGCACCCAGCGCACCAGCATGTCGGTGCCCACGTCCGTGCCCTGGCTGAAGCCATAGACGAAGCCGCCGATCACCAGCACCGCCAGCGCGATCGTGATCCAGGTGCCCCAGGGCTTGCTGGGCGGCAGCTCGCGCAGGTGCTGACGCAGCGGCGCGGGCGCCTCCGTGTCCTCGCGCAGGTGGCGCTCCAGCCCTGCCAGATGGCCGGCGCCGACCACCGCAAGCACGCGCGGTGCGCGGCCGCTACGCGCGGCCTCCTCGCGCAGGGCAGCGGCCATGTATTGATCGCGCTCGGCGATCAGGGCGCGGTACAGCGGCTCGCTGCGCTGCGCGAACTCGCCAAATGTGCTTTCCAGCAGGTCGCCCTGCTTGAGGCGCTCGATGTCTTCCTCTTCGACCTTGTCGCTGACTACAAGGCTGGTCAGCAGCCCGCTCATCAGCATCATGCGGTTCCAGAAACCCACGGCCGCCGAGGTGCGCTTGAGCGTGATCGCCACATCGCGATCGATGCGCCACACCGGCAGGCCGCGGCGCTGGCCGTCCTCGATGGCGGCGCGCATCTCCGCGCCCGGCTCCACGCCCAGCTGCTCCGAGAGCCGACGCTGGTAGGCCGCCAGTGCGAGGTTGGCCGCCACCAGGCCGACCTTGCCCTCGCGAATCACCCGGAACAGGTCGAGCTTGGCCAGCGCATCGGGATCGCGCATGGCCTGGTAGCGCGGCTCGCACAGCTCGACGGCGACCGCGTCGAAGCGCTCCTGCGCCAGCAGCGCGTGCACGGCCTCCACGCTGGCGCGCGAGATGTGGGCAGTGCCGAGCAGGGTGTAGTGCACACCCTCGCGCTCGAGCTCGACGATCGGCTGGCCGGCCAGCGGGTCCAGCGCCGGCTCGGCGGGGGGCGGACCGAGCGCCTCAGTCACGGTAGCGCTTCAGCAGGTCGGCATAGGCGTCGATGCGGCGGTCGCGCAGGAAGGGCCAGATGCGGCGTACGGCTTCCGAGCGCTTGAGATCGACATCGGCGAGCAGCACGGCGTCGCTGTCGGTATCGGCCTCGGCCAGGATCTCGCCCTGCGGGCCGAGCACGATCGAGCTGCCCCAGAATTGAATGCCGCAGCCGCCGGTGGGCGAGGGCTCGAAGCCCGTGCGGTTGCAGCTCAGCACCGGCAGGCCGTTGGCGACGGCGTGGCCGCGGTGCGAGAGGATCCAGGCCATGCGCTGGCGGTCCTGCTCGTCCTGGGTATCGTTCGGATCCCAGCCGATCGCCGTCGGATACAGCAGCAGCTCGGCGCCGGCCAGCGCCATCAGGCGGGCGGCCTCGGGATACCACTGGTCCCAGCAGACCAGCACGCCCAAGCGCCCGACCGAAGTGTCGATCGGCTCGAAGCCGAGGTCACCCGGGGTGAAGTAGAACTTTTCAAGAAAGCCCGGATCGTCCGGGATGTGCATCTTGCGATAGCGCCCGGCGATGCGGCCGTCGGTTTCGAACACCACCGCAGTGTTGTGATACAGGCCGGCGGCGCGGCGTTCGAACAGCGATGACACGATCACCAGGCCGTGCTGCTTCGCCAGTGCGCCCAGCCGCTTGGTGCTGGGGCCGGGGATGGGCTCGGCGCGGTCGAATTCGTCCACGCTCTCGTGCTGGCAGAAGTAGGCGCCGTTGTGCAGCTCCTGCAGCAGCACCAGCTTGGCACCCGCCGCAGCAGCTTCAGCCACGCGCGCTTCGATGCGTTCAAGGTTGGCCTCGACCGAGCCGCGGTCGCGCTCCTGGATCAGGGCGACGCGCAGGCGTGTACGCGAGTCAGACTTGCTCATTCAGCACTCCTCGCGGCAGCTGCATGGTGATGCAGTGCAGGCTGCCGTTCTGCCAGATCAGCGGCCGGCAGGGCAGGGCGATGATCTCGCGCTCGGGAAAGGCGCGCGCCAGCACGGCCTGGGCCACGGCATCGGCCGGGTCGCCGTAGGCCGGCATCAGCACTGCACCGTTGATGATCAGAAAGTTGGCGTAGGACGCCGCCAGCCGGCGGCCTTGGTCGAGTATCGGCTGCGCCCAGGGCAGCACGAAGACCTCGTAGGGTTCATCGTTCGACTGCCGCAGCGCGGCGATTTCCTGGCCCATCGTGGCCAGCTCATCGAAATGGCTGTCGGTCGGATCGCTGCAGCCCTGGTAGACGATGCGCGAGGGGCTGGCGAAGCGCGCGAGGGTATCGATATGGGCGTCGGTGTCGTCGCCTTCGAGGTAGCCGTGGTCCAGCCACAGCACGCGCTCCTGCTGCAGCTCACGGCAGAGCAGCTCGGTGACTTCGGCGCGCGAGCGATCCGGGTGGCGCTCGGACAGGCAGTGCCAGGTCGACAGCAGGCTGCCGGCGCCGTCGGTTTCAATGCCGCCGCCCTCCAGCGCGAATTCGATGCGGCGCCGCTGCGCGTTGGGCGCGAACACGCCCGCGTCGAACAGCTGTTTGACCAGCCGATCGTCGGCGCTGGCCTCGAACTTGCCGCCCCAGCCGGTGAAGCGGAAATCCAGCAGCTCGAAACCCTCGGCGCCGATCAGGGTGATCGGCCCGGAGTCACGCAGCCAGGTGTCGTCGTATTCGACGAGCACGCAGTGGACCCGCGAAAGGTCCACTCCACGCGCCTGCAGCAGTCCGCGCAGATGCGCCTCCAGCGCGGCATCGCGCACACACACCAGCAGCGGCTGGAAGCGGGTGATGCTCGCCGCCAGCTCGACATAGGTGGATTCGACGTCGGCCAGACGCGGGCCCCAGTCGGTGTCAGCATGCGGCCAGGCGATCAGCACCGCGGACTGGGGTTCCCACTCCGCGGGGAAACGCGCAGCAGATCCGCTCATCCAGCCGGCCGCTCCGCCTGACGTGGGCCGCGCTCATGCGGGCCGGCGCGATTCACTACCGCGTTCACGACATGGCTGTTTTCGAAGTAGACGGTGAACTCCGGATACACCCAGCGGGTGATCGGCGGGGTGCGCGGGCTGCCTCCGCCGACCGGCGCAAGCCTCTGGCTGGGTGCGCCGAAGCGGCGTTCGACCTGGCCCATGAGCATGCCGCGGCGCGGCAGTTCGGCGTTGGCGTGGGTGCGCTCGACGCGATCGATCAGCAGCACATCGCCCTCGATCACGCGGTTGGAATTCTCCTGGGCAAGGGCAGCACCCACGAAGGCAAAGCAGACGACCAGACTGGCAGCGGTGCGCAACATCGGATTGATCTCCATCGGAGCGGGCGGACTCCCCGCGCGGATTGTATGCCTCGGAGTCGGATTGCGGGCCCCGAACGCACGAAGGCCGCCCGGAGGCGGCCTTCGTTGTCTGCAGACACGCAGCGCTCAGCGCTGGCGGGCCTTGAAACGCGGGTTGCTCTTGCAGATGACAAAGACCTTGCCGCGGCGGCGGACGACCTTGCAGTCGCGGTGGCGGGTCTTGGCCGACTTCAGGGAGTTGAGGACTTTCATGGTCTTTGGCCTTCGTGTGGAGCGCAACAAACCGCGCACGATAGGGCAAGATCGCCCCGCGTGCAAGCCTTTCCCGGCCTATTTCTTGCTGGACAGTCCGCCCAGCAGGCCGCGCAGCAGCTGCCGACCCAGCTGGTTGCCCATGGTGCGCATCGTCGACTTGGCCATGGCCTCAACCGCGCCCTGGCGGCGCCCGGTGCCGAACAGGAACTCGTTGAGCTTGTTGCCGGTGGCGCTTGCTGGTTGGGACGGGGCGCTGCGGCCGGTCGCAGCGGGCGCAGGTGGCGGCGCTGCAGCGGCGGCCTGTTCAGCGCGCCGGCTCAGGATTTCGAAAGCGGACTCGCGATTCACCGCGGTGTCGTACCTGGCTCCGACAGGGCTGCGCATGCGCTGGGCGGCGCGCTCTTCGTCGGTGATCGCGCCAATCCGGCAGCGCGGCGGGCAGATCAGGGTGCGCTCCACCGGCAGCGGGATGCCCTTCTCCTGCAGGGTGGACACCAGCGCCTCGCCGACGCCGAGCTCCGAAATGACCTTGGCCACGTCCAGCTTGGGGTTGCTGGCGAAGGTCTCGGCTGCTGTGCGCACCGCGCGCTGGTCGCGCGGGGTGAACGCGCGCAGGGCGTGCTGCACCCGGTTGCCGAGCTGGCCCAGCACCGTGCCCGGAATGTCGTCCGGGTTCTGCGAGCAGAAGTACACGCCCACGCCCTTGGAGCGGATCAGGCGCACCACCTGATCCACCCGCTGCAGCAGGGCCGGCGGGCAGTCGCCGAACAGCAGATGGGCCTCATCAAAGAAAAAGACCATCTTGGGCCGATCGAGATCGCCCACTTCGGGCAGGGTCTCGAACAGCTCGGACAGCATCCACAGCAGAAAGCTTGAATACATGCGCGGCTTGAGGATTAGCCGGTCGGCGGCCATAACGTTGATGACGCCGCGCCCGGACATGTCCTGGCGCATGAAGTCGGCCAGGTCCAGCGCCGGCTCGCCGAAGAATTCGCGTGCGCCGTCGTTTTCCAAACGCAGCAGCTGGCGCTGGATGGCGGCAATGCTCTGCGCACTGACCAGACCGTACTGGGTGGAGACGGTCTGGCGGTTGTCGGCCACGAAGCCGAGCAGGGCGCGCAGGTCGTCCATGTCGATCAGCAGCAGGCCTTGCTCGTCGGCGATGCGGAACACGATGTCGAGCACGCCGGACTGGGTGTCGTTGAGTTCCAGCACGCGGCCCAGCAGCGACGGGCCCATCTCGGTGATGGAGCAGCGCACCGGGTGGCCAAGCTGACCGAAGATGTCCCAGAACACGACCGGGTTGGCCTCGGGCCGCCAGTCCTCGATCCCGATCTGGGCGGTGCGCTGGCTGATCCGCTCCGAGGCGGTGCCCGGCTGGCAGAGGCCAGCAAGGTCGCCCTTGACGTCGGCCAGGAACACCGGCACGCCGAGCCGCGAGAAACCTTCGGCCATCACCATCAGGGTGACCGACTTGCCGGTGCCGGTGGCGCCCGCGATCAAGCCGTGGCGGTTGCCGTATTTACCGAGCAGGTACACCGGCTGGTCGCCCTTGCCGATCAGGATCTGGTCCATGCCGCATGCGCTCCCGCGGGTGTGGGCCCCGCTTCAGGGTCCGGATTCTGACAGTGTGGGGCGACGCTGGCGATGCTTGGCTGCGCGGCTGTGCCCGTATTCGCTGCCACCCTCGGGCATCGCTATAGTGCTCGGCTGCCGACTCCAGCCAAGACTTCCCGATGCCATCCTGCCTCCCGTGCCTCCGTTTGCCGCCGCTCGTTCTTCTTGCTGGATTGGCGCTCAGCTTGGCAGGCTGCGCCAGCGCGCCGCGTGCGCCGGAGGCGGCCACGCAGAATGGCCCTGCCGCTGACGCTGCCGGCGTCGAGTTCGATGCAGCGCTCGAGATCGCGCTCGTCCAGGCCGAGCGCCTGCGTGGCGACGAGCCCACCGATTTGGCCCAGCTCGAGGGTGCGCGCGATCGACTGCGTGAAGCGGCGCGCACCTGCCTGCAGCTATCCGGCTGCGGAGTCGATCGCGTGCTGCAGGGCTATGAGCGCTTGGCCGCGCTGGGGCTGGCGGTGGGCGAGGGCTTCGAGAGTGCCGCCGTAGAGCCGGAACAAGCCGATGGCTCATCGCTGCTGCATGACCTGCCCGAGGCTGCGCGCTCGATCACCCTGCTCAACGGCCGCCAGCTGAGCGAACTGATCGAGCTCAACACTCCGGTCAAGCACGCCATGGTGGACTGGCTGACCTGGATGCGGCCGCAATTGATCACCGCGTGGGTGCAGTACCAGTACATGCGTCACCTGATGTGGCCGGAGTATGAGCAGGCGGGGCTGCCGGAGGCTCTTCTGTTCGGCATCCTGGCCAAGGAGTCGGGGGGGCGTGTACACGCGATCTCGCGGGCCGGTGCCACCGGCCCGATGCAGTTCATGTATCAGACCGGGCTGGGCTACGGACTGGGGCGGGTCGACGGCTTCGACACCCGCTATGACGCCCAGCTCGCGTCGCGTGCCAGCGTGCGCTACCTCAACGATCGCTTCCGCGAGTTGAATGGCAACCTGGAACTGGCGCTGGCGGCCTACAACGGCGGCGAGGGCCGCATGCGGCGGATCCATCAAGCGACCGGCGGCAAACCGTTCTGGAATCCGCAGGTGTTTTCGCAGCTGCCGCGCGAGACCCAGGACTACGTGCCGGCGGTGCTGGCGGCCGCCTGGCTGTTCCTGAATCCAGAGCGGGTGGGGCTGGAGTTCCCGCAGGTGGATCTGCGTCCGGCCAGCTTCGTGTTGGCGAATCCAAGCTCGCTCAACGAGCTGACCCTGTGTCTTGGCCAGGGCGCGACCCGCGACGGCTGGTTTCGAACGCTGCGCAACCTCAACCCGCGGCACGCTCCGCACATCGTGCTGCCGGCGGGCCAGATCCTGAACGGGCCGCAGTCGCTGGTGGAGGCCTACGAGCAACACTGCGTGCAGGGCGATCGGTTGGCGCTCGCGCAGAGCCTCGCCGCAGCCTACCAGCCGCGCCAGACCCCTCCAGCCGCTGCTTCAAGCAGTGCCGCAACCTATACGGTGCGCGCCGGCGACAGCCTGCACAGCATTGCCCGCCGTCACCAGTGCGGGGTGGAACAGCTGGCGCGGGCCAATCGGATCAGTGCGCCCCGCTACCTGATCCGTCCCGGCCAGCGCCTGCAGCTTGACGGCTGCAGGCGCAACTAGGGCAGCCGCAGGTGGCCGATCTCGCGCCGGCACGGCCGTGGGTGATTGCCCTGATGGGCCCCACCGCCTCGGGCAAGACCGCGCTCGCCATCGATTGGGCCCAGCGGTTGGGCGGCGAGATCGTCAGCGTCGACTCGGCGCTTGTCTACCGTGGCCTCGACATCGGCAGCGCCAAGCCCGACGCCGTCGAGCGTGCTGACGTTCCTCACCATCTGATCGACATCCGCGATCCCGAGCAGGCCTACTCCGCGGGTGAGTTCGCCGTGGACGCGCGCGCCACGGTGGAGGCGGTGTTGGCACGCGGCCGTCTGCCGCTTCTGGTGGGGGGTACCGGTCTGTATTTCCGCGCCCTGCTGGGCGGGCTTTCGGCCATGCCGGCCTCCGACCCGGCGCTCCGCGCGCAGCTTGAAGCCGAGGCCGCGATCCGCGGCTGGACGGCCCTGCACGAGGAATTGGCGCAGGCCGATCCGGAGGTTGCAGCACGGATCCGCCCCACCGACCCCCAGCGCATCACCCGGGCGCTGGAGGTGCTGCGCGGCAGCGGACGCCCGATCAGTGCCTGGCAGCGCGATCCACCGCTGTCGCCGCGCCCGCCCTGGCGGGTGCTCAAGCTGGTGCTGGCGCCGGCTGACCGCGCCCTGCTGCACGCGCGCATCGAAGCGCGCTTCGACCGCATGCTGGCGCAGGGCTTTCTCGACGAGGTGGCTCGGCTGCGCGCACGCCCCGGGCTGCACCCCGATCTGCCGGCGATGCGGGCGGTGGGGTACCGCCAAGGCTGGAGGCATCTGGACGGCTTGACCGACGCCGCCGGCTTCCGTGCCGAGGCCATCGCCGCCACTCGCCAGCTGGGCAAGCGCCAGCTCACCTGGCTGCGCGGGGAGCTCGATGCCTTCCGGGTGGATCCTGTGGCCGAGCCGCGCCGCGCCGGGCGTTTGCTGGCCCTTGCGACGGGGCTTTACGCGCACTGAACGCTGCCCGCGTCAGGCTCTCGGCAAACTGTACACTCCACTCGATTGCTGCCGGACTGGCCCCACTTTGGGTCGTAGTCGCGGCGGAGTCCGTACCCCGGCCCAGTCGCCGCGGGTAAAGAACAACAAGCACATCAAAGACCCACAAAGGAGCACACCATGTCCAAGGGCCAGTCCCTACAGGACCCCTTCCTCAACGCTCTGCGGCGCGAGCGCGTTCCCGTTTCCATTTACCTCGTCAATGGCATCAAGCTGCAGGGCACGGTCGAGTCCTTCGACCAGTTCGTGGTGCTGCTCCGCAACACCGTCAGCCAGATGGTCTACAAGCACGCGATTTCCACCGTGGTCCCCGCCCGCAATGTGCGGCTTGGCCCCGGCGGCGGCGAGGTGGCGGACAGCGTTGGTGAGCCGGACTGAGGTGGCTGCATCCCTGTCCTTGACCGGTCGCAGCCATGTTTGAGCGCGAGAAACGCGGCGAACGCGCCCTGCTGATCCAGCCGCAGGCGCCGGGCCGTGACGAAAGCGACTCCCTGGAAGAGTTCTCCGAGCTCGCGCGTTCGGCGGGCGCGAGTGTGCTGGCGACCTTGACGGGTCGCGTCGACCGGCCGAACCCGGCCCTGTACATCGGCAGCGGCAAGGCCGAGGAAGCCAAGCAGCTTTGCGCTCTCCACGATATCGACCTGGTGCTGGTCAACGCCACCCTGTCGCCCGTGCAGGAACGCAATCTTGAGAAGCATCTGCAGTGCCGGGTGGTCGACCGCACTGGCCTCATCCTCGACATCTTCAGCCAGCGGGCACGTTCCTTCGAAGGCAAGCTGCAGGTCGAATTGGCCCAGCTCAAGCACGTGGCGACGCGTCTGGTGCGCGGCTGGACTCACCTGGAGCGCCAGCGCGGTGGCTCCATTGGCTTGCGCGGCCCGGGCGAGACCCAGCTCGAAACCGACCGTCGGCTGCTGGCTGAGCGCGTCAAGGTACTGTCGCGGCGGCTTGAGCAGGCCGAGCGCAGACAGGCCCAGGCCCGACGAGCGCGCCTGCGCAACGCGGTGCCGCGTATTGCCCTCGTGGGCTACACCAACGCCGGCAAGTCGACTCTCTTCAACGCGCTGACCGGGGCCGGGGCCTACGCTGCCGACCAGCTGTTCGCGACCCTTGATCCCACCGTGCGCAGGCTTGACGGTCTCGACTGCGGTGACGTCGTGCTCGCCGACACGGTGGGTTTCGTCAGCGATCTGCCGCATGAGCTGGTGGCCGCGTTCCGCTCAACGCTGTCGGAGGCCCGTGAGGCCGATCTGCTGCTGCACGTGATCGACGCCGCGGATCCGCTGGTGCGTGAGCGGATCGCCGATGTCGAAGCCGTGCTGGCTGAAATCGGCGCCGGCGAGATCCCGCAGGTCCAGGTGTTCAACAAGATCGATCGCGTTGAAGACGCGCAGCCGCGCCGCGATGCCGAACCCGGCAGCGAGGTCGAGCGGGTGTTCATTTCGGCGCGCGACGGGCTGGGCCTGGATTTGCTGAGGCAGGCGCTGTCGGCGCGCTTTGCATCGCATCGCTTCGTCGACGCCTTGAGGCTTGAACCCAGCGCAGGCCGCATACGCGCGCGGCTGTTCGCGCTTGGCGCCGTGCGCTCCGAGACCGTCGATGAGGAGGGCTGGGAGCTGCAGGTGGATCTACCGCTCGCGCAGGCCGGCCGGCTGGCTGCCGAGTTTCCAGAGTGCGCCGCATTCGACGCGCTGCGTGCCCCGCCCCCACCCGAAGACTGGGAGCCCACACCCGAGCGGGATGGGCTTCCTGCAGCCCCCGCAGGCTGATGCGTCACGACGCCGCGTCCACTAAGCACCCGTGGGCTGCTGCTAGACTCGCTGGCCCCGGGATTCACACCCGTGTAGACAGAGCTCGCCGCGGACCCCGCGGCGGCCGGAACCCCTGACTGGAGCACTCGATGGCCTGGAACCAACCCGGTGGAGGCGGAAAAGACCCTTGGAACAACAGCGGCGGCAGCAATGAGCCCGGGGCCGACGTCGAAGCCTTCCTCAACAAGCTCAAGGCCAGTCTGAACCGTGTTTTCGGAGGCGGTGGCGACGGCAGCAGCGGCGGCGGCCCCGAAGGCCGTCGCAACGACAACGAGCCGCTCGGTCGCGGGCTGGTGCTGCTCGTATTGCTCGCCGTGGTGGTGTACGCCCTGTTCAACTCGATCGTCCTGATCGACGAGCGCGAGCGCGGCGTGGTGCTGCGCTTCGGCAAGTACGAGCGGCTGATGGCGCCCGGGCCCAACCTGAAGTGGCCGAATCCGATCGAACGCGTAATGAAACTGAACGTCACCGACGTGCGCAGTGTCTCCGACCAGGTCCGCTTGCTGACCGCCGACGAGAACATCGTGCAGATCGATTTCGGCGTGCAGTACGTGGTCAGCGATCCCAAGGACTATTTCTTCGGCACCCGCGAGCCCGACGAGACCTTGAAGCAGGCCGCGGAAAGCGCGATTCGCGACGTTATCGGCGGCAGCCGCATGGACACCATCCTCACCGGCGAGCGCGCAGCGCTGGCCGCCGAGGCGCAAACCCGGCTGCAGGCGACGCTGGACAGCTACCTCACCGGTCTCCAGGTGACCGTCCTGAACATCCCGAACGCGCGACCGCCGCAGGAAGTGCGTCAGGCCTTTGACGACGCCATCAGCGCGCGAGAAGACAAGGAACGCATCGAGAGCGAAGCCGAGGCCTACCGCAGTGCGGTGGTGCCGGAGGCGCGAGGCGAGGCCGCGCGCATTCGCACCGAGGCCGAAGGCTATCGCGAGGCCGTGATCGCACGCGCAACCGGTGAATCCGAGCGCTTCACCCTGCTGGTCGATGAATACCGAAAGGCGCCCGAAGTGATGCGGCGCCGCCTGTACCTCGAAACCATGGAGCAGGTCCTTGGCAGCAACCGCATCATCTACGCGGGTGACGGCGGCAACGTGCTCTACCTGCCGATGGGCAGCGAGGGGGGCCAGCCCCCGCTCAGTCGCCTACCGGCGGCAGCGAGCGCGACCCCGGGTCTGATGCCTCCGGTCACTGGCAGCACCAGCGAGCGCACCCCCAACCAGCGCAGCACCACCACGCCGCGCCCCGAACGCCCCGGCCGTGAGGAGAACCGTCGATGAGGCCGTCCATCCTGATCCCCGTTGCTGTGATCCTGCTGCTTCTGGTCAGCAGCCTTTACCGGATCGAAGAGAGTCACGTCGGCATCCGCTTCCAGCTAGGCCGCGTGGTGGAGACCGACATCCAGCCCGGTCTGCATTTCAAGCTGCCGCTGGTGCAGAACGTCATGAGTTTCGATCGGCGCGTGCTGTCCTTGGACAGCCAGCCGGAGCGTTACCTGACCTTCGAGAAGAAGGACGTCAACGTCGACTTCTTCGTCAAGTGGCGCATCGCCGACGTCCAGCGCTTCTACACTGCCACCGGCGGCATCGAGGCCCAGGCCCTGCAGCGTCTCCGCCCGATCATCACCGAGGTGATCCGCAACGAGATCGCCCAGCGCACCCTGCAGGCCGTGGTGGCCGGCGAGCGCCGCGACTTGGCGCAGCGCTTCGTTGACGTGGGCAACATGCGTGTGCGCGATCTCGGCATCGAGGTCGTGGACGTGCGGATCAAGCGCATCGACCTGCCCGAGGACAGCGAGGTGATCGGCTCGGTGTTCCAGCGGATGCGCGCCGAGCGCTTGCGGGTCGCCAACGAACTTCGCGCCGAAGGCCAGGAGATCTCCGAGACGATCCGCTCCGATGCCGACCGCCAGCGTCAGGTGCTTCTGGCTGAAGCCCAGCGCGACGGACAGCGGATGCGAGGCGAGGGCGACGCTCTTGCCGCGGATATCTTCGCGCAGGCCTTCTCTGCCGATGCCGAGTTCTACGCGTTCCACCGCAGCCTGCAGGCCTACCGCGAAACCTTCGCCAACGGCGACAGCGTGCTGGTGCTGGACCGCGATGCCGAGTTCCTGCGTTTCTTCGAACAGCAGGTGCGGCCGCGCTGAGCGGCCGCATTCTCCGGACTGAGCCAGCGCAATGAGTGACCTGCTCGCCGCTCTTTGCCTGGTGCTGGTGCTGGAGGGCTTGCTGCTGCTGATTGCGCCGGACGCGTGGAAGCGGGCCGCCGAGCAGCTGCAGCAGCTGTCCGGCCGTCAGCTGCGGCAGATCGGCGGCGTGATGGTGCTGGCGGGCTTGCTGGCTTTGCAGCTGGTTCGCTGACGGCCCGAAACCCAGCCACGGCGACGTGGCGGGGCCTGCACGGTCGGCTGGCCTCGCAGGCTGGCAAACGCAGCGGATGCGGCGTCGCGACAATTCGCGGATAATCGCTCAAAGCCGGGGTCATGGACCCCGGCTTTGGCGTTTCTGGGGTTCGTGCGCATCGCGATTTCCCAACAGCACGCACTCGCGCACCGTCTCGGATCCCGGGCGTATTGCGCGGGTGCGGTGCCGCTGCGCCGCAGGTCGGCTCGACCGTGGCCCGGGTGGAAGCGCCTGAGGTGCGCCAGAGCGCATCTTGCGGATTATCCAGCCGCGGGCAGGAGCCCGCCGCTGGCCTGTGAGTTGAGGCAGGAGCCGAGACCACAGGCGACGTCGCCCCACGGTGGGGTGCGAAAACGAACATCAATGTGGAGTGCTGCGAAATGGGTCAGTCAGTTGTTGTGTTGGGTGCGCAGTGGGGGCGAAAGCCCGCGCGCTGGGCAGCCACTGGCTGCCCGCGGGCTTGAGCGCGGCGGGCAGGAGCCCGCTGCCGGCCAGTGAGTTGAGGCAGGAGCCGAAACCACAGGCGACGTCGCCCCACGGTGGGGTGCGAAAACGAACATCAATGTGGAGTGCTGCGAAATGGGTCAGTCAGTTGTTGTGTTGGGTGCGCAGTGGGGGCGAAAGCCCGCGCGCTGGGCAGCCACTGGCTGCCCGCGGGCTTGAGCGCGGCGGGCAGGAGCCCGCTGCCGGCCGGTGAGTTGAGGCAGGAGCCGAAACCACAGGCGACGTCGCCCCACGGTGGGGTGCGAAAACGAACATCAATGTGGAGTGCTGCGAAATGGGTCAGTCAGTTGTTGTGTTGGGTGCGCAGTGGGGCGACGAAGGCAAAGGCAAGATCGTCGACCTCCTCACCGAGCGCGTGGGTGGCGTGGTGCGCTTCCAGGGTGGCCATAACGCCGGCCACACCCTGGTCATCGGCGGCAAGAAAACAGTGCTGCACCTGATTCCCTCGGGCATCCTGCACCCCGGTGTGCTGTGCATGATCGGCAACGGCGTGGTGCTGTCGCCTGCGGCCCTGCAGAAAGAGATCGGTGAACTCGAAGCCGAGGGTATCGACGTGCGGTCCCGGCTGAAGATCAGCCCGGCGACGCCGCTGATCATGCCCTACCACATCGCACTGGATCAGGCCCGCGAGAAGAAGGCCGGCGGCAAGGCCATCGGCACCACCGGCCGCGGTATCGGCCCGGCCTATGAGGACAAGGTGGCCCGCCGTGGCGTTCGCGTGGCCGACCTGCACTACCCGGGCGAGCTGGCCGAGAAACTGCGCAATGTTCTGGACTACCACAACTTCGTGCTGACCCAGTACCTGGGTGTTGCCGCGGTTGACTTCCAGCAGACGCTGGACGAGGCCTTGGCCTTCGGCGAGTACGTCGAGCCGATGAAGGCGGACGTGGCCGGCCTGCTGCACGAGCTGCGCAAGCAGGGCAAGCAGGTGTTGTTCGAGGGTGCGCAGGGCTCGCTGCTGGACATCGACCATGGCACCTATCCCTACGTCACCTCCAGCAACACCACCATCGGCGGTGCGCTGGCTGGAACCGGCGTCGGTGCCGATTCCATCGACTACGTGCTGGGTATCGCCAAAGCCTATGCCACCCGCGTTGGCGGTGGACCGTTCCCGACCGAGCTCGATGACGAACTCGGCGAAGACATCCGCCGCCGCGGTTCCGAGTTCGGCGCGACCACCGGGCGCCCGCGTCGCTGCGGCTGGATCGATCTCGTGGCGCTGAAGCGTGCAGTGGCGATCAACGGTATCAACGGCCTGTGCGTCACCAAGCTGGATGTGCTGGACGGACTGCCCAGCCTGAAGATGTGCATCGGCTACCGTTACCGCGGCAAGGAAACGGAGTATGCGCCGCTGGATGCCGCCGGCTGGGAAGAGTGCGAACCGGTCTACCTCGAGTTCCCTGGCTGGACCGAGTCCACCCACGGAGTCACCGAGTGGGAGAAGCTCCCCCCGGCCGCGCGCGCTTACCTGCGCTCCCTGGAGGAGCTGGTGGGCTGCCCGCTGGCGATGGTCTCCACCGGCCCGGACCGCAACGCCAACATCGTGCTGAAGGATCCCTTCGCGTAAGCGCCTGATGACTGCCTTGATCGACACACCCGAGCTCCGCGCGCACTTGCGCGCGGAGCTCGAGTCGCACGCGCGGCGTTGCCCCGGGCAAACGGCCCTGGCGGAGGACTACATCGCCCTGCTCGGCGACCGCCTGGCTTTTTCCCGCGACCGCCTGGCAGGGCATTTCACCGGCTCGGCATGGTTGGTCTCTGCCGACGGCGAGCGCGTCCTGCTCACCCACCACCGCAAGTTGCAGCGCTGGCTTCAGCTGGGCGGTCATGCGGATGGCGAGGCTGACCTCGCCGCGGTGGCCTTGCGCGAGGCGCAGGAAGAGTCTGGCCTCGACGGGCTGGTGCTTGAGGGGGCCGTCTACGACCTCGACTGCCACTGGATCCCGGAGCGCGGCGAGGTGCCCGGGCATTGGCATCATGACGTGCGCTACGTCGTGCGTGCCCTTGGGGGCGAGCATTTCACGGTCAGCGCCGAGTCGCTCGAGTTGGCTTGGGTGCCGGTGAAGTCCATGGCGTCTGACCCTGCCGCCGACGAGTCACTGCGGCGCATGGCGCAGCGCTGGCTGCTGCCGCGCTGACGGATCAGCCGGAAGGTATGGCGCGTTGGCGCCCGAGTGCGAATTCGACCTCGTTGTCGAGGCTGCGCACGGCCAGGTGCACCTCCAGGCCCATCGCAAGACTGGCCCCCAGCAAGGCCAGCACGCCAGCCAATGCAAACGCGGCCGGCGCCTCACCCAGCGCAAAGCCTGTGTAGGCGTCCACCGCGAGTGCGAGGCTGGTGGCAACGAAACCGGCCAGCGCGGCGTAGAGCAGCACGCAGGCGCGCAGCACGTAGTGGCTGCGCCGCCGGTGCTGGCGGATCTGCCAGTCGAGGGCTGCACACAGAGCGCTGTCCGCGCACTCGCCGCGGGCCTTGATCATCGCGCGCAGGCGGTCAACCACGCGGGCCAGCCGGTTGTTGGCCGAGATCAGCAGGGAGCCGGTGGCAGCCATCAGCAGGGCGGGTGCGAGCATGGCGGCCAGCACGTCATGCTGACCGGGTAGGGCATCGGGGAGCACGCGGATATCCGAGCTTTGAACGTGGTTCGCCAGCCTAATCGCAGCAGCGACCGGGCGCCGTGCCGCTGATCGCATCCTCGCCCGCTCGGGCTTCTTGGGGCGTTGGCTGCACGGCTACCGCTGTCGCCTCAGCAGCACCACCACCGCTCCGGTGCCGCCTTCGCCGGGGCGCGCCGAGGCAAAAGCCAGCACATCGCCGCGGTAGCGCAGCACCTTGTCGGTGAGGCTCTTCAGAACCGGCGTTGCATCCTTCGAACGCAGGCCCTTGCCGTGGATGATGCGAACGCAGCGGAATCCGCGCTGGTGGGCCTCGGCCAGGAAAATGCGGATGGCGTCATCGGCCAAGGCCGCATGCATGCGATGCAGGTCGAGCTCATCCTGCACGGCGAAGCGGCCGCGCTTGAGGTCCTTGAGCAGCTTGGGTGAGTGTCCGTCGGCGAGATACTCCAGCGCGTCGCCCAAGCTGTCTGCGGCGAACTCGAAAGGCCGCAGCCGGAAGTCTTCAGCGGCCTGTCGCTCGTCGGCCTCACGCTGTCGCGGACGCGGCGCCGGTTTGGGGCGCTCGATGGCGCTGGGCTCCACCTCGATCCGTCGCACTGGCCCGACCGCGTCAAGGAACAGGGCCCGTTCGTCCTCGCTGGGTGCTGCAGGCGGCGGAGCGGGGCGGCGTTTCATGAGGGCACCATAGCCTCTGCCGTGTGAAGCGGGAAGGCGGGCGGGCTGGCGCGGTATGATTGCGCGCTTTGCAGCGAGGTTCGCGATGCGCTTTCTGGTCAGCAACGACGACGGTGTGGAGGCCCCCGGCATCAAGGTGCTGGCTGAGGGTCTTCGCGCGCTGGGTCCGGTCACCGTGGTCGCCCCCGACCGCGACCGCAGCGGTGCCTCCAATTCGCTGACGCTCGACCAGCCGATCCGGGTGGCCAAGCTGGATGAGCACACGTATCGCGTGGCCGGTACGCCCACTGACTGCGTGCACCTCGCGCTGTGCGGAATGCTCGACTTCGACCCCGATATCGTGGTCTCTGGCATCAACAATGCGGCCAATCTCGGCGATGACGTGATCTATTCCGGCACGGTGGCGGCGGCAATGGAGGGGCGCTTCCTCGGCCACCCGGCGGTGGCGATGTCGCTGGTGACACGTGAGGGTAGCGATCGCCATTTCGAGTCCGCCGCGCGCGCCGCGCGGCTGATCGTGCAGCGCCTGCAGACCGATCCGCTGCCGGCCGACACCATCCTCAACGTCAATGTGCCGGACCTGCCGTGGGATGAGATCCGTGGCTTCGAAGTCACCCGGCTGGGCCATCGTCATCGCGCCGAGGCCTGCATCCCGCAGCAGGATCCGCGCGGACGCCCGATCTGGTGGATCGGGCCGGCGGGTCCCGAGCAGGATGCCGGCCCCGGTACCGACTTCCACGCCGTGCGCACCGGCTACATCTCGATCACCCCGATCCATGTTGACCTGACCCGCTACCAGGCGCTGGAGAAAGTCTCCGGCTGGGTCGGTGCGCTCAGCGACGCGCTGCCGGGGCGCGGATGAGAGCGGCCCAGGCATGAGGGGAGGCCAGCGATGAGCCCGGGCCTGCGCCTGCCGCGCGAGGCCAGCGGGCTGGGCATGACCTCGCAGCGCGCGCGCGACCGCATGGTCGAGCGCTTGCGCGAGCAGGGCATCCGCGACCCGCGCGTGCTGGAGGTGATGCGCATGCTGCCCCGGCATCTGTTCTGCGACGAGGCTTTAGCCTCGCGCGCTTACGATGACACCGCGCTGCCGATCGGCCGCGGCCAGACCCTGTCCCAGCCATGGGTAGTGGCGCGCATGACCGAAGCCCTCATCGAGTTCGGCCTGCCCGGCTCGGTGCTGGAGTTGGGCACGGGCTCCGGATACCAGGCTGCGGTGCTGGCCATGCTGGTGGAACAGGTCAGCAGTGTCGAACGCATCGACGAGCTGTCGCGCAGCGCCCGCAAGCGCCTGCGCAAGCTGGGCTTCAGCAATGTCCGCGCACGCTTTGAAGACGGCCGCCTCGGCTGGTCAGAGCATGCCCCCTTCGACGCCATCATCGTCACTGCCGCGGCCGATTCGGTCGATCCCAAGCTGATTGCACAGCTCAAGCCGGGCGGGGTGTTCGTGGCCCCGGTCGGCGGATCCGAGGGCCAGCGCCTGGTACGCCTGCGTTGGGTGGAGGACCGCTGGCAGCAGGATGATCTTGGCTCGGTGCTGTTCGTGCCGCTGCTGGGCGGGCTGGCCTGATGCGACTGTTTGGCGCCATTTACGAACGTTGCCTGCGCTGGGCGGCGCATCCGCATGCCGAGCGCTATCTGGCCGGCGTCAGCGCCACCGAGTCGGTGGTGTTTCCGATTCCGCCGGATGTGATGCTGGCGCCGATGACCCTCGCGCGTCCCGAGCGTTGGTTCCGCTACGCGCTCATCTGCACGGTGGCCTCGGTGGTCGGCGGCATGTTGGGCTATGCGCTGGGCGCCTATGCGCTGGATGCGGTGATGCCCTGGATCGAACGCGCCGGCAAGCGCGAGACCTTCGACCAGATCCACCAGCTGTTTGCCGTCTACGGATTCTGGATCGTGTTCATCGCCGGGTTTACGCCGATTCCGTACAAGCTGTTCACGATCGCGTCGGGCGCGGCCGGCATGGGTTGGCTACCCTTCGTGCTGGGCTCCTTGGTGGGGCGCGGCGGGCGCTTCTTCCTGGTCGCGCTGCTGGTGCGCCTCGGCGGAGCCCGGCTCGAGACGTCGCTGCGGCGCTACGTGGAATGGATCGGATGGGGGGTGCTGGTATTGGTCGTGATCGGTTTGGTGGCTTGGGAACTGCTGCGATGAGCGCGCTGCGCGCCATGGGGGTAGGTGTCCTGCTGCTTGCCGTGGCCGGCTGCGGGGTGGCTCCGCGAGCGGTGGTGGTGGAGGGTCCGGGCGGCGCCCAGGCCGGGCGTCCAAGCGCCCAGCCTGCAGCTTCGTCGGGGGTTGCCGAACATGTGGTCCAGCGCGGCGACACGCTCTACGGCATCGCTTTCCGCCACGGGCTTGACTACCGTCAGGTGGCGGATTGGAACCGGATCGGCCCGCCTCACACGATCTTTCCAGGGCAGCGGATCCGCCTCCGCCCGCCCGGCGCCGCGGTCGCGCAGGCTCCGTCGCGGCCTGCTGCCACAGCGCCCGCTGCCGGCGCAGCAGCTCCCGCCTCGACGGCGCCTGCGCCCAGCCCGTCTGCGCCGATCGCCGCGGCTCCGCCGGCGGCATCGCCCGTGTCGACCCCGCCGTCGAGTACGCCTCCTGCGGTGGCTACGCAGCCACCCGCGCAGACCAGGCCCCAACCACAGCCGCCCGCAGCCTCCGGCCCGATCCGCTGGCAGTGGCCGACGCGGGGTGATCTGGTCGGCCGCTTTTTCGCCGGTGACCCCACTCGCCAAGGTCTCAGCATTGCCGGCAGCGCAGGGCAGCCGGTGAATGCCGCCGCTGATGGTGTGGTGGTGTATTCGGGCTCAGGCCTGATTGGCTACGGGGAGCTGATCATCGTCAAGCACAGTGACGAGTTCCTCTCCGCCTACGGGCACAATCGACGTCGGCTGGTGGCCGAGGGTGAGCAGGTTCGCGCAGGTCAGCAGATTGCCGAGATGGGTCGCTCCGGCGCCGCGCGCGACATGCTGCACTTTGAAATCCGCCGCAATGGACGCCCGGTGGATCCGCTCGGGCATCTGCCCGCACGGTGAGGCGGGCTTTACAGATCGCACCCAGAGCGAGTGAAAAACCCAAGCGCTGTCGCGAGGGCGTCCAGCGGTGGCGGCAGCAGGCGGATGGTTTTTCACACGCTCTCAGCACGAGGCCCGCTTGCCGCGGGCCTCGTTGTTGATGGGAGGGCTCTGAAGGCTCAGCTGTTGTCCGGTGCGACTCCGGACAGCAGATCGCGAACCAGATTGGTCAGGGCCGCTTCGTTGACCGGCTTGGTCAGGTAGGCCTTGGCGCCCTGGCGCAGGCCCCACACCTTGTCGGTGACCTGGTCCTTGGTTGTCACCAGCACGATCGGGATGTGCGAAGTAGCGGCATCCTTGGAAATCGAGCGGGTGGCCTGAAAGCCATTGAGGTTGGGCATGACCACATCCATCAGGATCAGGTCCGGCAACTCACGCTTGGCGACCTCAACGCCCTGCGCGCCGTCCTCGGCACTGATCACCTCGTGGCCCAGCTTTTCCATGATTTTCTTCATGCCCGCCAGCTGGGACGGGGAGTCGTCGACAATCAGAACGCGTGCCATGGGGTGCTCTCTTGGATAACGGGGTTTGGGCTGCCGCCCGCAGGCGGACCCGGCAACAGCCCGATTCTAGCCTTTGCTGCCTCGCACACAAACCTGTACGGAAGTCGTGGCGTGAGCCGGGTCACGCCCGGACGCTGCATCCATGGCTTCAATCCGCGATGCAGACCAGGGTTCGGCCGAACGAGCCCCCCGCCAGCATGGTCTCGAAAACCGGCGGCATCTCCTCCAGACCCACCGTGCGTGTGCAGATCGGGTCCAGATGGGCCGGCTTCCAAGGCCCGGCCAGTCGTTCCCAGACCGCTTCGCGGATCGGTCGTGCCGTGCCAGCCGAGGCGATGCCCAGCAGCGACACGCCGCGGATGATGAAGGGCATGACCGTGGTCGCCAACGCGTGGCCGCCCGCCAGTCCGCAGCTGGCGATGTTCCCGTAGGGCTGTATGACCCGCGTCAGTCCCGCCAGCATCTCGTCGCCGACGTTGTCGATAGCGCCGGCCCAGATCGGCGTTTCCAGCGGTTTCTGGCCCCAGTGGAGGTTCTCGCGCGAGACGACCTGGCGGGCGCCGATGCGGCTCAGGAAATCCAGCTGCTCCAGCTTCCCGGTGATCGCGTGCGCCTCGTAGCCGGCGCGGCTCAGGATGTCGATCGCCAGCATGCCAACGCCGCCCGTGGCGCCGGTGACCACCACGGGCCCCATTTCCGGGGTCTGGCCATTCTGCTGCATGCGGTAGAGCGACAGCGCTGCGGTGAAGCCGGCGGTGCCGAGGATCATTGCCTCGCGCAGATCCAAGCCTGCAGGCAGCGGGATCGACCATTCGGCCTCCAGCCGTACGTACTCGCTGTAGCCGCCATCGCGGGTCTCCGAGAGGCCGCTGCCGGTGCAGAGCACCGCATCGCCCTCGCGGAAGCGTGGGTCGGTGGAGCTGACCACGTGTCCGGCCACGTCGATGCCACCAACCAGCGGAAATCGCCTCAGGATCCGACCGCGGCCGGTGCCGGCCAGTGCGTCCTTGTAGTTGATGGAGGAGTAGGCGGCGCGCACCACAATCTCGCCGGGATTCAGCGCATCCAGCCCGATCCGCTCGATGCCGGCCTGGTGCTGACGGCCGTCGCCGTGGATGCGGAAGGCGCGGAACTGCTCGGGAATGCTCATGGTCGAGGGCTCGTATTGGAAAACAGGGGGGCAGGATAGCGCGGGGCGTCGGCCCTGCAGCGCCATCTCGCGCTTGCGATGCCCCCGCTTTGTGGCAGGGTGGCGGCGTCCACAGCCCGTGCCCGGAGCCTCGCGTGACCCACCCGCTGATCCTTCCCATGGCGGCCCACGTCGCCCTCGCGGCGCTGCTGTATGCGGCGCTCACGCTCGCGCGTGCGCCAAAGGTCTGGGGCATCGGGCGCCGCCGGGACGGCTCCAATCCGTGGGCGGAGATCGAGCCCAGGATCAGCGCCAACCTGAGCAATCAATTCGAGTGGCCGCTGTTCTTCCATGTCGCCTGTCTCCTGCAGATGCAGCAGGAGAACAGCCCAGGTGCCCTGTTGCTGGCCTGGGCGTTTGTGGCCGGGCGGCTGCTGCACGCTGCCGTGCAGGTGTTCACCGTCAACGTGCGCCTGCGCGGCTTGGTGTTCACCCTGAATTTCCTGGCCGTGCTCGGCCTCTGGGGCCTGCTGCTGGCAGGGCCATGAGCGGAATTCCCCTCGCTTGGGCGCGCGTCCTGCGGTCTCCTTCGCGGCCGCGTTGGCTGGGGATTCCGCGCGCCGCAACTGCATGAGACCGTCCATCGCCGCAGCGATTGCCTCCGCAGACGGACGTTTCTTCGCAGATGCTGTCAGGGCGTCTTGACCACCGTGCCTGCCTTCATCACGAACTGCACCTCGCGCAGCAGCGTGACGTCCTCCAGCGGGTTGCCGGCCACGGCGACCACGTCGGCGTGCTTGCCGGGCTCCAGGCTGCCCAGGCTCTCCCACTCGCCGAGCAGTTCGGCGGCGTTTTTGGTGGCGCTCTGCAGCGCATTGGCGGGCGACATGCCGGCTTCGACCATAAGCTCGAATTCGCGCGCGTTGTCGCCGTGCGGGAACACGCCGGCGTCGGTGCCGAAGGCGATCTTCACGCCAGCCGCCTGGGCGCGGCCGAACGTGCCCTGGATCAGGGCGCCGATGCGCGCGGCCTTGGGGCGGACGATCTCGGGGTAGTAGCCGGCCTCGCGGGCCTTCTCGCTGACGAACGCACCGGCCGTGATGGTGGGCACGTAGTACGTGCCGTGCTTGCGCATCAGCTGGAAAATCTCATCGTCCATGTAGGTGCCGTGCTCGATGGAGTCGACCCCGGCGACGATGGCGCGTCGCATGCCTTCCTTGCCGTGGGCATGGGCTGCCACCTTGTAGCCATAGTCCCGTGCGGTTTCGACGATGGCGCGGATTTCGTCCTCCATGAACTGGGGGTTGTCGCCGCTGCGGGCGAAGCTCAGCACGCCGCCGGTGGCGGTGAGCTTGATGACGTCGGAGCCTTCCTTGTAGCGCTGGCGCACTGCCCGGCGCGCCTCATAGGGGCCCGAGAGCACGCCTTCCTCGGGACCGGGCCAGCCCAACGACTGCGCCAGCTCGCGGCTGACGCCATTGCGTGGGTCGGCGTGGCCGCCGGTAGTGGCCAGCGATTTGCCGGCCGCGAAGATCCGCGGGCCAGGGATCCGGCCCTGGTTGATCGCATCGCGCAATGCAATCGTCTGCAGGCCGCCGAGGTCGCGCACCGTGGTGAAGCCCGCCATCAGGGTGCTGCGCGCATAGCCGACGGAGCGGTAGGCGTAATCCTCGGGGTTGAGGCGAAAGCCTTCCGAATACGCGGCGGGGTTGGTCTCCGAGCCCAGATGCACGTGCATGTCGATCAGTCCGGGCAGGCAGGTGTGGCCGGCGAGGTCGATGGCGCTTGCCCCCAGGGCCTCCGCGTCCAGCCGGCCCGGCCGCAGCTCGCGGATGCGCCCGTCCTCGATCACCAGGCTGTGCTCGCCCAGCAGGCGCGCGCTGTTGGCATCGAAGACCTGGCCGCAGTGCAGCACCTGCGGCGCAGCCTGCACGCCCAAGGCGGAGCAGAGCAGCAGCGCAAGCAGGCCCCGGCGGGCGGCGCGATGGCGTGGATTCATGACTGCAGTTCCCCTGAGGCGGATTCGTGCGCGTCAACGGGACGCGGGCGGTGTGCCGATGGTAGGACAGAGCGGGCCGTGCCGGGACTGTCGGAAGTCCGGGGGCTCAGGTGGAACACTGGACGCGGCTTGAGACCTCGGGCTCCGGCGGCCGCAGCAGGCGGATGGTTTTTCACACGCTCTCAGCGCGCAGGTGGAGTGCCCGCACCGGGCCGTGATAGCGCGCGTCGCACCGGCTCCAGAAGCTGGCTGTCCACAAGAACCGCGTAGCGCCCCTTTTGCTCACAGACCGGCAGGTTTCGTCGAAGGCGCCACGGGGCAGCCCCAGCCGACGACACAGCTGGCCCAGGTCGGGCGGCTCGCCGGGATGGTCGAACGGGAGCAGGGTGGTGGCCATTGCATGCTTCCGGGTGGGGGACAGCGTGACGTCCATGGAGCCGAACCCGTCGCGATTGTCCCGGTGACTGTCCTGGCGTGCCGCGGCTGAGCCGATCGGTGCAATACCCGGGGCTTTTCGGGTCATGGGCTGGGTCGACTATGCTCGAACCTGGATGCGCGGCAGGACCACTGGCGCTGTCGCCAAGATGCTTGTGGTCCGCGCGCCCATCCCCAGCACCCAGCCCCAGTCGTGCGAGGCTCTCCAACCATGTCAGGCAGCGGTCAGGACGACACAGCCGTGCAACCGAACGTCAGCGAGCCGGGGTTCCCGGGGCTGGGCGACTTGCTGGGCCCGTGGCGACTGGATGCAAGGCTGCAGGCAGGCGGCATGGGAGTGGTGTTCTCCGCAAGCCGGGCCGACGGCAGCTACGCGCAGCGCGTCGCCATCAAGCTGGTGCGGCCGACTTACCTGCAGGCTGATCCGGCACTGGCTGCCCTGATGACGCGCCGTTTCGAACAAGAGCGGCAGCTGCTGGCGCGGCTGTCCCATCCCAACATCGCCCGCATCGTCGACGGCGGCTGGACGCCGTCCGGCCTGCCCTGGCTGGCGATGGAGTTCGTCGAGGGGCGCGACCTGCTGGCGCATGCGCGATCCGCTGGTCTCGACGTGCGCGCCCGCGTGCACCTGCTCGCCCAGGTCTGTGATGCGGTGGCGGAAGCACACCGCCACCTGGTGGTGCACCGCGACCTGAAGCCCGACAACGTGCTGGTCGGAGCGGACGGCTCACCGCGCCTGCTCGATTTCGGCATTGCCCTGCTGCTGGATGGCGCCGGTCAAGGCAGCGTCCCGGAGTCCACGCTGACGGCCTACACGCCCGCCTATGCCAGCCCGGAGCAGCTGCTGCAGCAGCTGGTGACCACCCGCTCGGATGTGTACTCGTTGGGCGTGTTGCTATACGAGCTCCTCACCGATACGCGGCCGTTCGAGCCGGCCGGGCTCTCGCCAGAAGAGCTGTGCCGACAGGTGGTTCATCTGCCGCCGCCAACGCTGGCCGAAGGCATCGGAAGGGCGCAACTGCAGCCCTCCGAGCGCCGCCGGCGGCTGCGGGAAGCGTCGCATGAGCTGGACAGCATCCTGCGACGTGCCTTGGCCAAGCAGCCGTCAGATCGCTACGACTCCGCGCAGGCCATGGCCGCCGACCTGCGGCGCTGGCTGCAGCACCGACCGCTGGCGGCGCATCCCGGCGGCATCGGCTATCGGCTGCGTTGCCTGCTGCGCAGGCAGCGCGTGGCCAGCGTGCTGCTCGCCGTCGCCGGCATCGGGATCGCGGCTGCACTGGCCTTGGCCCTGCAGCAAGGACTGGCGGCACGCGATGCGGCATCCGACCTGGCCGAGGTCAACGGTTTCCTTGCGGAGGTGCTGGCGCGCTCTGACCCTTACGACAGCGGACGATCCTTGAGTCTGGCCGAGGCGGTGGACCAGGCCGCGGCGGAAGTTCAGCCGCGCTTCGGCGCCAGCCCGCGTCTGGCAGCCCCGATCCGGCTCGCGCTTGGCTACAGTCAGCTCAGTCGGGGAATGCTGGAGTCGGCGGAGCGTCTGCTTGCCCAAGGCCTGGGCGATTCCGAGGTCCTGCCCGCCTTCGATCCGGTGCGCCTGCAGCTGCGCGAAGCCTGGGCGCAGCTGCATATCGCCCGCGGTGAACTTGACGAGGGCAGGGCCCAGCTGCAGGCCCTGGCTGCCGAGCTCGACGGCGCGGACAGCGAAGGCGCACGCAGAACGCGCTATCTGGTACTGAACAATCTGGCGGTGATCGACCTGCGGCAGGGGCGCTACGGCGTGGCCCGGGAGCGGCTACTCGAAGCGCAGGCGTTGGGAGCCCCCGCGGGTCGTGTCGCCGAGGCCACCCTCGTCTCCAACCTCGCGCAGGCAGCACATGGCCTGGAGGCGCCAGAACAGGCAGGTGCGCTGTATGCGCAGGCCGAGGCGCTGCTGCGCGCGGAGTTTCCGCAAGGGCATCCCGACCTCACTACCGTGCTTGGCAACCGTGCCGAACTGCTGGTGGAGGCCGGCCAGGCGGGGCAGGCGCTGGTGCTCATCGACGAGGCGCTGGCGATGCGCGTATCTGCCTTGGGTGCTAGCCATGCCTCGCTGGGCCTTCCGATGATGAACCGGGCGATGATCCTGCTGGCCCTTGAGCGCAGCACTGAAGCTCTCGCTGCGCTGGAGCAGGTGGTTGAATTGGCTGTCGAACTGAACCCGCAGCTCGCGCGGGAGCGCATCACGGCGCTGCTGCTGCAGGTCCGTTTGCTGCGTGAGAACGAACCGGCGCGAGCGATGGATCTGCTGGTGCAGGCCGAGGCCCTGCTGGTGGTGGCGCCGCCTGAGGTGCGCGAGGCCATGGCCGAGCCGACAGCGGTCGTGCGTGAACGCCTGTGCGAGTTGGCGGCGGACGCCTTGGGCGGTCGCTGTTGGTCGCGACCTGCGGCGTCGGATTGAACCCGTTCGCGGACGCTGCGCGCCGAGAGCGCTCACATCATGACGAGCGTCAGTAGAGAGCCTTCCGTAAGCGGATGGTGCTTACGCTGCAGGTTCAGCTGTCGCCGTCGCGGTCGCCGCGTTTGGTTTCGTCGGGGCCGAAACGCCCCACCGCACAGCTGACGAAAGACTTGGCGCTGGCTGCGAGGGCCGCCATGCCTTCGACGCTGCCGCGCTCGGGGTAGCCGAGGCGCGCCAACGCTTGGGCGACCGCCGTACGGGCCGATTCCGGAGCATCCAGGCTGATATGGCCGCTCTCCACGTCCAGACGTGGGTCACTCACACCGGGGATGGCGCCGACGGCGCGCAGGATGCTGTTGCCGCAGCCTCCGCACTTGACGTTCAGGAGTTCGAGTTCATGGCGCATGGGGCTGCTCCCGGTAGCGATTGCATGGGTGGATCAGTATGCGCGCGCGGCACGCGGCAGCCCTTGACCCCGATCAGGCGGCGCGGCGAGGCTCGGCGGCGGTATTGACCAGATGGCCGTACAGGTCCTTCGGATCGGAAAGCGCGGGAATGAGCGGGATCTGCTGGCCCAGTCCAAGCTCGGCGGCGCGGTCGCGCAGCAGGCGCAGCGCGCTGTAGTCCTCCAGCGCGAAGCCGACCGAGTCGAACACGGTGATTTCCGACGCGTTGCGTCGACCCTCGGCCTCGCCCCGCAGCACGCGCCACAGCTCGGTGACTCCGAATTCGGCCGGCATCTGCTGCAGGTCGCCCTCGATGCGCGTCTGCGGCTCGAACTCGACGAACACCGAGGCGCGGCGCAGGACCTCCGGATGCAGCTCGGTCTTGCCCGGACAATCGCCGCCGACGCCGTTGATGTGCATGCCGGGCTCCAGCATGTCGGCGGTCAGGATGGTGGCGTTGGTCTTGTCGGCGGTGACGGTGGTGACGATGTCGGCGCCGCGCACGGCCTCGGCCGTGCTCGCACAGACCCGCACCCGCAGTCCGGGCACTCCGCGCAGGTGCGCCACCAGCTTGGCGGTGGCGGCCGGGTCCACGTCGTACAGTCGCAGTTCCTCGATGCCGAGCAGGTGGTGGAAGGCCAGCGCCTGGAACTCGCTCTGCGCGCCGTTGCCGATCAGGGCCATGCGGCGCGCCTGTGGGCGCGCCAGCAGCCGCGCCGCCATCACCGAGGTGGCAGCGGTGCGGATCGCGGTGGTCAGGGTCAGCTCGGCCAGCAGGCTGGGACGGCCGGTGGAGACCTCGGCGATCACCCCGAAGGCCATCACTGTCGGCAGGCCCAGCCGGGTATTGGACGGATGGCCGTTGACGTACTTGAAGCTGTACTCATTTGCGTCGGACACCGGCATCAGCTCGATCACGCCGACTTCGGAATGGGCCGCAAGCCGGGCGCACTTCTCGAAATCCTGCCATCGACGGAAATCCGCCTCCAGGTACTCGACCATCTGAGCCAGCAGGGTGGGCAGGCCCATGCGGGCCACCAGGGTGGCGATATCGGTGGTGGTGATCAGGGTGGTCATGGCGGGCGGTTCCTTGCGTCAGTGCGTCCATTCTCCGCAGCCACACGTCAGTGCGATACGGCAGAAGTACGCTCGAATGCGTAAATTACTGACTATTCGACAACCACTGCTGTCAGAATGCGGCCATGGACGATCTCGACCAGCAGCTCATCGCCCGTCTCAGGCAAAACGCCCGGACCTCCGTAGCGGAGCTCGCGCAGGCGCTCAAGGTGTCGCGCGGCACCATTGCCAACCGCATGGCGCGGCTGGAGCGCGAGGGGGTGATCACGGGCTATACCCTGCGACTTCGCCCGGATGCCGTGCGCGACGAGGTTCGCGCCTGGGCCTCGATCGCGGTGGAGGGCCATCAGCAGCGCGTGGTGCTGGCGCTGCTGGGCCTGCCGGGTGTGTCCGCCCTGCACGACACCAACGGGCGCTGGGACGTACTGGCCGAGCTCAAGGTTGGCGACCTGACCGAGCTGTCAGCCCTGCTGGAGCGAGTGCGTGCCATTCCCGGCGTCAGCGCCACCGAGACCAGTCTCCACCTCAAGAGCTGGCGCGCTTGATCGGAGCAGAAGTCCCGGCCGTCCGGTTCGGGCCCGCGAAGCCTGACGCGCGACGATGCGCCTGGCGGGCGCGCAGCGAGAGGGGCCTCGCTGGGCTTCCTGCGCTCTGCCCGCAGTGCCGTCGGAGGAGGGCGCGTCCGCGCCAATGCTCGCGTTTGCGTCTGGAGCGGCTGCAGTGCCGGAAATGTTCAGCAACCGGATTGCCTGCGCATCACGGCGCAGGTAGCATGGCGTGATCTTCATCACACTTTGGCGGTCATGCCCTCCCTGCTCAAGTTTGCCTTGATGTGCACCTGGCTGCTGGGAGCCACGGTCGCGGCAGCGGTCACGGCACAGCCTTCGCTGGAGCTGCGGCCAGTATTCAACGGGCTGTCGCAGCCGCTGTATCTGACCCATGCAGGCGACGCAAGCGGGCGTATTTTCATCGTCCAACAGCGCGGACGCATTCTGGTTGGCCGCGATGGCGAGGTGCTGGATACGCCCTTTCTTGACCTCGATGGGCAACTTTCGGGCGACTCCGAGCAGGGCCTCCTGGGTTTGGCGTTCGCCCCCGACTACGCGAGCAGCGGGCGCTTCTACGTGTATTACACGCGGCCGGACGGCACCGCCGAACTTGCGCGCTATCGCGTCGGCAACCAGCCAGACCGTGCCGATGCGAGCAGCAAGCAGGTGCTTCTCAGCATCCCCCAGCCTTTTGCCAACCACAACGGCGGCTGGATCGGATTCGGGCCGGACGGCTTCCTCTACGTGGCCAGCGGCGACGGCGGTAGCTCCAACGATCCGCAGAACCACGGCCAGCGGCTGGACTCGCTGCTGGGCAAGGTGTTGCGCCTTGATGTCTCCGGTAGCGGAGCGGCGATCCCAGCCGACAATCCGTTTGTGGGTCAGGCCGGTCGCCGCGGTGAGATCTGGGCCTATGGCCTGCGCAATCCGTGGCGAGCGAGTTTCGATCGTGTCAGCGGAGACCTGTGGATCGCGGATGTCGGCCAGCAGGGGCGCGAAGAGGTGAATTTCCAGCGTGCCGGCAGCAACGGCGGCGCCAATTACGGCTGGCGCACTCTCGAGGGCAGCCAGTGCCTGCAGCCCGGCTGCACTACGGCGGGCACCGTGTTGCCCGTCACCGAATACGGCCGCGCCCTGGGCTGCTCGATCACCGGTGGCTACGTGTATCGCGGCAGCCGCTATCCGGCGCTCACGGGCACCTATGTGTTTGGCGATTTCTGCAGCGGACGCATTTTCGGACTGCGGCGCGTGGCCGAGGGCAGTGGCGCGGATGCGTTCGTGCGCGAAGAACTGGACGCCACCGGCATGCCGATCGCCAGCTTTGGCGAGGACGAAGCAGGCAATCTGTACCTGGTGTCCTACTCCGGCACGGTCTACTCGGTGGCCTACGGCGATGCAGTCGACTCGGCTGCTATAGGGCGCGGTCATACAGGCACCTGGTATGACCCCGCGCAGAACGGACATGGCCTGTTCATCGAGGTGTTGGCTGGGAATCTGGTGGTCGCCTACTGGTTCACCTTCGACAGCCAGGGGCGTCAGGCCTGGTTCGGTGGCGTGGGCAGTATTGAAGGACGCAGGGCGCGAGTGGCGGTCAGTCGTGCCGAGGGTGGTCGATTCGTTCCGGAGTTCGACCCGAATCAGGTCAGCTTCCCGCCGTTGGGCCACCTCTATCTCGAATTCGAGAGTTGCCTTGAGGGTCGCGTGGCGTTTGATCTCGGCCAAGGCTTCGGGCGAGGCAGCATGCGCCTGCAGCGGCTCACCGTGCCGCTGGGAGCGGAGTGTCCCTGAGACCGGAACGCCTGGATCGTGTGAGAGCGCTCCGCCTGCTGCGTCCGCAGCTGGCGGATGGTTCTTTACATCCTCTCAGAGCGTGCCTGCGGCTTTACCCGATTTGTGCTGGTACATCGCGCGATCGGCCTCGCGCAGGGCGTCCATCGCGTCCAGCCCCGGAGTGATCCAGGCGGCGCCAACGCTGAAGCGGATTCCGTCCGGCGCGCAGGCCGCTACGGTGGCCGTGGCGAGCGCTGCGATCCGCGACTCGATTGCCTCCGGATCCTGCAAGCGCGTCAGCACCACGAATTCGTCCCCGGCAAAGCGCACGATGGCGTCACCCTCCCTGAAGTGCAGGCGCAGGGCGTCGGCGAAGCCCTGCAGACAGGCATCGCCTGCGGCGTGCCCGCCCCGATCGTTGATGCGCTTGAAGTCGTCCAGATCGAAAAAAAGCACACAGCCACCGAGGGCGGCCGAGTCCTGCAGCAGCGCGGGCAGCGCATGCCGGTTGTGGAGCCCGGTCAGGGCGTCGCGTTGGGCCAATTCCCGTAGATCGGCTTCGCTGCGCATGAGCGCATGGTTGGATCGGATCAGCTCGGTCTGGCTTTGCGAGGCCAGCGCGAGCAGAGCCCCCAGCGCGAGCGTCCATTCGGCGACCAGGTCGAGCGACGAGTGGCCCGCAAGGAAAAGCCTGAGCGGCAGCCCCCAAACCTCGTCATGCCCCAGCGACCGCGCCGAATAGGCCGCGACTTCCAGCACGCCCAAGAGTGCCCGCAGCGAGAAACCCAGGGCCAGCCAGCTGAGGCTGGATCGCCCATGGCGCAGACACAACCAGACACCGAACACGCAGGCCAGCGCAATCAGGCTGGACTGCCAGATTCCGAGGAAATCCACGCTCGGCACGAAGGGCAGGGCGGGCAGGGTGAGGCCCAAGGCCAGCAGGAAAAGCCGTCGATGGCTCCATAGCGCGTTCGATGCCGGTGCGCCGAAGGCAGCGGTCCCGGCCAGCAGATAGCCGAGGAAGAGGTTCTTGCTGAAGATGTAGACCAGCATCAGGCCGGCCGTGAGCTGCGGCCCCGGCTGCAGGAACCAATAGGTCCAGGTCACGGCCAACGCCACGCCGTTGAAGGCCCAGGCCGTGGCCCAGCAGCGCAGGAGCGGGTCGCCCCGGCGCACTGCACTGAAGCCCAGCAGCGCCGCGATGAGCAGAGTGGAAAGCGTCTGGACGCCGGTGCTCCATCGCCAAAGCAGGAGTTCTTCCATCATGTGCCCGGGTTCTGCTCACGCAGGCTTGCGTGGGCTGTGGAAAGTCTGGCTGGTGTGCTGCGCGCAACGAATCATCAGAGTCTGAGCGCGTCCCTGGGCGCTGGCCGGCGTTGCCCGTGGCCGCCATGGCGCTACCGTGGTTCCTCCTCGCACCTTTATCCCCACCTACATCCAGCGCTGCACAGCTGAAAGTCTGTGAGGAGCCGCATGTTAGGTCCCTCCGCCACCTACCGCCTGCACGGCGCGGTCTCGGCCCTGGTGTTTTGCGAGGTAGAGCGCCTTGTCGGCCAACGCCACCAGCCGCTCCGGCGAGAGCTCGGGGTTGGGTACGCGGGTCGCCACGCCAATACTCAGGCTGACCTGGCCTTTGGGTGCCCTGGGATGCGCAATCTGCAGCTTTTCCACGTTCGAGCGCACGGTTTCGGCGATTTCCACCGCCTGGCTGGCGGTGGTCTCCGGCATCAGCAGGGCGAACTCCTCGCCACCATAGCGTGCGGCCAGCTCGCAGGGCCGGCGCACCGAAAACTGCAGGGCGCTGCCGATCCTGCGCAGGCATTCGTCGCCCTGCAGGTGGCCGAGGCTGTCGTTGTAGGGCTTGAAGAAATCCACGTCGCACATCAGCAGCGAGACGGGGAGCCGACGCGAGGCGCAGCGCTCCCATTCGGCGCGCAGCATGGCGTCGAAATGTCGACGGTTGGCCAGACCGGTCAATCCGTCCATCGCCGAAAGGCGCATCAGCTCGCGATTGACCTGGTCAAGCTGATGGGTGGTTTCCAGCAGCTTGTCGCGCATCTGCGCGATTCGCGACATGGCCCGCACTTTGGCCGCGAACACGATGGGATTGAGCGGCTTCACGAGGTAGTCGTCGCCGCCGGCTTCGATGCCTGCCTCGAGGTCCGCATCGCTGGTGCGACCGGTGAGAAAGACGATCGGCGTCCAGTCGCCTGAACCCTCGCCGGCGCGGATGCGCCGGGCCACATCGAAACCATCGATATCCGGCAGGACGACATCCAGCAGGATCAGGTCGGGCCCGCACTCGGCGTAGAGCTCCAGCCCGCGGTGACCGTTTTCCGCCTGCACGGGTTCGATGCCCATCTCACGCAGGAGATGGCTGATCATTGCCTGGCTGGTGCGCGAGTCCTCGATGACCAGTGCCTTCACAGCGCCTGTCGCCTCCCGTGCTCTGCCGCCCGCCGCTTGCGAGCAGGGCGTGCCCCGACCGGTCTGGGCGGGCTCGCTTTTGCGCATGCAATTCGCAGGCCGCGGCGCGACAATGGGGCCCGCCCCAAGTGGTTGCCTTGCCCATGTCAGAAATTTCCGTGCCCGTTTCCTTTGGCGAGTTGCTCGACAAGATCGCCATCCTTGAGATCAAGTCCGAGCGCATCGCCGACCCCGCCAAGCTGGCGAACGTGCGAAAGGAGCTCGAAGCCCTCGAAGTGACTTGGGCGGCCCATCCGGCTGCGGCCGCGGAAATTGCAGCCCTGCGCGCAGCCTTGAAGGCGGTCAATGAGCGACTGTGGGTGATCGAGGACGATATCCGGCTCAAGGAGAAGGCCCAGGCCTTCGACGGCGAGTTCGTGCGGCTGGCGCGGGCGGTCTACTTCGAGAACGACGAACGCGCCCGCATCAAGCGCGAGATCAACCTCGCGCTGGGTTCGGCCTATGTCGAAGAGAAGAGCTACCAGGACTATCGCAGCGGACCGGGCCCCGCCGCCGGTTGAGGATCGGCAAGTGCGGCATCGAGCGCGGCCAGCACAGCGTCGACCTCGATCAGGTCCATCACCCCGGGGTATTCCACGCGCTTGCCCCAGGCAAGCGCACTAGCGGGTTTGCCCAGGAAGCCTTGCGAAGCTTCCTCGTAGCGGTCCACGCAGAATCGGCGGTCGCTGTAGGGCCCGCTGCGCCAGGCGGGGGTAGCGGCATGCAGGCCCAGCACCGGGGTTCCTACCGCGTTCGCGAGGTGCACCGGGCCCGAGTCCGGGCTCAACAGCAGGCGTGCGCGCCGCAGCAGGGCCAGCAGCCGGGGCAGGGTGTCGCGGCCGACAAGATTGACCAGCGGCACCCCCGCCGCTGCCTCGATTGCGGCCGCGGTCTCGCGTTCGAGATCGCTTGGGCCGCCACACAATGCGACCCGCAGGCCATGCCTGCGTACCGCATGCGCGGCGGCGGCCGCATAGCCCGCAACGCTCCAGTTGCGCAGCCGATGGCTTGAGCAGGGGCTCAGGATCAGCGTCGGCTGTTCACCGGGGAGGCACTCGGCGGCGAACGCTTCGTCTTCCTCGCGCACGGGAAAGTCCCAGCGCGGTGGCTGCGGATCAAGGCCCAGCGGCTGCAGGAAGCTCAGCAGCGCATCCTGCACGTGCTGGTGCGGCTGGTGGGGAATGCGCCGGTTCACCACGAGGCCGTGCAACTCCTTGCTTCGACGCGCATCGAAACCCACACGCAGATCAGCGCGGATGGCGGCCGCATATAAATTGGCCCGCAGCGCCAGCTGCATGTGCAGCAGGGCATCGAAGCGGCGGCCGGCCAACTGCGAACGCAAGCGACGCAGCGCGCCCAGCCCTTCGCGCTTGTCCACCACGATGAACTCCACGCCCTCGATCAGCGACATCAGCCGGTGTTCGAATCGTCCGATCACCCAGGTGAGACGGCTTTGCGGCCAGGTCGCCTGCAGCTGACGCACGACGGGCAGGGCATGGGTGACGTCGCCGAGTGCCGACAGCCGCAGCAGGCAGATCGATTCCGGGGCAGGGGGGTGCTGGGGATGTGGAGGCACTTGCTACACTCGAAGCGTCATGGCCGAATCACACCCGCCCCCCGCCGAGACGCTGTCGCCGCACGGCTTCGCGCCCATCCAGGAGGCGCGCATGACCGACGCCGAAGGCGCGATTGTGTTTGACCGCCTGCGCGTGGCACAAGCCACCCGCGAGTTGCTCGACCCTGCCCACTGGGTGGACCGCGGGCGCACGGAGGCCGGTCGCGGCGGCCGCGGTGCGGTCTGCTTTGTGCGGGCCGAGTTCGGCGAGGCGGTGCTGCGTCACTACCGACGCGGTGGGCTCGCTGCGCGGCTCAGCCGCGACCTCTACCTCTACACCGGCGAGGCCCGCACGCGCGCCTTCCAGGAGTTCCGCCTGCTCGCCCATCTGCGTGGACTGGGTTTGCCGGTGCCTGCGCCGGTGGCGGCGGGCTATCGGCGCCGCGGGCTGTTCTATCGCGGCGACCTGATGACCCTGGCCATTCCGAGCACCACCCCGCTGGCCACGCAGTTGCGCATGGACGCCGCAGGCTGGGCTGAACTCGGTGCGGTGCTCGCGCGCTTCCACGCCGAGGGCGTGTGGCATGCCGACCTCAACGCCTACAACATCCTGCGCGACGAATGCGGCCGCTTCTGGCTGATCGATTTCGACCGTGGGCGCTTGCGCAGCCCGCGTCCGGATTGGCAGCAGGCCAACTTGCTGCGGCTGCAGCGCTCGCTGCGCAAGCTGGGCCTGGCCGGCGCCGAGCTCGAGCAGGCCTGGCAGGCGCTGAGTCAGGGCTACGCCCAAGCCGGCCCGGGGCGGTCGCCGTGAGCGGGGCTCAGATCGACAGCTGGTCCCTGCATTTCCTCGGGGTGGGCAGCAGTGCCGCGGTCGAGCTTGGCTCGGCCTCGGCCGTGCTGGAGCTGGGCGGGCGTCCGCTGCTGATGATCGACTGCGGCGGTGAGGCGCTCAGCGCCTATCTCGCCCACTACGGTGAGCCGCCGGCCGCGCTGTTCATCACGCATGCGCACTTGGATCACATCGGCGGCATGGAGCGCCTGTTCTTCCGCCTCTACTTCGACGAGGCCCGCCGTGGCCGCTGCAGGCTGTACGTGCCGGCGCCCGTGGTGCCGCTTTTGCAGGCGCGGCTGGCGGATTATCCGGGCGTGCTGGCCGAGGGCGGCGCCAACTGGTGGGATGCCTTCCATCTCGTGCCTGTCTCGCGTGGGTTCTGGCATGCGGGTCGCTGGTTCGAGGTGTTCCCGGTGCGCCACCATCAGCCGGATAGCGCGTTTGGCCTGGCCCTGCGCGGCAGTTTTGTCTACACCGGCGACACCCGGCCGATCCCCGAGCGCTTGGCTTGCTTCGAATCGGGCCCGATCGCCCACGACTGCGGGCTTGTCGGTAACCCGTCGCATACCGGGCTTGACGACCTCGAGCGCGAGTATTCTTCCTCGCTGCGAAGCCGGTTCGCGCTTTACCACTATGGCAGTGCCGCCGACGGAGAGGCGATGCGCGCTCGTGGCTACAGAGTGCTTGGGCCGGGTGAGCGGATAGCCCTTCCCGATCCGGATGCCCCCGCGCTTGACGGATCTTGAGTCCAGCATGGCACGGCCCGGGCTTGTGCAGATCCTGCGAAGCGGCTACGCTGCGCGGCTTCGCAGTGTCAGCGCGTGAAACCCCCGGAGAGGTGTCCGAGTGGTTGAAGGAGCACGCCTGGAAAGTGTGTATACGGCTAAACCCCGTATCGAGGGTTCGAATCCCTCCCTCTCCGCCAGTTTCCGCCGCTGAACATTTGCGCCGCGATCCGCATCGTCCCTTCGGGGCCGGTGTTCGGGCCGGGACCGCTTCCATGGCGGCTCCCGTCGGTGCCTCCGCGACGATAGGCTGCAAACCCCGCCAGGCCCGGAAGGGAGCAACGGTAGTGGCTGATTCGGGTGCCGGAGTTACGCTGGCGGGAGTTGCCACCCAGCAAAGCAGACAGCCCGCGCAAGCGGGCTGTCTGCTTTGCTGGGTCCGAAACGCAGTGCGTTTCGGACGCATGCATGCCCCCTGACCCCTCCCCCGACCCCTCCCCCGACCCCTCCCCCGACCCCTCCCCCGACCCCTCCCCCGACCCCTCCCCGGACACCGGGGAGGGGAGCGCGTGGCACGGCCGTTGCCCTCATCTGGGCGACGCGAGGATTCCAGGAAGCGTTTGGCAACCTCGCAACCTCGCGGCTTACGGTGCGCGTCAGTCGATTCCCGATTCTCCATTCTCGCTCCCCGGGCCGGCCCAACGGGCCGGCCATGGCACAATCGCAGGCCGCGCACTGCAGCAGGCCCTGCCCATGTCCTACCTCGTCCTCGCCCGCAAATGGCGTCCGCGCCGCTTCGCCGAACTGGTGGGGCAGGAGCACGTCGTGCGGGCGCTGACGCATGCGTTGGAAACGGGGCGTGTGCACCATGCCTTTCTGTTCACCGGCACCCGCGGGGTGGGCAAGACCACGATCGCGCGGATCTTCGCCAAGAGCCTGAACTGCCTGAGCGGGCAGGGGGCCGAGCCCTGCGGTGAGTGCAGCGTTTGCCGTGATGTGGATGCCGGCCGTTTCGTCGACCTGCTGGAGATCGATGCGGCCTCGAACACCGGCGTCGACGATGTCCGTGAGCTGATCGACAACGCCCAGTACATGCCGGCGCGCGGTCGCACCAAGGTGTACCTCATCGACGAGGTGCACATGCTGTCCAAGAACGCCTTCAATGCGCTGCTGAAGACGCTGGAGGAGCCGCCGGAGCACGTCAAGTTCCTGCTGGCCACTACCGATCCGCAGAAGCTGCCGGTGACCGTGCTTTCGCGCTGCCTGCAGTTCAACCTGAAGCGCCTGACGGTCGAGCAGATCGAGGGCCAGATGCGTTCGATCCTCGCCGCCGAGGGCATCGAGGCCGAGTCGGATGCGATTGCTCAACTGGCGCGCGCCGCCGACGGCAGCCTGCGGGATGGACTGTCCCTGCTGGACCAGGCCATCGCCCACGGCGGCGGCAGCCTCCGCGAGGCCGAGGTGCGGTCCATGCTCGGTACCGTCGATCGCGCGCAGGTGGGGGCGCTGACCGATGCCCTGGTGGCCGCCGACGGCGAGGCCCTGCTGGCGACGGTCGAATCGATCGCTTCGTTTGCCCCGGATTTTGCCGCTGCCCTGGATGCCCTGGCCGAAACCCTGCACCGACTACAGATCGCCCAGCTGGTGCCGGCCGCGACCCCGCCCGACAGCCGCGTTGACCTCGCGGCGCTGGCGGCACGGGTCCCGGCCGAGCGCGTGCAGCTGTGGTACCAGATGGCGCTGCAGGGCCGTCGAGAGCTGCCGCTGGCGCCGAGCGGTCGTATCGGTTTCGAGATGACCCTGCTGCGGATGTTGGCGTTTGCGGGGTTCGAAGCCGGCGAAGCGGCTCCGACTCAGCGCGCCTCGGTCGGCGGTGCTGCGCGCAGCGCGCCGGCGGGCCCCGCGCGCGGCACCTCGGCGCCTTCGCGGGAAGGCGCAGCGCAGGCCATCAGCAGCTTGAGCGCCATGTTGGACGAGCGGCCAGCCGCGGTTCCGGCGGGGCCGGTGGCGATGACGAACACATCGGTGGCGCGCCCGGTCAGCGGTTCGCCCGTGCTTGCGGCGCTGGCTGGGCGCAACGGCGCCGCACTGCGCGCCGAGCCTGTTCCGCAGCCGCAGCCGCAGCCGCAGCCGCAGAGTTTCCCGGTGCCGCAGGCCCGCAGTGCGCCAGAGCCAGCCGAGTCGGCGAGGGCGGCACCCAATCCACTCGACGGCAGGGCCGCAGCGTCGCGGCCCGCGCTGGCTGCGGTCGCAGATCCGTCCGCCCGCCTGCTCGACCACGACGACTGGCTGGAGCTGCAGTCGCGCTGCGGTCTGTCCGGCCCGCCGCGCGAACTGGCTGCACATTGCGTGTTTGCCGGCTACGACGGCATTCGCCTCAAGCTGGGCCTGCCAGTGCATCTGGACCATCTGCGCATCGAGGCCGCAGTGGCGAGCTTGGCCTCCAAGCTGGGCGAAGCGCTGGGCGCTGCGCCGCGCATCGAATTCGTCGAGGCCCAGAATGAGCGCGAAACCCTGCATGCGCGTACCCACCGCCAGCGCGGCGAGCGCCAGGCCGCGGCCGAGGAAGCTTTCCAAAACCATCCGGCGGTGCGTCGCCTGGTCGAGCAGCAGGGCCTGCGGCTGGTGGCGGACTCGATCCGCCCGCTTGAGGATTGAAAGCACGGGGCTCTCTCGCGGCCACCTGCACACTTGCTTCCCCCAAATCGCGAATCGCGAATCCCCACACCCGGAGAACACCATGCGCGGACCCCTTGCCGGCCTGATGCAACAGGCCCAGAAGATGCAGGAAAACATCCAGAAGGCCCAGGAGGAGCTGGGTGCCATCGAAGTCAGCGGCCAGTCCGGCGGCGGCATTGTCAAGGTCCAGATGACCGCGCGCATGGAGGTGCGACGCGTGCAGATTGATCCGTCTGCCGTGTCCGAGGACATCGAGATGCTGGAGGATCTGGTCGCCGCCGCCTTCAACGACGCCGTCAACCGCGCCAATGAAGCGTCGCAGGCGCACATGTCGAAGGTCACCGCTGGCATGCCGATGCCGCCGGGCATGAAGCTGCCGTTTTGAGATCAGGTAAGAAAACCGCTCGCCTGCTACAGCTGGCGCTGGACGCCGGCGGCGGTGGCGCGCTTCGCGAGTCCTGCGCTCATTCGGGTCGCAAGGGCGCTCGCGTTTTTCGCACACTCTGAGCCGGATTCCGAACGCATGGCCCTGCTGGACCAGTTGATCGAAGCCTTGCGCGTGCTGCCGGGCGTGGGCGCCAAGAGCGCCCAACGCATGGCTTACCAGCTGCTGGAGCGCAATCGCGAGGGCGGGCGCCGGCTGGCCGCCGCACTGGAGGCGGCGATGCAGCGCGTCGGCCACTGCGAGCGTTGCCGTACCTTCAGCGAAGACCCGCTGTGCCCGGTCTGCGCCAGCGCCGGGCGGGATGCCAGCCAGCTTTGCGTGGTCGAGACGCCGGCGGACCAACTGGCGCTGGAGACTGCCACTGGCTATCGGGGGCTCTACTTCGTGCTGTTGGGGCGGCTGTCGCCACTGGACGGACGCGGTCCGCGCGAGCTCGGCCTGGATCGTCTCGACGCGCGCCTCTCCGAGGGCGAGGTGCAGGAGCTGATCATCGCCACCAGCGCCACCGTTGAAGGCGAAGCCACCGCTCACTACCTGGTGCAGCTCGCCGGCAAGCACGGCGTGCGCGCCAGCCGTCTTGCCCACGGCGTGCCGCTGGGCGGCGAGCTTGAGTACGTCGACCGCGGTACGCTGGCGCATGCCTTCGGCACGCGCCAATCGATTGCTCGAACACCCCCTGCAGGAGCCAAGGAATGAGCGAGACCCTGTTCGACAAAATCATCCGGCGCGAGATCCCCGCCGATATCGTCCACGAGGACGAGCACGTGCTGGGCTTCCGCGATATCAATCCACAGGCGCCGGTGCACGTACTGTTCATCCCCAAGAAGCCGATCGCCACCCTCAATGACCTCGAGCACGCCGACATGCTGCTGGCGGGTCGACTGATGAAGGCCGCCGCTGACTTCGCCAAACGTGAGGGCTTCGACGAGGCGGGCTATCGGGTGGTGATGAACACCAATCGCGACGGCGGACAGTCTGTCTACCACATCCATCTGCACCTGCTGGCCGGCCGTCAGATGACCTGGCCGCCGGGGTGACCGTGCCGCCGCGCCATGCCGAAGCAGAAAGGGCGACCCGAGGGTCGCCCTTGTCTGTCTGGGGCGCGCGGGCCCCGCGTGGCGTGGCGCCGGCGTCAGGCCGCCTGATGCGAGCCGTAGCGCCGCAGGCGTGCGTAGCGCTGCTGCAGCAGTGTGTCGGTATCCAGCCGCTCGAGGCCATCGAGCTCGGATAGCACGGCCGTCTTGACGCGCTTGGCCGCCTCGGCCGGGTCCCGGTGCGCGCCGCCCAGAGGTTCCTTGATGATCTTGTCGATCAGCCCGTGCTCCTGCAGGCGCGGTGCGGTCAAGCCCATCTGTTCGGCAGCGTCTTTTGCCTTGTCGGCGGACTTCCAAAGGATCGAGGCGCAGCCCTCGGGCGAGATCACGGAGTAGGTGCTGTACTCCAGCATCAGCGTGCGGTCGCCGACGCCGATCGCGAGTGCGCCGCCGGAGCCGCCTTCGCCGATCACGGTGCAGATCACCGGGATGCGCAGCTCGGCCATCTCGATCAGGTTGCGGGCGATGGCCTCGCTCTGGCCGCGTTCCTCCGCGCCAACCCCCGGATAGGCGCCCGGGGTGTCGATGAAGGTCAGCAGCGGCAGGCGGAAGCGTTCGGCCAGTTTCATGATGCGCAGGGCCTTGCGGTAGCCCTCGGGTCGCGGCATGCCGAAGTTGCGCTTGATCTTGCTCTTGGTGTCCCGGCCCTTCTGGTGGCCGATGATACTCACCGGTCGGCCGTCGATACGGCCGATGCCGCAGACCAGGGCGGCGTCGTCTGCATAGGCGCGATCGCCCGCCAGCTCTTCAAACTCCTCGCAGATATGGCCGATGTAGTCGAGCGTGTACGGCCGCAGCGGGTGTCGCGCCAGTTGTGCAACCTGCCAGGGCGTCAGGTCGCGGAAGATCTCCTGCGTCCGGAGCTTGAGCTTTTCCCGGAGCTTGCCGATTTCTTCCTCGATGTTGAAGGCCGAGCCGTGGCTGGCGTGTCGCAGCTCGGTGATCTTGGCCTCCAGTTCGGCGATGGGCTGCTCGAAGTCAAGGAAGTTCTGGTTCATGGTGCGCTCGTCTGCGGCGTCAAGGCTGGGAGTATAGCGGGCGCTGCAGTGGGCTCCCGGGCCCAAGGGTATGGCGCTCGCCGCCAGTGTGCCGCGCGCAGCGAGCCATCAGTGCCCATAGTCGTGTGCAACGTGCAACTTGCAACGTGCGACGGCCTACAGGCCTTCAACGGCCTTCGCGAGGGCGGATGCGGTTACCCGCGCCAGCTGGTCAAGCCCTTCCTCGTCGATGCAGTACGGCGGCATCCAGTAGAGCACGTCGCCCAGTGGGCGCAGCACCACGCCCTGTTCCATCGCATGGCGATACGCGCGCAGGCCCGCGCGCTGGTTTGCCGGCAGCGGCGCACGCGTGGCTTTGTCGGCGACCAACTCCATCGCGAGGATCATGCCGGTCTGGCGCACCTCGGCCACGTTGGGATGGGCTGCCAGCGGCGCCGCCAGCGCGGCCATGCGCGCGGATGTAATGCGGTTGCGCTCCAGCACCGGCTCGCTGTCGAAGATGCCCAGTGTGGCGCGCGCAGCGGCGCAGGCCAGCGGGTTGCCCGTGTAGCTGTGCGAGTGGAGGAAGGCTCGTTCGCGGCTATCGTCCAGGAAGTCGTCGTAGACGTGCTGCGGCGCCAGCACCGCCGCCAGCGGCAGGAAGCCGCCGGTGAGTCCCTTGGAGACGCACATCAGGTCAGGCGCGATCCCTGCCTGCTCGCAGGCGAACAGGGTGCCGGTGCGGCCGAAGCCGACTGCGATCTCGTCGGCAATCAGGTGTACGCCGTGGCGGCTGCACAGCTCGCGTGCGCGCTTCAGGTAGTGCGGATGGTGCATGCGCATGCCGCCCGCGCACTGCACCAGCGGTTCGATGATCATGGCGCTCACCGTGTCGCCCTCGCGCTGCAGCAGCGCGTCCAGCGACTGCGCCGCGCGCTCGGCGCAGTCCTTCGCGCTCTCGCCGGGCTGCGCGTCCCAGGCATCTGGCGACGGCGTGAATACGGGCGTGATCAGCAGCGGCGCGTAGACCCGGCGGTACAGCGGTATGTCGGACACCGCCAGCGCGCCAAGGGTTTCACCGTGGTAGCTGTTGGACAGGGCGATGAAGCGGGTACGGCGTGTGTCGCCGCGGTTGCGATGGCTGTGGAAGCTCATCTTGAGCGCCACCTCGACCCCGGCTGATCCGTTGTCGGCGTAGAACACCTTGGTGAACGGCGGCGTGCCCTCGGCGCGCGGGGACAGCCTCAGCAGGGCTTCGGCCAGCTCGATCGCCGGCGCATGGCCGAAGCCGGCCAGAATCACCTGCTCCAGCTGTTGGGCCTGGCGGGCGATCGCGGCGCCGATTCGCGGCTCGGCGTGGCCGAACAGATTGGTCCACCACGAACTCACCGCGTCCAGGTAGCGGCGGCCCTCGAAGTCGTACAGCCAGGCGCCTTCGCCGCGTTCGATCGGCACCAGCGGCAGCAGGCCATGCTGGTGCTCGCGCATTTGCGTGCAGGGGTGCCAGAGCACGTCGAGATCTCGGCGCAGCCAGTCGGCGCCAGAGGCAGGGGAGGTGGACATCGCTTTGCTACACTCGCATGCGTTCGCCAAACATCAGGTCGACCCACCGGGTCGAAGCCAAGCCCGACATGATCCGCACCCCAAGCGCCGCCGTCCAGACTCGCCCTGCGCGCATGCGCGGCTTCACCCTGATCGAGATCCTGGTGGTGGTGACCATCCTCGGCATCCTTGCCGCCCTGGTGGTGCCGCAGCTGATGAGCTACCCGGACGATGCGCGGATCACCCGCGCCCAGCAGGACATCCAGACCCTGCGCACCGCGCTGGATCTGTACCGGATGGACAACTTCGCCTACCCCAGCACCGAACAGGGACTGCGCGCCCTGGCTGAGCGCCCGTCCGGGCGTCCGGAGGCGCCCAACTGGCGCAGTGGCGGCTACATCAAGGAGCTGCCCAAGGACCCTTGGGGCAGTGATTACGTGTACCTGAGCCCCGGCCGAAGCGGCGATTTCGACCTCTACTCGCTGGGCGCGGACCGCGCGCCGGGCGGTGAGGGTGCGGCGGCCGACATCGGGCGCTGACGACTCGACCGTGTGCAGCGCCGGCTCCCGGGGCAGGAGTCCAACCCAGGCTCGCGGATTCAGCTTGATCGAACTTCTGGTCGTGGTGGTGGTGCTGGGTGTGCTGGTGTCCGCCCTGGTGCTGTCGATCGGCGGTAGTTCGGACCGGGCGCTGGAGCTGCAGGCGCGGCGCCTGCAGGGGCTGCTGCAGCTGGCCTGCGAGCAGGCCGAACTCACCGGGAGGGATGTCGGTGTCTTCATGTCAGCCGACGGCGTGGGCTTCGCCTGGCGAGGGCCTGACCGCTGGTATCCGCTCACCGAAGCGGCGCGAGAGCCCTTGCGCACGCGCGCCCTCGAGCCCGGCATCGAAATGACCCTGGAGCGCGACGACGAGACGCTGCGCCTGCCGTCCGAGCGGCCCGAGGCGCCGCAGCTGGTCTGCCTCTCCAGCGGTGAGTTGACACCGTTCCTGCTGCGTTTTGCCCGCGCTGACGTGACGCGGCGCTGGCTGCTGCGCGGTGCGATGGATGCCCGTCTCGACGTGGAGGCCGAGGATGCGCGCTGATCTGCGGAATGCGTACAGCCCTCGCGACCGGAAGCGCGGCTTCACGCTGTTGGAGGTGCTCGTCGCACTGCTGGTGCTGGCGCTGGTGATGGTGGCGCTGGTGCGCACGGCCGGAATGCAGGCGCAGGCGCTGTCGCACCATCGCGACAGCAGCCTGGCGATGTGGGTAGCCGCCACCGTGGCCGCGGAAATCCGGCTCGAAGGCGCGCCGCCGGTGGGCAGGCGTCAGGGCGAGATGCAGATGGGGCCAGGGCGCTGGCGCTGGACGGCGGACACCAGCGACACCGATGCCGAGCGCCTGCGTCGCATCGAAATCAGCGTGCATCGTGGCGGTGATTCCGCGCTCGCCGCACAGGAAGCGGCGCCGGTGGCGCGACTGACGGCGTTCGTGAGCCCATGAGGCGCCCGCAGGCCCTGTCTGCAGTCGTGCGCAGGGCGCGCGGCTTCACCCTGTTCGAGGTGCTGGTGGCCGTGGCACTGTTCGCGGTGGTGGCGGCGCTCGCCTACGGTGGGCTGGACAGCGTGCTGCGCGCGCGCGGCCAGCTGGCTGAACAGGCGGAACAGATGGCGCGTCTGCAGCTGGCGATCGGGCTTCTGGAGCGTGACATACGCGCCGCTGCCGGGCGGCCGGTTCGCGATGGCTTCGGTGCGACGGTGCCGGCCCTGGTCGGCGGGGTGTCCAGTCTGGAGCTGAGCCGACATGGTCATGCCAACCTGCTGGAGGCGCCGCGCGCCGAGGTCGAGCGCTTGGCCTGGCGACGCGAGTCGGACCAGCTGCTGCGCGAGCGCTGGCCGGTGCTGGACCGGGTGCCCGCGACGCCGATCGAACGTTCAAGCCTGCTGCAGGGCGTGCAGTCGATCCGCTTCCGCTTCCTGCTGCGTGGAGGCCGCAGCTTCGATGCCTGGCCGCCCGCGGTGGCGGCGCCGGCACTACCGGCAGCGATCGAGATCGAGTTCGAGGTCGAAGGCCTGGGCCGCCTGCGGCGGCTGGTCGAGCTGCCTGATCCGGAGCGGTCGCTGTGAAGCAGTCTGGAAGCGCTCGGCGCCAGCGCGGCGTGGCCCTGATCGTGGCGGTGCTGGTGCTTGCCCTCGCCAGCCTGATCCTGCTCAGCCTGCTGGACACGGGCGAGCTCGCGCAGGCGCGTACGCGCAACCAGCTGCGCGCCGAACAGAGCTGGCAGCTGCAGCTGGGATTGGAGGCCTGGGCTGCGCAGATCCTGCGTGAGGACGCACGCCTGGAACCGAACGTCGATTCGGCGCAGGACCTGTGGGCGCAACCGCTGCCGCCGCTCGATGTTCCCGGCGGGCGCATCAGTGGGCGCCTGCGCGAACTCGGCGGCTGCTTCAACGTCAATGGCCTGTTGCGCGAGGGTGAGCCGCAGACTCGCGAGCTTGAGCGTTTTGAGCGTCTGCTGCGCGTGCTCGGCGTCAATCCACTGGTAGCGACACAAGCGCTGGACTGGATTGACGCAGACCTGCAGGCCTCGCCCGGTGGCGCCGAGGATGGCCAGCACGCAGGCCTCTCGCCGCCTAGACGCACCGCCAACCGGCCGATGGCTCACGTCTCGGAGCTGCGCCTGCTGCCCGGGCTGGATGCCGACGCCTGGCGGCGGCTGCAGCCGCACGTATGCGCGCTGCCCGAACCGACTCCCACCAACCTCAACACCGCCAGCGTGGAGCTGTGGATGAGCCTGCAGGAGGGCATCAGCCAGCGTCAGGCCGAGCTGCTCTGGCGGCAGGGCAACGCCCGCTATCGGGACCTTGGGGAAGTGTCGAGCGAGCTGGAGAGGCTGGGGCTGCCGCCGCTGGAGCCCGCTGCGGCAGTGTCCGTATCGACCGGATGGTTCGTGCTGGAGGCGGACATCCTGCTCGACGATCTGCCCTTTGCCTACAGCAGCCTGCTGCGCCGCGCGCCGGAGGGCGTGACCGCGGTCGCACGCAGTCGCGGGCGACTGTAATGCAGGGTTACTGGTCCTTGTAGGCCAGCAGCAGATGATGCAGATGCAGGCGCTCGGCGTCGCGCAGGAACGGCGCGATCAGCATCATCACCTGCTGGATGCCGCGATTGATGGCGGCGCGCTCATCGTGCTCGCCGCGCACTGCGCTGTAGTTCAGCCAGAAGGTTGCGATCAGCAGGATGTTGCCGGCGGTCGCCTCGATCTCATCGGCGCTGGCGCGCATCACCTCTGCGCGCACCAAGCCGCGCATGATCTGCACCGCGTTGTCGGAAGATCGCTTGAAGATCCGCGCGAAGTGCATTCGCAGCTTGCGGTTGCGGCTGGTCAGGTCGACCAGGTCACGGTAGATGAATCGGTAGTCCCAGATGCACTCGTAGACGGCATGCAGCTGCAGCCAGATGTCCTCGAGCGTGGGCTGGCGTTCCGGCGCGGGCCCGAGCGCGCTGTCCATGCGCGTCTCGAAGCGCGCGAACAGCTGCTCGATGATGTCGTCCTTGTTGCGGAAGTGGTAGTACAGGTTGCCCGGGCTGATCTCCAGCTCATCGGCGATATGGTTCGTGCTGACGTTGGGCTCGCCACGCGCATTGAACAGCGTCAGGCTGGCCTCGAGGATGCGCTCGCGGGTGTCACGCGCCATGGGGCACGCCGCAGTCGGATGCGTGTCGAATCACGTCGGCACCGCACTCAGCCGGTGAGCTTGTTGACCAGGGCGATGTACTTCTCCATGGCTTGGTCCTGCGGGGTTCCGGCCAGCTTGGCCCAGGCTTCGTACTTCGCGGTGCCCACGAAATCGAAGAACCCCGGCTTGGGACCGCTGACATCGCCTTCCGCTCCCTGCTTGTAAAGCGCGTACAGCTGCAGCAGCGTGTCGTTGTCGGGCCGGTCGGTGAGTGACTTCACGGCGGCGGACGCGTCTTCGAAACGGCTCTTCAGGTCACTCATCGGGATCCCCGTAACGGATGCATGGCGGCTGCACGAACAGGCCGGCTTGATAGCACGCGGCTCGGACGGGGGTCAAACGAAAACGGGCGTGGAGGGTAGCGCCCGCGCTTCCCTCCACGCCCGTTCGCGATCAGCTGCCGATGATCCCACCGTCGTCCTTGGTCACGATCACCGTGGCGGAGCGAGGGCGCGCACCGTTGCCGTCCGGCCAGTGGCTGCCATCGGCGGGATGCTGGATGTTGACGAACAGGGTGCGCAGGTCGGGGGTGGCCACGACGCCGGTGACCTCGCAGCCCGGAGGGCCGACCAGGAACCTGCGGATATCGCCGGTTTCGGTGTTGACCGCCAGCATCTGGTTGTTGCCGAAGGGGCCGGAGCTCAGCTGGCTGCCCGACATGTCGGTCTGGATCCACAGCAGGCCGGCGTCGTCGAACCACAGGCCGTCGGGGCTGGCGTGGATACCGTCCGGCCCAAGCTTCGCGTTGGGGCCGGCCGCCGGGTTGGCGCTGTCCTGCTCGGTGCCCGAAAGCAGGAACAGGTCCCAATCGAAGCGCGTGGAAGCGTGGTCGCCTTTGGCCTCACGCCAGCGGACGATGTGCCCGAACGGGTTCGGGCCGCGCGGGTTGGCGGCGTCCGCTGTCTCGCTGCTGCGGCGGCTGTTGTTGGTCAGGGTGAAGTAGACCTGACCGTCGCGCGGGTCGACCGCGCCCCACTCTGGACGGTCCATGCGAGTGGCGCCAGCGACGTCCGCGGCGAGACGGGTGTTGACCAGCACGTCCGCCTGGTCCGCGAAGCTGACGCCCGCGGCCGCTGCCTTGGCACGGAAGCCAGCATCGTTGAAATCCAGCGGCAGCCACTCGCCGCTCCCGTCGGCGTCGAACCGGGCCACGTAGAGGGTGCCGTGGTCAAGCGCGTTACGGTCGTTGCGCAGCGGCGCGGGAAGGAAGACGGCCTTGGTGACGAACTTGTAGATGTATTCGTTCTGGGCGTCGTCACCGGAATAGAACACCATCGGACGCCCGACCTGGACCGGGGCGAACACGCAGCCCTCATGAGCGAATCGCCCCATGGCCGTGCGCTTCACCGGCATCACGCCCGGGTTGTACGGATCGACCTCGAGGATCCAGCCCTGGCCGTTGGGCTCGTTGCGGAAGTCGCCGGCAGCGGAGTCGGCCTTGGCAGTTGCGTCGAAGCGCTCCTCTACCGTGTCCCAGCGGTAGCGGCTGTTGGCGGTCGGCACGCCGTAGCGGGTCTGCTCGCGCGGGCGCTGGCCACGATTGACGAAGTAGCCGGCCCAGTTTTCCTCGCAGGTGAGGTAGGTGCCCCAGGGTGTATAGCCGTGCGCGCAGTTGTTGATGGTGCCGCGGGTGCGTGTGCCGTCCGGGCTGAACTTGGTGATGAGATGGGCACTGCCGCGCACCGGACCGGACACCTCGCAGGTGGTGTTGGCGGTGACCCGGCGGTTGTACTTGCTGTTGCGCACGATCTCCCACCTGCCGTTGGGCTGGCGGGTGATTTCGAACACGCTGACGCCATGCGCCGCGATTTCCTTGCGCACGTCATCAGGCAGGCGCTTGCCGTCGACCAGCTGCTGGCCGTTCGGGTGCAGCTCGGTCTGTTCGATGTATTCGTGGTTCATCGCAAGGATGGCGCGACGGTTGCGCTCAGCCACCGAAATGCCCAGCGGGAAGTAGTGCATTCCGTCGTGATTCTGGCCGATCAGCTTCTCCTGGTCGGCCCCGGTGTTGCTGCCGTCAGGCAGGTACGCCGGCGAATCCGGGAAAATCCCCTCGCCCCATGCAAAGGCCGTTCGTGCCGTGTAGCCGGGCGGCACGGTCACAGCGTCAAGACGGTTCACGGCCACCGCCTGGAAGCCGGGGCGCCGGGGCAAGGGCAGGGGAATGTTCTTGCCTGCATCGGCGAAGAAGCGCTCGGTCCTGGCCGCGGCCAGCGGCGACACCAGCAGGCCGCTTACCGCGGCGGCGAGGCCGCCCTTGAGAACCGCGCGTCGGCTGCGGTTGGCCGCAAGCACATCGGCGAAATGCATGTTGCGCGAGCGATTGCTGTCCTCGACGTCGAAATCTTCGTCGCCATAGGGAAGTGGGCTGGCATCGTGGTTCATCGCGGGCTCCGGGAGTGGGTTCCCGGGAGAACTTCCCGGGGCCTACATGCTCGGTGCTCAGCATGACGAGGCGTTTGCGGGCCCATGAAGGCAAGGTTTCAGGAGGCGCGATGCCCCCTTTTTCGATGGGCTGCCGCATGCGCCCGGATGCAGCCTGGGGCCCTGGCATTCGCCAGCGTACGGGTGGGTAGGCGGCCGGCCGCAAGGGCGCTATCTTGAGCACGCCATCGAGCCACGCCATCCAGAGCCTGGCCAAGCCCCACCGAGGAGGGAACACCATGAGCTACTTCGTCACCGGCGCCACCGGTTTCATCGGCCGCCATCTCGTCGTCAACCTGCTGAAGCGCAAGGGCACGGTGTATTGCCTTGTGCGTCGCGGTTCGCAGGCCAAGCTCAAGGACATCGGCGAGCGCATGGGCTGGGACATGAGCCGGGTGGTGGCAGTCACCGGTGACCTCGGCAAGCCGAAGCTGGGGATCAGTCCGGCCCAGTCCAAGACGCTGCAGGGCAAGATCAAGCACTTTTTCCACCTCGCCGCCGTCTACGACCTGTCCGCCAGCGCCGAAGAGCAGATTGGGCCCAACGTCGAGGGCACCCGCAACGCGGTTGCCTGCGCCGAGGCGCTGGGTGCCAAGCTCTTCCACCACACCAGTTCGATCGCCGTGGCGGGCCTGTACAGCGGGGTGTTCCGCGAAGACATGTTCAGCGAGGCGGAAAAACTGGATCAGCCCTATTTCAGGACCAAGCACGAGGCTGAAAAGGTCGTGCGCGAGCACTGCGGCATACCGTTCCGCATCTATCGTCCCTCGATGGTGATCGGGCACTCCAAGACTGGCGAAATCGACAAGATCGACGGCCCCTATTATTTCTTCACCCTCATCAAGCGGCTGCGCTGCCTGCTGCCGCCGTGGATGCCAACGGTGGGCATCGAGGGTGGGCGGATCAACATGGTGCCGGTGGATTACGTCGCTGACGCCATGGACCACATCGCACACAAGCCGGGCCTGGACGGCGGCTGTTTCCACTTGACCGATCCGGCCCCGCGGCGGATCGGCGAAGTGTTGAACCTGTTCGCGCGTGCGGGCCATGCGCCGCAGATGAGCATGCGGCTGGACGCGCGCATGTTCAGCTTTGTGCCGGCGCCGCTGCGGATGGCGCTCGGCAACCTGGCGCCGGTCAAGCGCTTCATCGGGATGGTGCTGAAGGATCTCGGCATCCCGAAATCGGTGCTGGGCCTCATCAACTATCCAACGCGATTCGATTGCCGCGAGACCGAGCGCGCACTCAAGGGCTCGGGCATCCGCGTGCCCGAACTGGATACCTACGCCTGGCGCCTATGGGACTACTGGGAGCGCCACCTCGATCCCGAGCTGTTCCTCGACCGCTCGCTGCGCAGCCGTGTCGAAGGCAAGGTGGTGCTGATTACCGGAGCTTCTTCGGGCATCGGACGGTCGGCAGCGTTCAAGGTGGCGGCGGCTGGCGCAACCACGGTGATCGTGGCCCGCGGTGAAGAGGAGCTGTTCAAGACCCGCGATGAGATCATCGCTGCCGGTGGAAACTGCCACGCCTACACGGCGGACCTGGCCGATATGGCGAGCTGCGATGAGCTGCTGCGGCAGGTGTGCGCGCAGCATGGCGGCGTTGACATCCTCGTCAACAACGCAGGCCGCTCGATCCGGCGTTCGATCCAGCTGTCCTACGATCGCTTCCACGATTTCGAACGCACCATGCAGCTGAATTATTTCGGCTCGCTGCGCCTGATCATGGGCGTGCTGCCGGGCATGACCGAGCGGCGCCGTGGCCAGGTGATCAACATCAGCTCGATCGGAGTGCTCGCGAATTCTCCGCGCTTCTCGGCCTACGTGGCTTCGAAAGCCGCGCTGGATGCGTTCAGCCGCTGTGCGCAGGGTGAGTTCTCGGGCCACGGCATCGCGTTCACGACGATCAACATGCCGCTGGTGCGGACACCGATGATCGCGCCCACCAAGATGTATGACTCGATGCCGACCATTTCGCCCGACGAGGCCGCAGACCTCATCGTGCAGGCGATCATCGAGCGCCCGGCGCGGATCGCCACCCGCCTAGGTATTTTTTCGGCGGTGCTGAACGCCATCGCCCCCAAGGGCTACGAGGTGGTGATGAACACCGCGTTCCAGCTGTTCCCGGATTCAGCGGCAGCACAGGGCCAGAAGGGCGGTGAGCTGCAGCCTTCGTCGGAGCAGATCGCGTTCGCGGCGCTGATGCGCGGCGTGCACTGGTAGCGCAATTCATCGGCGGGACAAAACAAAGGCCCCGCGGCGCAAAGCCGCGGGGCCTTTGTTTTACTGCCCGCACGGGATGTGCAGGGCGGCCGGGCCACTTTCTGTCAGCGCGGATCGCGAGCGTCGCGCAGATCCTTGAGTGGGCCGGTCTGGGATGCGTAGAAGGCCGCAAGGTCAGCCATGTCCTGCTGGTCCAGCGTGGCCACGAAGCCCTGCATGATGGCGTTCTGCCGTTCGCCGGACTTGTACGCCTGCAGTGCAACCAGCAGATAGTCGGCGTACTGGCCGGCCAGCAGCGGGTACTCGCCGTTGCCGACGCCGTTGCCGTCCTGGCCGTGGCAGGCCTGGCAGACCTTGGACTTTTCGCGGCCCGCTTCGACATTGCCGCGGCGGGCATCGGCGGGGAGGGCGGCCAGCAGCAGGGCGGCTGCAGCGGCGGCGGTGATCAGGGCGTTGGCGCGGCTCACTTGCGGTCACTCGTGTTGAGGCTGGACAGGAAGGCGGAGATGTCGCGGATCTCCTGTTCGGTGTAGCTCTCGGCCTGGGCGCGCATGGTTGGGTGCCGACGCTCGCCGCTGCGATAGGCGTTCAGCGCTGCGATCAGGTACTCGTAGTTCTGGCCACCGATCTTCGGCACGTGGTAGTGCGGATAGACGTTCTTGTAGCCCGGCACGCCGTGGCAGCCGGCGCAGGTGTAGGCCAGGACGCGCCCGTTGTTGACGTCGCCCTGGGCGAAGGCGGGCAGGGTGGCCGAGGCGAGGGCGATGCTCGCGGCGATCCGCAGGGTCTGCTTCATCGATGGTTTCCAGCGTGGATTGCGTCGGATGCGTGCCGGCAGCGCCGGTTCACGGCGCCTTCGGAAGCCCCGAAGTATAGCCGCGGCGCCGCTGCACAGCCAGCCTGCCGTGGCCTGCGCGCAGGGCGCGCCGCGACATTCACGCTTTCACTGCCTCGGTACGCGCATCTTCACATTTGTGCAGTTGGCGCCGGCTGTCTGCTGCCGAGCGTCACTCGCGGGGTGGACGCGCGTCAGTCTCGCTATGCCTACTGCTTGACAACGCTGGTGTTGTAGCTAACTATAACACTAGATTCGCCCCGCCCAAGGACAGCCATGGACATGCACGCTCCCTCCCGTTTTCAACGCGCTGCCACAGCTGGATGGCTGCTGGCCTGCGCTTTTTCCCTCGCCGCCTGCGGTGGCGGCTCCGCGCCCGGCGCCGCTGGCTCTTCCGGCTCGGGCAAGCAGGGCGCGCGCGAGGAGCAGGCCGTGCCGGTCGAAACCGCGGTGACCCTGCGCCAAGGGGTTGTCGCAAGCTATGCCGGCACCGCACCCCTGGAGGCGCCGATCGAGGCCCAGGTGGTCGCCAAGACCTCCGGCGTACTGCTGCGGGTGCTGACCGAGGAGGGACAGCAGGTGCGCGCCGGGCAGGTGCTGGCTCGTATTGACCCCGAGCGCCTGCGTCTGGAGCTGCAGCGCAATCAGGCCATGATGCGCAAGCTGGAAGCGGAGTTCCGCCGTGCGCAGGAGCTGTTCGAGCGCAAGCTGCTTGCGGCGGACGCGCACGAGCGCCTGCGCTTCGACCTGGAAACCCAGCGTGCCGCGTACGACATGGCCAGGCTGGAGCTCTCCTACACCGACATAGTCGCGCCCATCGATGGCGTGATCGCCCAGCGCATGGCCAAGCAGGGCAACCTCGTGCAGATGAATCAGGCGGTGTTCCGGATTGTCGACATCTCACGGCTTGAGGCGGTTCTCAACGTGCCCGAGCGCGAGCTGGCCCTGCTCAAGTCCGGCCAGCCGGTCGCGTTGCGCGTGGACGCGGCGCCGGGCGTCGCGTTTGACGGCAGCATTGACCGAATCAGCCCGGTGGTGGACGCCGGCAGCGGCACCTTCCGCGTGGTGACCTCTTTCTCCGACCCGACCGGTACGCTCAAGCCGGGCATGTTCGGGCGGCTCGAGGTGGTCTACGACGAACGCCAGAACGCGCTGACCGTGCCGCGCGAGGCCCTGATCGAGGGCGAAGGCCTGCCGGCGGTGTTCGTCGTCAGGGAAGGCCGTGCGGTGCGTACCGTGGTGGAGATCGGCCATGTCACCGGCGCGCTCGCCGAGATTCGCGGCGGGCTCGAGGACGGGGACCGGGTGGTCACCACCGGCCGCGCCACGCTTCGGGACGGTGCCTTGCTCCAGCTGCTGGGAGATCCCGTGGGCGCACTCGAGGCCGAGGCCATCGCCCAGGGCCGTGCCGCCCAGGACAGCGCGGGCTGACGGAGACACGCAATGAACATTGCAGAGATCGCGACCCGCCGTCGGGTGACGGTGGGCATGGTGACGCTGACCCTGATTCTGTTCGGCTTCATCGGGCTGTCCGATTTGCGGGTGAACCTGCTTCCGGAGCTGAGCTACCCCACCTTGACCGTGCGCACGGAGTACACCGGAGCCGCACCCGCCGAAATCGAGACCCTGATCACCGAGCCGGTCGAGGGCGCGGTGGGTGTGGTCAAGAGCCTGCGTCGACTGCGCTCGGTTTCGCGTACCGGGCAGAGCGACGTGATTCTCGAGTTCGCCTGGGGCACCGACATGGATCGGGCCGGAATCGAGGTGCGCGACAAGCTCGAGCTGCTGCGGCTGCCGCTGGAGGCTGACAAACCAGTACTGCTGCGCTTTGATCCCTCCACCGAGCCGGTCATGCGGCTGGGCCTCGTGGGGCGCGATCAGGGCGCTGAATTCGATCCGGTGGCCCTGAAGGAACTGCGTCGATTCGCCGACGAAACCCTGAAGAAGCGCATCGAGCCAGTCGACGGCATCGCCGCCGCCAAGGTGTCCGGTGGCCTGCAGGATGAGGTCCAGGTGCAGCTGGATCCGCAGCGCCTGGCCCAGCTCAACCTCAGTGCTTCGCGTGTCATCGACCGCCTGCGCCAGGAGAACGTCAACATTTCGGGCGGCCTGATCGACGAAGGCAGCCAGCGTTTCCTGGTGCGGACCGTCAACCAGTTCGCCAGCGTCGAAGAGATGCAGGGGCTGCTGGTGGCGGTGGAGCAGGGCGCGCCGGTCCGCTTGCGCGATATTGCCGAGGTCTCGCAGGGCTGGCGCGAGCGCGAGGCGATCATCCGAATGGACGGCCGCGAGGCGATCGAGCTTGCGATCTACAAGGAGGGCGATGCCAATACGGTCGCTGCCGCCACGGGCGTGCGCACCGAGCTGGAGCGCCTGCGCCCGCTGCTGCCCGAGGGCGTCGAGCTGGTCACGGTGGACGATCAATCGGTGTTCATCCAGCAGTCGATCAACGAGGTGCGCAACGCTGCCCTGCTGGGCGGTCTGCTGGCGATCCTCATCATCTTCTTCTTCCTGCGTGATGGCTGGAGCACCTTCGTCATCGCGGTTTCGCTGCCCGTCTCGATCATCGCCACGTTCTTCTTCATGGGTCAGCTGGGGCTGAGCCTCAACGTGATGTCGCTCGGCGGGCTGGCGCTGGCGACCGGCATGGTGGTGGACGATTCCATCGTAGTGCTGGAATCGATAGCCAAGGCGCGCGAGCGTGGGCTTTCGGCGCTGCGCGCGGCCGTGGTCGGCGCCAGCGAAGTGCGGCTGGCGGTGGTGGCCTCCACGCTCACCACGGTGGCGGTATTCCTTCCCCTGGTATTTGTCGATGGCGTGGCCGGGCAGCTGTTCGGCGATCAGGCCCTGACCGTCAGCATCGCGGTGATCATTTCCACCGTGGTGGCGATGACCCTGGTGCCGATGCTGGCCTCGCTGCGTGCGCGTCCGTCGCTTGCGTACCCGGAAGACTCTGAAATCCCGCCGATTCCCAGCGGCCGTATCGCAGGCTTCTTCGGCGCGGCTCGGCGCGGGCTGCTGCGGGTGCTGATCGCCATCGCCGGGTTGACCGGGCGCTCACTCGGTGCCGTCGGCAAAGTCCTGTTGAAGCCCTACGATTGGCTGGCGCAGGCTTACCAGCGCCTGCTGCCGCGCGCTCTGGAGCGTCCACTGCCGGTGCTGGCCACTGGCCTGGCCTCGTTTCTGCTCGCGCTCGTGCTGGTGCCCAGGCTTGGGCTCGACCTCATCCCGCAGCTGGCTCAGGGCCGCTTCGAGATGACGGTCAAGCTGCCGCCAGGCACGCCCTTGGCTGAGACCGACGCCATCGTGCGCGAGCTGCAGCGCCGCCACGCCGGCGACGCGCAGATCGCCACTATTCATGGGGTCAGCGGCAGCGGCACCCGGCTGGATGCCAATCCCACCGAGTCCGGCGAGAACATCGGCAAGCTGCTGGTGGTGATCGACCCTGCAGCCGGCAGCGAGGCCGAGGCCGCGATTACCGAAAGGCTGCGAGAGACCCTGCAGGATTGGCCGGTCGCCGAGGCCAAGTTCTCGCGTCCGCAGCTGTTCTCCTTTGCCACGCCGCTGGAGATCCAGATCCGCGGCTACGACCTCGACCAGCTGACCCGCGCCGGCAACGAGCTGGCGCGTCGACTGCAGGCCGATGACCGCTATGCCGACGTCAAGTCCACGGTGGAGCAGGGGTTTCCAGAGGTCCAGATCGTGTTCGATGCTGAACGAGCGGCCGCGCTCGGCCTGACCACACGCCAGGTCGCCGATCAGGTGGTGCGCCAGGTGCGCGGCGAGGTGGCGACCCGCTACAACTTCCGCAACCGCAAGATCGACGTGCTGGTGCGCGCCGAAGAAAGCGCGCGCGCATCGGCGGCGGATATCGGCCAGCTCATCGTCAATCCCGAAAGCGAGCGTCCGGTGCGGCTGTCCGCGGTCGCCGAGATCATTTCGGGTCTGGGGCCCAGTGAGATCCATCGCGTCGACCAGGAGCGTGTGGCGGTGGTCACCGCCAGCCTGCGCTACGGTGACCTCGGCACGGCGGCCGCCACTATCGAGCGGATGCTGCGCGAGCAGCCCCTGGGAGTTGGCCTCGCCGTCAACATCGGCGGCCAGAACGAGGAGCTGCAGGCCTCGGTGCGCTCGCTGATATTCGCGCTGGCGCTGGCAATCTTCATGGTCTACCTGGTCATGGCCTCGCAGTTCGAGTCGCTGCTGCATCCGTTCGTGATCATGTTCACCATCCCGCTGGCTGCGGTCGGCGCCGTGCTTGCCCTGCTGTTTACGGGCAACTCGCTGTCGATCGTGGTGTTCATCGGGCTGATCCTGCTCGCCGGCATCGTGGTCAAGAACGCCATCGTGCTGATCGACCGGGTCAACCAGCTCCGCGAGGGCGGCCTTGGCAAGCGCGAGGCGCTGTGCGAAGGCGCGCGCGAGCGCCTGCGTCCCATCGTGATGACCACGCTGACAACCGTGTTCGGGTTCCTGCCGCTGGCGATCGGCGGCGGGGAAGGCGCGGAAATCCGCGCGCCAATGGCCTTGACCGTGATTGGTGGGCTGATCGTGTCGACCCTGCTCACCCTGGTGGTGATCCCGGTGGTCTACGACCTGCTGGATCGGCTGCCTGATGCGCACTACTTCGAGCGCGGCCGGCGCGCCCGCGAGGCTGCCGAGGCCGAGCGCGAAGCCGAGATGGCACTGACGGAGGGCCACGCATGAGCCTGGCGCGCTTCAGTCTGCAGCGGCCGGTGACGGCGACGATGTTCTTCGTCTCGATGCTGCTGATCGGGTTTATCGCCGCATTCCGACTGCCGCTGGAGTTCCTGCCGGAGATCGAGGCGCCCTTTCTCTACGTCGATCTGCCGTATCCCGGGTCCACTCCCAGCGAGATCGAGGAGGTCCTGGTGCGGCCGGCGGAGGAGGTGCTGGCCACGCTGCCGGGAATCAAGCGCATGTTCTCGCAGTCGCGCGCCGACGGCGGTGGCGTGTTCATGGAGTTCCAGTGGAATCGCGACATCCAGGTGGTGGCGTCGGAGGCGCGGGAGCGGCTGGATGCGATACGCGGTGATTTTCCATCCGACTTCCAGCGCTATCTCGTCCTGAAGTTCGGCAGCGGCGACTCGCCGGTGCTGCGCGTGCGGGTTGCCAGCGACCTGCCGATGGAGCAGCAGTGGGATCTGCTGGACCGTGAGGTGCGGCGTCGCCTGGAGCGCGTGCCAGGCGTGGCCCAGGTGGAGATCTCCGGTTTGGCGCGGCCGGAGATCGAGGTTGCCCTCGACAATGACCGCCTCAGCGCCCATTCGGTTGACCTGGCCGCGCTCGCGCAGCGTCTTTCAGCGGCCAATTTTTCGCTGAGTGCCGGCGACATCACCGAAGCCGGACGTCGCCTGCGCGTGCAGCCCGTAGGCGAACTGCGCTCGCTTGACGAGTTGCGGGCGCTGCCGATCAACGACACCGGGCTGCGGCTCTCCGATGTCGCCGAGGTCCGGGCGGGCCCCGGCCGCATCGATTTCGGCCGTCGCTTGGATGGTCGACCCGCGGTTGGCATCGAAGTCACCAAGGAGCGCTCCGCCAACCTCGTGGACGTGGCCCGCCAGGTGTTGGCCGAGCTCGACAAGGTCAGCGCCTTGCCGGCCTTCAGCGACATCCAGCTGTTCGTGATGCAGAACCAGGCCAAGGGGGTCACCAGTTCGCTGACCGAGCTGGGCAAGGCTGGCCTGCTGGGTTCGCTGATGTCGCTGCTGGTGCTGTATTTCTTCCTGCGCCACTGGCCGAGCACCCTGATGGTGTCGCTCGCGATACCAATCTGCTTCGTCATGACCCTGGGCGCCATGTATTTCCTGGGCCTGAGCCTCAACATCCTGTCGATGATGGGCCTGCTGCTCGGCGTGGGCATGCTCGTCGACAACGCCGTGGTGGTGGTGGAGAGCATCTACCAAAAGCGCGAGAAGTACCCCGGCAATGCCTTCCGCTGCGCCATCGAGGGCACCCGCGAGGTGCAGATCGCGATCACCGCCGGCACCCTCACGAGCATCATAGTTTTCGTTCCGAACATCTTCGGCGAGAAAACCTTCATAAGCATCTACCTCTCGCAGGTGGCGCTGACCATCACCGTTTCGCTGCTGTGTTCCTGGCTGGTGGCGGTGAGCCTGATCCCGATGATCAGCGCCCGCATCCGTGCCCCGGGCCACCTGCAGGACGCCAGCCGCAGTGCCTTGCGCCTGCAGGACCGCTATGCCCGCGTGCTCGACTGGAGCCTGCAGCGCCGCTGGACCACGCTGGGTGCGATCGCGCTGCTGGTGGTGGTCAGCCTGTATCCGATGACCCAGACCCGTTTCGACATGTTTCCGTCTGGCCAGACCCGCGAGTTCCAGCTCGACTACCGCTGGAACGCCGGCTATCGCCTGCCGGAGGTGGAAGCCGCGGTGAGCGAGGTCGAAGCCTATCTGGAGGCCAACCGCGAGGCCTTCGAGATCACCCAGATCTACAGCTGGTTCAGCGAGCGAGGCGGCGGAGGCACGCGCATCAACCTGCGCGAGGATGGCCCGATCACGCCGACTGCCGAGATCATCGAGAAAGTCATGGAGGGTGTGCCCAAGCTGGCGATCGGCACGGTCACCACCCGTGGGCGCGCCAGCCCCGGCGGCGGCGACGGCCTGCAGGTGGTGCTGATTGGCGACTCTTTTGCCACGCTGGAAGAGCTTGGCGAGCCGGTGGTGTCGGCCTTGAAGGCCCTGCCGTTTGCACGCGATGTCTATGCGGACCTTGGCACCCGCTCGCGCGAGGTGCAGGTGCGGGTGGACCGCGAGCGGGCCCTGCAGTACGGGTTTTCGGCACAGCAGATCGCCCAGTACGTGGGCATCGCCCTGCGTGGCACGCCCCTGCGCGAGTTCCGGACCGGTAACGTCGAGCTGCCGGTGTGGATGCGCTTCGCCCAAAGCGGCGATGCCAGCATCGACGATCTGCGCGACTTCAAGATGGCAAGCCCGTTGGGCGGTCAGGTGCCGCTGCTGGCGATGGTGGATGTGCAGATCGTGGCCAGCCCAAGCACCATCACCCGCCAGTCGCGGCAAACGGCGCTGCCGATCCGCGTCACGTTGCCCGAGGACATGGCGATCACCGAGGCACGGCCACAGCTGGAAGCGGTAATGAAGGCGTTCAGCCTGCCTCCAGGCTACTCCTGGAGTTTCGGCACGAGCTTCAACCAGAACGATGAAGCCGGCCAGCGCATGCTGTTCAACACCCTGATCGCTCTAGTGATGGTCTATATCGTGATGGCGGCGGTGTTTGAGTCGATCACGTTCCCCGCGATCATCATCACCACGGTGTTCTTCTCGGCGTTCGGCGTGTTCTGGCTGTTCTGGCTCACCGGCACCACGTTCTCGATCATGGCGTCGATCGGTATCCTGATCCTGATGGGTGTGGTCGTGAACAACGGCATCGTGATGGTGGAGCACATCAACACGCTCAGACGCAGCGGCCTGCCTCGCCACGACGCCCTCGTGCAGGGCTGTCGTGATCGCCTGCGGCCGATCCTCATGACCATGGGGACCACCATCCTCGGCATGTTGCCGTTGACCTTGGGTACGACCCAGATGGGCGGTGACGGCCCTCCCTACTATCCGATGGCGCGCGCCATCGTTGGCGGCTTGGCCTTCTCGACCATCGTCACCCTGTTTGCATTGCCCACGTTCTACGCCGTCGTCGATGATCTGCGCCTGCGCTCCAGAGCCCGCTGGGCACGGGCCTGGTCGCAGGTGCGGCCTGCGCCGGCGGCCTGACGCCGCGCTGGATCGCCCCTTCTGAACGGGGCGCAGGCTGACCTTCCGCGTCAGTGTTGGGGGCGGATAGTGGCGGTGGGTCAAGCTTTTGCGCCGTCCGCGCCGCTTTTGCGTGCGGGGCATAAAACCTGCAGCTGCCGGCTGTTTCTCGCGCCCGGAACGGCTGCATGGCCCCTTGGTTTCCCCTGCTGGTGTGGTGCTGCCTCTGGCTCCCTGGTGTGGCGCTTGCCTCTGCGCCCTCGGCGGTGGCCGAGGGCAGGCCTGCGATCCAGCGGCTCACGCCGGGGGTGGAAGTTTTTCCCCAGAACTTTGCCTTGGCGGAGTTGCACGACGGCAGGCTCGCCCTCGGCAACCATGATGGCGTGCTGGTTTTCGACGGTGAGCGCTGGCAGCTGATTCGGATGCCCAACCGCGAGATCGTTCGATCGCTGGCCGCGGCCGCCGACGGCGGTCTCTGGGTCGGCGGTTACAACCGGTTTGGCCGGCTGGTCGAGGATGCCAGCGGCGGTTTCGCGTTCGAGGACCTGACCGGCCGATTCCTTGGTGATCCGGAGACGGCGGCGTTCGCGGATGTCTGGCAGGTGCTGCCGACGCCGGAAGGCGTCTACTTTCGCGCGCTGCGGGATCTGTTCTTCCTGCCCGACGACGGTGGCCCAGGCCTGCACTGGCGGCACGACGGTCGATTCGGCGCGATCGCGCGCCTCGGCGACGCCGTGCTGCTGCAGTTCCGCGGCGAGGGCTACCGTGTGCGCGAGGGTGCGGGCTGGCGCCCGCTGCCACATTCGGAGCCTCCGACCACGCTGATCCACACCCTGCTGCCGCAGGCCACCGATGCCCTGCTGGGCTTCGGCACCGACGGAGGCTGGTGGCGCATCGCGCTGGATGCGGTGGCAACGCAGCCAATGCCCGAGGGCCTGCCACCAGCCACCGCCTTCCATCGCGGACTGCGCTTGCGCGATGGCGGCCTTGCCCTGTCTACCGCCGCGGGCGAGCTTTGGCTGCTGGACGCGGAGCACTCGCGCGCGCGGCGCCTGAGGCTTGAACAGGGCTTCCTGAGCGGGCTGCTGCAGGCGCGCGATGGTGCTCTGCTGATTGCAGGAGACAGCCAGATCCATCGCGTGGTCTGGCCGCCGGCCTTTACCGCCCTGGACGCGGATGCCGGGGTGCGCGGTGACCTCAAGGCGCTGCGGGAAAGCGCCGAGGGCCTGCTGTTGGTGGGCAGCGATGGCGTGCTGCGGGTGGTGCCTCAGGCCGATGCGCCCGCGCTCATCGAGCCGCTGCCGGGCGCTGCGCTCGACCTGGAGGATCGTCTCGCGCTCGACGACGGCCGCGTGCTGCTGGCCGAAGGGCATCGCCTGTCGGTGCAGGTCGATGGGCAGATCCAACCGCTGACCGATGAGCTCATCTATCCGCGTCGACTGCAGCGCTCACGCTTCCGTCCCAGTACGGTCTGGGTGCTCACCGAGCACGGCCTGCGCCGGCTTGAGCTCGGCCCGGCACTTGAGCTGTCAGCGGTGCTGACGCCCAAGGACAACCGGCGCGTTCTCGATCTGGTGGAGATCGATTCGTCCACCCTGTGGTTGGCGACTCAGCGCGGAGGAGTCTGGCGCTACCGGCTCGATGCCGCGGGCGCGGTCATCGATGCGCAGGGCTTTGGTCCGGAGCAGGGCCTGGCGCTTGGCGTACGCGCTGACGCCCGTCTCAGCCTGTGGCCGGATGGCACGCTGCGCGCCAGCACCCATCAGGGCTTGTTCCGCTATCTGGGCGAACGTTTTGGCGAGGACGATTTCGCCGGCCTGGAAGCGCTGCGCTTGCCGGAGGAGCTGCTGAGTCTTGTGCCCGGCAGGGACGGTCACGCGTGGGCTTTCAGCGCCACGCGGCTGCTCCGGATGGATGCACGCGGCTGGCGACTGCAGCCCCTGTACGGCCTGCGCGAGGGCGCACTGGTCGATGTCGCCGAGCTTGGCGATGGGCGCACCGCCTTACTCGCGTCGCATGCGCTGATGTTCTCGGGCAGGGCTTCCGATGGTGAGGCTGCGCAAGCGCGGGTTCAGTTGCGCAGGGTGCTGCGCGGCCTCGGCGGCGGCCGCAGCGAGCCTTTGCCCCTGCAGGCGGCGGAGAAGCGCGAGTTCCCCGGCGGCGGCTTCATGATCAGCTTCGAGTTCGCCCTGCTCGACCTGCAGCCGGCAACGGCCCCGCGCTACCGATGGCGGCTGCGCGGCCTGCGCGAGGATTGGGGGCCATGGGTGAATTCCATCCGTGTGTCCTACACCGAGCTGGATCCCGGCGCTTACCGCTTCGAGCTGCAGGCGCGGGACGCGGAGGGTCGGGTCAGTGAGATCGAGCCTTGGACTTTCCGGATCACCCCGCCGTGGTACCGGACGCCTCTTGCGGTAGCGCTCGCGGCTTTGGTGACGCTGCTGCTGCTGGCGGGCGCTGGGCGCTGGCTGCTGCTGCGTCGCACCGCGCGCTTTGCCGAGGAAGCCAGACGCCTCGCCGAACAGGTGACTCTGCGCACTGCGGAGCTCGCAGAGGCTAATCGGAGCCTCGAACGCCTCGCCCACTCGGATGGGCTCACCGGTCTGGCCAACCGCCATCGACTTGGAGACTATCTGCAGGTGGTGTGGCGCCAATGCCTTGATCGCAGCCGTCCGCTCAGCCTGCTGTTGATCGATGTCGATCATTTCAAACGCTACAACGACAGCCACGGCCACCAGGCCGGCGATGCGCTGCTGCAGGCGCTGGCCGACCAATTCGCCCGCAGCCTGCGCCGCGGCGAGGATCTCGCCGCGCGCTATGGGGGTGAGGAGTTCCTGCTGGTACTTCCGGGCGCGGCCGGCGACCTCGCTGGCGGGCTGGCCGAGGAACTGCGGCTCGGGGTGCGTGACTCCAACCTTGGCGTCACCGTCTCCATTGGCGTCGCCGGCTGCACCCCCGGCATGGGCCAAAGCCTTGAGCAGCTCATCGCCCGTGCCGATGCAGCGCTGTATGCGGCCAAGAACGGTGGCCGCGATCGGGTGGTAACGGCGGATTCCCTGCCCTGAGAGCCTGTGAAAAAACCTTTCGCCTGCTGCGGCCGCCGCTGGACGCCCGTGGCGGCGGCGTCCGCGATGTGCCGGCGCGCTCTGTGCCCGTATGCCCGAGCGCTGTGCCCGACGCGGCCTTACGGCGGGGCGCACTAGACTATGCGGCCGTCCGCGCGTTTCCGCACAAACAAGGATTCCTGACCCATGCCGCTCGATGCCGATTTCGTCCGCTCGCTGTTGTCCGACCTCATCGACGACAACACCGGCCAAGCCTTGGCCGATTCCGTGCAGTCGGTGGGAGTGGATGGCGCGCGGGTGTTGGTGGAGCTTGAGCTGGGCTACCCCGCCGCTGGCGAGATCGACGCCCTTGCCGGGCGCATCAAGGCGCGTCTGGAGTCGGAAGCATCCATCGACGTCGCCACCGTGGACCTGCGCTCCCGCCTGTTGGCACATCGGGTGCGTGAAGGCCTGAGCCCATTGCCTGGAGTGAAGAACATCATCGCCGTGGCCTCCGGCAAGGGCGGCGTCGGCAAGTCCACCACCTCGGTCAATCTGGCGCTGGCTCTGGCCGCCGAGGGCGCGCGCGTGGGCGTGCTGGATGCCGACATCTACGGCCCCAGCATCCCGCGCATGCTCGGCCTGTCCGGCAAGCCGGAGAGCCCGGACGGCAAGACCATCGTGCCCAAGCGCGGCCACGGCCTGCAGGCCATGTCGATCGGTTTTTTGATCGAGGAGGACACGCCGATGATCTGGCGCGGCCCGATGGTCACCCAGGCCCTGCAGCAGCTGCTGAACGAGACCGCGTGGGAGGCGCTCGACTACCTGATCATCGATCTGCCGCCCGGCACCGGCGACATCCAGCTCACGCTCTGCCAGAAGGTGCCGGTGTCGGCCGCGCTGATCGTCACCACGCCGCAGGACATCGCGCTGCTGGATGCGAGGAAGGCCCTGCAGATGTTCCGCAAGGTCGAGGTGCCGGTGCTGGGCATCGTCGAGAACATGGCCATCCACGTGTGCTCCAAGTGTGGCCACGCCGAGCACATCTTCGGCGAGGGCGGCGGCGAGCGCATGGCCGCGCAGTACGGCGTGCCCCTGCTGGGCGCGCTGCCGCTGGATATCCGCATTCGCGAGCAGGCCGATGGCGGGGTGCCGACGGTGGCGCTTGATGCCGCATCGGAGCTTTCGCTGCGCTACCGCGCAATCGCCCGGCGCGCGGCCGGACGACTGTCACTGCAGGCCCGCAACAAGACCTTCGGCTTTCCCAAGATCGTGATGCAGGACACCTGATCCGCGGCGCTCGCCAGGGCCGTGGCCGCGGAGCCCGCGCAAAATCCAGCCGCTGTCGCCAGAGTGCGTACAACAGCGGCCTCGGCAGGCGCGCGGTCGCCGGATGCTCTCAGCAGCCCTCGAGCTGGCGGCGGAAGGTCAACACCAGCACATCCCGGCAGGCGGGCAGGGCAGGGTCGATCGGCTCCACCGCGGTGACTCCGTGCCACACCTGTCGATCGTCGACCAGCGCCAGATCCAGCGGTGCGGCCAGGGTGAAGCTGCCAAGCTCGCGGCCATCCGCCGCATGCACCGTAGTGGTACCGCGGCGGATGTTGCGGCGGCCGATCAGCGCCACCAGCACGTGATCGACGCCGTCCCGGTGCACGCCCTCCGGCGTGGGCTGACCGGGCTGGCCGGGCAAGGCTTCGATGCGGAACTGGTGCGCCTCCACCTGCCAGCGCCCCACCTCCGGCGACAGCGTGGAAAACAGGCCCTGCGCAAAACCCAACAGCGCGCGGAAGCACTCGCCCTCGGCCACCGCGGCATCGATCGGCTGGAACCAGCGCTCGATGCCGCCGTTCAGGCGGTTGTGGTGCAGGGCCTGGTAGTGCGGGCCGTGCGGCAGGCGCTCGACTTGCCCCGGCGCACCCGCGCCACCGGCCAGAAACAAGCCATGCGCGCGGCGCCGATAGCGGCCGCCGTCGGCCATGTACGCGTCGACTTCGAGCCCCTCCCAGCTGGCGGCGAACGCCGCCCAGTCCGACAGCGCCGGCAGCGGCGGTGCCTGTACCAGCGCCAGCGCCTGCGGGCGCTCGACGAAAGCGAATCCCTCCTGCCGCAGGCGCCCGCACAGCGCCGGTAGGGCATCGCAGTCGTTGGCGGCGTCGGGCAGGCGGGGCAGGGTCATCAAGGGGTCTCGGAGTCAGTCGGAGGCGCAGTATCTCGGCAAGGACGCAAAGCTACTCCGTAGGGCGGCCATGACTGTGTGCAGGCGCAGACAACAGGTCCAAGCGGCATATGCAGGGCGCGTGATGCTGGCGGCCGCAGCGGGCGGATGGTTCTCGCATGCTCTGTCAGACAGTGCGTCTTGCCGCGGCCGCATGCAGCACCACCAGGCTGGCATGCAGCAGTGGCCAGACCAGTGCCGTGCCGATCACGCCGAGCGCGCGCAGGCTCCAGTCGAGGGCCAGGCTGGAGGCCTCGGCGCCCGGCAGCAAGGCAACCAGCGCCGGCGCCGCGGCGGCCACGAAGCCGACGCCCAGAAAGGCCAACAGGGGCATCGAAACGTAGGCCATGGCCAACCACCAGCTTCCGGCCACGGCGGCGGAGGCAGTGCGCAGGCTGGCCAGGGGCCCGTCGCCGTCCAGCGCGGCGGCATAGGGCGCCAGCATCAGGCGGATCGCCACCCAGCACACCGGCAGCGAAAACAGCAGGCTGATCAGCACGCTGGCCAGCATCAGCGCCGGCAGATCCAGGCCCTGCAGGCCCAGCCAGGCCATGATCCCGAGCATCGGCAGCATCGGCAGCGCGCACAGCAGACCGTACAGCAGCACGGTGACGGCGAAGCCCGGCAGCCGACGCAGCGCCAGCCAGAGCGCGGCCGGCAGCGTGACCGCGGCGCCCCGGTGCTGCCCTGCCAGACGCAGCACCACCGCGGCGTGCAGCCACAGCGCCGCCAGGCTGAGCGCAGCGAACAGCCACCAGGTGTGCGCCTGGAACAGCGGGGCCACCCAATCGATCAACAGGTCTGGATCCGACTGCAGTGCATCCAGCGTCGGCAGCTCAACGCGTTGAGGCTGGGCCAGCAGGGCAATCGGCAGCGACAGCGGCAGGGTCGCCGGCAGGCTGCGCCACCAGAGCCGGAAGGCGGCATTGAGCAGCAGGGGAAAGCCGCGCGGACTGAGTGCGACGCTGTCGGTGGCCGGGGCGGCATCAGGGAGTTGGGGCATGCGAGCAAGGATGCCGCAGCAGCGCAGGCTCTGCGACACTCCGCGCATGTCGATGCCTGCCGAAGCCACGCCCACGGTCGCCCAACTGCTGAGGTCCGCCGCCGCCCGACTTCCGGGCGAAGCGCCGCGCCGTGAGGCGGAGCTCCTGTTGATGCACGTGCTGGGCGTGGGCCGCGCCTGGCTGTTCGCCCACGACTGTGACCCGGTATCGCCGCAGCAGCAGGCGGCGTTCCTGGCGCTGCTGGCGCGCCGCGAGCGCGGTGAGCCCATCGCTTACCTGACCGGCGAGCGTGAGTTCTACGGCCTGGCCTTGCACGTTGGGCCGGCCACCCTGATTCCGCGTCACGATACCGAGCTGCTGGTGGAGCTGGCGCTGCAGCGCTTGCCTGCGGATGCGGCCGCGCGGGTGCTGGATCTCGGCACCGGCAGCGGCGCGATCGCGCTGGCGCTCGCCGATCAGCGTCCATGCGCAGTCGTGCACGGCTGCGATGCCAGCGCGGAAGCACTGGCGGTCGCGCGTGCCAACGCCGAGGCGCTCGGGCTTGCCCGCGTGCAGTGGACACAGGGCGACTGGTGGCGGCCTTTCGAGGGCCAGCGCTTCGATCTGGTGGTCTCGAACCCGCCCTACATCGAGGACGCGGACCCACATCTTGAGCAGGGCGATCTGCGCTTTGAGCCGCGCAGTGCGCTGGCCTCGGGCCCGGACGGTCTGCAGGACCTGCGCCGGATCATTCATGCGGCGCCCGTGCACCTGCAGCCGGGCGCTTGGTTGCTGCTTGAACACGGATCTCTGCAAGGTGCTGCGGTGCGTTCGCTTCTCGAAGCCGCCGGGCTCGTCGAGGTGCAGACCTGGGTGGATCTGGAATCACGTGACCGGGTCAGCGGAGGGCGAGCAAATGGAGTTTGCAAATAAATTGCACGCAATATAAGTTTCCGGTTCCCACCCGAAGGAGATGCGCCATGCAAGCGCTCTACACCGCACGTGCCACCGCCATTGGCGGCCGCGAAGGCCGCGTCACCAGCGACGACGGCTTCATCGACCAGCAGCTCCAGCTACCCCCCGGCCTGGGCGGCAAAGGCGGCGCTACCAACCCGGAACAGCTGTTCGCGGCGGGCTACGCCGCCTGTTTCGAAGGCGCACTTCGTCTGGTGGCGCGCAACCGCGGCATTGCCATCACCAGTGCACGGATCGAGGCCGAGGTCGACATCGGCAAGGACGACACCAGCTTCGGGCTGGCGGTGCGCCTGCACGCGCGGGTGGGCGGAGTGGACGACGCCACCGCGCAGGCCCTGGCGGACGGCGCCCACGAGGTGTGCCCCTATTCCAAGGCGACCCGCGGCAACGTGCCCGTCAGCGTGCGCGGCAGCGCGGCCTGAAGCGGTCGCCCTGCCCAGAGCCAGCAGGGCTGGTGCGGCGAACCTTTACCTGCGCCCCCGATTGCCGGTATATGTCGGAGTTTCGCCCAAGGCCCGCGGGGCCCGGAGGCAAGGCCCTGCAGCCGAACGCGGGCCGCAGCGAGGGCCAGCCGGCGGGATCGGCGTGGCCCGGGAACTCACTCCGGGAAGGAGTCGAGCCATCGATCCGACGGGCCGACGGGGCGGGGGAGCGCCCGGTTGCCGTCGATGTGAAGAGGCCAGTTGCGCGTGACGCAAGCGAGTGCATCCCTAAGCCGGCTGCCTGTCGGCGACCAATCCGGCTCCACTGTGATTGCCGGTCCCGAGCGTGGCGAGGCGCTGAGTCTGGAGCAGCAGCTCTGCTTCGCGCTGTACGCGGCGTCCAACCGCATCCAGCGTTTGTACCGCCCGCTGCTGGACCAGCTTGGCCTGACCTATTCCCAGTATCTGGTGATGCTGGTGCTTTGGGAGCACGGCACGCGCACCGTGGGTGAGCTGGGCCAGGCCCTGCACCTCGACTCCGGCACCCTGACCCCCTTGCTCAAGCGTCTGCAGGCCGCCGGCCTGGTTGAACGCAGTCGCAGTGCAGAGGATGAGCGCAGGGTGGAAGTGAGCCCCACGCCTGCGGGCTTCGCCCTGCGCGAGCAGGCGCTCGAAATCCCGCACAGCGTCGCCCGTGCCACCACCCTGCCGGCGCAGCGCCTCGGCGAAGTCCGCGCCTGCGTGCGCGATCTGCTGCGTGCAATGGACGGAGGCTGAGCCGCCTCGCCTGCGTCATCGCCATGTGAGGATTCGGCGCAGCCCCGCGCCCCGCAGGCCGCGCCGCAGCCCACGGCGTAGGATCGGGGGCACGCTCACCTGCCGGAACCCGCGCCGTGTCCCAGCGCCCCCGCCCACAGCTGCATCCCGTGCCGTCCGCGCCGCCAGCGCCGGCGCCGGATTACCTGCGCCGGATCCTCACTGCGCGGGTCTATGAGGTGGCAAGAGAGTCCGAGCTGGACCCGGCCCCGCGGCTGTCGGCGCGGCTCGGCAATGCCGTCTGGCTCAAGCGCGAGGACAACCAGGCGGTGTTCTCCTTCAAGCTGCGCGGCGCCTACAACAAGATGGTGCATCTCGCGCCCGAAGCGCGCGCACGCGGCGTGCTGGCGGCGTCGGCCGGCAATCACGCCCAGGGCCTGGCGCTCGCCGCGCGCAAGCTCGGCTGCCGCGCGGTGATCGTGATGCCGGTCACCACGCCGGCGATGAAGATCGAAGCGGTGCGCCGCCACGGCGGCGAGAACGTCGAGGTGGTGCTGATTGGCGATTCCTACAGCGACGCGGCGGCGCATGCGCGTGAGCTGGAGCGCGAGCACGGCTACACCTTCGTGCACCCCTTCGACGATCCCGACGTGATCGCAGGGCAGGGTACGGTAGCGATGGAAATCCTGCGCCAGCACACCGGCCCGCTGCACGCCATTTTCGTCCCTGTTGGCGGTGGCGGCATGGCGGCGGGCGTGGCCGCCTACGTCAAGGCGCTGCGGCCGGAGGTGCGGGTGATCGGCGTGCAGACCGAGGACTCCGACGCCATGGCGCGCTCGCTGGATGCCGGCCAGCCGATCACGCTCGACGATGTCGGCCTTTTCTCCGACGGCACTGCGGTCAAGCGCGTCGGCGATGAGACCTTCCGCCTGTGCCGGCTGTACCTCGACGAAGTGCTGCGGGTGGACACCGACGCCCTGTGCGCGGCCATCAAGGACGTGTTCGAAGAGACCCGCAGCCTGTTGGAGCCGGCCGGTGCACTGGCCATCGCCGGCCTCAAGCAGTACGTGGCGCGCGAGGGCGTACGCGGCGAGTCGCTGGTGGCGGTGGCCTCCGGCGCCAACCTCAACTTCGACCGCATGCGCTTCGTGGCCGAGCGCGCCGAGGTCGGCGAGCAGCGCGAAGCCCTGTTCGCGGTGACCATCCCCGAGGAGCGCGGCAGCTTCCGTCGCTTCGTGGGCCTGCTGGGCGGGCGCGGCATCACCGAGTTCAACTACCGCATCGGCGACGCCTCGGCCGCCCACATTTTCGTCGGCATCAGCACCCGCGGGCCGGGCGAGGCGGCCGAGCTGGCGCGCGCTTTCGCCGAGGAGGGCTTCCCGGCCCTGGACCTCACCCACGACGAGCTGGCCAAGCTGCACCTGCGACACATGATCGGCGGGCGCTCGCCGCTGGCCCGCGATGAGCGCGTGTACCGTTTCGACTTCCCCGAGCGCCCGGGCGCGCTGACCCGCTTCCTGTCGGCGATGAACCCCGAATGGAACATCAGCCTTTTCCACTACCGCAACCAGGGCGCCGACTACGGCCGCATCCTGGTCGGCCTGCAGGTGCCGGACAGCGACCGCCCCGCCTTCGACAGCTTCCTGGCCGGCCTCGGCTACCCGCACAGCAATGAAACGGACAACCCCGCCTACCGGCTGCTGCTGGGCTGAATCACCGGCCTGAACACGGGCCGGCAGGGCTGTCTACAGCGGGCTTGTTTCCGCTAGTCTCGCTCCCAGATCGGTTCAATCCACCACAAGGAGAGCGCCATGAGCAGCCAGGGCAGCGTATGCGGCATGAACCCGAACACCGGCCGCGTGGTGGTGCGCACTGAAGGCGGCTACACCGTGATGGACGTCGAGCGCGGCATCGTCGGCCCCCGCGACGTGCTCGCAGGCCGCATCTCCGGCCCCGGCCGCGCCATCCTGCTCAACACGTCCCGCGACTCCAGCGAAGTCACCGTCCGCGTGGAAGTCATCGACGCCGCCCTCGACGTCGCCCGCGCACTGCTGCATGAGGACATCGAGCCGGATCTTGCGCGGGGGTGCGCGGAAGGGGTGGGGACGGCGTAGTCGCGGGCCTCCTCGGCAAGGCCCATCGCCAGCTGTTGATCGCATAGGCCCGCCAACCGGCGGGCCTTGCTTCTTGGTCACCCGGCCGGCACCACCGACACCGCACCGGACCGCCTGCAGCACCGAGATTGTGCATCTGCAAAGTCAACGAGAAGATGGCGCTAGAGTCCGCCAAGCCGACACTGGGAGCAGCCCCATGGCAGCGTCGTTCAAGGAAGAAGCTCACAAGCCGATCGACCAGTTGCCGGAGACGGCGAGCCGGGATGAGCTGATCTACGAGGCTGCACTGCACCGAGCAATCGAAGAGGGTCTGGCTGAGGCCAATGCAGGGCAGTTGATCCCCGTTGAAGATCTGCTCAAGGAATACGGCCTTAGCGCATGAAGGTGCTAGGGACACCGGGAGCGCGTCGTCGCTTCCAGGAGATCGAAGCGCACATTGCCCAGGATTCGCTGCAGGCCGCCCGCCAGATGGCAGTTCGCTTGGTGCGTCGAGCCCAAACGCTGAACGAACCGCCGTTGTAGGGTAAGCGCCTACAAAGGCACGTCGATGACGATGTGCGCGAGCTGCTGGAGCGCCCCTATCGATTGATCTACCGGGTTACGCCCGAAGCTGTTGAGATCCTGACGCGTTTACATGATCGGCAGTTGCTGCCGAGCGATCTCGCGGGGCTCCACCGCCATTGCGACACGTAGGCGAGCACTGGAGACTGCAGCCATCTCACCACCGTCACGTCGCTTGCATTCTTCCGCCCCACTGCACTGCATTCAACGGCTCTGCCGCGCTCCGCAGCAGGCGCCGCGCTGGCTCTCTCTGTCCATCTTTATAGTTTGTCTCACGCTGCTCAGTCCCGCTGAACTCCTGTCTTGCAAACGCATGTGCCGGCCCCCTGCGGCGAGGTGAGTCGCGAGGGCGTTCGCCGCGATTCACCGTGGCCCGGCTGCTGCGCCTGAAAGCTTGGCCTTGGCGGCTTGGGCCCATGCTGGCCCGATGAAAAGCAGAAACCCGCCTCGCGGCGGGTTTCTGAGGTTCTGCGGATGCTCGCTGCGGTGGTGGCTTACAGCCCTGCCAGCACGGCCTCTGCCGACGACACCTTGAACTCGCCGGGGGCTTCGACGTGCAGCTGCTTGACCACGCCGTCCTCGGCGTACAGGGCGAAGCGCTTGCTGCGGATGCCCATGCCGAAGGCGGTGGCGTCCATCTGCAGGCCCATGGCCTGGGTAAAGGCGCCGTTGCCGTCGGCCAGCATCATCAGGCCGTCGGGGGTGTTCTGGCTCTCGCCCCAGGCGCCCATCACGAAGGCGTCGTTGACGGCCATGCAGGCGACCTCGATGCCGCGGCGCTGGAACTCTTCGAACTTCTCGACGTAGCCGGGCAGGTGCTTGGCCGAGCAGGTGGGGGTGTAGGCGCCGGGCACGGCGAACAGCACCACCTTCTTGCCTTTGAAGATGTCTGCGGTGGTCACGGCCTGGACGCCGTCGCGCAGCAGGTTGAGGGTGGCTTCGGGCAGGGTGTCGCCGACTTGGATGCTCATAGGCGCTGGGCTTCATGGGTGTGGGAGGGAGGCCAAGGGTAGCGGGATTCCGTGAAGTCGGGGCGAGGGTGCTGCATCGATGCCCGCTGGGCTACCCTTGGCGGCCCCTGGTTTTGGTCCACGCCTGATGATTACCGTCCATCACCTTGAAAAGTCCCGCTCGCATCGGGTGGTCTGGCTGCTGGAAGAGCTGGGGCTGGACTACGAAGTGCGCGTCTACCGTCGCGACGGCAAGACAATGCTCGCGCCGGCCGAACTCAAGCAGGTGCATCCGCTCGGCAAGTCGCCGGTGCTGACCGACGGCGGGCTTACGGTGGCGGAGTCCGGCGCCATCCTGGAGTACCTGGTTGATCGCTATGACGTCGATGGCCGCCTGCGGCCGGCGCCAGGCGGGCAGGCAGCGCTCGACTATCGTTACTGGATGCACTACGCGGAAGGCTCGCTGATGACGCCGCTGATCCTCGCGCTGGTGTTCTCGCGCCTGCCCACCCAGCCCATGCCGTTCTTTGTGCGGCCGGTGGTGCGTGGGCTGTCGGCCAAGGTGATGCAGAGCTATATCCGACCGCAGCTGAAGACGCATCTGGCGTTCGTGGAGGCCCGTCTGGAGGCCTCGCCGTGGTTCGCGGGCGATGCGTTTTCCGCGGCCGACGTGCAGATGAGCTACCCGCTGATGGCGGTGCTGGAGCGCGGCGGCTTCACGCTGCCGGCGGTGCAGGGCTATGTGGACCGGCTGCGCGCGCGCCCGGCCTGGCAGCGCACCGAGGCGCGCTGCGGGCCGTTCGAGCTGCCGGGCTGAGCTCGATGACCTTTGATTTTCCTTTCACCCTTGCGTTCATCGCGCTGACCGCTCTGATCAGCTGGCAGGCCTTCGAGCGTCGTGGCTTGATCGATCGCCTGCTGCTGTGGCCGCCGGCGGTGCAGCGGGGCCAGTACGAGCGCCTGTTCACCTACGGGCTGGTGCATGCCGACTTCGGCCACCTGCTGTTCAACATGTTCACGCTGTTCTTCTTCGGCCGCCTGATCGAGGGCTTCATGGCCGAGCGCTTCGGCGTATGGGTGTTTCCGTTCTTCTACGTGTCCGCACTGCTGGTGTCGGTGCTGCCGGGCTACTTCCGGCATGCCCGCGATCCGCACTACCGCACGCTGGGGGCGTCCGGCGCGGTGTCGGCGGTGCTGTTCGCCTACATCCTGCTGGCGCCCTGGAACCTGATCTTCGTGTTCTTCATTCCGGTGCCTGCGATCGTGTACGGCGTGCTGTTCGTCGGCTACAGCGTGTACATGGACCGCCGCGGTGGCGATGGCGTCAATCACAGCGCGCACCTTTGGGGCGCCGTCTACGGCGTGGTGTTCCTGCTGCTGGCCGAGCCACGGGTGCTGCCGCGCTTTCTGTCGCTGCTGTTCTCGCCGTTCGGCTGAAGCCCGCCCTCACCAGAAGATGCGCGAGCGATCAAAGCGCCCCAGCTCGGCGGGCAGTTGCTCCATCAGCTCCAGCATCCGCGCCGCGGCATAGCCCTGGACGGAGGCCGTGGCAGCGCTGCACGGCAGCAGCTCGGCGGCCATGCCCTGCGCCGTGGCGGCGTCGTTGAAGCTGCCCAGCAGCGACTGCAGGCGCTGCAGACGGCGCTGGTAACGCCGGGTGCGGCGGCCGGGGAAGATCGGGCCCAGAGCCTCGCAGGCATAGCGCAGCTTCTTGACCTCGATGCGCAGGGCGTGGGTCGCAGCGACGCGTTCGACCGCGGCTTCCGCAGGCACCGCTTCGCGAACATCGCGAGCGCCCTGCAGGCGCCGCGAAGCGCGCTGCAGGCGCGCGCTGGCGAACTCGGCCAGCGACGTCGTCTCCGATGGCCACTGGCTGCGATCGGCGAGCCGCGCGATCAGCTCACCCAAGCCGAGCTTGAGGTCGGTGTAGGCGCGCTTCTGAAGCTCGCTGCGTGCGGCCGACCTCGCCTCCACGCGTGCCGCCAGAGCCGCCTCGATCAGCGGTAGAAGTGTTGGGGCGGACTCGGCCACGAGGCCGGCCTGCAGTCGCGGCAGGGTTTCAGCGCACAACACGTCGAGGTCGCGGCAGCGGCCCAGCCCTTGGGCTACCGTGCGCAGCTCGGCTTTGAGCGAGTCGAGAGTGCCGTCCGCCAGCAGCGGAGCGAACAGGCGCAGCAGCGCGCGCAGCCGCCGCATCGCGACCCGTGCCTGATGGATGAACTCGGGATCTCCGCCCTGCATGAGACCCGCCTCGTTGCCCTCCAGCTGGCCCAGCGCTTCGCCCAGCAGGCGCGCTGCGCCGAGTTGGGCCGCATCCGCGCCATCGAGCTCCACGGCGGACGCGTACTGCGCCGCCGCAGGCAGCGGCGCCAGCAGCGCGAAACCGCGCTCGGCCTTGCTTCGATTGCCGACCCGCAGCTCCGTTTCGGCCAGCAGTTGGCGGCCTAGCGCGAACACCTCGAAGGGCGCGCCTTCGAGCAGCTCTATCTCGATCTCGCTTAGCGCTTCGGACTGCTCGCCGGCATCGATGGTGCCGATGTCGAAGGCCAGCTCGGCGCGGCCGCCGCCGGGCAGCCGGACCTCCAGCGTGGTGCGGGCGAAGCGCGTAGTGAACAGAGGCTGGACCAGTGCCGGCAGCACCAAGCTTGACGATGTCGCAAGCGCGGCCTGCAGGGCGACCAGGTCGAGCGCGGCAGCCGGCGCCGGGAGCTCGATTTCCTCGCGGGCGGACAGGCCCGCGCCGCCGCTGCCGCGCAGCTTCAGCGTTTGCAGCCAGCGCCGGCCGTGCTTGCGCAGCCGCAGTGCACCGCCGGCCCGGGTCAGCTCGAGTGCCGGCGAGTCGTAGTAGGTGCTCAGCAGGTTCTGGCGCCGCAGCGGGCCCAACGCAATCGTGGGCAGCAGCGGCCCTTTCAGCAGGCTGCGCAGTGCGGCAGGGCTGCCGCAGAGCTTGAGTTCAAGTTCGAGCGCCACGCGAGACGACCCAGGGGAAAACCAGCGGACGATAGCAGCCTGCGCCCGGGGTCATGTTTCCGCAATATGGCAGTGTTGTTGCAGCAGCCTCAAAGCGTGCCTGAGGCGCACAATCGGCGTCGCCGATCCTGAGACTTGGAGAGCTCCATGAACATGCCTGCCCTGCGACCACCTGCCCACATCGCCGTGGCCACGGATTTCTCCCCGGGCGCAGCGCTTGCGCTCGATCGTGCGATCACACTGGCCGTGGAGCACTCCGCAGGCTTGAGCCTGGTGCACGCGCTGGCGCTGCCCTCGTGGCGTGAGGGGCCGCGCGCCGACCTTCGCCATGCGCTTGACGAGCAGGTCTACGTGGACGCCGCCCATGCCCTGCTGGAGCCGCTGGCACGGCAGGCGCGCGATGCCGGCGTCGCCAGCGTGCAGGTGTCCGTCCTGCCGGGCCGTCTGCATATGCAGCTGGACATGGCGCCATTGGCCGGAGCGGACCTGCTGGTGATGGGCGCGCGCGGCGAGGGCGCCCTGCCCGAACTGCCGCTGCGGCTTGGCAGTGAGCTGCACCGTTGCCTTCAGCGTTGGCCCGGGCCGCTTTTGGCCGTGCGCCAGCCGGCCGGAGCGGCCTGGCAGCGGGTGCTTGATGCGACCGACTTTTCGCCGCAGGCCCTGCACGCAGTGCGCACCGCTCTCAAGCTGGCGCCGCTGGCCCGACATCAGCTGCTGCATATGCTGGCGCCGCCGCCCGCGTCTTGGCTGCCCCTGCCGAAGGCGAGCGAAACCGCACGCGATGCGCTCGCACGAGAGGCTGCCGTCGATGCACGCCACGCGCTGGAGTCGCTCGCAGCGGAGCTCTCGATCGGCCGCGAGCGGGCACTGGTGCCCATGCTGCGCGAAGGAAGGCCGTCCACCTGTCTGCTGGAAGTGGCCAAGTCCGAGCAGGCGGAGCTGATTGCGCTGGGGGCCTTGGGCGGCTCGCGCTTGGAGGCTGGCCTGCTGGGCAGCCTGGGCCTGCATGCACTGGCGGAAGCGCCCTGCGATGTACTGCTGGTGCGGCTGTCCGGCAGCGAGGCGGGGCTGCTGCCGGCGCTTCCCTGATGTCGGCGCCAACCGGTTTGCCGGACCCCTATACCGACGAGCACCACCACGATCACGGTGCGCGCTTCTTGCGCGACCCGCGCCGGCTTGGCCGCCTGCGCATCGCCTTTCTGCTCACGTCCACCACGATGGTGGCGGAAGCGGTGGGTGGCCTGGTGTCGGGCTCACTGGCCCTGCTGGCCGACGCTGGCCACATGCTGGTGGATTCATTCGCGCTGCTGTTTGCTTTCCTCGGCGCCAAGCTGGCGCAGCGGCCGGCGGACGCACGCCGCAGCTTTGGCTACGCGCGGCTGGAAGTGCTGGTCGGCTATACCAATGCCCTGCTGCAGATCGCTCTGGTGAGCTGGATCGCCTTTGCCGCCATCGGTCGCCTGTTCGCGCCGACGCCGATCCTGTCCGGCACCATGCTGGCGGTAGCCGTGCTGGGCCTGTGCGTGAACCTTTGCGTGCTGGCCGTATTGGGCCGACATGACCGCGAGGACGTCAATGCCGCCGCGGCCTTCCTGCACGTGCTGGGGGATCTGCTGGGCTCGGTGGCGGCAATTACGGCGGCGCTGGCGGTGCGCTATCTGGACTGGCTGTGGGCCGACGCCGTGGCCTCGCTGCTGGTCAGCCTGTTGATCCTGCGGGCTGCGATCGCCCTGTTGCGGCGGGCTGCGCACATCCTGCTCGAGGGCGTGCCGGACGGCATCGACCTCGACGAGCTGGCGCGCAGCGTCGAGCACGCGGTGCCGGCCGTGCGCGAGGTGCATCACGTGCACGTCTGGCAGCTGACCGGCGGCAGCCGCGTCGCCACCCTGCATGCCGTGCTGGCCGGCGACTCGCCGGACGCGGCCATCCTTGCGGTACGCGCGCTGCTGCATGCGCGCTACGCCATCGACCACGTGACGGTGCAGCTGGATGGGGTGGTATGCGCCACCGCTTGCGCGTCGACGACTGCGTCGGACGAGGCTTCGCGTGGTGCCGGCTGAGGATCCGCGCGCCGCGCGGGGCTCGCTGCGCTGGCTGTGGTGGCTGGCGGCCTGGATCGCCTTCGGGCTGGGCCTGCTCGGGGTGCTGCTGCCGGGGTTGCCAACGGTCCCGTTCATGTTGCTGGCGGCAGGCTGTGCAGCGCGCGGCAGCCCGCGCCTGCGGCGCTGGCTGGAGCAGCATCCAAGCTTTGGACCCGCGCTGCACGACTGGGAGGCCAATGGCGCGGTCAGTCGCCGCGCCAAGCGCATGGCGGTCATGATGATGACGCTGTGCTCGCTGATCCTGCTGCTGGTGGCGCCGCTGCCTGCCTGGCTGCTGGCCAGTGCCTGCATGGCCACGGTGGCGGTGTGGCTGTGGCGTCGTCCGGAGGCTTGAGCCGCGCCTGTTTTGAGCCACCTCACGCTGGGTCGTGTTCTGCACTGTCAGAATTCGCCCGCATTCGCGTTGTATCCACGGAGCAAGACCCATGAGTCGAGACGCGCTGGACGCGCTGTTCAAGCCTGCCGCGATCGCCGTGATCGGTGCCAGCACCAAGCCGCGCAGCCTGGGGCGGGTGATCGCCCGCAACCTGCGCGCCGGTGGCTTTGCCGGCCCCTTGGACGTAGTCAGCCCCAAATACCCGAGCATCGATGGCATCCGCACCGCTCGCAGCGTCGCCGAGCTGCATCCGGTGCCGGAGCTGGTGGTGGTCACAGTGCCGCCGGAGCTGGTGCCCGAAGTGATCGAAGAGGCCGGCGAGGTCGGCGTCAAGGCGGCGGTGGTGATCACCGCTGGCCTTGGCCAGGGGCCGGGCTCGCTGCGGGAAAAGGCCCATCTCGCCGCGCGCCGGCACGGCCTGCGCCTGGTCGGGCCGAACTGCCTGGGCATCCTCAGCCCGCATGCGCAGGTCAACGCCAGCTTTGCGGCGGCGCCGGCGCTGCCGGGGGATCTCGCGCTGCTGGCGCAAAGCGGCGCGGTGGTCACCACGCTGGTGGAATGGGCCAACCAGCGCAGCATCGGCTTCACCGGGATCGTCTCCCTGGGCGACATGGCCGATGTCGATGTCGGCGAGCTGCTGGATTACTTCGCCACCGATCCCGCCACCCGCGCGATCCTGATCTACATGGAGTCGGTGCGCGACGTGCGCCGCTTCATGTCAGCGGCGCGCGCCGCGGCCCGCGCCAAGCCGGTGATCGTCATCAAGGCGGGCCGACATGAGGCGGGCGCCCGCGCGGCGGCGTCCCACACCGGCGCGCTGGCCGGCAGCGATGCGGTGTTCGACGCGGCCCTGCGCCGCGCCGGCCTGCTGCGCGTCAATGACATGGAGGAGCTGTTCGCCGCCGCCAATACGCTGGCACGGGTGCGGCCCTGTGCGGGCCGGCGCTTGGCCATCCTCACCAATGGTGGCGGCGTTGGCATCCTCGCCGTGGACAGGCTGATCGACCTCGGCGGCGAGAGCGCCGAGCTGTCCACCAAAACTCTGGCCCGTCTGGATGAAGTGCTGCCATCGACCTGGTCGCACAGCAATCCGGTCGACATCGTCGGCGACGCTGGCGTGCAGCGCTATACCGATGCGCTGGATGCGCTGCTGGAGGCGCCAGAAGTCGACGCTGTATTCGTGGTGCACGTGCCGACTGCGCTGGCGGCGCCCGTCGAGATCGCGGAGGGCGTCAGTCTGCATCTGGCCCAGCGTCGGTCCGATGCAAGCGACCTCGCGGCGCACAAGCCGGTGCTGGCCTGCTGGCTGGCGCAGGAGGAGCAGGCCCGCGAGCATCTGCAGGCCGCCGGTATCCCGACCTATCGCACGCTGACCGGCGCCGTGCGTGGCTTTGTGCACCTGCATCGCCACACCGAGGCCCAGGCCCAGCTGCTGGCCACGCCGCCTTCGATGCCGGCGGATTTCCAACCCGATCCCGAGCGCGCACGGCAGGTGCTGGCCGAAGCGCCCGGCACGGGGCGTCGCTGGCTGGGCGCGGCCGAGGTGCAGGCCCTGCTGCAGGCCTATGACATTCCCTGCGTGCCGATGGCGATCGTGCCGGATGCGGAGTCGGCGGTGCAGGCGGCAAGGCCATGGTTCGAGGCCGGACAGCGCATGGTGCTGAAGATCGTCTCGCCGGATATCGCGCACAAGTCCGACGTCGGCGGCGTGGTGCTCAAGATCGACAGCGAGGACCGCCTGCGTCAGGAGGCCCACGACATGTTGCTGCGCGTGCGGGCACGCATGCCCGAGGCGCACATCGATGGCCTGATGGTGCAGCCCATGGTGGAGCGGCCGAATGCGCGCGAGCTGATCGCCGGCATCGCTGATGACGCCCTGTTCGGGCCGGTGATCCTGTTTGGTGCCGGAGGCGTGGCGGTAGAGGTCGAGCAGGACACGGCGCTCGCGCTGCCGCCGCTGCACCTGAACCTGGCCCAGGACCTGATCGACCGCACCCGCGTGGCGCGTCGCCTAGCTGCCTATCGGCACCTGCCCGCGGCCGACCGCGAGGCGCTCGCGCTGACCCTGGTCAAGCTGTCGCAGCTGGCCAGTGACCTGCCGGAAGTGCGCGAGCTCGACCTGAACCCGCTGCTGGTCGACGAACACGGCGCGGTGGCGGTGGATGCGCGCGTGCTGGTGGACGTGGCGCCTGCGCCTGTGTCCGGTCTGCTGGGCAACCCTAGGCTGGCGATTGCGCCTTACCCCAAGCAGCTGGAGGCGGCGCTGACCACCGCGCGCGGTCTGCAGTGCCGAGTGCGTCCCGTACAGCCGGAGGACGAAGCGCAGCTGCGCCGGTTCTTTGCCGAAGTTTCACCCGAAGACCTGCGACAGCGTTACTTTTCGCCGGTCAAATCGATCAGCCAAGCCTTCATCGCCCGGCTGACCCAGATCGACTACGCGCGGGTGGTGGTGCTGCTGGCAGTGGACGCCGCCGACGAGGTGTTGGGCATTGCCCAGCTGCATGCGGATCCGGAGCTGGAAGAAGGCGAGTACGCCGTGCTGCTGCGTTCGGACCTGAAGGGCCAAGGCCTCGGATGGGCGCTGATGGAGCGGCTGATTGACGCCGCCGCGCGGCTGGGCGTGGCGCGCATCAGCGGTCAGGTGCTGCGCGAGAACAGCAGCATGCTGGACATGTGTCGCCAGCTCGGCTTCCGGGTGGTGGCTGATTCGGAAGAGCCGGGCATCATGCTGGTCAGCCTGCCGGTGGCACCGTCCCCGAGCTGACCGCCATGGCCGCGCCCACGATGCCCAGCTGGCCGTGTTCGATCAGGCGCACGGGCACTCTTTCCAAGACCGGCTGCAGCGAGCCTTTGCCGATGAAGCGGGCGGCAAAGGCGTCGGCATCGAAGCAGGGCATCAGCCGCGGCAGGATGCCGCCGGCCAGCAGCACGCCGCCGTAGGCGCCCAGCGCAAGCACGGCATTGCCGCAGGCGCCGGCCAGTGCTGCCCAGAACACCTCGGCCGCGCGCCGTGCCAGCGGGTCGCTGCCGTCGACGGCGGCCCTGCCCACGGCTTCTGGCGTATCCGCACTGGCGCGCACGCCCTCCAGCTCGGCCAGGGCGCGGTAGAGATTGAGCAGGCCCGGACCCGACAGCAGGGCCTCGGCACAGACGTGTTCGCTGCGCGCGCGCAGATGCGCCAGCAGCGCGTCCTCGAGGGCGTTGCCGGGCGCAAAGGCCGCCTGTCCACCTTCGGTGGGCACCACGACTTCGTCCCGGCCCGCAGGCACGCGCAGCGCCGCGCCCAGGCCCGTGCCGGGGCCCAGCACCACGACGGGCGCCGCGGCAGCACGAGCCGCCGAGGGCCCGTACAGCAGGGTGCCGGCTTCGGCTGCAAGCCAGCGGGTGGCGCGGGCCAGGGCTTCGAAATCATTGCTCAGATACAGCGGTGCGCTGCCCGCCAAGGCCCGGATAGGCGCCAGCGGCAGCCGCCACGGCAGGTTCTGGTTGAGGATTTCATCGGCATGGCGCAGCCCGGCTACCGCCAGCGCAAGCGCCTGGGGCTGTCCCGGGTGGTCGGCGAGGAAGCGCTGCAGGATCTCCGCAAGGCCGGGAAAATCCGCACAGCGATAGGTCTGCGCGGCGAGGACACTAGGCATGCTGGCAGCATCGGCCGGCACATCCACCCAGGCGAGGCGGGCATTGGTGCCGCCGATGTCGGCGGCCAGGGCGTGGATCATGGGATGCGGATTCAGGCGAGGCGTGGGCCGCAAGACTAGCGGCAGCCGCGCTCCGCGTGGGGCCCCTGCGCCGCGGATGGACAGGCATACGTATGCAGGTCAGGGTCGATGCGGCCGCTGTCGCGCGCAGTGCCACGGGTATCATGGCCGGAAGATCCTGCCTTGGTCCCTCGCGTTCCCGTGCCCATCCAGCTGCTGCCCGACACCCTGATCAACCAGATTGCCGCCGGCGAGGTGGTGGAACGCCCGGCCTCGGTGGTCAAGGAGCTGATGGAAAACGCCATCGATGCCGGCGCCTCAAGGGTCGAGATCGACCTGGAGGAGGGCGGCGTCCGCCTGATTCGCGTCCGCGATGACGGCTGCGGCATCCCGGAGCTTGAGCTGCCGCTGGCGCTGTCGCGGCACGCCACCAGCAAGATCGCCTCGCTGGAAGACCTGGAGCAGGTCGGCACGCTGGGCTTTCGCGGCGAGGCGCTGCCGTCGATTGCCGCGGTCTCGAAGTTCAGCATCACCTCCCGCCCGCTCGCGCAGGCCACTGCAACCCGGGTCGAGGTGGAGGGTGGACGCCTGCGCGCGCCGGAGCCGGCAGCGCATCCGCCGGGCACCACCATCGAGGTGCGCGACCTGTTCTACAGCGTGCCGGCGCGGCGCAAGTTCCTGCGCGCCGAGCGCACCGAGTACGGCCATGTCGAGGACCTGGTGCGCACGCTGGCGCTGGCGCGCATGGGCGTGGAGCTGAAGCTCAAGCACAACGGCCGGATCAGCAAGCACTACCGCCCGGTCGCGGACGAGGCCAGCCTGGTCAGGCGCCTGTCCGAGGCGCTGGGCGAGGACTTCGCCCGCGGCGCGCTGCGCATCGAGCACGAGGGTGCGGGCCTTCGCCTGCACGGCTGGGTTGGTTTGCCCACCGCGTCGCGCAGCCAGGCCGACCAGCAGTTTTTTTTCGTCAACGGACGCCACGTCAAGGATCGGCTGGTGGCGCACGCGGTCAAGCAGGCCTATGCGGACGTGCTCTACCACGGCCGCCACGCGGCCTTCGTGCTGTTTCTGGAGGTCGACCCGCGCAAGGTGGACGTGAACGTGCATCCGGCCAAGCACGAAGTGCGTTTCCGCGACGGCCGGCTGGTGCACGACTTCATCTTCCGCAGCCTGCACGAGGCGCTGGCCGGCACCCGCGCCGGTGCGCTGGCAGCCGGGCAGGGTGGGGCGCACGCCGCCGGCGTGGGCGCGGAGCCTGGCGCCGGCTACGCAGCCCAGCCAATGAGCGGCGATGCGCGGCCGGCTGCCGCAGGTTTCGCCGGCTACGGCCTGCAGTCGGCCGGCTTCGGCCAGCGCCCGCAGCAGGTAGGCATGCCGCTGCGCGAGCAGATCGCCGCCTACGCCACGCTCTACGGCGGCGGTGGCGCAGCGGCACCGGCGCTACCGCAGGAAGACCCCAGCCAGGCGCCGCCGCTGGGCTACGCGCTGGCTCAGCTGCACGGGGTCTACGTGCTGGCGCAGAACGCCCACGGCCTGGTGCTGGTGGACATGCATGCCGCGCACGAGCGCATCACCTACGAGCGCCTGAAGGGCCAGCGTGAAGGCGAGGGCATCCGCAGTCAGCCGCTGCTGGTGCCGATCGAGCTGGCGGTGAGCGAGCGCGAGGCCGACCTCGCCGAGGCCGAAACCGAACCGCTGGCCGCCCTCGGCATCGAACTGCAGCGCACCGGGCCGCAGTCGCTAAGCATCCGCAGCGTGCCGGTGCTGCTGGCCGGTGCAGATGCCCGCCAGCTGGTGCTGGACGTGCTCTCCGACCTGGCCGAGCACGGCCGCACCCGCCGCATCGAGGAGGCCGGCAATGCCCTGCTGTCAACGCTGGCCTGCCACACCTCGGTGCGCGCCAATCGGCAGCTCGGCGTGGCCGAGATGAACGCCCTGCTGCGCGATATGGAGGCCACCGAGCGCAGCGGTCAGTGCAATCACGGCCGTCCGACCTGGACCCAGCTCAGCCTGGCCGAGCTCGACAAACTCTTTCTGCGGGGGCGCTGAGCATGCGCCGGATCCTTGCCATGACCTGCTCGCTTGCAGTTGCCGCCTGCGGCTCCAATGCGCCGACGACGCAGGCGCAAAACGAATCTCCGGATGCCGATTCGGTGATCCCGACGGTGTCCGACGACGCGGCCTGGCTGCAGGAGCTGCGCGCTTTCCGCGCCGCCCGCGAGCAAGCCCTGCGCAGCCCGGACAGCTGGTTCGGCCTGGTCGGGCTGCACTGGTTGGCCGAGGGCAAGCAGCGCCTTGGCAGCGGCGAGCAGGCGCAGATCCGGCTCGCCGTGGGGCCGGCCGAACTGGGCATGATCACGCCCGAGCCCGATGCCCTTCAGGCGCTGCTCTCCCTGGCCGAGGGCGCGCAGGTTTGGCTGGACGGCGAGCCGGTGTTGCCCGGCCCGCTGCGGCTGCAGTCGGACAAGGCCGAGCAGCCGTCGCGGCTGGAGTTCGAAGGCGGCAGCCTCAGCTTGATCGAGCGCGGCGGCCGTTTCGCCCTGCGCGTGCGCAGCCCGGATTCGCCATCGCTGCAGGCCTTCACTGGCTTGGCCTGGTTCGAGCCGGCCGCCGAGTACCGGGTCGAGGCGCGCTTCGAGCCGCATCCGGCCGACCAGACGATTCCGATCGTGAATATCCTCGGCCAGATCGAGAACACGCCCAATCCCGGCCGGGTGTTGTTTTCGCTGAACGGCCAGCCGTACAGCCTGGAGGCGCTGGGCGATCCCGACGACGCGCTGTTCCTGATCTTCGCCGACCGCAGCAACAGCCGCGAAAGCTACGGCGGCGGGCGTTTCCTCTACACCGGTCCGGTGCAGGGCGATCGAGTCCATCTGGACTTCAATCGCGCCATCAATCCGCCCTGCGCCTACACCGAATTCAGCACCTGCCCCCTGCCACCGCCCGAGAACCGGCTGCCGCTGCCCCTGCGCGCCGGCGAGGCCCGCTATTTCGCGGGTCACGCAGGCTCGGACGCTGCGTCCTGAAGCCCGGCACCGACCATCCCCTACTCACTGGAGATCGCAATGAAGTCACTGATCCGTCGATTCACCTGCATTGCCGCGCTGGCTGCCGCCACGCTGGCCCCCGCGTTTGCCGCTGCCAGCCCGCCTGAGCCCCTGCTGTGGACAGCGACCCACGGCGACACCCGCGTGCACCTGCTTGGCAGCTTCCACATGCTCAAGGAGCAGGACTACCCGATGGACCCGCGCATCGAGCAGGTGTACGCCGATGCGGGGCGGCTGGTGTTCGAGCTCGATCCCGAGGAAATGAAATCGCCCGACCTGGCCTCCGGCCTGATGCGTGCGGCGCGCTTTGCGGACGGTGGCAGCCTGCGTCAAGTGCTGCCCGAGGACCTGCGCAAGCAGCTCGAGGGCTTCATGGGCGAAGCGGCCGTGGCCGGCTCGGATCAGTTCCAGCCCTGGTTCATCGCGCTCAACATGGCGGTGTCGATGATCGTGCAGGCCGGCTTCAACCCGGCGCTGGGAATGGACATGCACTTCATGCAGCGCGCAGCCGCCGACGGCAAGGCCACTGGCGGCCTCGAAACCGTGGCCGACCAGATCCGCGCGCTGTCCGGCGCGCCGATGGACGAGCAGGTCCACGGCCTGCGTGAGGCGCTGCTGCCGCTGGAGCAGCAGCGCGAGCGTTTCGACGCGCTCTACGACAACTGGCGCAGCGGCGATGCCGAAGCCATCGAGCGCCTGATGGTCGACGAGTTGATGGCGCGGACTCCGGTCACCGCCAAACTGATCAACGAAGACCGCAATCGCCTGTGGCTGCCGCAGGTCGAAGCGCTGCTCAAGGGCGATGAGGAAACCCTGGTGATCGTCGGTGCCCTGCACCTGGTTGGCGATGTCGGCCTGGTCGAGCTGCTGCGCGCCCGCGGCTACACGGTGGAGCGCGTCACGGCGGCGAACTGAGGGCTGCTCGATCCCCTGTCATGGCGGGCTCGCTCTTGGTAGGAGCCTGCTTGCAGGCGAGCGCAGCCACGCTCCATTGCCGGGATTTGTGATTCGGGATTGGGGATTCGTAGAGCAGGTCGAGGCGAGTGCTCCGCTCTCCGCTCGCTAGTTGTAGGAGCCTGCTTGCAGGCGACCGCAGCCTCGCCCGTTGCTGGGATTGGGCATTGGGGATTCGCAGAGCGGGTCGAGGCGAGTGCTCCGTTCTCCGCTCGCTCTTTGTGGGCGCCTGCTTGCAGGCGACCGCAGCCGACGCTTCGCACCAAGGCTGCGGGTCGCGAGCAAGCTCGCTCGTGCAAACAGCCGGCATTCGTGGAGTGACGACATCCGGTCATAGGCAGCAGGCCTGCATGTCCTGTTGTCGGGCCGCGCCCTAGAATCGGCGGTCGCGCGCGTTCTGCGTCCTCCGGCCCAGCCTTGAGGACGCAGAACGCGCCGTTGCCGAGCCTGCGCCGACCGCCCTGAAACACCGACCGGAGCCCCGATCCCGTGACCGCTACCACCGCTTCCGCCCGAGACGAAGTCCTGATTCTGGGCGGCGGTGTGATTGGTCTTTGCTCGGCGCTGTACCTGCTGGAAGCCGGTCGTCCGGTTCGTCTGCTGGAGCGCAGTCGGATCGGTGCCGGCGCCTCGCGCGGCAACTGCGGCACGCTCACGCCCAGCCATGCGCCGCCCCTGGCCGCGCCGGGCGTGATCGCCAAGGGTCTGCGCTGGATGCTCACGCCCGATGCGCCGCTGTACGTGCGGCCGCGGCTGGATCCGGCCCTGTGGAGCTGGCTGCTGCATTTCGCCGCACGCTGCAATCCGCGCGACTGGCGCGCCTCCACGGCGGCGCGTGCGGTCCTGCTCAAGCGCTCACGCGCGCTGCTGGCCGAGGCTGTGCAGCGGCATGGGCTCGACTGCGGGCACAGCGACAGCGGCCTGCTCTATGTGTTCCGCACGCCCAAGCTGTTCGACAGCGTCGCCGCCGAGCTGCCGGCGCTGTTGGAGTTCGGCGTCCGCTCCGAGCTGCTGGATGGCGCCGCCGTGGCGCGCGAGGAGCCCGCGCTCAAGCCCGGCATGGCCGGCGGCATCCTGTTCCCGGATGACGGCCACCTGCGGCCCGATCGGTATCTGCAGGCGCTGGCGGATCGCATTCGCACTCTCGGCGGCGTCATCGAAGAGGGCGTGGAGGTGCAGCGGCTGGAGATCGCGCAGGGCAGGCTGCAGGCCGTACACACCTCGGCCGGCGTTGAGCGCCCGCGCGAGGCGGTGCTGGCGCTGGGTGCCTGGAGCCCTGCGTTTGCGCGCTCGCTGGGCCTGCGGCTGCCGATCCAGCCCGGCAAGGGTTACTCGATCACCTACAGCCGGCCCGCGCTGGCGCCGCGCCGCCCCATGGTGCTGAAGGAGCGCTCGGTCTGCGTGACCACCTGGGCCGACGGTTTCCGGCTCGGCAGCACCATGGAGTTCAGCGGCTACGACGCGCGCCTGAACCGCGTGCGCCTGGACGCACTGGCCCGCGGCGCGGCCGAGTTCATGCACGAGCCCGGCGGCGCGGAAAAGCAGGAGGAGTGGTTTGGCTGGCGCCCCATGACCTGGGACGACCTGCCCCTGATCGGCCGCGTGCCGCGCGCCGACAACCTCGTGCTGGCTGCCGGGCACGGCATGATGGGGATGAGCATGTCCGCGGTCAGCGGCCACCTCGTCGCCGACCTGATCTGCGGGCGGCAGCCGGTCGTAGACCCGGCGCCACTCAACCCGGCGCGTTTTGGCTGAGGCTTCCCGGTCCGCGCGCCTGCTAGGCTTGTCGCGCCCTCCGCCGAATCTACCGCCCGCGTGAGCTCGACCGCCAACGACATCCTCGAACTGCATCGCGGCCAACTGCCGCTGCTGATCAGCCTGCCGCACGACGGCACCGCGATTCCAGACGACATCGCCGAGCACATGCTCGACAGCGCGCGCCGCGTGCCGGACACCGACTGGCATGTGTCCACCCTCTACGACTTCGCCCGAGAGCTGGGCGCATCGCTGCTGGTGCCGCGCTACTCGCGCTACGTCATCGATCTGAACCGTCCGCCGGACGGCGCGGCCCTGTACCCCGGGCGCAGCGAAACCGGCCTGTGCCCGCTGCAGGGGTTTTCCGGCGAGCCCCTGTATCGCTCGGGCCACCACAGCCCGGACGCCGACGAAGTGGAGCGTCGTCGTCAGCGCTACTGGCAGCCCTACCATGCCGCGCTGGCGGGCGAGCTGGCGCGCATAAAGTCCGCCCACGGCCGGGCACTGCTCTGGGAGGGCCACAGCATCCGCAGCGAAGTGCCCATGCTGTTTGACGGCCGCCTGCCGGACCTCAATCTCGGCACTGCCGACGGTGCCAGCTGCGGCGCCCTCCGACTGCAGGCGCTGGAGGCCCTGCTGTCCGCGCAGCAGCACTACAGCTGGGTCAGCAACGGCCGCTTCAAGGGCGGCTACATCACCCGCCACTACGGTCGCCCGCACGAGGGCGTCGAAGCGATCCAGCTCGAACTGGCCCAATCCACCTACATGGACGAACGCAGCCAGCGTTACGACGCGGTCAGGGCAGGCCGATTGCAGGCGCTGTTGCGGCGGATGCTGGAGCTTGTGGTGGCGTAGGTATGCGCCATCGGAGATCGCTGCGCGATTACAGAATCAGCGTGTTGCAAGCCTGCATCGAGTCGGTGCCCAATCAAGGCCGTCGGGTAGGGTGCGGGCCAAAGGGCGCACGCCACCGCAGCCAAGCCACGAACGCCAGCGGCGACTTGGGGCAGCCAGCGGTGGCCGGGTTGGGGCACGGCTGAAACAGCTGCGACGCAACCGACCACGCGCGATCGGTATGCGCAGCCGCACAAACGAGAAAGGCCAGCTGCTGCGCCAGTGCGCAACAGCCGGCCTTTTGGCCTGTTGAAGCCCGTGCGGGACCTCAGTTGGTGCGGATCGGCACCAGCGTGACTTCCACGCGGCGATTCTGGGCGCGGCCGGCCTCGGTGGCATTGCTGGCGACCGGATGGTTGGCGCCGGCACCTGTCACCAGCAGCCGCTGGCTGTTCACGCCGCGGCTGGTCAGGTAGTTGGCGACCGCCTGGGCGCGCTGTTCGGACAGACGCTGGTTGTAGGCGGCGGCACCAACGCTGTCGGTGTGGCCGGCGACTTCGATGATGGTCTGATCGAACTCGCGCAGCGTGGAGGCCACCGTGTTGAGCGCGGCGTGGGACTCGCTGCGCAGCGCGTAGCTGTCAAAGCCAAAGGTGATCGCGGCGGGCATGTCGAGCGTGATGTTGTCGCCCTGGCGCACTACTTCCACACCGGTGCCGGCCATACGCTCGCGCAGGGCGCGCTCCTGATTGTCCTGGTAGCGGCCGACGGCGCCGCCGGCCAAGCCGCCGACACCCGCGCCGACCAGCGCTCGCTGGCGGCGCTCAGTGGCGTCGCTGCCGCTGAGCAGGCCAGCGACCACGCCCACCGCTGCACCGATCGCCGCGCCCCTCTGGGTGCGGCTCATGCCCTCTTGCTGCTCGTTGCTACGCTGTTCGCGCGGCTGTGGATTGGATGCATAGCCACCGGTGGTCTGGCAGCCCACAAGGAAGGCCGCGAGTACAGCGGCGGAGAGAGCGGTCTTGATCGAAGTGTTCATGGGCTTGCCTCTGGGAACTCTTGGGTTGATGCAACAGAAGAGCACGTCCGGCACCACAAACCTAACCGCCAAAACGCCCTCGTTCAGGTTCAGGGACATGAAGCCCTTGATGGCGGTCAGGAGTGTGTGTCCGTCAGGGTTCTGGCTTGCGCGCGGTCTCTAGGCGCGCTGCGGTGTGATTGGCATCTAGCACCGTCCAGTCGAACGGGCGGGGGGTACGAAGCCGAGCCCGACAGCCCGATACAGGCGTCGGACCGGTGCAGCTGCTGCCGCAGAGCCAGAATTAGCCCACCGAGCCTCCGAACCCAAAGGGAGGCGTTGCTTTCAGGCCGCACTGCATTGCAAAGATGAAGCGCCGCTAGGGTCGCCAATATTATCCAGCACAAAGGTGGGTTCAGTGCTGCGCGGATCTGCTGTTCCGGCGGAAAAGGTAAGGTATCCAGCCCGCGAAAGCATAACAGCTCACCGAAGCCTTTCGAACGCGCGCAATACGTGGTTGGTAAGCGCCGATCGCGGCGGCCACTCGTCCGTTATGTGGCGTGATGCCGCGAGAATCTGCTGCCGCAGTCCTGGGGCTGCGCATTCGCCCTGCTGTTCGTATAGTGCTGCAAGGATCTTTTCAATCTGTTCTAGTGACTTCTGGGGGGGCGCTGCACTCTTCACCAGGCAGTCTTAGCTCCGCCTGTATGGCTTGTAGCGCTACCAGAAGTGCTTCGGGATAAAAATAAGCTGGCATTTCGGGAGTGACTACCGTTGCGTCGGCGAGCGTGAGCGAAAGGATCGAAGCCCCTCAGGTAACGCGCGAGTGAGATTCCGCGCGGACCTGCCAAAACGTGCGGCTGCGGCTATTAGTTGCTGCGAGCCAGGTTGATCGTTGTCACCGGTAGCAAGGGTGACGAATTGGATTGGGTCATCGGGGTCTGCTTTAGGCCTACATCTCTCTCCCGAGCTGCGCGATCGCGAGTGTTTCAAAGAAGCTTCGTTCATGAGGCGCATGCCCTTAAGATCTCTGTGATTTCTCTTTCTTGGATTCCGGGCCTGCCGTAGCGCTTAAATATTACTTTGAACTCCGTGGTCTCCAACGCAGAACTACTGTCGGCGATCCAGTGGAGTTTGCCCGAATTCATGTTCAGAAGAAGCAGCTCAGAATGTTGCAGAAGTTTCCGTTCCAGCGAGGCATAATTGCCGCTGCTCGACCACCTTAGATTTCGGCCCCAGAACTCGCCCGCAAGTTCTATGTCGTCGAGGTAAACCTTGAAAAATCCGTCGCCATTCGGCGGTTCTCCGTGATAAGTCCACCTCAGTAGACCGTAAGCTCCCCGGAACGGTGGACACAGGTTTCTAGAACTTTCTGGCAAGGTTTCCCCAGCCAGGAGGTTCAGATGCGCAAGTCGAAGTTCACCGAGACTCAGATCGTCTCGATCCTGAAGCAGGCCGATGCAGGTTTGCCGGTCAAGGATCTCTGCCGTCAGGCCGGGATCAGCGTGGCGACGTACTACCAGTGGAAGTCGAAGTTCGGCGGCATGGAAGCCTCGGAGCTCAAGCGCGTGCGTGAGCTCGAGGAGGAAAACAGCCGCCTCAAGCGCC
>JAKOMQ010000010.1 GCA_022241605.1 Aquimonas sp. | reverse complement strand
TGGCGCGCCAACTCGGTCAGGGTCAATCGGCGCCCTGCCACCAAGGCCTCCACGGCATCGAGCAGGCGACGGCAGCGGGTCGCGTGCATCGTGTCCAGAATCTCACCGATACAGCAGCGTAAAATCGTCGAAGCGTGCATGGCGCGGTCCTCAGGCTTGGTACCCCGAGGAAAAAACCGCGTCATGCGCGTTTCGTTTTGGCCGAAAGATAACCCCGGATGGCCGAGGAAGGCCGGAAATTTGTGGGGAGACCTCAGGCCAAGGCACACCCTATTGAGCTTGGGGCGAACGCGGGATGGGCTTGGGCCGTGCGCGGGGGGTGTCGCGTTGTTGTTGGTTTGTGCGGATCGAAGCGTCGGCGGCATTCCAATGATCCGACGGCGAGCCAACGCTGCGGTGCGGGGCCGCGCAAACGACATCGGGCCGCCCGAAGGCGGCCCGATGTTTTCTTGCTTGGAGTGGACGCTCAGCGCTCCACGCCTGCCCCACCCTCTCCCTGCAGGCCGCGTGCAGTCATCGCAGCCGTCCAGGCGTCGAGCCGCAAGCGCCTCAGCGCGCCAGCAGCTCGTCGGCCAGGTGGTTGCCCGCGTAGACGCGGCGCAGGGCTTCGATCATCACGGCGGAGTGCACGGACACGGCGCGGTTCAGGCGTGCGTCGTACCAGTAGGCGCCGCCGAGGCTGTGGATGTTGCCGTCGAAGACCAGGCCGACCACTTCCGCGTTGGCGTTGATCACCGGGCTACCGGAGTTGCCGCCGATGATGTCGTTGGCGCTGACGAAGTTCATCGGCAGCTGCAGGTCGAGGCGCTCGCGGGCGTCCAGCCAGCTCTGCGGCAGGCGGTAGGGGTCGGCGCCGGTGGCGCGCTCGTAGAGGCCGGCGATCTGGGTCATGGGCGGGATCACCTCGCCCTGGTACTCCCAGCCCTGCACGGCGCCGTAGGACAGGCGCAGGCTGAAGGTGGCGTCGGGGTAGACGCCGGTGCCGAAGCGCTCGAAGCGTACGCGGGCGATCTTCTCGGCGCTCTGCTGGAGCACGGCCTGCACTTCGCGCTCGTAGCGGGCGCGCAGCTCGCGGGCCAGCGGGTCGAGGCGGCGCACCAGCTCGATCATCGGGTCCTGGGCGGCGTCCAGCGCCTCGGCGCCGCCTTCCCACAGCTCGCGGCGCACGGCGGGGTCGCCGAGGCGGGTGCCGTCGACAAGGCGGTCGGCCAGCTGCTGCGGCGATTCGTTGCCCAGGGTCTGGCGCACCACCGGGTGGTCCGCGCCGAGGTGCTCGCGCAGCTTGGTCAGGCTCCAGCCCAGGCGCACCTTTTCGAACTCGGGATAGATCGGCGTGGGCGCGAACAGGCCCTGCTGCAGGCGCGGCAGGCCGGCATCGCCGAACTCGCGCAGGCGCTCGGCGTTGGGCTTGTCGCGCTCCACCGCGCCGCGGGCCAGGGTGCGGGCGTGGCCGAAGTAGGCGGTGCTGAAGCCGCTGCCGCCTTCGAGCAGGCCGTAGACGGTTTCGAACTGGGCGAAGGTGTCGACCGCGCGGGCGATGTCGGCCCAGGGGTCGCCCACCTCGGCGGCCAGTCGACGGTTGCGCTTCAACCAGGCCTGCAGCTCGGTCTCATCGCTGCGCTTGGCCTCGAACACTGCCGGGTCCATCAGCGTCGCCAGGCGGCCGCGCAGGGCCTTGAAGCTGTTCTCCACGCTGAACAGGCTGTTCTGCGCCTGCCGCGCCTGCTCGGCGCCGATCGCGCTGTACTGGGTCAGCACGCCGCGGAACTCGGCCAGCTCCAGCAGGCGGTTCATCAGGCCGCGGTCGCGCAGGGCCTGCAGCTGGGCCACGGTGAGCATGCGCTGGGTGGAGCCGGGGTGGCCGGTGACCATCACCAGCTCGCCCTCGGCCGCACCCTCGGGCTGGAAGCGGAAGAAGTCCTCAAGCAGCGCCGGGGTGCCGTCCACGTAGACGCGCAGCAGGGCCATATCGAGGTTGTAGCGCGGGAAGTTGAAATTGTCCGGGTCGCCGCCGAAGAAGCCCGAGGCGAACTCCGGCGCGAACACCAGGCGCACGTCCTGGAAGCGGGTGTAGCGGTAGAGGTGCTGCACGCCGCCCTGGTAGAGGTCGACCACGTCGCAGCGCAGGCCGGTGCTGTTGCCGCCCACGCATTCGGACTCGATCTCGGCCTGGGCCGCGCGGCGGGCGGCGGTGAAGGCCTCGCCCGACAGCCCGGCGGTGGCGGCGCGCATGCGCGCGGTGACGTCCTCGATGCCCTCCAGCCGGTTCAGCTCGACGTTGGGGCAAGTCAGCTCGTCGCTGCGCTCGGCGGCCAGGTAGCCGTCCGCCATCAGGTCGCGCTCGGGGCTGGACAGGCCGGTCAGGCAGCCGGTGATGCAGTGGTGGTTGGTCAGCACCAGGCCCTCGGCGGAGACGAAACTGGCCGAGCAGCCGCCCGCCAGCCGCGCCGAGGAGCGCATCACCTTGCGCACCCAGGCCTCGTCCGGGCTGAAGCCAAACTCCGCCTGCATCTGCTTCATTGGCAGGTTGTCGAGCGTCCACATGCCTTCGGACGCCAGCGCAGGCGTGGCGACGGCAAAGGCAAGAACAGTGGCGAGAAGACGGCGCATGCAGGCTCCGGGTCTGGAAGTGAGCCCGGCAGTGTACGCGGCAGGCGCGGCGGCGGATGTGCCGGAAGCCGGGCGCTGTCGGCGCGGCAGTGCGCCTGCCAAGGCGCCAAAGCGCGTCGCCGAGGCCACTGCCCGCGCGTTCGGGTGCAGCGGAATCAGCGAGCTGCGCGGGGCTTCAGGGCAGGTCGAGCGAGCGCGAACCCGCCGCGCCACCCATGCCCATCGCAACGCCACCGGCGGACGCCCCGCCGCCCATGCCACCGCCCTGTCCGCCACCCTGGCCACCCCCGCGCCCGCCTTCACGGCCACCGCCAGAGCGCCCGGTCGAACCGGGCCGGGTCGGGCCCTGGCGCGGGACGGCAAGCCCGGCAGGAATTGGCTCCAGGTCCAGCACTTCGCGGATGAAGTCGCGCAGCGACACCACCAGGGCATCGGTCTGCACCGGCCGCCCGGCGGCCAGGTCGGCGGCGGCCTGTGCCGCCAGGCGCACCTGCTCCTCGGTGCCCAGCAGCAGAATGTCGGAGAGCGCGGCCTCCACCGCATCGCGGATACGGCGCCGGCGCTCGCCGCCGGGCGAAAGCGCGGCCTCCAGCGCTGACTCGACCTCGTCGGCGGGGACATCGGCATCGACCTCGGCGGCGGCGGCGGCCTGCAGGCGCAGCTCGCGCAGGTGGCTGGGGTCGACCGACAGGTTGCCGGTAAACGAGCCGCCCAGAACCTTGTAGGCGGCAATCAGGGTGCGCAGGCGCTCGTTGATCTGGCGGTTCTCGCGCTGCCGGCGCGCCTGCAGGGTCTGCATCACCAGCAGCCGGATACCGACGCCGATGAGGGTGATCAGCACCAGGGCGCCGACGGTGACCAGCAGGCCCTGCCAGGAGCTCAAATCAATCAGTCGCATGCGGCGGTCCGCTGGATGGGGGCACCCACGTTAGCGCGTCGCGCGCGGCAGCGCAGGCGGTGGGCGGCCAAGAACTTATGAAAAAACCCAAACGCCGTCGCGAGGGGTCGCTGGGCGTTTGTGGCAAAACGCGGCGCGTGAATACAAGGGAGTTTGGTGAACCAAATGACCGCAGCATTCGCGTAGCGCGCTGCCGCCACGAGCGTCCAGCGGCCTCCGCAGCAGGCGGACGGTTTTTTCACGCGCTCTCAGCCGGAGTTGGCGGGCGCCACTGCGGCGGGCGCGGCCTGTTCCTCCGGCAGCGCCCGGCTTTGCAAGCGCACCAGCCAGAACGCGGCAGCCGCAAGGCCGGCGGCCAGCACGGCGCCGGTGGCGAACACGGCGGTCGAGCCGAACGCGGCCAGGCCCTTGTGGATCCAGGCGAAGCTCAGGTCGCTGCCGCGGTAGACCACGGTGTCGATCATGGCCTTGGCCTTGTAGCGGGACTCGCGGTCGACGCGGGTATACACGGTCTCGCGGGCGGGCTTGGCCAGCGAGAATTCGCCGGCGCGGGTGGCCACCTGCACGATGGCAATGAACAGCGGCAGCGGCGCGGCCGCCAGCAGGCAGTAGCCGAGCAGGATGGCAAAGGCCGGCATCAGCAGCAGCGGCGCGATGCCGTAGCGCACCAGCAGGAAGCGGGTCAGGAACAGCTGCACCAGCAGGGTGGTGAGATTGATCGCGGTGTCCAGCGTGGAATAGAAGGCCGTGCGCTGGACGTTGTTTTCGAACAGGGTGCTGGCGATGCGGGCCTGCTCGAAATACAGCAGGGTGCCGACGCCGACGCCGCAGAACATCAAGAGCGCCATCGCCCGCAGCACCGGGCGTTCCCAGAGCAGCCGCAGGCCCGCCAGCACGCCGCCGCCCATGGCCTCTTCGCCGCTGCGATAACCCTCGGCCAGTTCGCGCTGACGCGCATAGGGGCCGAGCTTGAGGATGCACAGGAAGCAGACCGCGATCAGCGCGGCGCTGACCAGCAGCAGGTTGGCCACCCCGACCTGTTCCACCAGCACGCGGGTCAGGATGGGGCCGGTGAGCCCGCCCAAGGTGCCGCCGGCGCCGATGTAGCCGTACAGGCGCTTGGCCTCGACGTTGCGGAACACGTCGGCCATGTAGCTCCAGAACACGGTGACCGCGAACAGGTTGAACACCGCCACCCAGATGAAGAAGGCGGCGTTCTTCCACGCGAAGTCGCGGTTGAACACCCACCAGAAAAACACCAGGCAGGCGATGAAGAAGACATACACCACCGGCAGGAACACCCGCCGCGGGAAGCGGCTGACGATAGCGCCATAGACCGGCTGCAGCAGCAGCATGGCGATGAAGGTGCCGGTGAACAGCAGCTGCAGGTTCTGGGTGCTGCCCAGCGCATCGCGCACCGGCCGCAGGATGTAGTAGCCGGCCAGCAGGCAGAAGAAGTAGAGCGCCGCCCACAGCAGGGGCGGGAACTCGCGCAGGGCGGCCTGGAGGCCGCTCAAGCGGCCGAGGCTGGCCTCGGTGGCGGGCGTGCGGGCGGCGGAGCGCGGTTCCAAGGGCGGGCAATGTCCGGCGGAAGGCGCGAACGGTAACCCAAGCCGGGTGAACCCGCGAGCGCAGCGCTCCGCTACGCGGATCGAGCCTTTGCTCTAGGGTGGGGGGCTAGCGTCGGGCGTAGACTCCGACACCCGCAAAAGCCGCGCCATTGCTCGCTGCGGCGCAACATCAGGCCCCCGAATGTACGACTACATCATCGTCGGCGCCGGCTCCGCCGGCTGCGTGCTGGCCAACCGGCTGTCCGCCGACCGCGACTGCAAGGTGCTGCTGATCGAGGCCGGTCCGCGCGACTGGCACCCCTTCATCCACATGCCGGCCGGCATCGCCAAGCTGGTCGGCAAGAAGAACGCCAACTGGAACTATTACACCGAGCCCGAGCCGAACCTCGGCGAGCGCCGGCTGTGGTGGCCGCGCGGTCGCGTGCTGGGTGGCTCAAGCTCCATCAACGCCATGTGCTACACGCGTGGTGATGCGCGCGACTACGACGAGTGGGCGCAGCAGGGCGCCGAGGGCTGGCGCTGGGCCGACTGCCTGCCGGCCTTCCGCCAGGCGGAGGGCAATGCCCGCGGGGCCAGCGAATTCCACGGCGGCAGCGGCCCGCTGTCGGTCACCGACCACATCCACACCAATCCGCTGTCGAAGGTCTTCCTGGACGCGGCGGCCCAGGCTGGGCATGCCCGCACGGACGACTTCAACGGCGCCCACCAGGACGGCTTCGGCTACTACCAGATCACCCAGAAGAACGGCGCACGCTGCTCCACCGCCGTGGCCTATCTCAACCCGGCGCGCGATCGCCCCAACCTGACCATCGTCACCGGCGCGCAAGCGCTGGGCCTGCTGTTCGAGGGTGGCCGCGCGGTCGGCCTGCGCTACGCGCGCGGGCGCAGCGTGTCCGAGCCGCGCGCCAGCCGCGAGGTGATCCTCTGTGGCGGTGCGCTCAACTCACCGCAGCTGCTGATGCTGTCGGGCATCGGCCCGGCCGCAGAGCTGCGCCGGCACGGCATCGAGGTGCGGGTGGATGCGCCTGGCGTCGGCGCCAACCTGCAGGATCATCTGGACATCTGCACGCTGACCCAGGCCAGCGATCAGCTGAGCTACGACACCCTCTCCGACATCTCGGTGGCCTGGCAGTACTACCTGTTCCGCCGTGGCCCGGGTACCAGCAACGTGGCCGAGGCCGGCGGCTTCCTGCGCTCGCGCCTGGCCGAGGACGAACGCCCGGACCTGCAGTTCCACTTCGTGCCGGCCATGCTGGACGACCATGGCCGCAACCGCCTGCCGGGCAGCGGCTACACCCTGCATGCCTGCTTCCTGCGCCCGAAGAGCCGCGGGCATTTGAGCCTGGCCTCGACCAACCCACGCGACAAGATCCGCATCCACGCCAACTACCTGAGCGATGCCGAGGGCTTTGACCTGAAGGTGATGGTGGAATGCGTGCGGCTGTCGCGCGAGATCCTGGCCCAGCCGGCGTTTGCCCCGCACCGCAGCCACGAGATGCTGCCCGGCGAGTCGGTGCAGGACGAGGCCGGCATTGTCGACTTCATCCGCCGCAAGGCAGAGACCATCTACCACCCGGTCGGCACCTGCCGCATGGGCGAGGACAATGCCGCCGTGGTCGACTCGCAGCTGCGCGTGCGCGGCGTCGAAGGCCTGCGCGTGGTGGATGCCTCGGTGATGCCGACGCTGGTGGGCGGCAATACCAATGCGCCTACGGTGATGATTGCTGAACGCGCAGCGGCCTTCATCGCTGGGCGCTGAAGGCCGCTGCGCGTTGGGATTGGGGATTCGGGATTCGGGATTCGTTTTGACGGGCGGGGCAAGCGGGCAGCCTGCGCTCCGAACCTGAGCTGGGTATGTGGCCGGACTGTCAGCGGCGGCGGCCACCCACAAACAGGCGACAGAAGGTCGCCCTCGGGCGAGGGTGCTGGCTACGACCCGCTCTGACGAACCCCCAATCCCCAATCCCGAATCCCGGCTCTCAAAACCCAGGCGGCAGCGGACACCCCAGATACGCACACACCGTGCGCAGCAGCTCGGCCTCCAGCAGGGTCACTTCACCGTCGTGGGCGATCGCCACGGCGAGGGCTTCGACCAGCAGACGCTTGCCCGCGGGGTCGACGGCATCGAGCTTCGGCAGCGCCTGCTCCAGGCTGTGGCGCCAGTCGGCGGGTGCGCGGTAGGGCCGTGCGAGCTGGGGCAGGCAGGTATGCAGTGCGGAGAGATAGGCGCGGCGGGCCTCGACCTCGTCCGCATGTCCGTGCGCTGCCAGCACCGCCAGCAGGTCGGCCGCGTGCTCGGCCACCGAGCCCAGCTTGACCAGCGCCCCCCGCGCGCGCCGGGACGGCTGCAGGCTGTCCTCGATCTGACGGCCCAGCAGCAGGCCGAGCGCAAACTCGAACAGGTCGAGCTGGCCGTCCGCATGCACCATCGCATCCACTGCTTCGGCCAATCGCTGTTGGCCAGCGCGACCCAGATGGCGCACGGTGGGCAGGGCCAGCAGCACGATCGGCAGACGGAGCGCGGGGTGCAGGCCGCTCAGCTGGGCTGACTCCACCTGCAGCGCCTGGGCAGCTTCCGCCCCCAGCAGCTCGCGCACCGCGTGCAGCTGCGGGCCGCGCAGGCTCGGGCGCAGATCGAGCAGCAGGCCGAGCAACAGGGCCTGGGCGCGCTCGGGCACCTGCAGGGCGGCCTCGATGGCCGGCGGAATCGCCGAGCGAAGCGCGCCTGCGCGCAGGTAATCGCGCTCGTCCGGCGTGGCCACGTGCGCCACCACGCGCTCGGCCTGCAGCGGGATCGCTTGATCCGCCGCCGGCAGGGATGCGCCCTGAGCCGCAAAGCCCAGCGCCAGATCTTCCTCCAACCCATGCGGCGGCCGTGTCAGCCACTGCGCGCGCAGGCGCTCCAGCTCGGCGCGAGAGTAGCCGGGATCAATGGCGCGGATGCGCTCGTGCAGCGGCGGGTGGGTGGCAAACAGGCCGGAGAAGCCCATGCCCTCGCCGAACAGCATGTGAGCGACCTCTTCGGTCTCGGCCGACTTCAGGCGCGAACCCACCGACAGGCCCGCGATCTTCTTCAGGGCGCCCGCAATGCCCTGGGTCTGTCGCGTGAACTGCACCGCCGAGGCGTCAGCCAGGTACTCGCGCTGGCGGCTCACCGCGGCCTTGATCACGCGCCCGAAGAACAGCCCGCCGTAGCCCACCACCACCAGCGCCAAGGCGATGCCGATCACCGGCGCGCCGTCGCGGCCGACCCGGCCGTGGCGTGAGTATTCGAGGATGCGCGCGCCGATCACGCCCAGCGCGAGGATGCCGAACAGCGCGCCCATCAGGCGGATGTTGAGCCGCATGTCGCCGTTGAGCACGTGGCTGAACTCGTGCGCCACCACGCCCTGCAGCTCGTCGCGGTTGAGATGCAGCAGGGCGCCGCGGCTGACCGCCACAGCCGCATCCGAGGTCGAATAGCCAGCCGCGAATGCATTGATGGCCGGCTCGTCCTCCAGTACGAAGATCGCCGGCACCGGCACGCTTGAGGCGATCGCCATTTCCTCCACCACGTTGCGCAGGCGCCGAAGTTCAGGGTCGCGGGTGTCCTCGCCGATCTCGCGGCCGCCCATCGCGCGCGCCACGCTGCGGCCGCCGCCGGACAGGCTGGCGACGCGATACAGCGAGCAGCAGCCGATCACCGTCGCGGTGACCAGGGCCACGCCCAGCAGCAGCGACCACGACTGCGCGAGCACGCCCCAGCCGCCGCCGAGCGCGGCCAGCTCACGCGGCGTGTAGGACCACAGCAGCATCGCGAACACCACCCCCGCCACCGCCAGCACGATGCAGGCGACAGCGGCGGCAAACAGCAGAATCAGTCGACGCGACTGCTGCCGCGTCCGCGCCTGACGCTCGAAGAAGTTCATGCCTCAGGATCCGGATGCAGGGGTGGAAGGCGCGCGGGCAAAAGCTCAGCCGAAGCTGACCTTGGGCGCATCACGCTTGTGCGCCTCGTCGGCCTTGATTTCCAGCAGGGAAGCAGACTGGAAATTGAACACGCCGGCGACCAGGCTGCCCGGGAACATCTCGCGCTGGTTGTTGTAGCCCATCACCGCGTCGTTGTAGGCCTGGCGCGCGAACGCGACACGGTTCTCGGTGGAGGCCAGCTCTTCGCTGAGCTGCATCATGTTGGCGTTGGACTTCAGGTCCGGGTAGGCCTCCGACAGCGCGAACAGACGCCCCAGCGCGCTACCCAGGCTGCCCTCGGCGTTGGACAGCTGAGCCATCGCGGCGGCATCGCCGGGATTGCCCTTGGCCGCGCTCAGGCCCTGCATGGCGCTGTTGCGGGCGCGGATCACGGCCTCCAGGGTTTCGCGCTCATGGCTCATGAAGGCCTTGGCGGTCTCGACGAGGTTGGGGATCAGGTCATAGCGGCGGGTCAGCTGCACGTCGATCTGTGCGAACGCATTGCGGAACCCGTTGCGGGCGCCGACCAGACGGTTGTAGATCGCGACTCCGGCAAGCGCCACGCCGACCACGGGCAGCACGATCACGAGGAAGAGAATCATCAGGGTGCCCATGCGTGTACTCCTTGAAAGGCTAAAGACGGACTGCTGCGTGAACGGGGCCGAAGCCGCTGCTGCCGGCGGCGTTACACTGTCGCAGCGGCCCGAGCAGGATACGCAACACGACATCCCGCCTGCACGCCAGGACGGCGGCCGCACTCGCATGTGACCTCAGGACGCTCCCTTGCCGATGCTCCAGAACGCCCGCTCCACCCTCTGCCGCCTCCCTCGCCCCTCCCTTTGGCGCCTGCTCACCGTGCCGCGGATCACGGCGCTGGCGCTGATGTCGCTGCTGGTGGGCACGACCTGGGCCGACATCTCCGCTGCGCCGACGCGACAACCACAGGTGGAGGTGCGCGCGATCGACGCGCGTGCGCGCGAATCGGCACGCGAGATCGAGCGCCTCGCGGAAAGGCTCACCCGAGAGTTCGGCGTGGTGGGTCTTGGCATCAGCATCGTGCACGGCGACGAGGTCCTGCTGGAGCGCGGCTTCGGCCTGCAGCAGATGGGGCGCAATGATCCGGTCGGCGCCGACACCGCCTTCCGGCTGGCCTCGCTGTCCAAGCCGATCGCCGGCGCGCTGGCCGGCCTGCTGGTGCTGGAGGGCGCGCTGAGCTGGGACACGCGCGTCGCCGACCATCTGCCGGCGTTTTCGCTGGCCAACGCCGACACCGCGATGAACACCACCGCGGCCGATCTGCTCAGCCACCGGGTTGGCCTGGGCTTCCACACCTTCGACCGCGAGCTGGAAGCCGACCAGCCTTACCCCGTTCTGGCTCAGCGCCTGGCGGAAGCGCCGATGCTGTGTCCGGACGGCCGCTGCTACGCCTACCAGAACATCGCCTTCAGCCTGATAGGCGACCTCGCATTCGCGGTGACCGGCGACTTCTTCACCCTGCTGGTGGAGAAAAAGCTGTTTCACCCGCTTGGCATGTTTGGCGCCACCTACGGGCGCGAGGGCCTGGAGTCCTCGAGCAGCTGGGCACGCCCGCACGTGATGCGCGGCGGCCGCTTTGTGGCGCTTCGGCCCAAGGAGAACTACTACCGGGTGCCGCCAGCGGCCGGCGTCAACGCCAGCGCGCGCGACATGTCGCAGTGGCTGCTGGCGCAGATGGGCCGGCGCCCGGACGTGCTGCCGCCGGAGCTGCTGGAAGCCACGCAAGCGCCGCGCATCGCCACGGCGAGCGAGATGCGCGCCGTGCCATGGCGCCAGGCGCGATTGCGTTCAGCCCACTACGGCCTGGGCTGGCGGATCTTCGACTACAGCGGCGAGAAGCTGGTCTTCCACGGCGGTGCAGTGCAGGGCTACCGCGCAGTGATCGCCTTCCTGCCCGAGCGTGGCTTCGGCATCGCGATCCTCGCCAACTGCGAATGCCGACTGCCCTCGCAGCTGATGCCGATTGCCATCGACCGCGTGCTCGACCTGCCGCGGCGCGACTGGCTGGAGCTGGACAAACAGCCGCGCCGCCGTCGCTAGGTTAGTGCGTCGCGCCCAAGGACGCCGTCAGATGCCCATGACTGGGTGCGTGCGCCACGCACCATGGCCGGATCTACACGCACAGGGCCGAACCGCGATCACGCATCCCTGCGCACGTGTGAGCCCGCGCAAAATGATCGTCTGAAGTGTGCAGCTGCCCCCTCGCACAGCGAAGGTCATTGGGCCTGGCCGCGCGGTGATCGCTTGATGGCGCCTAAGCGAGACCGGAAGCAGCAGGAAAACTCAAGAGGCCCATGCGCGAAGCGGATCAGCGGGGGCGCATCCTGCCCTTTCCCGATGGGTCGAGGCGGGCAGAAGCGCCGCGGCCGGAGGAATCCAGCGGATCCGGGCCTTTCCCGCAGACACGGAGCCCCGTTGCGAAAGCAGTGCGCATAAAAAACCCCGATGGCCAGAAGGCAGCCATCGGGGTTGGGTACCCTGGCCGGCCGCTTGCGCGGACGGCGTACGGTATCGAGGCGGAAGCCTCAGGCTGCGGGCGCGGCCGGCGGCGGCACCAGCGGAGCAGCGGGCTTCTTCTTGGCTGCCACCTTCTTCGGCGCAGCTGCCTTCTTGGCAGCAGGCTTCTTGGCGGGCGCAGCCTTCTTGGGTGCAGCAGGCTTCTTGGCGGGCGCAGCCTTCTTGGCCGGCGCCTTCTTGGCAGCCACCTTCTTGACCGGCGCAGCCTTCTTGGCCGGCGCCTTCTTCACTGCGGCCTTCTTGGCGACGACCTTCCCGGCCGGCGCTTTCTTGGCAACGACTTTCTTCACTGCGGCCTTCTTGGCGACGACCTTCTTGGCCGGAGCCTTCTTGGCGACGACCTTCTTCACCGCTGCCTTCTTGGCGACAGCTTTCGTAGCCGGTGCCTTCTTCGCGGCAGCCTTCTTGGCCGGAGCAGCTTTCTTGACCGCGGCCTTTTTGGCCGGAGCGGCCTTCTTGGCGGCGGGCTTCTTTGCAGCAGCTTTCTTGATTGCCATCTCTTTGTTCCTCGTCAGGGTTGATCTCAACACGCAACACGCTTCCTGCATGCGGACTTCCAGTCCGCCAATACTCCCTTCCCGGACACCGCGTCCGGTCCCGCGTCTGCAGCCGCTTCCTTGCAGGCGCAGCCGTACATCCCGCGCACGGCAGAACCGAAGCGCAGGATTGAAGACGGACAATGCGAGCGGCGGTAGCCGCACCGGCTCAAGGCCGTCGAACGGCCCTGCACCAGAACATGTGCGCAACGCAGGCCCCGCGGCCCGAACCCGCCGCGATCGCCATTGCGACGATGCATGCAGATCCACGCCAGCGTGTTTTTCAAAGAGAACGCGGCAGCTCCCGGTGATGGGATCCGCAGGCCCACGCCTGCGCGGCTTCCGTTTCGATGGCTCGCTATGTTCGCCGCCATGTGTTCTGTTCTTGACACGCTGCGCGAAAGCTAATCAGCGCTTTTCGCAGTGTCAACAGAGTGCGTGCGTCTGCATTGCATCCTGCGCTGCAGCTGGCGGTCCAACGGGACATTCGCGACAGCAAAAGCGACGCGGAAATGCCCCGATTACGCTTTGATTCATATCAGAACAAAGCGCTGAACCCCGCACCGTTGCTTGCTTCGACATCATGCGATCGATGCAATCAACAAAACTCCGCGGCAGTGCAGCGAGGACAAGCGAACCGACGCACACAGCGCGCGGAAATTTATCCGCGAGCACGCCTGCGCAGGCTGTTTGCGGGCGAATTGCGCGAAAACTGCGCGGCCTTGCGCGATCAATCGGCAGTTTGAGCGCGCGGGATCGCATGGCCCCGGCAGCTGCGATCGTGCAAACGCAGACGGGGTGGCTTTCGCCACCCCGTCGCTTTCCGCAGCACGCGCAGCAGCGCGGGCGATCACTCCTCGATCAGTTCGGCGTACTCGTCCGGGCCAAGCAGCTCCCCCAACTGCGAGATTTCGGATGGCTGCAGCACGAACAGCCAGCCCTTGCCGTAAGCATCCGCATTGATGCTCTCAGGTGCATCCGCCAACTCGGCGTTGACCTCGACCACGGTGCCGGAGATCGGCGCGTAGACATCACTCGCGGCCTTGACCGACTCGACCACGGCCACGCCCTTGCCGGCCTCCACGTCGTCGCCGACTTCGGGCAGCTCGACGTAGACCAGGTCGCCCAGCTGCACCTGCGCGTGGTCGGAAATGCCGACGGTGACGCGACCGTCGTCCTCAAGACGCGCCCACTCGTGGGACTTCAGGAACTTCAGGTCACCGGGGATCTCGCTCATGGGTCAGCTCCTTGGCAGGCGTTGGATCGGTATGGGACGGCGCGCTCGGTCAGCCGCGGGCGCCGCGAGTTTATCAGCGCAGGATGGGAACTCGGAGCGTGTAAAAAAACCCGGACGCCGTGGCGATGGCGTCATTGGGCGTTCGTGGCGGTGGCCGCAGCAGGCGGAGGGTTGGCACAGGCTCTCAGATGCCCTCGCGTGGCTTGCCGTCGCGCACGAACGGAGCGCTGACCTGGCGCACCGCCACATCGCGTCCGCGGATGTCGACTGCCAGCTCGCCCGGCTCGCCGGCCGGCACGCGCGCGAACGCGATCGCCTTGCCCAACGTGGGCGAAAAGGTGCCGGAAAGGATCTCGCCGTCGCCGTTGGCGGTGCGCACGATCTGGCCGTGGCGCAGCACGCCCTTTTCGTCCAGCACCAGCCCGATCAGCTGTCGCGGCGGGCCAGCGGCCTTCTGGGCTTCCAGCGCGGCGCGGCCAATGAAGTCGCGGCCGTCGTCCAGCGCCACGGTCCAGGCGAGTGCAGCCTCCCAGGGCGTGGTGTCCTCGTCCATGTCCTGGCCGTAGAGATTCATGCCGGCCTCAAGACGCAGGGTGTCGCGCGCGCCCAGGCCTGCAGGCTTGACGCCAGCCTCCAGCAAGCGATCCCACAGGGCGATCGCTTCGCCTTCGGGCACGATGATCTCGAAACCGTCTTCGCCGGTGTAGCCGGTGCGGGCGATGAACAGGCCGTCGGCCTCGGCGGCAACGAACTTGCCGATCGGCTCGACGGCGGCGCGGCCTTCCGCGCTGAGCAGGCCCAGCATGCGCTCGCGGGCGCAGGGGCCCTGTACGGCAATCATCGCCAGCTCGGGGCGCTCACGCACTTCGATCGAAAACTTCGCCGCCTGCGCATTGATCCAGGCCATGTCCTTGTCGCGGGTGGCGGCATTGACCACCAGACGGAAGAAATCCTCGGCAAGGAAGTAGACGATCAGGTCGTCGACCACGCCGCCGCGCTCGTTGAGCATGCAGGAGTACAAGGCCTTGCCGGGCTTCTTGAGCTTGTCCACGGAGTTGGCGAGCAGGTGGCGCAGGAAAGGGCGCACGGCGACGCCGTGCAGGTCGACCACGGTCATGTGCGAGACATCGAACATGCCGGCATCGCGGCGCACCTGGTGATGCTCTTCGATCTGCGAGCCGTAGGCGATGGGCATGTCCCAGCCGCCGAAATCGACCATGCGGGCGCCGAGTTCACGGTGGCGGGCGTTCAACACGGTCTGCTGGCTCATCGAGGGCTCCGGTGCGGGGTTTCTGGGCTGCGCATTATCGGCCCTCCAGCCCGGATGTTTCACACCGGCGCCCGATCATGCGCTGAATCTCCTGGCGCATGAGAGTTCCAGGAGTTTCATGGTCGCGTGAAAAATCGGCGCGATCGCCCCTGGCGTGGCCCCGAGGTCTTGCCTGAGGCCGGCCAGCTGTCATCGAGGCCCCTGCCACGTGAGGCCTGCGCCCACTGCTACAAGACCACCCCGTGCGAGGTGCCGTGGTCACGCCCGCGGTCGGGCTCGTCTGCGGCGATGGCGGCCTTTGTCATCGCGCTGTGCCAAGGCATGCCGGTCGCTCAGGTCGCGCAACTGCTGGGCTCTCGGACGATCGAGTGGGGCGCGTGGTCGAGCACTGCGTTCCCCAAAGCGCATGCCGAGGAGAGGAACGCTGCCAGCCTTGCCGAGGACGCCGCAGATACGTTCGCTCAAGTGCGAATCACTGCACTAGAGAAGTCCTGACTCGATCGCCGCCACGGCCAGTTCGCGCTCGTTTCGGACGCCAAGCTTCGCCATCAGGCTGGCCCTGTGCGCATACAGGGTCTTCTCGTTGATCCCAATAGCAGCGGCCGCGGCTTTGGGGACCATGCCCTTCAGAAGAAGCCCCAGGACTTCCCGCTCCCGACGAGTCAGATGCATGGCGGGTTTCTCCGGCAGCCCACCAGCCTCCGCGCGCAGGTCGAGGCTGAGGTAGGTCTTGCCCCGCAACACCGCACGGATGGCCGCCACCAACTCATCAGCGCCGGATGCCTTGGTGACGTAGGCGCGCGCGCCCAAGCCAAAGGCCTCGGCAACGAAGGCCGCGCCCTCGTGCATGCTCAGCACGAGCGCCAGTGGCCGGGGCTGGATCCCGGCCAGCGCTCGCAGCAAGCCCATACCGCTGCCCTCCGAAAGGCTGAGGTCCGTCACCACCAGGTCTGCGGTATGCCTCTGGATCTCGGCGAGGGCCTGCGTTTCCGACGCCGCTTCCGCGACGACGCGCAGGTCCGGCTCCCGCTCCAGTAGACGCCGGAAGCCCTGGCGGACGATGGCATGGTCGTCAACAAGCGCGATCGTGGTCATGCCGGTAGTGTCGCAACGCTGGAGGGCGCCGTGCGCCAAACCGAGAGAAATTCTTGCCCGGACGGACACGGACGGCAGGCCCGACTATCCTCCCCCGGACGACTCCAAGGATCACCTTGATGCGCTGGGATGCGGGTGTGTTTGCGCGGGTGCCAGGCCCGGCTTGGTTCATCGTCGCCGCGGTTTCTGTGCAGGCTTTCTGGCCAGGTGCCCTTGGATTCTGGCACTGGAACCTCGGCGCGGGCGCGATGCTCGGTGCACTGCTGGTCGCGCCGGCCCGGATGTGGCCGTGGATCGTGCTGGGTACCGGACTGAGCATCCTGCTCTCTGGCTGGCTTGATCAGGAGACGCAGTCCCCCTTGCCGCTCAGTCCCATACTCGACTTCGAGCGCACCGGCTGTGCCGAGTGCGTGCGGATGTTCATAGGCCACTGGGCGGATGCGCTGCTGGTCCTGCTGCCGGTGTGGTGGCTACAAGGTCGGCTGGGCGGATTGAAGGCCTGTGCGACGCCGCAGGGGATGGCGATCCTGCACCTTGGCGTACTCGCTGCGGCAGCGCTGCAGACACTCACAGACGTGCTGTGGGTGCTTGGCGAGGGATTCGTGGCGGACACCCGGCATCGTGAAGTGGTGGCGCCTGTCCTTATTACCGCAGCCAACGCAGCCGAACTGCTCGGAGCCTTCTTCCTCAAGAACGCGCTGGGATACTTTCTCGGCGCGATGCTGGTGATACCGCTGCTGCTATGGCTTGCGCTACCGGAACTGCGGCGTGGCTCGGGCCCTATGCTCAAGGAAGTTGGGCTGGTGCTGCTGCCTGCAGCCGGTGCCTTCCTCACCCTGTTGATGATCTTTCCAGAGGGCAGGCTCGCGGAATTGCTGAGGCTGCTGTTGATCGCAGCAGTAGTGGTGTTCGCGGTCAGGCACGGCTTGCGCGGCGCAGCCTTGTCCGTACTGGTCGTCAGCCTCGCCTTGGGCATCGAGGACCATCTCTGGGGCGCCAGCGACTCGATCATCTGGCTGCAGACCTTCGTCGCCATTGCCGGCGCCATGGCGCTGATGTTCGGGGCGAGCATGGACCAGCTACGCCTGCAAACCGCGCAGCTGCGCCAGGCGCGAGAGCGCGAGCAGCGCATCCTGCACGATCTGGCCGAGGCTGCGGCACGCAATGTGCGCGCTCAGGAGTTGGAGCGCGGCCGGATCGCCATGGATCTGCACGACTCGCTAGGCCAGGACATCACTGCGCTACAGACCGAGCTCAAGCTCATCCAGCTGGAGTCCGAGGCCGCCAGGCCGTGGACGCACCAGCTTTTGGGACTCGCCTTGCATATGCGCACCACACTGAGGGAGGCGCTTGAAGCGCTGAGACCGGCCGCCCTGGTGGAGCTGGGCCTGGCCAAGGCGGTGGACCTCGGGGTGATCCGGGAGAGCGCTGAACGGTCCGGGCTCTTTTTTGAACTGCGACTGCCGCGGGACCCACGGGCCCTGAACCAGCTCGATGCTGCAACATCGATTGCGGCCTACAGGATCGTCCAGGAGGCGGTGAACAACGTCATTCGCCACGCTGAGGCAGAGTGGGTCTCGGTCCGCCTGCGAGTGGGGCGCCGAAACTCGCGCAGGTGGTTGCTGGTCAGCATTGAGGACGATGGACGTGGCAGAAGCCCTGCTGTCTTTGGCAGGGGGCTGCAGGGAATCCGCGACCGTGCCATCACCTTGACCGGCGACCTCAGGGTCACCCAGCGCTGCAAGGGCGGAACGCGCGTACGAGCCTGGCTTCGCCTGGAGCCCGAAAAGGCACTGGGTGAGCCGTATGCCGAGCCTGCTCATTGAGGAACCAGGAAAAGTAAACGCAGCGGTGAAGATGCGAATGTTGTTGGAACCGCCCCGGCTTCCGTGGAACGCGATGGCTTTCCGACATGCGCCTCGCTTCGGACGCTCCGCACGCCTGCAGGCTCGGGCTTCGCGGCCACGGCAGCCGCGACCGGCGCGAAAGTTCCCGGGAGACACGCCCGCTAAACCCTTCGGCGGCGGAGCGCATCAAGATCCGTATGCTGAGCCTTGCTTCCCCTCACCCATCGATCACCTTGAGCGACGCGCCCGCCCCCCGCCGCCTGCAGGCCGTACCCGATCCGGGCAGGCCGGAAGATCCGCTGCAGGCGCTGGCGCGCCGTGCCGCGGCTGGCGAGGTGGCGGCATTCGAGCAGCTCTACCGGGACCAGCGCGCACGCCTGCATGCGCTGATCTGGCGGCTTACCGGCGGCGCCGGCGCGCGCAGCGAGGAGCTGCTGCAGGACACTTTTTTGGCCGCATGGCGGGCCCTGCCCGGGTTCCGCTTCGAGTCCTCGGTAGCGACCTGGCTGCATCGGCTGGCGATGAATACCGCGCTGATGGATCTGCGCGGTCGGCGCGAGTCCGAGGATCTGGAGACCGACGACGCCGCGCTGGAGCACATGCCGCGGCCGTGTGAGCGCAGCGAGCTTCGGCACGACCTGGCGCGCGGGATGCTGCAGCTGCCGCCGCGCGCCCGCGCAGTGCTCGTGCTGCACGATATCGAAGGCCTGACCCATCAGGAGATTGGAGCCGCCCTCGGGATCGCCGCCGGTAGCTGCAAGGCCCACCTGTTCCGGGCGCGGCGCCTGCTCAGGCTCTGGTTCGACGACAGCACGCCTGCGACCGAAGGAGTGAACAAATGAACCGGCAGGCCCCTCTGATTCCCCCGGAACACGATGACGCCGGCTGGCGCGCGCTCGGCAGGCAGCTCACCGAGCATGCGCAGCCCGACGCCTCCACCGACTCCTGGCCTGCACTTGCCGCGCAGCTGCCGCCGCGCACTGCGACCCGGTCCACACCCGCGCGGCGCAGTCGGCAGCTCTGGCTGGGCGCGGTCGCCGCGGCCCTGGCGCTGATGGTCGGCGGCCAACTGCACGAGCCGCCGCCAAGGCCGATCGATCCAGCGGCTGAAGTGCTGCTGCGCGAAGCACAGGCGCTGGAGCGCGAGTTCAGCGGTGCCTACCGGCTGCTGTCCCAGACCCCTCAGCCTGACGAGATCCGCAGCGCCCTGCAGCAACTCGAGCGCGAGGGCCAGGCCATTCACGCTGCGCTGGAACAGCAACCCGGCTCGCAGCGCCTGTTCGACCAACTGCGCCGCACCCACGAGCTGCGCCTGCGTCTGCTGTTGCGCGGCAGCGAACTGGCCGCATGACCCCCATGCCCCCTGCGTCTCCGGAGTCCACCATGCGCTTTCCTACCCCACCCTCCGTGGCGTCCATGTCACCGCGCCGCAGGGTTCTTCGCTCAGCGTTTGGCTTGGTCCTGCTGCTTCCGTTGGGCACCGCGCTGGCGCAAACGGCGATAGAGCGCAGCTTCGAGGTTGCCGAAGGCGCGCGCGTACAGGTGCACAACCTGAAAGGCAGCATCCGCATCGAGTCCGTAGCGGGTTCCACCCTGCGCCTGAGCGGCGAACTCGGGGATCGGGCCGAGCTCAAGGTGGACCAGGGCACGCGCAGCCTCAGCCTGCGCATTGACTACCCCAGCAGCGGCTGGGGCTGGGGACGCAGCGGCGGAGGCGGTGACACGCACCTGCGCATCGAGATCCCGGGTGGCCTTGAAATCGCGGTCTCTGCGGTCAGCGCCGACATCGAGGTGGAGGGCGTGGCTGGTCCAAGGCTCGAACTGGAGTCGGTCAGCGGCAGGGTGCAGGCCCGCGCCTTTGAAGTCGCGCGGCTGCAGGCCAGCACGGTGAGCGGCAGCCTTGAAGCCAACGGCAGGGCCGACCGCGTGGAGTTGGAATCGGTCTCCGGATCGGTCAGCTACCGCGGCAGCGCCAGCGAGCAGATCAAGGCTGAGGCGGTGTCCGGCGCGGTCGATGTAGGTTTGGAGGACAGTGCGCCGCGCGAAATTCGCCTGGAAACGGTGTCCGGCAGCGTGCGTTTCGCCGGGCTGCCGGCGCCTGACGGCCTGCTGCAGGCGGAAACCCTGAGCGGCCGGCTGCGGATCGAGCTGGATCCGGCCACCCGCGGTGAGCTGCAGGTATCCACCTTCAGCGGCCGCATCCAGAGCGATGTAGGCGAGGTGGAACGCCCGCGCCACGGCCCCGGCGCAAGCCTGCGCACGCGTCTGGGTGATGGCGAAGGAGGCACACGGATCCAGCTGGAGTCGTTCTCTGGCAGCGTGGAGATACGCAGCGGACGTTGACCGCGAGGATCGTGGAGCCCCTGCGGTGGCGGCGCAGCGTAATCGATACGGTGCGCGGCACCCAGTCGCGGCGCTAAATGCCGATACGCCGCAGCGCCATCAAGCCCAGGCTGGCGGCTGGCCACAGCAAAAGCCAGAACGGCAGCCAGCCCACCAGCGGGTGGCTGCCGCGCAGGCCCTCGAACAAGAGCAGGCCGAACAGCCCGGCCCAGCACCAGGCCCAGAGCAGCAGGGCAGTGATCTGGGTGGCCGACGGCTGGGCCAGGCCAGGCCGTGCTTCGGCCGAAGCGCGTGCGCGCGCGGCGCGCGAGGGGTTGCGAACAGAACGCCCGCGACGGCGCCCGGCGGGGGTGAACAGGGTCCGGCGGAAATCGGAGGCAGGCTGGCTGGACATGGAGCGGCTCGACCGTGGTTGCGGAAGCCGCAGGCTGCGCGGGCGCTGTCTCAGCGGCTGAGAGTGCCAGCCTCGTAGGCGTCAAGCGCCGCTGAGGTGCTTTCCCGACCCAGCTCAATGAGCTCCGAGGCACGCCAGAATTCGTAAATCGCGCAGCGATCGCGCGGCATCCGGATCAGCAGCTCGGGCGGATCCAGCGCCAGCTGCATGCGGGAGATCTGTGCCTCCATGGTGTCCAGCGAACGCACCATCAGGTCGATCAGGCCGGGACGGGCCTTTTCTTCCTCCGGGCTGTGCTTGCGCTGATCACCGAAGCCGGCGGTGATCGATTCGATGAAGGCGGCGATGCGAGCGCGATAGCCTTCGCCGCTCTTCGCCTCCTCGGCCTCCTCCGCCTCCACGTCAGCCGACACATCTGCGCCCTTGGACTCGCGGCCGTTGCCCTTGTCCGAGGCCTTCGGCTTGTGCTGCGGGGGACCGTTGACGTCGACTGCGATCACCAGATCCGAGCGTACCTGACGGGTGGCGGCGATCGGCACAGGCGCCAGCAGGCCCCCATCCACCAGTTCCAGCCCGTCGATCTTGTGCGGGGTGAAGATCATCGGGATCGCGATCGAAGCGCGGATGGCGTCGAACAGCGGGCCGTGGTTGATCCAGACCTCGCGCTGGGCCTGGATGTCGGTGGCCACCGCGGTGAACGGAATCGACAGGTCCTCGATGCGATGGTCGCCGACCAGATCGCGCATCGCCGCGATGATGCGCTCGCCGCGAATCAGGCCGGGGAAACCGAATGAGAAATCCAGCAGGCGCAGCACGTTGCTGCGCTCCAGCGCGCAGACCCAGTCGCGGTACTCGCGCAGACGGCCGGCCGCGTGGATGCCGCCGATCAAAGCGCCCATCGAGGAGCCGGCGATGCCGGCGAAGCGGTAGCCGCGCTCCTCCAGCACCTCGATCGCCCCGATATGGGCAAGCCCGCGTGCACCGCCCGCGCCCAGCACCAGCGACACCCGCTTGCCATCGGCGGACTTCTTGACCTCAGTCGCCATAGGCTGACACCGCCAGCTTGAGCAGGATCCGCGCCTCCTGTCGCAGCGGCGGCGGCGCGATGATCTCCGCGTCGGGGCCGTACTTGAGCACGTCCATCAGCAGCTCCTTGGGGTTGCTGTAGGGCAGCTTGAGCTCGTAGCTACCGTCGTCGAGGAAGCGGCCCTCCTGCTTGGAGTGCCAGTGCTCGTCGGCGACCCAGCGCGCTGCGTGCGGAGAGAAGCGGATCGTCGCCACCGCCTTGGGCGTGCCCGAGAAAATGCCGTAGCTCGAGGACAGCTGCTGGTCGAGTTCCGTCTCGGCCATGTCGACGGCGGTCTCGTCCTGCGCCCGCGGCGCACGCATGCGATCCAGCGCGAAGCTGCGCAGGCCCTCGCGCTCGTGATCATAGGCGTCGAGGTACCAGTGATTGCGGTAGTGGGTCATGCGCTGCGGCGACACCGTGCGACGGGTTGGCGTGTCGGTGGAGCGGGCGCGGTAGTCGAAGCTCAACCGGCGCCGCTCCAGCACCGCGCCGGCCACGGAGCGGAAGCTCTGCTGGTCCAGCGGGCGGCTGCCGTGGCCGATCACCCGCACCCGCTGCAGCGGCCAGCGCTTGCCGCCGCTCTGCTCGGCCAACAGGGCGTCGATGCGGCCACGCAGCGGCTCGATCGCCTCGCTGAGCACGCCGGCGCCGGTGCGCTCCAGCAGCTGCTGGGCGGCGACCAGAGCATGCAGCTCGTCCGAGCTCAGCCACAGGCCCGGCAGCTCGAAGCGCTCGGCCTCGTCGGCCGCGTAGTGGAAGCCGGAGGGGTCCTCGCTGGATTCGATCGGTGCGCCGAGGCTGTCGCGCAGAAAGCCGATGTCCCGGTACAGCGTGGCGCGTGAGCACTGCAGCTCGTCCATCAAGCGCTGCGCCGAGACGGGATAGCGCGCAACCTTGAGGATGCGGTGCAGGGTGAGGGTGCGTTCGTGGCGGTCCATGCCGGCTATTGTGCCGCAGGGGCGTGACTGTGCCGCCTGCTGCAGCCCGCCATGACCGCGCGCGCCTGCGCCGGTATGCTCCGCGCGCCGTCCGGGCCCGGCAGGGGGCGCCCGCCACGCCTATCCTCAACCCCAGACCAAGGGATCCACCGACCCATGCCCGCGTCCACCGCCGCCTGCCACGCCCGCCCTGCCCCGCGCCTGCTGGCGCTCGTCTGCTGCTTCGCGTTTGGCCTGGCCCAGGCCGGGACCGTTCCCATCGTGGTCGATAGCGCCGAGGACTCGGGCCCAGGCAGCCTGCGCGCGGCCATCCTGCAGGCCAATGCAAACGCCGCCACGCCGGGGCAGCGGATCAGCATCGAGGTGCCCGGCAGCGGCGTGGTGCTGAACCTGGCCTCGGCGCTGCCCGAGATCGAAGCGCTGGACCTTGAGATCGGCGCCCCTGCGAGCCCGGGCTTCACCATCGACGGCGGCGATACGCACGCGATCATCCGCGCCGGCACCGGCAGTCAGCGCCTGCTGCTGGCCGACCTGCACCTGCGCCGCGGGCGCGCGGCCGACGGCGGCTGCGTGCGCGGCAGCGCCCGCAGCGATGCGGAGCTGCAAGTGCTGCGCATGCGCTTCAGCGACTGCCGTGCGGTCGGCAGCGGCGGCGCTGGCGGCCGCGGCGGCGCGGTTTTCGTGGCCGCAGGCTCGCTTGATCTGCGCGAGAGCCGCTTCGACAACAACCGCGCGGAAGGCAGCGGCTCCCGCGGCGGCGGCCTGTTCGGCAGCGCGCCTTCGCTCGGCGTCTTCGAAGCGCGCTTTGTCGGCAACAACGCAGCGGACGGCGCCGGCATCGCCGTGGTTGGCGCAACGGTGGATCTAGTGTTCCTCACCGACGTGCGCCTGCAGTCGAATGCCGCCGCTGGCAGCGGTCGCGGCGGCGGCTTGCTGGTGGAGTGCGCGTTCTGCGTGACTACCCTGAGCCGCGGCTATTTGGGCCAGAACAGCGCCGGCAGCGGCGGCGCCATCGCCGCACGATGCCTGGGTGCCAGCGGCGTGGGCCCAACCCTGGCGCTGAGCAATCTCACCGTGGAGCGCAATCAGGCGCAGGTGCGCGGCGGTGGCCTGGAGCTGGCCCAGACCGAAGCGGAGCTGCGTCACCTCACGCTGCAGAACAACAGCGCCCCGCAGGGCGCGCACCTTGCCATCGTCGACAGCGGCAACGCCTTGGGCCGCGTCAGCAATAACGTGTTCGGCGCTGTCGCCACGGGCAGCGGCAGCGCCTGCAGCCTGGTGAGCGGTGGCCCCACGCCCAGCCAGCGCACCGGCAACCTGTTTGCCGACGCCAGCTGCGGCAACCTCGCCAGCGCAGGCAGCGCCAGCCTGCCTGCGGGGCAGGTCGGCAGCCTCGACGGCACCGAGCCGCTGATACCGGTGCTGGTGTTCCCTACCGGCAGCCCGGTGATCGACGGCGGCAGCGAACTGGCCTGCCTGCAGGAAGACGCGCGCGGCGCGGAGCGCCCGCAGGACGGCAATGGCGACGGCAGCGCGCTCTGCGACGTGGGCGCCTATGAGCATCTTCCGAGCCCGGTGATCTTCCGCAGCGGATTCGAGGCGGGTGGCTGAGGCCAGCGGGGATCGCTGCGGCGGATAACCAAACCCTAATCCAGTTCTCGCTAGAGTCCGCCGCTCGCGCAGGGAGGCGGCGGAATGGGAATGCAGGACGAGGGTCGGGCGCATCGCGAGTGCGATCCCGCCGAAGGGCTGGTGCTGCGACCGCGCACAGTGTCGAGGCCGCCACCGCGTCTGCGCGACCCACACCTGTGGGCCGCCCTCGCCACACTCATGGTGCATGCGCTCGGGACAGCGTGGCTGTTCCGGCACGGCGTGGCGCGACCACCGGCGCCTGGTGAACTGGCGGAAACCCCGGGTTGAGAGTGGAGTGGATCGAACTGACGACGCCGCCGCCGGCGCTGGCTCTGGTGCCGGCTCCGGGCATCGCCAGCCCACGCGCGGAAGCACGCAGCGCCGCGACCGCCTCCATCGCGATCATCGCGCCGCCGACGGAGTCGCCTGCGATTGCCGAAGACGCGGCGGTCCGGCCACCCGCAGGCGGCCGCAGCCTGCTCGACCACGTCGGTGCCGGCGCGCGTGCGGTGGCGGGAAGGTCCGAGCTGCCAAAGCGCGACCCGCTGGAGCGGGGATTTCGCGTGCCCGGCCGCGCCGAGGCCTTCGTCGAGGGCTTCCACGTGCGCGCCGAGGTCTCGTTCCAGGACCGGATCCATCAAATCGGCGCCCTGATTGGCGGCGGCCGCTACGACCCCTGTCCCGACATCGCCAGCCGCCTGCGCGACGCCCGCAGCGACACCTAACGTCGCGATCTCATCGACCGCGAGCGTCGCACCTGCGGCCGGCAGCGCGGCCTGCCCTAGACCTCGGCACAAGGTGTGGCATCCGGCCCGGGCCATGGCTCCGGAGGGTCGATCGGTGCATCGACCCCAGCGGCACTATCCAACGCAACGCAGGTGCGCCCAACGAGGCGCGCTCACAGCGTGTGAAAGAACCCAGGCGCCTTAGCGAGGGCGTCGCTGGGCGTTCGTGGCAAGGCGCGGTGCGCGAATTCAAGGGAGTTTTGGCGGGTCAAACAACCGCAGGGTTCGCATCGCGCGCTGCCGTCACGGGCGCCGTAGCGACGGCCGCAGCAGGCGGATGGTTCTCACAGGCTCTCAGCCATCCAGCTCCGCCCAGCGCGCATAGGCCTGCTCGAGCTCGGCCTGCAGACGCGCCAGTTCTGCGCCGGCCGCGGTGATGGTGTCGGCGGGCTGCTGGTAGAACGCGGGATCGGCCATGCGCAGGCCGCAGTCGGCGATGCCGGCCTCCAGCTGCTCGATCCGCAGCGGCAGCTGCTCCAGCTCGCGCTGCTCCTTGTAGCCGAGCTTCTTCCTTGGCGCGGGCTCGCTTGCGGGCTGGGCGCCTGCGTTGCCCGCAGCGCCGGAAGCCACTGCAGCCGGCGAGGCCGTCTGCGCCATCGCCTCTAGCCCGGCCACTCCGCGCACGCCCCGCGCCGCCAGCCAGTCGCTGTAGCCGCCGACATGCTCGCGCACCAGGCCCTCGCCCTCGAACACCAGGCAGCTGGTGACCACGTTGTCGAGAAACTCGCGGTCGTGCGAGACCAGGATCAGGGTGCCGGGATACTCGCCCAGCTTCTCTTCCAGCAGCTCCAGGGTTTCCACGTCGAGGTCATTGGTGGGTTCGTCCATCACCAGCAGGTTGCTGGGCTGGGCGAACAGCTTGGCCAGCAGCAGCCGGTTGCGCTCGCCGCCGGACAGCATGGTGATCGGAGCGCGCGCGCGCTCCGGCGTGAACAGGAAATCCTGCAGGTAGCCCAGCGCATGCTTGCGGCGGCCATCCAGCTCGATGTACTCGCGGCCCTCGGCAACATTCTCCAGCGCGTTCCAGTCCTCGCGCAGGCTCAGGCGATGCTGGTCGAAGTAGGCCACCTGCAGCTGGGTGCCCAGCTCGATCTCGCCCGAATCCGGCTTCGACTCGCCCAGCAGCAGACGGATCAGGGTGGTCTTGCCAACGCCGTTGGGCCCGACCAGTCCGATGCGGTCGCCGCGCTGGATGTTGATCGAAAAATCCTGCAGCAGGGTGCGGCCCGCATAACCGTGGGTCACGCGTTTGGCCTCGGCAACGCGCTTGCCGGAGGGCGCCGCCGAGGCCATCTGGATGTTCACCTGGCCCTGCAGCTCGCGACGCTGCTGGCGTTCGCTGCGCATCGCCTTGAGCGCGCGCACGCGGCCTTCGTTGCGGGTGCGCCGGGCCTTGATGCCCTGACGGATCCAGACTTCTTCCTCGGCCAGCTTGCGATCGAAATGCGCCGCGGCCTGTGCCTCGGCGTGCAGCCGCTCCTCGCGACGGCGCAGGTAGTTGTCGAAGTTGCCGGGCCAGCTGCTGAGCTGGCCGCGGTCGATCTCGACGATGCGCGTGGCCAGCGCGCGCAAAAAACGGCGGTCATGGGTGATGAAGACCAGGCCCGTCTGAAGTGACTTCAGCATTTCCTCGAGCCAGTCGATCGAGTCGATGTCGAGGTGGTTCGTGGGCTCATCCAGCAGCAGGATGTCCGGTGCCGAGACCAGCGCCTGGCCCAGCAGCACCCTGCGCTTCATGCCGCCGGACAGCGCCGCGAACTGGGCCTCGCCGTCGAGACCGAGCCGGGACAGCACGGCCTCCACGCGCTGCTCCAGATCCCAGCCCTGCGCGGATTCGATACGCTCCTGCAGATCGGAGATCTCGTCGGCGATGGCGGGCTCCTCGATGCGCGGCAGTAGCGCGTGATAGCGCGCCAGCCAGTGGCCAAGGTCGCCGAGGCCGGCGGTGATCACGTCGAAGATGCTGCCCGCGGTGGACTGCGGCACCTCCTGCGCCAGTCGCGCCACCCGCACGCCCGCCCCCAGCCGGCGCTCGCCCTCGTCGGGCACGATCTCGCCGGCGATGATCCGCAGCAGGGTGGACTTGCCAGCGCCGTTGCGGCCAACGATGCAGACGCGTTCACCGGCTTCGATGGTGAGGCCGATATGGTCGAGCAGCGGCGGGCCGCCGACGCTGTGGCTTAGGTCGAGCAGTTGGAGCAGGGGCATGGAGCGTGTGCGTCAGAGCGCGGGGTTCGCGAGAGCCGACCATTGTGAGGGATGGCGGCCCGGAGCGGGGTGTTGAGGGCCACGGGCGATGCCCCGAGCGCACCTGAGAGGCTTGAGTCCGGACGCCACCGAGCGTGTGAAAAAGCCCAGACGCCGCAGCCCGGGCGTGGCTGGGTGCTGGTGGCAAAGCGCGGTGCACGAGCGCCAGGGAGTCCACAGGGGCGGTGACCGCAGAACGCGCATAGCGCGCTGCCTTCACGGACGTCCAGCGGCGGCCGCAGTGGGCGGATTGTCGGCACAGGCCCGCGCGCCAGCGGTTCGCGGCGATCGGCTGCGAGCGCGCGAGCCCGGCGTGGAAGACACGACTCGTCCAGACCGCGCGGCGCCACAGGCTGCCGCCTCCATGTTGCCTGCGCGGATCAGGCGGGGTTGATCAATCCCATCGAAACCGCCCGGGCCACCGCCGCCTGGCGGCCGCTTACCTCCAGCTTGCGCGCCGCGTTCTGGAGGTGGAACACCGCAGTGCGCTCGGACACGCCCAGAAGCTGGCCCACCTCCCAGCTGGTCTTGCCCTCCGCCGCCCAATGCAGACACTCGCGCTCGCGGCGGGTGAGTTCGGGCGGCGCGGCCGCGCCTCGACTGCGCGCAAACGGCCGTGCGGCCTCATGGACGAAATGCGCCAGCAGATGCAGCTCGGCCACGCGCCCCGACAGCGCGTCTCCCGCACGCTCGCGGCTGGCGAAGCTCATCAGCCCCCAGCACTGGCCTGGCCCGTGCAGCGGCACGCTGAGGCCGACAGCAAGGCCTGCGTCCGAGGCTTCGTCAAACATGCGGCGCACCGAGATCTGCAGTGGATCGATGGCGCGCTCGGCGCGCGCACGCACCTCGCTCCACAGCAGGGGCGTGCTGTGATCGTGGCAGTGCGCCACGACGGGATCGATCTTCAGGTAATCGCGCTCGATGTAGCGCTTGACCCAGGTCTCCGGGTACGAGCCGAGGGTGAACTGCTGATAGCGATCGTTGAGCAAAGGCAGGTTGACCGCGTACAGCCAGTGATCGATACCGATGCTGGCGCAAACGCGATCGATACGGGCCGACAGCGCCTGTGAGCCCGCCATCCCCGCGAGGCCCTGCAGCACCTCCATGGCCAAGGCCATGCCGCCCTCCCGCGTCGATCTCCCCTGCTGCGCGCAGGTGCGTGGCCGCGCCATTCCGCAGCGGCCATTTTCAGCAACGGAGAAAGTGGAAAAACCGTTCGCTTGATCGCGCACCGACTGCCGGGGTGCCGCCCCCGGTGCGCGGCCCGTGCCCCCGGCGCAGCAGTCGATGCCTGCGCGCGCATCGCCCGCAGCAGCGGCCAGCACGGTAGGGTCAGGCCGGACGCCTGCCGCTCAAGCGCCCATCAATAGCCAGGGCAGGCTGAGCGTGAGCAGCACGCCGATCACCAGGACCAGCAGGCCGATGGCATGCGCAGGCCGCGCCCGCAGCGAGGCCCACAGGCTCGGAACCTCGCCGGCGGCGTGCGCGGCCTCGAACTCGGCGCGCGCGCGCTCAGCACGGCCGGCGTGGTACTCGGCCAGCAGCGCTCTGGCCGCATCGAGCTGGGCCGGCTCACGCAGCCACAGCGCCGGCGGCGACAGCCCGAACAGGCCCGGCGGCGTCAGGTAATGGGAGATGCCCGCGTCTTCGAGCAGGCCGACGATGTCGTCGACCTCGTCCTCGGGCACCTCGCGCAGGCCGAGCAGTCGGGCCGGCATGGGCTCAGTGCCCCCCGCTACGCAGGCCGCTGGCGCAGCAGTCGGACGCTACCGGCTCCGGCACCTCGTTCTTCAGCCAGCAGCGCGGGGCGTCGCCCTGCAGGCCCGGGCGCACGTAGGTGAAGGCGCGGCAATCCGCATCTTCCTCGCAGGCCTGCCGGCACAGCGCCGGCTGCTCGGCTTCAAGCGCGAAATCGCGATAGTCGGCCCCCGGGCGATCCACGCCCCACTGATAGCCCTCGCTGCGCAGGCCGCTAGTGCAGCAGTCCGAGGCCACGGCCTCGGGCACGGCGTCCTTGAGCCAGCACATGGCCTGCTCGCCCTGGACGCCCGGCTGGACAAAGGTGAAGGCCTGACAGTCCGGGTTGTCCGCACAGAGCTTGGCGCACTCGGCGGGCTCAGCCGCGTCCAGCGCGATCTGGGCGATGTCGGAACCCGGGCGATCGACGCCCGGTTCAATCTGGAAGCCTTCGGCCGCCAGCAGGGCGCCCACGGGCAGCAGGGCGAGCAGCAGGGTAAGAATCCGGGCGTGCATACGGTCGATCCTGGTGATGGGGCGGTTTGCCCGCGAGTGTTACGGAGCCCCGCGCGAGGCTGCGACCTCATCCAGCACCCGGCCAATGGCGTCGCGCTCGATGTCCGCGCACAGCGCCCTCCGGGTGGCCGGATCCGGTGCCAGCGTAAACGAGAAGCGGAAATGCACCGCGCCGGCCGGGGTGCGCGAGCTGTGAATCGAGGCCAGATTGACCTGATGCCGCTCGAACACCTCCAGCAGCGCGCGCAGCGAGCCGGGGCGGTCCTCGGGCAGGTGCACGCTCAGCGCGCCGGCGTGGGCCAGATCGGCGAGCAGGTAGCCGACCTGCTCGAAACCGTGGTTGCCGCGCGCGATCTCCCCGGTACCGAAAACCGCGCGAGGCGCCGCGATGAACTCGCGTTCGAAGGCCTCACGATCGCCCGCGCGTACGAGTTCGCGCAGTCGGGCAACGCGCGCGGTCAGGCTGTCCAGCACCGGCAGCACGGCCGGGTTGTCGAACTGGATGCCGGCATAGATGGCCGGATTGCCGGCGAGGATGCGATCCGCCATGGCCAGATCCAGCTCGAAAGACACCGAGCGGAACGGAAACAGCGCAGCCGGCCCGCCGAGCTCAGCCGCCAGCGTGGACAGCACGCCGGCCTGGGCCAGGTGCCCGGCATGCACCAGCGCCTGCACCAGCGCCATCACCCGGTCGTGCTGCTGGGGATCACACTCGACGCGCTCGGCTTCCAGCGCGACGTAGAGCGCATCCACAAAGCTGCGCCACTGCTCGATGCGGGCCTCGCAGCTGATCAGCACGCGGCCGCGCAGGCTGGGGGCCTTGGGCGGCGCAGTCATCGGGTGCAGGCCCAGCACCTCGGCGGGTGCAGCCAGCATCGCCGCCACCGGCGCGGCCTTGATCGAGGTGACGTCGATCCACAGCTGCGCCGCCGCGCGCGCGCCGGCCAGCGTCACCGCCTCGCCAATCAGCCGCGGGGTGTCGGCGATCGGCGCGGAGAACACGATCACCTCGCAATGCGCCAGAAGCTCGGCCAACGAGCAGGCAGCGGGATCGGCCGGGTCGCAGCCGAACACGCGGCAGCCCATGCGCTCGGTGAAAAAGGTGGCCAGCCAGCGGCCGTAGGCGCCCGCGCTGCCGACGATGCCGACGGTCGCGGTGGCCCTCACGCGACGCGGCTCCGCCCGGCCAGCGGGTCGACCGCCTCGGGCACCGGCGCGTCCTCGCGCGGCGACAGATCCGGCCGCAGCGCGATACGCGCGTCGAACACGAAGCACTCGCCCTGCCAGCCGAAGCCGCCGACCTGCTCGAAGTAGTCGAGGATCCCGCCGTCGAGCTGGGCCACGTGGGCGAAGCCGGCGTCCTGCATCCACAGCGCGGCCTTCTCGCAGCGGATGCCGCCCGTGCAGTAGCTCACCACCGCGGCATCGGCCAGCTCGGCCTTCAGCGGCTCCAGCGCGGCGGTGAGATCGGTGAAGTTGTCGATCGGCAGCTGCAGCGCGTTCTCGAAACGGCCGTAGGCCAGCTCCTCGCGGTTGCGCGTGTCGACCAGCACCAGGCGGCGACCGCTGTCGTCGCAGCCGCGGGCGATCCACTCGCGCAGCTGCGCCGGCGACACGCTCGGCGCACGCCGCGTGCGCGGCACGCATTGATCGTGACCGAAGGCGATGATTTCCTTCTTGAGCTTGATCTTGAGCCGCGCAAACGGGACATGCGCGCTCCAGCTGCGCTTGACCCGCAGCCCAGAAAAACCAGGGAGCAAGCGAACGAAGTCCAGCACCGATTCCACAGCGGCCTCGGCGCCGGCGAGGAACAGGTTCAGGCCCTCCGGCGCCACCAGCACGCTGCCCTTCACGCCCGCGGCCTCGCAGCGTGCGCGCAGCTGCTCGCGCAGCGCCGACGGGTCCGCGAGATCGGCGAAGTGGTAGGCAGCGATGTTGAGTACCTCGCGGGCCATCGCTGCGCTCACGCCAAGGCGCGAGCCCTGAGCGCGGCCACCGCCGGCAGCTCCTTGCCCTCGCAGAACTCCAGGAAGGCACCGCCGCCGGTGGAGATGTAGCTGATGCCGGCCTCCACGCCGTACTTCTCCACCGCGGCCAGGGTGTCGCCGCCGCCGGCGATCGAGAAGGCCGATGAATCACGGATGGCCTCGGCCACGGCGCGCGTGCCCTCGCCGAAGGCGTCGAATTCGAACACGCCCACAGGGCCGTTCCAGATCACGCTGCCGGCCTCGGCGATGATCGCGGCGTACTGCTTGGCTGTCGCCGGGCCGATGTCGAGGATCATGTCGTCCGGACCCACGCTGCCCACGTCCTTGATCGTGGCCGGGGCATCGGCGGCGAAGGTGGGCGCCACCACCACGTCGACCGGCAGCGGGATCTGCGCGCCGCGGGACTTCGCATCCGCCATGATCTGGCGCGCGGTCTCCAGCAGCTCGGCTTCGCACAGGCTCTTGCCCACCGGCAGCCCCTGCGCGGCCAGAAAGGTGTTGGCAATGCCGCCGCCGACGATCAGCTGGTCGACTTTGCCGACCAGGCTGCCGAGCAGCTCCAGCTTGGTGCTGACCTTGGAGCCGGCGACGATCGCCAGCAGCGGCCGCGCCGGATGCTCCAGCGCCTTGGCCAGCGCATCCAGCTCGGCCATCAGCAGCGGGCCGCCGCAGGCGACCTTGGCGAAGCGGATCGCGCCATGCGTCGACGCCTGGGCACGATGCGCAGTGCCGAACGCATCCATGCAGTAGATGTCGCACAGCGCTGCGTACTTCTTCGACAGGGCCTCGTCGTCCTTGCCCTCGCCCGGGTTCATGCGGCAGTTCTCCAGCAGCACCAGCTCACCGGGCGCCACCTCGAAACCGCCGTCCACCCAGTCGCGGATCAGCGGCACCGGCCGCCCCAGGTGTTCGGCAAGACGCGCCGCCACCGGCGCCAGCGAGTCCGCCTCGCTCCACTCGCCCTCGACCGGGCGGCCCAGATGCGAAGCGACCATCACCGCAGCGCCTTTCTCCAGCGCCAGCTGCAGCGTGGGCAGGGCCGCCAGGATGCGCTGCTCTGCGCGAATGCGGCCGTCCTTGATGGGCACGTTCAGGTCTTCGCGGATCAGCACGCGCTTGCCGGCGAGGTCGAGGTCGGCGAGTCGGAGGATGGACATGGTGAACAGGCGCCCGTGGCTGTCAGACAGACCGCGAAGTATGCCGGATGCCCTTGAGCGGTCGATCCGGCCGAGAGGCCCGCGAATGCATACGCGCCGCCGCGCTCGCGGTAGGGCGCCGCCTGACCGCGAATCCGTCGCCAGAGGCGAAGGCCGCGCGGGGCGCGTCCCGGCTGTGCGCGCAAAAATCCATCTAGTTATTGATTCAATTGGTTTTTATGGGCGCTCAGCAAGGGAAAGCCCGGGCGGCACGGGGGTTGCATACCGACAGGCCAAGCCAATCGACTAACCAATTGTGATTGATCAGTGAAATGAATCGTTGATCGCTCACACCCACACCCTGGAGCACCCATGTTCACGCAACTCCGCATCTGGCAGCGCCTTGCCCTCGGCTTCGGCCTGCTGATCGCCCTCATGCTCGTCCTGACCGCGGTCGGCGTTCAGCGCGTCGGTCAGATTGATCGCGCGCTCGCCACCATCAACGAACTCAACAGCGTCAAGCAGCGCTACGCCATCAACTTTCGCGGCAGCGTTCACGATCGCGCGATTTCGCTGCGCGACGTGGTGCTGTTCGACGAAGCTGCCGGCGTAGCGGCGTCCGAGCGCGACATCGAGCGGCTCGCCGAGTTCTACGCGCAGTCGGCGACGCCGCTGGATGCCCTGGTGCTCGACGACGCCACCGGCGATGCCGAGGAGCGCGCCATCCTCGGGTCAATCAAGGACATCGAAGCCGAAACCCTGCCGCTGATCGTCGAGGTCAGCCGCCTGCGCGCCGCCGGCGAGCGCGAAGCCGCCCACGCCCTGCTGCTGGCGCGTGCCAAGCCCGCGTTCGAGACCTGGCTGGCGCGGATCAACCAGTTCATCGACCTGCAGGAGGCGCGCAACAACATCGAGGCGGAGCGGGCTACGGCCACCGCCAAGGGCTTCGCGACGCTGATGGTGATGCTGGCCGCGGTAGCGCTGATCCTCGGCGCGCTGGTGGCGTGGCGCCTGGTGCGAAGCGTAACCAAGCCGCTCGATCAGGCGCTGGAAGTGGCTACCCGGGTGGGTGAGGGCGATCTGGGCGCGCTGATCGGCGACACCAGCAACGACGAAACCGGCCAGCTGCTGCAGGCCATGCGTCGCATGCAGCGCCAGCTTTCGCAGTTCATCGAGGCCCAGCAGGAGCTGGCTCAGCGCCACACCCAGGGCGAGCTGGACTTCCGCATTGACGCCAGCCGCTTCCCCGGCGTCTATGGGCAAATGGCCGAGCAGGTCAACACGGTGCTGGCCTCGTCCGTCCAGGTCAGTCTGGACATGGTCGAGCTGGTCGATGCCTATGCGCGCGGCGACTTTGCCCGCGACATGGCCGCGCTGCCGGGCGACAAGGCGCGCATCAGCCGCGCCATGCATCGCGCCAAGGGCAGCCTGGTGGGCATCAGCGCCGAGGTGAAGCGGCTGGCCTCGGCCGCTGCGAAGGGTGATTTCAGCGCCCGCGGCGAGGCGGCGCGCTTCGAGTTCGGCTACCGCGAGATGGTGGAAGACCTGAACCGGCTGATGGAAACCGCCGATGCCAACCTGGCCGAGATTTCGCGCCTGCTGGGCGCGCTTGCCGACGGTGACCTGACCGTGTCGATGCGCGGCGAGTACGCCGGCGTGTTCGCGCGCATCCGCGACGACGCCAACCGCAGCGTCACGCAGATCCGAGGCATCGTTGAAGGCATCGAGGACAGCGCCGAGGGCATCCGCAGCAGCACCGGCGAGATCGCCTCCGGCATCGAGGACCTGTCGGCCCGCACCGAGAGCCAGGCCTCCAGCGTGGATGCCAGCAGCCACTCGCTGCAGGCCCTGACCGTGGTGGTGCGGCAGAACGCCGAGCGCGCCCGCGAAGCCGACCAGCTGGCGCAGGGCGCCGGCCAGGTCGCGGCGGCCGGTGGCCAGGTGGTGGGGCGCGTGGTGGGCACCATGCAGGAGATCAGCGAGTCCTCGCGCCGGATCGCCGACATCACCAGCCTGATCGACGGCATCGCCTTCCAGACCAACATCCTCGCCCTCAACGCCGCGGTCGAGGCCGCGCGCGCCGGCGAGCAGGGCCGCGGCTTTGCCGTGGTGGCGGGCGAGGTGCGCTCGCTGGCGCAGCGCTCAGCGGATGCGGCCAAGCAGATCAAGGCCTTGATCGAAGACGCCGGCCAGCGCGTGGAAACCGGCACCGGCCTCGTCAATGAAGCCGGCGCCACCATGCAGCGGATCATGGACTCCGTGCAGCGGGTGAACGACATCATGGCCGAGATCAGCCGCGCCTCCAGCGAACAGACCGTCGACATCGAGCGGCTGGGCCAGACCATGCAGGCCATCGACCAGAGCACCCAGCAGAATGCGGCCTTGGTAGAGGAGGCCAGCGCCGCCGCCGCGGCCCTGCGCGACAACGCCCGCAGCCTGCAGACGGCGGTGGGCAGCTTCACCCTGCGGCGGGTGGAGCTGCTGCGCGCGGCCTGAGGGCGCCGCTGGGGCAAAGGACGAGGGCGGGGCGGAATCGCTCCGCCCCGCAGCATCAGTGCTTCGACACTTCAGCCCGCCTGCGCGCGCAGCGCCGCCAGCAGGCCGGGCTCGCTCAGCGGCGCATTGAACAGCAGCACGCGCAGGCCGTTGGCCGGCACCTCGATGCGCAGTTCGAGACCGATCTCGACCGTCTCGCCGCTGTCGGCATCGGTCCAGATGCCGGGCTGCAGGTGCTCGCCCAGGGCGATGCGGCGCGGTTCGCCGGACTTGTTGAGCAGCACCAGCGCGGTCTGGTTGAGCCCCTCGTGCTGCAGCACGCGGTAGAAGGCGGCCTCGTGGCCGTCCAGCTTCAGGTTGAACTGCAGGCCACGCTGCAGCGCCGGCAGGCGCTGGCGCAGGCCGCCGACGCGGATCAGGGCCTGGCGGATCGGGTGCGCACGCGCTGCCTCGATGCCCTCCACGCCGAAATAGTTGCGGTTGCCGTTGTGCTCGGCGCGGCCGCGCTTGAAGCCCATCTCCGAGCCGTAGTAGAGGACCGGGATGCCGCGCGCAGTGAACAGCCAGTGGTGGGCGTTGATGAAGCCCTCGTCGCTGGCGTCCATGCGCGCCATGTCGTGGTTGTCGTAGAAGGTCATCAGATCGTAGGGGTTGGCGTAGGGCCCGTCCTGCAGGTACAGCGCTGACGCCAGCCGCGCGAAGTCGGATTCCGCGCTTTCGAACACCTCCTTCAGCGCCTCCTTCAGCGGGAAGTCCAGCACGCTGATGCCGCCAGCTTCTGGATGGGTAAAGCGCGCGACCTTGTCGACCTCGTAGCTGAAGATCTCACCGAACATGAAGAAGCCCGGCTGGCGCTCGCGGATGCGGCGGGTGAACTCGGCCCAGAACTCGGGTTTCATGTGGCCGACGGTGTCGACGCGGAAGGCGTACGCGCCCTGCCCCATCCACTGCTCGTAGGCGCCGATCAGGTACTCCATCAACTCCGGGTTGGACTCGCTGAAGTCGCCCAGCTGAGCCAGATCCGGCTCGGTGTTGTAGAAGCGGTGCAGCGGATTGTTGGCGGGGTCGAGCTGGTCCGGCGGCAGGTTGTCGTGGCTGGCCACCAGCTGGCCTTCCGCGTCATACAGCCGCCCGAACTCCGGCTGGTCCACCGGCATGGTCCAGGCCGGCGAGCCGTGGTTGGCGACGATGTCCAGCACGGTCTTCAGGCCGCGCTCGCGCAGGGCGGCAGTGAGCTGGCGGAAGTCCAGGTCGGCGCTGGGCAGGTGCTCGTCCAAGCGATAGAAGTTTTTGGCCCAATAGCCGTGGTAGCCGGTCTTGCCGCGGTCGGTGAGGATGCTGGTCTGGGTGATCTCGTCGCCGCCGGTAAAGGCCTCGTCCGGGTTGTCCACGATCGGCGTGATCCACAGCGCCGAGAAGCCCATCTCGCGGATGTAGTCGGCATGGTCGAGCAGGCCGCGGAAGTCGCCACCGAGGTAGCCGATGTTGGCGACGCTGCCGTCCTCCCACTTCAGCGGAATGTCAAAGGTGCGAAGCTCGCCGCCCTGCTCGCGCTGGTCGTTGGACGGATCGCCGTTGACGAAGCGGTCGGTCAGCACGAAGTAGACCGCCTCCGAGGCGAAGGGCTCGGTGGTGCCGATGAAAACGTCAGTGCCGGCAGCCGCCGTGTCGGCGGCGGGCACGGTGGCAGCGGGCGGCGCGCTGCCGCCACAGGCGGCGAGCAGCAGGGCGGACAGGGCGAACGCGAGCGGACGCAAGGGCATGGCTGACTCCAGGGCTTCAGGCCACCAGCCGCACGCGCAGCGTGCAGGCGGCGGCGACGACGAAGCTGATCGCACCGATCAGCAGGGCATAGATCGGCTCGCTGCCGAAGCCGTAGCGCAGCAGCAGGCCGAGCACGCTGGCGGCGACCAGCTGGGGGATCACGATGAAGAAATTGAACACGCCCATGTAGGTGCCCATCTTGCGCGCCGGCAGGCTGTTGGCCAGCAGCGCATAGGGCAGCGACAGGATCGAGGCCCAGGCAAAGCCCACGCCCACCATCGAGGCCAACAGCCAGCGCGGATCGCCAATCAGCAGGAAAGAGCCGAAGCCGGCCGCCCCGCACAGCAGCATTACGATGTGGGTGGCGCGCGCGCCGACACTGCGTACCAGCAGCGGGATCAGCATGGCGGCGACGATGGCAAAACCGTTGTAGGCCGCGAACAGCACGCCCACCCAGTCGCCAGCGTCGTTGAATTCCCGGCTGGTCGGATCGCTGCTGCCGTAGTGGTGCGCGGCGACGCCGGCAGTGGTGTAAATCCACATCGCGAACAGGGCGAACCAGGAGAAGAACTGGACCAGCGCCAGCTGCTTCATCACCTCGGGCATCTGCAGCATGTCGCTCAGAATATTGCGCAGCATGCCGTCGCGCTTGAGCCCAGGCAGGGCCGCGAACAGCGCACCGCCGATGCCGACCAGGCCGGCCAGCACATAGAGCTGGCGGTCCCAGCCCAGCACCAGCACCGCCGCCGCCAGCGCCACACCCAGCGCTACGCCGATGTTGCCGCGGGCCTGCGCGGAAGCGATGCGCGCGGCATCGGGCTCGGCCTCGGGCGGGCGGTCGGCATCGAAGGCGGCCAGCTGCTCGGGCGCGTACTCGCGGGTGCTGAGGATGGTCCAGCCGATCGCACCCAGCAGCACCGCGCCGCCGAGATAGAAGGCATAGCGCACCGAATCCGGCACCTGGCCCTCGGGCGCGGTATTGGCCACGCCGGCCTGGGTCAGCAGCCACGGCAGCGCGCTCGCCACCACCGCACCGACGCCGATGAAGAAGCTCTGCATGGCGTAGCCGGTCGGGCGCTGCTTCGGCGGCAACTGGTCGCCGACGTAGGCGCGGAAGGGCTCCATGGCGATGTTGATGGAGGCGTCCAGCACCCACAGCAGGCCGGCGGCGATCCACAGCGTCGGCGAGTTGGGCATGAACACCAGCGCCGCCGAGGCCAGCAGCGCACCCACCAGGAAGTAGGGCCGGCGCCGGCCAAGCACGGGATGCCAGGTGCGGTCCGAGTAGTAGCCGACGATGGGCTGCACCAGCAGACCGGTCAGCGGCGCTGCGATCCACAGCAATGGAATCGTGTCCATGCTGGCGCCGAGCGTCTGGAAGATCCGGCTGACGTTGGCGTTCTGCAGGGCAAATCCGAACTGGATGCCCAGAAAGCCGAAGCACATGTTCCAGATCTGCCAGAAACTCAATTGCGGCTTGTCACGCATCGGCCTCGCTCCCTCGCTGCGCCTGCGCGAGGGCCGACCGCCCCCGCACCAACCGGCCACCGGGGCAGGCGCTGAGCGCGCGCAAAACGCAGCACAGCCGTACCGGCCGCCACGGCGTTCTACCGCGCCGCGTACGCCCTGCCCTCCCCGGAAACCCCAAGGGCCACCGCGATGGCGGCAGCCGGCGCCCAGCTTAGCGGCTGCACGCCGGGGTGCCCGGGGGTGCATACGTATTCACGGGGCTACGCCTGTAGCCCTCGCACGCGCGGACGGCGTCAGCGGCCGTGCTTGCCACCCGTCAGCCCTGCATCGGTCCAGAGGAACTGGACTTCCGGCAACGCCTCCTCGAAGGCGCGCCTGACCGCAGCCATGTCGCCATCGGCAATCCAATCATCGGCCAGCAAGATGATGGCCAGCTTGGGAAACCCTGCGAGGCGCGCCAGCAGCTCGTCCCGCGGAAGGCTTGCGTAGAGCCGCGGGCCGATTCCTAGACGAGTGATGTCAGCCATCTCGCCTGTCTGCTCCGCCTCGACGAGTGACTCGTAGTCGTACAGGGTCTTATCGCGACCGACACTCCAACCGCCGCCTCTCATGAGCTGGCACCCTAGGTCTGCAGCGCCAGCAGCTGCCGCAGCTGCGCCTTCAGCCCCAGCCCGTGCTGCTTCAGCCAGGCGCGTTGCTGCAGGTGGTCGGGCATGCGGGCGCGGACTTCGGCCCAGTAGGCGGGCGAGTGGTTGCGCTGCAGCAGGTGGCAGAGCTCGTGCACCAGCACGTACTCGAACACCCGCGGCGGCGCCTGCACGAGGGCGAGGTCCAATGACACCGCGCCGGCGGCATTGAGCGAGCCCCACAGGCTGGACAGCGGGCGCAGGCGAATGCTGCGCGGCGGGCCCGGCAGAGTCGGCAGGTAGTGAGGCAGCCACTGGCCGAGGTCGCGACGCGCCTCGGCCAGCAGGAAATCGGCCAGCACCCGCTGCAGCTGCAGGGGCGTGTAGCGCGGCGGCAGGTGCAGCTCGATGCGCTGGTCCTGCGCCACAGCAGCGAGACGGCGGGATTCGATGCGCTCGATCGGCAGGCGAGCGCCGCGCAGTAGCAGGCTGGCGGGGCGGCTTGGCGAGGCGGGCTCGGCCTCTTCGCCGGCATGGACAGGCAGTGCGGCAGGCGGCTGCAGCGCACGCAGCTGCTGGGCCAGCCAGCCGCGGTGCTGCTCCAGGAACTGGGCGATCTCGAGCTCGCTGACGCCGCGCGGCACGGTCAGGCGCGGGCCGCGCTCGGACACCATCAGCTTCAGCCGCCGGGCGCGCGCATCGCGCACCTCGACGATGCCCGCCTCGCTGCCATCGGGCAGGCGCAGTCGCCGCTCCGAGCGCAGCAGGCGGGTCATGGCGCTATGCGTCCGCCTTGCTCAACTTGAGGATCTCTTCAAGACGCTTGAGCAGCGCGCGCAGCTCCCCGCTCATCAGCGCGAATACGGCGTCGATCTCGTCGCGCTGGGTGTCGCGCTCGCCCTGTTCCAGCGACTCGGTGGCGGCCTCCAGGAACTTCAGCTTGCGGATCACCAGATCCTCGCCCAGCACGAAGCTCAGGCGGTCCTCGAACACCAGCGCGACCTGGAAGGCCTGCTTGCCGCACTTCAGGTGCTCGCGCACTTCCTCGGCGCTGAGCTCCTGACGGCGACATTTGATGATGGCGCCGGAATCGACCGGATCGCGCAGTTCGCACTCGTCACCCAGCACGAAGCCCTCCGGCAGCGGCTCACCGTCGATCCATGCGGTCATCAGCGCGCGCGGGCTGCTCTCGGCATTGACCGGCACCGCCGGAAAACTGCCGAGGGCCTCGCGCACGGCGCTGACGAAGTTCTCGGCGTTCTTGCGGCTGCTGCTGTCGATCACGCACCAGCCGAGTCCGAGGTCGAGGAAGCCGGAGCAGCGCGAGGGCCGCGAAAACGCGCGCGGCAGCAGATCGGTGAGCACCTCATCCTTGATGCGCTTGCGCTCGCGACCGCCGGGGTTACGGCCCTCGGCTTCGCGGATGTGGTCGAGTTTTTCGGAAAGCACGGCGTTGACCACCGAGCTCGGCAGCAGCTTGTCTTCACTGCCCATCGTCAGCAGCAGGGCCTCGGCGACACGGTGCGACAGCGCCTGCTCGCCGCGGCCCAGCGGCGAGACGAAGCCACGCGAAGACAGCTCCAGCGGGCCGACCGGCTTGAGCACGTGTCCGGCGAGCTTCTCATCGAGTTCTTCGAAGCTGCTGTTGATCGAGGTGGGGTAGCGGAACAGGGTCAGGTTACGGAAGAACATTGGCGATCCAGAGAGGGGGGGAAGTGGAGCTGGGCACGGTCGCGCGGGAGTGTGGCCTGAGGCTCAGCGGCCCCTCTCCCCAAGCCCTCTCCCGTGGGGAGAGGGGCTCAACACGCGCTAGCCAAATCAGCGGGACGACGCGACACGAAGGCTGTGGCGGGCCGCGACTGCAGCTGCAGCTGCGATCGCGACCGCGAGGCGCAACTTGCGCCCCTCTCCCCACGGAGCGAGCCGTCCCGCTTGTGGGCTGCCGGTGGCAGCCCACGGGTTGGCGAGCCCGAGCGGAGCGAAGGTCGGGTCGGGGGTGAGCGGCTGGGCTTGCCTCGATAGCAGACCCCGCGCGAACCGTCACGCCTGAAGCCGCACTGGAATGTCCAGCACCCGCGCCGGCGAATCTGCAGCGTCGGCAGCCGGCGCCGCGCGCGTTTCGCTCGCAGGCTCAAGCGGCTCGCCCGAAAGCCAGGCATGGGCAGCCGGCAGCGCCATGTCGGATGCGCGACCCAGCGCGAGAAAATCGAACAGGTGGCGATCGGACAGCTGCGAGGGCCGGACGTCGCCCAGCGCGCGCGCCATGGTCTCCAATCGGCCCGGCGACGTGCGCTCCCACTCGTCCAGCATCCGCCGCACCTGCTTGCGCTGCAGGTTCTCCTGCGAGCCGCAGAGGTTGCAGGGAATGATCGGGAAACCCTTGGCCTCGGCGTATTGCGCGATATCGGCCTCGGCGACATAGGCCAGCGGGCGGATCACCACGTGCCGGCCATCGTCCGAGCGCAGTTTGGGCGGCATTCCGGACAGTTTGGCGTGGAAGAACAGGTTCATGAAGAACGTGGCCAGCAGATCGTCGCGATGATGGCCCAGCGCGATCTTGGTGAAACCGTGCTCGGCGGCATGGCTGTAGAGCGCGCCGCGACGCAGGCGCGAGCACAGCGAGCACATGGTCTTGCCCTCGGGCACAACGCGCTTGACCACCGAATAGGTGTCCTGCTCGATGATGCTGAAGGGCACGCCGATGCTTTCCAGGTAGCCGGGCAGGATGTGCTCGGGGAAGTCGGGCTGCTTCTGGTCCAGATTCACCGCCACCAGCTCGAACCGCACCGGCGCCTTGGCCTGCAGCTGCAGCAGCACATCCAGCATCGTGTAGCTGTCCTTGCCGCCGGACAGGCACACCATCACCTTGTCGCCTTCTTCGATCATGCCGAAGTCAGCGATGGCCTGGCCCACCTGGTGGCGCAGGCGCTTGGCCAGCTTGTGCTGTTCAAACTCCTGCTTGCGGGCGCTGGGCATGGCGCGATTCTGGCTGTGAGGTGGGCCGGGCAGTCTAGTGTGCCGAGCGCAACAAATCATCAGCGTCTGCCGGCGCCTTTGGGCGCGGCTCGGGCTTGCTCCTTGTCGCCACCACCCCACCGTGGTTCCTGCTGGCGCCCTGATCCGCACCCGGATCCAGCGCCGGTCATCTGACGGTTTTTCACGCACGGCACATGCGCAGCCCAGCCCTGGGAGCATGTGAAAAAACCATCAGCCTGGCGCCGGCCGCCGCTGGACGGCCGCGGCGGCGGCGCGCTACGCGAATACTGCGGACATTTGGCCCGCCGAGCTGCCTTGAACTCGCGCAGCGCGCCTTGCCACGAACGCCCAGCGACGCCCTCGCTAGGGCATCCGGGTTTCTTCACACGCTCTGAGCGCCCCAGTCTGCGAGCGGCCCGACCTACCCCCTTGCCAGCGCGCTCGGCGCCGGTAAGCTCAGGCCTCCCCTCGCCGCGCTCCCGGAACCCGCCCAATGCTCAGCACCGACACTTCGCAAGTGGTCCGCCAGCTGGCGGAGCTGAGGCTGGAGCATCGCGACCTGGATCTCGCTATCGAACGTCTGGCCGGCACGCCCGGCACCGACGAGCTGCAGCTGCGCCGCCTGAAGAAGCGCAAGCTGCGCATCAAGGACTCGATCGCGCGGCTGGAGAGTGAGTTGATCCCGGACCTCGACGCCTGATGTGCCGCGCGCAATCAAGCATCAGCGCCTGATCGCGCCATCGGGCGCGGCTCGGCACTGGTCGTCCTCGCAGGTACCTCGCCAGGTCCCCTCCCCGCGCCTTGGACCGCACCCGGAGCCACCGCCGGCCCGCTGACGCGTGGCGGCGCGCAGCGTACCGGGGCAACCCTCCCGGGCATGGCGCAGGCTCGGACAAACCGGAGCTTTCCTGATCGGCGTCAGCCGCCGATAAGCCCGCCTAGCGCTGCGCGAAGCTCGTCGACCGGACAGGGCTTGGCCAGCACCCGATGCAGCACGCCCGCGGCGAGCGCAGCCTCGGCCTCGGCGGTGTCGCCCATGCCGGTCAGCAGCACCCGCACCGTGCCCGGGCACTGGCGGGCAACCTCGGCAAGGAACTGCAGGCCGTCCATGCCGGGCATGCGCATGTCCGACACCACGATGGCGTAGCGCCCTGCCGCCAGCGCTTCCAGCCCGGCGTGGCCGCCGACGGCGGTGTCGACCTCGAAGCGGCCGTGCAGGCTGCGGGTCAGCGCACGCAGGATGTTGGGCTCGTCGTCCACGCAGAGCACGCGCGGCAGTCCGTGTTCGCTCATGCGGCGTCCTCACGCAATGATTCCGCCTTGCGCTGCCAGCCGGGCATTCGATCAGCGACGCTGCAGCGCTGCAGATAGGCAGGATCGGGTTCGGCCTCCGTCGCCAGACGCGCGGCCACGTGGACCACGCCCACCAGGCCGAACTCGCGCGGCGGCAGGCGAAGCGGATTCTCGTGATAGGCCACCGCCTCGACGATATCCATGGGCAGGCCCCAGACACCCAGCAGGTAGGCGCCCATTTCCGCATGACCGAAGCGCTCGGCGGCCTCTCCCTCCGGCTGGGGCAGCAGGCGGCCGACGTTTGCGAGCAGGCCCGCGATGCCGGCCTGGTCGGTATCCGACAGCCCGGAGGCGATCCGCGCTGCCAGCACCGAGGTCAACAGCGCCTGCTTCTGCAGGGCGGCGACATCGCTGCGGCCCACGTCCTGGGCGAACACCTCGGCGGCCAGCACGAGGTTGCGGATCATGGTGGAGCCGATCCGGGTGACGGCGGTCTTGAGATCGGTCACGGCGCGCCCGCCGCCGGGAAAGAATGCCGAGTTGGCCATGTGCAGGACCTTGGCGGTCATGGCCGGATCCTCGGCAAGGATCGCCCCGATCTGGCGGGCGTCGCAGTTGGGGTCCAGCAGGGCCAGGTTGAGCTTGGCGAAAACATGCGGCGCCGCCGGCAGGCGCCTGAGGCGGCCTACCGTTTCTCCGATCGCGGGATCGGCCAGCAGGTTGCGCAGGGCCACTGCGGATTCGATGGTGGCGACCAGGGCCTCGGGCTCGCAGGGCTTGGAGAGGAACTGCTGGGCCACGTTGAGCGCGCGCATGGCTGCGCCGGTTTCGGTGTGACCGGACAGCAGCATGCGCAGGGTGGCGGGCCAGCGCTGCTGCACGCGCCGCAGCAGCTCCGCGCCGTCCATCCCCGGCATGCGCATGTCGCTGACCACCACATCCACCGGGCCACGCTCGAGCTCGGCCAGCGCCTCGTCGCCGCTGCCGGCCAGCAGGATCTCCCAGTCGCGACCCATGCCGAAAAGCATGCGTTCGATGCCGACCAGCACCCGCCGCTCGTCGTCGACGAACAGGATCCTCATGCCCCGCCCTCCTCCGGCGCGGGCTCGGCGCCGCGCAGCGGGAGCTGGATGATGAAGGTCGTGCCGTCACCGGGCACGGTTTCGAAATCGAGGAGGCCATGGTGCTTCTCCACCACGGTGGCATAGGCCATGGCCAGGCCCTGGCCGGTGCCCTTGCCGACCGGCTTGGTGGTGAAGAACGGGTCGAACACCGAAGCCCGGATCGACTCGGGAATACCGCCGCCGGTGTCGGCGATGCGGATCTCCGCATGCTCGGCGACGACGTGGGTGCTGATCATGATCCGGCCCTTGCTGCCGGGCGCGGCCAGCACCACGTCGCCGATCGCATGGGCGGCGTTGACGATCAGGTTCAGCACCACCTGGCTGATTTCGTCGCGGAAGCAGGGCACCTTGGGCAGCGCATCATCGAACAGCGTTTCCAGCTCTGCCACGTACTTCCACTCGTTGCGGGCCACCGTAACCGTGGTGTTGATGAGGTCAGCCAGGTCGACCGGCTCCATATCCTCGCCCGAAGGGTGGGAAAAACGCTTCATCGCGGTCACGATGCCTGACACCCGACCGAGGCCCTCCAGCGATTCCTCGAAGGCGTCCGGCACATTGCGGCGCAGATAGTCGAGCCGGGCGGCCTTCAACGAAGACTCGGCAGCCTGCAGTTGCGCCTCCGGCACCGCCCCAGCGTGCGCGGCTTCCAGCAGCGTGAGGTGCTGGTCGACCACCTTGAGCAGGGTGTCGAAGGCCGAGCGCAGGAAGCTGACGTTGTCGGAAACATACTGGATCGGGGTGTTGATCTCATGCGCCACGCCTGCCGCCAGCCGGCCGATCGCCTCCATCTTCTGCGACTGCAGCAGCCGCGCCTGGGTGCTGCGCAGCTCGGCCAGCGCGTCGGAGAGCTGCTGACGCTCGCGGTCGAGCTCGCGGGTCTTGCGCGAAACCACCGCCTCCAGCGCGATGTTCTGCTCCAGCAGCGCAAACGCGCTGGGGTCCTCGCCACCGCGGCCCTCGAGCCGCTTGATCAGGACTTCGATGGTGCGATCGCGCGCTGCGAGCAGCCGATTCAGGGCGGCGATGCGGGTTTCATCCGCCACCGCCACAGGCAGCTCGGCGCGAGCCTCGTCACCGTCATCTCCTGATGCATCCGGGTGTTGGGTGTTCATCGGGCGGACACTGCGATGGCGGTGAAGCTCTGGTTGATGTGCATGCCGTTGTACTGCTCGCCATGGGTGGAAAAACCGAACACCCGCTGCGCCGCCAACAGCTCGCCCACCGCGTCCAGCTGGTTGTCGCGCGCGGCTTGGCGACGCCGCAGGGTGCAGTCGCATCCGAGCACCAGGGCCGGCGCACCCAGCCTCTGGCGAACCTCCTCGAAGCTCCGCTCCAGCGCCGCCAGCGGCGGCTGGGCGTCGCCCACCGCAGCGACCACCCCGGCATCGACCGCGCTCATGCACAGCAGCGCGCGCGAGCGGGTGACCCGCTGGATCGCCCGCACCACATGCTCCTGGCCCACCCTAACCAGCAGCGGATGCGCCTCCAGCACGCGTGCTTCGAGGGCCGACTCGGGCAGGCCGAGCGCCTCGGCATAGGCCTCGGCGGCGGGCAGGCCGTTGATCTGGATCACCAGACGGCGCTCGGGGTCGGCCTCGGTGATCACCAGCCGGCCGACGCGGGGCTGGAAGTTCTGCACCCGGAACGGCAGGAAGGCGTGGGCGGTCTCGAACACCGCAAACACCGCGACATTGCTGCGGAAGCGTCCGCCGAAATAGACCGGGGTGTGCTCGAAGCGCATGTCGTCCGAGGCCGAGCCACCGATAAAGGGCACATCGCCCAACCCGTGGTACAGCGCGTGCGCCAGGCGCTCCTCCCCCTGGTGCAGCCCGTCCACCAGCAGCAGACCGAACTGACGGCGGCCGGCCGCCGGCGGCCACGCCGCCAGTTCAGCGGTGATCCGCTGGACTGCGGGGCCGGGATCGAGGATCGGTTCAATGAGATGGATGCGCATGTCCAGGCCATCGCCGTCCAGCGAGAGCAGCGAGATGCCGCCCGGGCGGAAACCCTGCGGCCCGATCTGGCTGCCGCTGATACAGCCCGTCAACGGGCAGTCAAAGCGCGAGGACAGGGCGTCGGCCAGGTCCTGCAGGGGGTACAGGCCATCGCAGAAGAACAGGGCCGCGCGGGGGGTGGGAGGCAGGCCGGCGGCCAGCCGCTGCGCACGCAGCTCCTCCACCGCACTCCAGGGGTCGGGATCAGCGGAGCTCGCCACGTGGATGCGCAGGGCGTCGGCAGCCTGCATCAGGGTCTCCCTGTCCACCCGAATGGGCACGGCGACGGGTTTACGTCACGAGACCTCCGGATGGGCTGCCGCGGTCGGCCACGGCGGCGCCAGGCCTGGGAATCCGGCGCGGGCGCGGGGGCCGGGCGCCCGAACACGCCGGGCCGGCCTGCGCGAATGCGCGGCGATGGCCCGCCGAAGCGGTCGCGGACGTCGATGTCTGCAGCAGGGCACACGTGTTGGGATGTCCTCGGGCGTGCGGTGGGCTGACGCCTGCACGCTGCGTGCCGCGCCAGCATGGCGCTACGGCACCGTCGGGGCCGCAAGGAGGCGATAGAGGCGTTTGGAGCTTGGGCTTTAGTAAGCTGCGAGCCCCGAGCGCAGCTGCCAAGCATGGCCTCCGAGTCCGCCGAACCGCCTTATCGCCCCCCGTCCAAGGCTGCTGGCGTTCGCATGCGCGAGCTCGCGGTGGCGGCGAGTGGGCTGGCGACTGGCGCCTGGGTGCTGAGCACCGAAGGCCTCGGCGCGTGGAGCGCGCTGGCGGTCGCCGCATGGAGTGCACTGGCCACCCTCGCCCTGCTGTGGCCCCTGCGCGGCCTGCGACCGCTGTTGGGCCTGCAGGCCTGTGCCGCCGGAGCGCCCGTCCTGTTGGGCAGCCTGCTGGGCATCGGCCGCAGCGATTTTTACAGCGCCGCCGGTAGCGGCGAGCTGATTGCGCTCGGCCTGACCATGCTGACGGCGGGAGTGGGTCTGCTGAGCAAGAAGCGGAATCCGCTGGGTAGCCTGATGTCGGGGCTGGCGGGCTGGGCGCTGCTTGTGGGCGGCCTGGTCGAACTGGGCCTATTCAGCCTGAAGGCAGGCGGCCCGCGAAGTTTCGGCGTGGGCTTCGGCTTCGGCTCGGTGCTGGCCGCCAGTGCGCTGGCGCTGGGTTCGGCCCTGCTCTACCGCATCGCCCGCGGCGCCGGCGGCATGCGCTCGGTGCTGCACCACGCCGCCATGCTGGGCCTTGCAGCGGGCCTGCTGCAGGCCAGCGCGGACCTGCTGCGCCTGCCTGGGCTTGCCGGCAGCTGGGCCACCGATCTGGGCCATGCGCTGGCGGCGCTTGGCGTTTCATTGCTGGCGGCAGGCCTGCTGCTGGCGGCCGCCGGCCGGCAGCGTTACGCGGCGGCGGTTCTGCTGCCCTTGGCCGGCCTGATCTTGGTCGCCAGCCTGCACCCGCTGCTGCCGGGCACGCCCACGCTGGCTGAACTTCCGCCCCTGCGGATCGGCACGCTGCTCGCGCTGGGCCTGGGCACGCTTGCCGCCCTGCCGCTGCTGCAGGCAAGGCCAGGCGGAGTGGGGCGGGCACTGGCATGGACGGCCGGATTCGGTCTGATGCTGGCAGCCGGGCTGGCGCTGCTGGGCTATTTGCTCGCCACCGGGCTGCCCGGGCTGCCCGGCGACCTGCGCAAGCTGTCACCGATGCTTGCACTCGCAGTCGCATCGACCGGGCTTGCCCTGGTGCTGTTGGCCGATCGTGGCCAGGCCAACCCTGTCCGACAGGCGCTGATGTGGCCGGCCAGCGCGGGGCTGCTGGTGGCGGCGCTGGGCGTCTCCGCCTGGGTCGCCCTGCAGCCCAACGAGACCCAACGCCTGCAGCTGGCGGGCGCCAACATGGCGGATCAGTTCGCCGAGCGGGTGACGCTCAGGCTGGGCGGCCTGCGCCAGGCCCTGGCCAGCCATCCCGCACGCTCGGGGGCGGATGCGACCAGCCTGCTTGCGGCGGATCCCGCACTGCTGGCGGTGCGCACAGCGGAGGCCTGGGTGCCGCGCGCGGGCGAGGCAAGTTCGGGGCTCGTGGTCGAACTCGAACGGCTGGAGCTGGAGGCCCTGCCTGCCGATGACCATCGCGCGCTGCAGCTGGGGCCGGCGATGGCGGGGCAGCCCGGCATGCAGGCGCTGCTGGCGCTGCAGGCAGAGCGAGGCTCCATCCTGGCGGCGCTCGACGTGACGCAGCTGGCAGCAGAAGCGCTGGGCGCGCGCCATCCCGATTACCTCATCGAGCTGCGTGAGAACGACAGCTTGCTCTTCGGCGAAGCGCTGGAAACCCTGCCGCAGGCGCACCAGCGCAAGCTTGACGCCTTCGGCCGCGTCTGGACGCTGTCCCTGGCACCGCGCCCTGAACTCTCCCAGCTGATGGTGAGCCGCCTGCCTCTCGCCCTGCTGGTGCTGGCGCTGCTGCTGGGCATCAGCCTGGCGAGCGCGCTGCGGCTGGCCGTGCTGGGACGACAGCGCGCACATCAGGCGGAGCGCGTGGCGCGCGGGCTGGAGCGCGAGATCGCGGCGCGCGAGGCCACCGAGTCGGCGCTGGATCGCTCGCTGGACGAGCTCGGGCTGATCCTCTCGAGCATCAGCGATGGCTTCGCCTTCGTGGATCGTGGGCTCAAGATCAGTTTCGCGAACCGGCAGGCGGGCGAACTGCTGGCGGGCGTCCATGAGCTGCCGCCCGGCACGCCCCTGTCGGCGCTGTGGCCGGCGCTGTTCGAGGACAGCCAGGGCAAGACGCTGCAGCGAGCGATCGAGGACGCCGCGCCCGCGCTGGTGGAGGTTCGCTCGCCGCACGGCCGCTGGCTGGAGCTGCGGGCGTTCCCGCATCTGACCGGAATGGCTCTGCTGGTACGCGACATCAGCGGCGCGCGCGAGCGCGCGCAGGCGCTGGCCCGCAACGAGTCGGCGCTGCGCACCGCCCAGTCACTGGCCCGGGTCGGCAGCTGGCGCTATGACCTCGTCAGCGGCCAGTGGCTGTGGAGCGACGAGCTGTTCCGCATGTTGGGCCTGATGCCCGACCAGCTGCCGCCCTCGCGGGAGCTGCTGCTGCAGTGCGTCGCCGGCCCGGACCGCGCGGCCATGCAGCTCGCGCTGGACGCGCTGCTGAGCGAAGGCCGCGGCTTCGATCTTGATCATCACCTGCTGCGCGCCGATGGTCGCCTGCTGCGGGTGCGCAGCCTCGGCCAGGCCGAACACGGCTCCGAGGGCGGCATCGATTCGATCTCAGGCACCGTGCAGGACATCAGCCTGCAGCAGCGCCAGGCTGCCGAGCTTCAGTCGGCGCTCGCGCGCAGCGAGCGACAGGCGACCCAGCTGCAGTCCCTGAACCGGGCGGCCCTGCTGGCCAGCCGCAAGCTGGGCGATCTGGACCTCGTGCCTACCCTTCTCACCGAAGTCCGCGAAGCGCTGCAGGCGGGCCTTGCCCTGCTGCTGCCCGTGGAACCCGGGGCTGCGCCCATCCCGGCGGCCGATCTGGCACGCAACGGACCGGACAACTGGGCCTGGACCAATGCCCCCGGCGCGAACGAAGCGCTGGACGACCTGCGGAAACTACTGGGACAGGGTCCGCAGCGGCTGAGTACAGCCGAGCTGCTGGCCCAGGTCGGCTACGGCTCGCTGAGCAGCCACCTCGTCGGCCTTCCGCTGGCCGGGCTGCTTTCGGCGCCCCTGCAGGACGGCTCGGGGCAGTGCATCGCCCATCTGCTGCTGTCCCGGCCCAGCGGCGACGGCTTCGGCGCCGAGGACGAGGCGGTGCTCGGGCAGTTCGCGCAGATGATGGCGCTATCGCTGGACTGGGCCGCGCTTATCGAAGCCCTGCGCAACACCCGACGCAGCCTGCAGGAGCAGGTGGAGAACCTGTCGCGCAGCCGCGCCCTGCTGGCCGGCGCCGAACGGGTAGCGGGCCTCGGCACATGGCAGGTCCGCTTCGGTGCCGATGGCGCCAGCTTGGAGGTCTCGGAACAGGTGGCCCGAATCCTGGGCCTGGAAGGCGCCGGCGCCGACCTTGAAAGCGCCAAGGGCCGGATCCACCCCGAAGATCGCAAGAGAGTCCGCGAGCAGTACAACATCCTGCTCGAGCGCGGCCATCAGATCGATATCGAATACCGGGTCAGCCGCCCTGACGGCGTGGTGCGCTGGGTGCACACCCAGGCCGAGCTCAGTCGCGACGCGCAGGGCTTGCCCCTGCACCTGCTGGGCACGCTGCAGGACATCAGTCGCGCCCGCGCCGAACAGGCCGTAGAGCACGAGCGCGCCGAAATCCTGCGCGGCATCGCCACTGGGCGGCCGCTGACCGAAACGCTCTTGGCCATCGTTGCCAGCTTCGAACGCCGGCAGGAGGATCGGCTCGCGGTGGTGTTCAGGACCGACGACGAGGGCGACGTGCTGGAAGTGGTCGCGCCCTCCCTGCCGCCCGCCTTCGGCGACCATCTTGCTGCGCTCGACCGCCAGCGCGCACTCGGCCCGAGTCGCCAAGCCGCCCGGGACCGCCGCCAGCGCGTGGTGCAGGACGTGCTTGCCGACCCCCTGTTCTCGGAAGTCCACGAGCTGTTCCGCGCAGCCGGTATCCGCGCAGCCACCGCGACCCCGGTGCTGGCCGCGGACGATCGCGTGCTGGGCAGCTTTACCGTCTACCACGCCCAGCCGCACCGTCCGGACGCGATCGAGCTCGACGCAATCAATGCGGCGGTGTCGCTGATCGCGATTGCGATCAACTCCGCCACCGCCAAACGCCGCATCGAAGAAGGGCGGCAGCGCCTGCGCTCGCTGTTTGCGCTGGTCCCGGATGCGGTGTTCGCACTGGATCTGGAGGGGCGGATCGAGGACTGCAACGCGGCAGCGGAGGCGCAAACCTGGCGCGCCCGCGCCAGCCTGACGGGACAGCTGGTCAGCGCCATCGTGCCGGCCGAAGAAACCGGGCTGATGCAGCGCCAGGTGGAACTGGCGGCACGCGGCGGCATCCACCGCTTCGAGCACGCCGCGCTGGGCCCGGAAGGCCGGCGTTTCCGGGCGGTCACCACCAGCCTGCCGATCGAAGTGGACGGAGATGCCGTGGGCGTGTTCCTGATCGTCAGCGACGTCACCGAGCAGCGTCGCGCCCAGGCCGCCCTGCAGGCGGCGATGGCCGACGTGCAGGCGCGCAATCAGGAGCTGCAGGACTTCGCCTTCATTGCTTCGCACGACCTGCAGGAACCGCTGCGCAAGGTGCAGGCGTTCGGCGACCGCCTGCGGCTGCACCTCGGCGCGCACCTCGATGCGCAGGGCGCCGACTACATCCAGCGCATGCGCGGCGCAGCTTCGCGCATGCAGACCCTGATCAACGATCTGCTGGCCTACTCGCGGGTCTCGCGCCAGGCCCACCGGCCGCGCTGGGTCGAACTGTCTGCCGTACTCGACGACGTCCTGTCGGACCTCGAAAGCAGGATCGAAGCCAGCGGCGCGCGGGTGCTGGCCGATCGCCTGCCCGGGATCGAAGCCGACCCCGTGCAGATGCATCAGCTGCTGCAGAACCTGATCGGCAACGCCATCAAGTTCGCGCAGCCGGGGCGGACGCCGGTCGTACAGGTCCGGGCGCGCCGACTGCCGGCCGCGGACGGCCGGGCGGAGCAGCTGGAGTTGACCGTGGAAGACAACGGCATCGGATTCGACAACCGCTACCTCGAGCGCATCTTCGCCCCGTTCCAGCGCCTGCACGCCCGCCAGGACTATGAGGGCTCCGGGATCGGGCTGGCGATCGTGCGGAAGATCGTCGAGCGCCACGGCGGCCGCCTGCATGCCGACGGCCGCCCAGGTGAAGGCGCCCGCTTCATCGTCGAGCTGCCGATGGCCCGCGCGCTGCTTTCCCTCGGGCCTGAGGTCTGCGAGGATTCGGGTCGATGACTGCATCGCACGCCACGCCACAGCGCATCCTGATTGCCGAGGACGATCCGGACGACCGTCGCCTGCTCGCCGATGCCTTCCAGCAGTCAGGCATTGGCTGTTCGATCGAATTCGCCAACGACGGCGAGGATCTCCTGCGCTGCCTGGACAGCTCCCCGGAGTTGCCGAGGCTGGTGCTGCTCGACCTCAACATGCCGCGTATGGACGGTCGTGAAGCCCTGCAGCGCATGCGCAGCGACCCTCGCTTCGCCCGCCTGCCCGTGGTGGTGATGTCCACATCGGCCGCGGAGGACGACGAAAGCCGCAGTCATCGCGCCGGCTGCTCGGCCTATTTCGTCAAGCCCGTCGACTTCGGCGCCCTGCTCGACCTGGTGGGTGTCATCGGACGGCGCTGGCTGTCGCCACCGCGCGAGGCCCCCTGAAGTGCCAACACGCACTGACTCCCCGCTGGTGCGGGTGCTGCTGGTCGAGGACGACGAGGACGATGTCGTCCTGACCCGCGCGCTGTTCGCCGAAGTCGACGATTTTCGCGCGCAGTTGACCGACGTCGCCAGCCTGGAGGCGGGGCTGGCCGCACTCGCCAGTGGCGCCTTCGACATCTGCCTGGTGGACTACAGGATCGGGCCGGACAGCGGCATCCAGTTCATCGAGGAAGCGGTCGCGCGCGAGCTGGGCGTGCCTGTGCTGCTGCTTACCGGCCAGGGCAGCCGCGAGGTCGATCTTCGCGCGATGGAAGCCGGTGCCGCCGACTATCTGGTCAAGCATGGCCTCGACGCTGAGCGGCTGGGCCGCAGCGTGCGCTACGCGCTGGACCGCGCTGCCGACGTGCGCCGGCTGGAGGTGAGCGAATCGCGCTACCGCCTACTGTTCGAGTCCAATCCCCTGCCGATGTGGGTCTGCGACAACGAAAGCCTGCGCTTCCTGGCGGTCAACCAGGCCTGCGTCGAGCACTACGGCTACTCCCGCGAGGAGTTTGCGCGGATGGACAGCACCCAGCTGCGCCCGCCGCAGGACGTGCCGGCCTTCCTTGCCCATCTGCGCGCCTCGCCGCCCGGCCCCTACCGCAAAGGCCCGGTACGGCACCTGCGCGGTGACGGCAGCCAGATCCTGGTCGACATCACCGCCCACGAGATCAGTTTCGAAGGACGCCAGGCGCGGCTGGTGCTGATCAACGACGTCACCTCCAGGGTGGCGACAGAAGCCGAGGTGCGCCTGCTTGCGCGGGCCTTCGAGTCCAGCAAGAGCGGCATGCTGATCTCCGATGCGCGGGCACCCGATATGCCGGCCGTCTACGTGAATCCCGCCTTCGCGCGCATGAGCGGCTATACGACCGAGGAAATACTCGGCCGCAACTGCCGCTTCATGCACGGTGACGACCGCGAGCAGGAGGGGCTGGAGACCATACGCCGCACCCTCGCAAGGCAGGGCGAGTGCGAGGTCGTGCTGCGCAACTACCGTCGTGACGGCACGCTGTTCTGGAACCAGCTCACGCTGGCCCCCGTGCGCGATACCGAGGGCGCGGTCACCCATTACATCGGCGTGGCCACCGACCTCACCGACCGTCGCCGCCATGAGGCGGAGCTGGCCTATCTTGCCCGCCACGATCAGGTGACCGGCCTGCCCCGCTTCATCGACCCCGAGGAGGCCCTGCGGCCACTGATCGAGGAGGCCGCGGCGAAGGGCGAGCGGGTCGCACTGTGGTGCATCGACATCGATCATTTCCAGTCAGTCAACGAGACCGTCGGTTATCGCGGCGGTGACGAAGTGCTGCGGCTGCTGGCTTCGCGCATCCGCTACATCACCGGGGCGTCCAGCAAGCTGTGGCGCCTGACCAGCGACGAATTCGTACTGGCCTTGCGCTATGCGGCGGGAGATTTCGACGCCGGGACCATCGCCGAACAGATCCGCCACGCCCTTGAGGTTCCCGTCCCGGTTTCGGGCTCGCAGCTGTTTCTCTCGGCCACCATCGGCTATGCCGTGCATCCGGACAACGCGCGCGACCCGATCGAGCTGTTCCAGTGCGCGGAGTCGGCGATGTACCGGGCCAAGCGGATGGGCCGCAATTCGGTGCAGGGCTCGACGGCCTCGCACGCCGAGGAGCTGCGCGAGCGCCTCTCGCTGGGCAGCCGCCTGCGCAGCGCGATCAGCAACCATGAGTTTGTCCTGCACTACCAGCCGCAGGTCAGCGGCAGCGACGGCCGCATCACCGGCATGGAGGCACTGGTGCGCTGGCGCACCAGCGACCGCGGCCTGATATTGCCCGAGCGCTTCATCCACGTCGCGGAAGAGCTTGGCAGCATCGTCGAGCTCGGCCGCTGGGTGATGCACGAGGCCTGCCTGCAGGCGCGGCGCTGGCACGATGCCGGCTTCAAGGATATCCGCGTTGGCATCAACGTCAGCGCCCTCCAGCTGCACCGCATCAGCTTCGTCGACGAGGTCCGCGAGGCACTCGCGGCCAGTGGAGCTCCGCCGCAGATGCTGGAAATCGAGATCACCGAGGCGGCCGTGGTCGGCAACCTGAACCGCTCGGTCGAGATCCTGCAGGCGCTGAAGCGGCTGGGCGTGAATCTGGCGCTGGACGACTTCGGCGTGGGCTACAGCTGCCTGAGCCAGCTCAAGCGCTTTCCGATCGACCGCCTGAAAATCGACCAGAGCTTCGTGCGCGACATTGCCGCCGCCGGCAGCGAGGCGGCCATCGCGCGCGCGATCACCGCCATGGGCCACGAGCTGCACATGAAGGTGATTGCCGAGGGCGTCGAGACGGAGGCCCAGTTCGGCTATCTGCTGCGGAACCACTGCGACGAGTTCCAGGGCTTCCTGTTCTCACCGGCCGTGCCGGTGGATGAAGCCAGCGCCCAGCTGGCGAAACGCTACGTCGCCCCCAACGTGATGAGCACCGCCCGCGCCGAACGCGGACTGCTGCTGGTGGACGACGAGTCCAACGTGCTGCGTGCGCTGGTGCGCGTGCTGCGCCGCGATGGTTACCTCATCCACACCGCCACCAACGCCGCCGAAGGCTTCGAGCTGCTGGCCAAGAATCGGGTGCAGGTGATCGTGTCCGACCAGCGCATGCCGGGCATCAGCGGCACCGAGTTCCTGTCGCGGGTCAAGGACATGTATCCGGACACCATGCGCATCGTGCTGTCGGGCTATACCGACCTCGCCACCCTCACCGACGCCATCAATCGCGGCGCGATCTACAAGTTCCTGACCAAGCCCTGGGACGACGAAGACCTGCGGCAACAGGTGCAGGACGCCTTCAGGCATTTCGACGAGCGGGTGATCCGCGAGACGGGATAGGGAGAGGACAGCGCCGCGCCTTCGCCAACGTCCGAGCCCGCAGGCAGCGTTTGCACGGCGTCAACGGCTCAGAGCCTATGAAAAAACCCAGACGCCATAGCGAGGGCGTCGCTGGGCGTTCGTGGCAAGGCGCGCTGGGCGAATTCAGGGGAGTTTGGCGGGTCAAATGACCGCAGTATTCGCCTAGCGCGCCGCCGCCACGGGCGTCCAAAGGCTGCCGCAGCAGGCGGAGGGTTCTCACCGGCTCTCAGCCCTCGCCTGGATCGAGCTGCTGCGGGAGGCTTCCAGCGCAGACAGGCCAACGCCGAGCCCAGGTACGCGTGCCGCATCCGCTGCAGACCTCAGCGGATGAAGTTGAACAGCGAGTTGCCCTGCACCTTGACGAAGCTGGCCTGCGCCGCCTCCAGCACCAGCAGCTGGTTGGCCAGACGGCTGGCCGCCTCGGCATAGTTCAGATCGCGGATTTCAGACAGCGTGGTGGCGAGGCTCAACACCTGCGAGGCGCGTTCCTCGGTGGTCCTGTCCAGGGTGTTCAGCCCGGCACCGACCTTGCCGCGCGCGTCAATGATCTGGTCCTGGGCCTGGGCCAGGTCCTCAAGGCTGGCGAAGAAGGCGTTTTGTTGCGCGGCACGCTGCTCGGGTGTGGCCGAAGGCAGGCGCAGCGCGTCGATCACGCCCTGCACCGTGGTGAAGATGTCCTGGCGGGGCGCCTGCTGCACCGTGAAACTGTCGCCCGCGGCAGGCTCGCCGCCGAAGCGCAGCTGGGCGCCGCCAAACTCGATGGCTTGGCCAGGCACGTAGCTGCCGGTGGCGATCACCGCACCCAGACCGTCTTCGACGCTGTAGCCACCGGCGCCATCGAAGCTGATCCGATAGGCGTCGGGCGCCCACGGGGTGGTGCCTGAGAGCGACGCCGACTGCAGGGCCAGGGTGCCCGCGTTGGCGGCGTCGGCGCGGGCCGCAAAGGTGCCGTTGCCCGTGGCCACCCGCATGAAGATCTCGGTGCCGGGTGCCGCATCGGCAATCGAAAGCGAAGGTGACACATCAATCCTGCGCTGCACCTGGTCGCCCGCATAGATGACGCCGGAGGGCCCCACGCTGAAGGGCCGCACCGAGCCCTCGCTGCCCGCGAACAGGAAGCGGCCGCTGCCGTCATCGGAATTGGCCAGCGCAAACAGCGCGTCGAGCTGCTGTTCCAGCTCATCGGCAATGGCCGAACGCGACTCCGGGGTTTGCGTGCCGTTGAAGCCCTGCACCGCCAACTCGCGCACGCGCAGCAGCCGATCGCTGGAGGACGTCAGCGCAACTTCCGCAAGGTTGAGGCGGTTGGCCACGATGTTGGAATTGCCGGCAAACCTTTCCAGCTCGGCGCGCGCGCGATCGAGCTGAACGCTGACTCCGGCGCCTACGGGGTCGTCCTTGGCGGTGTCGATCTTGCGCCCGTTGGACAGCTGCAGCTGGGTCTTGAAGGCGTCCGACTGCCGCGCCAGCAGCGCGTTCAGGCTTTGGGTGAACTGGAAGTTCGTGGAGATCCGCATAGTCAGCGTCTCACGGCGGCGAGCAGCGATTGGAAGGTCTCGTTGGCGACCGCGATGATCTGCGCGGCGGCCTGATAGAACTGCTGGAACTTGAGCAGGTTCGCCGCTTCCTCGTCGAGGTTGACGCCCGACACCGAATCGCGCTCCATCTGCAGCTGGTTGTCGATCGCGCCCTGCGCGGTGAAGGCGAAGTCAGCCTGACGTGCAAGCCCGCCGGACTGGCTGATCGACTCGCTGATGGCCGCAGTAATGCTCTGGCTGCCGGCTGCGAACAGACCCATGCGACCGACCTCGGCCAGCGCCCGCGCATTGCCGTTGTCTCCGGAACGCGGGCCGGTGGGGCCGAACACGAACTGGTCGCCTACCGCCGGCTGGCCATCCAGCGTGACCTCCCATCCGTTGAGGCTGATCACATCGCCCGGGGTGTAGGCGAAGGCGCCCGCCCCGTTGACGGAATAGACGCCGGGCGTGGTGAACTCGATGGTCACCGGCGACTGCAGGGCCGGGTTGCCCGGATCGGTCACCCGCAGCGGACCCAGCACGCCATTGCCCGTATTCGCCAGCGGCGCGCTGCCACGGACCGGCAGGGCGGCGGCGATGCGGTTGGGGTCGATGATCGCCAGCGCCATTTGCCGCGCGGCATCCGAGCCGGTGCGCACCATGATGTCGTCGCCGGTGGCCGGCACACCGGACACCTCCAGCGCCACGCCCTCGACAATGAAGGGATCGGCCGCGCTGCCGCTGCCGGTCATGGGCAGGCTGGCGCCGGTGGAAGCCAGACGCGCCTGCCAGGTGGTGCCGTCGAAACGCAGCACGACATCGCGCCCGCTGAGCGCACCGACGTCGTCCACCCGCGCAGTGAAATTGGCGCTGCCGCCGTTGGTGGTGGCCGGCAGCACGGTGGGGGCGATCGGTCGGAAGAAGTTGCCGCCAAGGTCGCCGTAGAAATCGACGCCGGCCCGCTGCTGGGCGTTGAAAGCCTCGACGGTGCCCAGCGCCAGCCGACCCAGCTGGGCCTGCGCAGGCTCCAGCACCTGGGCTCGGAAGTCGTAGAGCCCCGCCAGCTCACCGCCAAGTCCTGCGGTCGACAGCGGGATCGGCCCCAGCGGGCTGGTCACCGCGATCTGCTGGCGGTCAAGCCGGAAGGGATCGCGGGAGAGCACCAGCTGCTGCGAGGAGCCGCCCAGCACCAGACTGGCGCCCGAGCCGGTCTGCACGTTGAGCGAGCCGTCGTCCTGCTCGAAAGTCAGCACGCCGATCTTGGCGGACAGCTGGCGCACCGCGTAGTCGCGCTGGTCCAGCAGATCGTTGGGCGGCTTGTTGAACTCGCCGCGCGCCCGCACGATTTCCTGGTTCAGGCGGGCCACCGTGGCGGACAGCCGGTTGACCTCCTCCACAGTCGCACCGATGCGCTGACTGGTCTCAAGATCGAGCTGGTTGAGCTGGTTGGCCTGGGTGCGGAAGCGGTCTGCGATGTTCTGGCCGCCGTCCAGCAGCGACTGGCGCGCCGCCGTCGAGGTGGGCTCGGCCACCACGCCCTGCACCGAGTCGAAGAAATTCGACATGGGCGTGGCCAAGGTGGTGCCTGCGTCGCTGACGGCGCGGTCCACGCGATTGGCAAGCCCGGAGAGCACCGACAGCCGCCCCAGCTCGGAGGCGCTGGCGTCCATCCGCGAGACGAGAAACGAGTTCAGCAGCCGGTTGACGCCGCTGATCTGCACGCCGGCGCCGAGGAAGCCGAAGCCCTGTCCCTGACCGACACGCGACGAGAATTCGACACGCTGGCGGGTGTATCCCGGCGTGTTGGCATTTGCCACGTTGTTGCTTGACGTAGCCATGGCCCGCTGGAAGGACAGCAGGGCGGACGTGCCAATCGAGAAGGGGTCGGACATGGGGTCACCTCACCGCTGTTATCGGCAGGAGCGGCATGGAACTTGAGCGTGGCCCTATTCAGCCACGGGCGAGTGTCACCTTCTCGCCGCGGCCGGCCGCGACGGCGCCGCTTTCCTGCAGGTTCTGCGCCAGCAGGGTTCCGGCCGGCGCACTGGGCGGCGCAAGCGCCGCCAACGCCCGATTCAGCCGCGGACCATGGGCGATCGCAGTGAGCTTGTCGGCATAGGCGGGGTCCGTGGCGTAGCCGGCGTTTTGAAGGGCTTGGGCAAAAGCGCGGCTGTCACCGGCCACCGCCAGGGCTGGCGCGTAGCGGGCGCTGCCTCGGAGCAGGCCTACGTAGTCCTGGAAGCTCTGGGCCACGCTGTCGTAGCGACGGAACTCGGCACGCTCCACCTGCATGCGGCCGTCGACGAACTCACGGGTGAGATGGCTGCCGCGCTCGCCGCCCCAGCTACGGCCTGCCTTGATGCCAAAAAGGTTGTGGCCGCTGCGTCCGTCGGTGGCGGCGGGCACGTGACGGCCCCAGCCGGTCTCCAGCGCGGCCTGCGCCACCAGCATGCGCGGATCGACGCCGAGAGCCTCGGCTGCGCGCTCGGCATAAGGCCAGACCTTGCGCACGAAATCCTCAGGGGTGTCGGCCAGACGGCCGGCGCGCGCGCTCGACTGTGCGCGCTCGGCCTCGGCGGCGGGCCTCGCGGAGGTCGGCAGGGCCTTGCGCGGTTCGCCAGCACCCGCCTCGCGGGCAGGACCGCGGGTTTCGAGGATGGCGGCTGCCGGGCGTGCTCCGCCTTCGGCCGGGATCCGCTGTGCCGGCAGCAGCCGCGTATAGCCATCCAGCGGCAGCCCAGGCGGCTGCCGGCTCAGATCGCGGACCGGCTCGGTGCCAGCCTCCAGCGCCGCCTGCTGCTGACGCAGCGAACGCTCGATCTGCGGGGCGAGGCCGAAGCCCTGGCCGCCGGTGATCGACTTGACCAGCTCGCGGTCATGCATCTCTCGGAACATGCCTGACTGGCCCGGGAACAGCGCCTCACCACCGGCGGACTCGCGCATTGTCTTCAGCATCTGCTCGACGAACAGGGCCTCGAACTGGCGCGCGACGTCCGCGGTGGCGTCGGCTGTGCCTGGCTCGACGCGCGGGCGCGCCGGCGCAGTCGTGGCCAGGCGGTTGAACAGTTCGATGTCGGGCGGAGCCATCTTCATGGCGGCGGGTCTAGATGATTTCCAGCTCGGCGCGCAGCGCGCCGGCCTGCTTGAGGGCTTCCAGGATTGCGATCAGATCACCCGGCGCGGCACCGACCTCGTTGACCGCACGCACGATCTCCTCCAGCGAGGTGCCGCCCTGCAGCAGGAACATGCGGCTCTCGCGCTGCTCGGCGGTCAGCTCGGTGCGCGGCGCCGCAACCGTCTCGCCGGCGCCAAAGGGCTCGGGCTGGGTGACTTCCACGCGCTCGGCGATGCTGACTGTGAGCGATCCGTGCGCCACTGCCGCCGGCAGCACGCGCACGTTGCCGCCCATCACGATGGTGCCGGTGCGGGCATTCACCACGACCTTGGCCGGGCCCTGGCCCGGCGTGAGTTCGAGATTTTCCAGCTGGGCCATGAAGCCCACCCGGGCCGACACTTCGAACGGCGCGCGCACGGCAACACTGCCGCCGTCGGCGGCGCGCGCGGTGCCGGGGCCGTAGACGCTGTTGATCACCTCCACCATCCGCTGCACCGTGGTGAAGTCAGCGCGATGCAGATCCAGCGTGAGCTCCTCGCCGTTGGAGGAGAGGCCGTCCGGCACGGCGCGCTCGACGATGGCGCCGTTGGGGATGCGGCCGGCGCTCGGCACATTCACGGAGATGCGCGAGCCGTCATTGCCCTGCACGCCGAAGCCACCCACCACCAGGTTGCCCTGGGCGATGGCATAGACCTCGCCGTCGGCGCCGCGCAGGGGCGCCATCAGCAGCGAGCCACCGCGCAAGCTGCCGGAATTGCCGATCGATGACACCGTGATGTCGATAGTCTGGCCGGGTTTGGCGAACGGCGGCAGCTCCGCGTGGATGGCTACCGCGGCGACATTCTTCAGCTGCGGGTTGACGTTGGGCGGGATGGTGACGCCCAGCTCGTTGAGCATGGTCTTCAGGCTCTGCACGGTGAACGGCGCCTGCGAGGTCTGGTCACCGGTGCCGTTCAGGCCCACCACCAGCCCATACCCGACCAGCGGGTTGCTGCGCACTCCGTTGACCCGGGCGAGATCCTTGATGCGTTCGCTGGCGCCGGCTTCAGCAGCAAGCAGGGCGAACAGTGCGATGCAGACGAGCAGGCGGTTCATGGGCGGTCTCACATCGGGAACGCGGGGGAGGAGAAGAAGCGGCTGAGCCAGCCCTGGGCGTTGGCTTGGGCCATGCTGCCGCGACCGCGATAGGCGATCTGCGCATCCGCCACCCGCGAGGATGAAACGGTATTGTCCGGACCGACGTCCGCCGGTCGCACGATGCCCTGGATCTGGATGTGCTCGTTGGCCTGGTTGATGCGGATCCACTTCTGGCCGCGCACCACCAGGTAGCCGTTGGGCAGGCGCTCGGCCACGGTGACGGTGACGCTGCCGTCCAGGCGATTGCTCTGGCTGGAGTTGCCGCTGCCGGAGAACTCGCTTTCGGCACCGAACTCGCTGTCCAGCGTGCGACCGCCGATCGTGGCCGGCGCGCCGAACAGGGTGGGTGCCGGCACGTTGACGCTGGAGCCGCGGCTGGTGCTGGTGGTGGCCGAGGAACTGGCCTGGGTGCGCTCGACCAGCTGGATGGTGAGGATGTCGCCGACATTGCGGGCCTTGGCGTCCGCGAAAAGGCTGAGGCCGCCGGTGCCGCCGCCGCGGTAGATCGCGCCCGGTGCGGGCTCCCGCACATCGGCCCGCGGCGACAGCGTGGGCTCGAACCCGGCCGGCGGCAGGCTCGGGCCGCTGGCAGCGCAGGCCGACAGCAGCAGAGCCGCGGCGGCGAGGACGATCGGTGCGAAACCGGTAGGCGAGCGCATGACGGACCTCACAGCTGGTTGTTCAGATAGGCAAGCATGCCGTCGGTGGTCGAGATGGCCTTTGCGTTCATCTCGTAGGCGCGCTGGGTTTCGATCATGTTGACCAACTCCTCCACCACGTTGACGTTGGAGCTCTCCAGCGCGCCCTGCTGCAGCAGCCCAAGGCCGTTGAGGCCGGGCGTTGAGGGCTGCGGGGGGCCGCTGGCGCCAGTCTCCACGAACAGGTTCTCGCCCTTGGCCTGCAGGCCCGCGGGATTGATGAAATCCGTCAGGTTGATGTTGCCGACCTGGATCGGCTGGCCCTGGCCGGCGAGCTGCACGGAAACCGTGCCATCGCTGCCGATGGAGACGGACTGCGCGCCTTCGGGAATCTGGATGCCCGGCTGCAGCGTGTAGCCCGAGGCGGTCACCAGTTCGCCCTGGGCATTGATCTGGAAGCTGCCGTCGCGCGTGTAGGACGTGCTGCCATCAGGCAGCAGCACCTCGAAGAAACCGCGGCCATTGATGGCGATATCCAGCGCGTTGCCTGTCTGCAGGAGGTTGCCCTGCATGAAGTTCTTCTGGGTGGACACCACCCGCACGCCGGTGCCGGTGGTGAGCCCGGAGGGCAGCTCGGTCTGCTGCGAGGTCGCGCCACCGGGCTGGCGGACGTTCTGGTATAGCAGGTCCTCGAAACTGGCGCGCCCCCGCTTGAAGCCGGTGGTGTTGACGTTGGCGAGGTTGTTGGATGTCACGGTCATGCGCGTCTGCTGCGCATCAAGACCGGTCTTGGCAACCCAGAGGGACTGGAACATGGGGATATCTCCGTTGGATTCGGGCGCGTCGGCGGCGGATCAGCCGCTCATCCGCAGCAGGCTGTTGGCGGAGCGGGCGTTCTCGTCCGCGGTCTTGATCGAACGCACCTGCATCTCGAAACTGCGCGCCAGCTCGATCATTCGCACCAGCGCATCGGCGGCATTGACATTGCTGCCCTCGACCATGCCGGTCATCAGCACGTTGCCCGCCATCGGCACCGCCGGCTCGCCGTCAGCGCGGCGGAACAGGCCGTCGAGACCGCGCTCAAGCTCGCGGCCCGGGGCTTCCACCACCTTGATGCGGGCGACGATGGCCTGGGTTTCAGGCCCTTGGCCGAGCGGCACGACCGAAATCGTGCCGTCGCCGGCAATCTCCAGCTTGGCGTGCGGCGGGATCGCGATGGGTCCGTTCTCGCCCAGCACCGAGCGGCCGCTGGCGGTGACCAGCAGGCCGTTCTGGTTGACGCTGAGTTCGCCACCGCGGGTGTAGGCCTCCTGCCCTTCGGTATCCGCCACCGCCAGCCAAAGACCCTCGCGCAGCGCGACGTCGGTATCGCGCCCGGTCGACAGCAGCGGCCCCATGCGGTCGTCGAACCCGCCGTCCGCGCGGGTCGCGTCGAAGCGCGACTTCAGCCCGTGGCCTTCGATCTTGAAGGTCTCGGTGTGGCTGAGCAGCGCCCGGAACCCGGGCGTGCTGACGTTGGCCAGGTTCTGGGAGACCGCCGCCTGCGCCCGCAGGTTGGCGCTGGCGCCGGTCATCGCAACGTAGAGGGACTTGTCCATGGCGCGGCCTCCGGGCCTTCAGCCTGCAACAGCGCTCGAATCAGCGGATGTTGATGACGGTCTGGGTGATCTGGTCGGCGGTGCTGATCATCTGCGCGTTGGCCTGGAAGTTGCGCTGTGCATTGATCATCTCGACCAGCTGTTCGGTGATGTCCACGTTGGAGGCCTCCAGCGCGCCAGCCTGGAGCAGGCCAAGGTTGGAGGTGCCGGGCGCGCCGCGCTGGGCAGGGCCGGACTCGGAGGTCTCGCCCCAGCTGGTGTCGCCCAGCTTCTGCAGCCCCTGCACGTTGGAAAAGTTGGTCAGCGCGATCTGGCCCAGCGGAATGGCCTGGCCGTTGGTGTAGCGCGCCGACACCACGCCTTCGTCGGAGATGTCGAGGTTGGACAGCCGGCCGGTCGGGTAACCGTCCTGCACCAGCCTGTTCACCGAGAAGCTGCTGCCGTACTGGGTGGACTCGCCCAGCTGCAGCGTCAGCGCGATCGGGTTGGCGCCGGTCGGCGGGGTCCACGGCGCCAGCACCAGGTTGCCGGTGGCCGGCGTCAGCAGTTCGCCAGAGGGGCCGTACTGCAGCGTGTCCGGGCCGCTGACCGGGTCACCGGCGATTTGCGTGAACAGCTGCCATTCGCCCGGGTTGTTGGTCTTGACGTAGTAGAAGGTGGCGTTGTGGGACACGCCCAGCGAGTCGTACACCGTCACCGTGGTGGCGAAGTTGTAGGTCTGGGCGTCGGCCGGATCGAACGGGGCCAGCAGCGGCGGATTCGCGTCGGCCGGCAGGTTGGTGCCGATCTCAACGTTGGAGCTGGCCAGAGGCGGCGCCTCGCCCAAGGCAAGCCTCAGGTCGGCCAGCTGGCCGTTGTTGAAGCCGGTGATCTGGCCCGAAGCCGAAACGGTAGGCGGGAACACCTGCAGCCGGTCGCCGACCGGATTGACCACGTAGCCGGCCCGATCCACGCCGAAGTTGCCGGCGCGGCCGTAGACGATCTCACCGCCGCGGTTGAGGGTGAAGAAGCCATTGCCCGAGACCGCCATGTCCAGCGCGTTGTCGGTGAAGTTGATGGTGCCCTGGGCAAACTGCTGGGCGACGTTGGTGACGCGCACGCCGGCGCCCACCGCGTTGCGCTGCAGCCCGAATCCGGAGTTGGCGAACAGGTCGCCAAACTCCGCGCGCGAGCGCTTGAAACCAACGGTGTTGACGTTGGCGATGTTGTTGGCCGTGGTGTTGAGGCCGGCGGAAGCGGCGTTGATGCCGCTCAATGCAATGCGAAAGCTCATGGCGGTTGTCCTCTTCCGGCCGTTCAGGCCTGTCCGATGCGGGTGACTTGGTCAAAGGTGGTGGGGCCGATGCCCACCAGGTTCAGCAGCACCCCTTGCGGGGTGTAGGAAACGCTGTCGATGCGCGTGGCCACCTGCACGGGCGCGGCCGTGCCGTTGCGGCTGGCGGTGATGCGGTATTCGCCCGGTGCGGCGGGCTGGCCTTGGGCGTTCATGCCGTCCCAGTGGAAGTCGGCGCTGCCGCGGCTGCCGCCCTCGACCACGAAGCTCCGCACCAGCTGGCCGGCCGGCGTGCGCACCTCAAGGGTGATCGGGCCGGGGGCAGTCGCGGTCACGCTGCCGCGGACGCCGGATTCGCCCTCAAGGTTTGCCCGATCGGTGCCGATATAGGCAGTACGTCCAACCATGGAGGCGGCCTGCAGGGCCTGCGACTCGCCCAACATGAAGCCCACGTTCGCGATGCCGGTATTGAGCTGCTCGATGCCCTTGACCGTCGAGAACTGGGCCATCTGGCCGATAAACTGGCCGTTGTCCATGGGCTTCAGCGGATCCTGATTTTTCAGCTGCTCGGTCATGAGCCGCAGGAAGTCTTCCTGGCCCATCTCGGTCCGCCGCTGCGGACCGATGGACCCGACCTGCCTGATGCCCAGCTGGCCGAAGGAATCGGCGGGAGTGACGCTCATCGTGGAGACTCCTTGACAGGCGCGGCCGTCAGCGGCCGACGTTGAGCGTGGCCAAGGCCAGCTCCTTGGTGGTGTTGAGCATTTCCACGTCGGCCTGGTAGGCCCTCGATGCGGAAATCATGTTGACCATCTGCGCGACCGGATCGATATCGGGGGCATACACATAGCCCTGTTCGTCGGCCAAGGGATTGCCCGGCTCGTAGCGCTTCAGCGGCTCGGCCTGGCTTTGTTCGATACGCATCACCCGGACGCCACCGATACCGGGCTGGGCCGGGTCCAGCGGCTGGGTGCGGAACACTGGCTCGACCGGCTTGTAGACCGTATTGGGGTCACCGCTGACGTTGCCTGCATTTGCCAGGTTGCTGGCCACGGTGTTCAGCCGGACCGACTGCGCGGCCATGCCTGAGCCGGCGATGTCGAAAATCTTCATGGAGGGCATGTCGGGACTCCTCGGGGCTCGATGCTTGGGCGCTAGCTGCCGGTGATCGCGGTCAGCAGCCGCCGCACGCGTCCGTCGATGAAATTCAGGCTGGCGCGGTATTCCAGAGCGGCGCGGGCAAACGTGGCCTGCTCGTATTCGGCATCGACCGTGTTGCCATCAAGGCTGGGCTGCAGCGGCAGGCGGTAGACCAGCCCATCGAGGCCCGGCTCGGTCGTGGCGCCCAGATGCCCCGGCTGGGTGCGCGCGGGCGCGCCGGGGGCGGCCTCGCCAATGGCGCGACGCAGTTGGGTCTGGAAATCGAGGTCGCGGGCCTTGTAGCCGGGCGTATCGACGTTGGCCAGATTGGAAGCCAACAGCTTCAGCCGCTCCTGGCGCAGGCCAATGGAGTGACCGTGGATGCCGAACATCGTGGTGGTGGGCTCGCTCATGGCGGGGGCCTCGGGTACCTGTGGGCAGGCGATACCCACGTTCGGCAAGTCCCGTGCCAGAGATTTCGTCGAGTTTTTGGCGACATTTTTCCGGCAGGGCCGGATCAGTCGGTCAGCCCCAGCGCCTCGAACCGGTCCAGCACGCCCTCGGCAAGATCATCCGGGCTGAACTTGGCCACGAAGGCGTTGGCGCCGACGTGCTCCACCATGGCGGTGTTGAAGATGCCGGACAGCGAGGTGTGCAGCATCACCCACAGATCCGACAGCTCGGAATCGCGCCGGATTTCGGTGGTGAGCGTGTAACCGTCCATGTCCGGCATTTCGATGTCGGAGATCACCATCGCGTAGTGTTCGGACGGACGAATGCCGCGCTTCGCCAGATCTTTCAGATGGTTCAGGGCCTTGCGCCCGTCCGGCATGGTCACGCAGCTGGCGCCGAGCGCCTCCACCACGCTCTGCACCTGGTGCTGGGCGACGCGCGAGTCATCTACAACCAGCACCCTGATGGTTGCGCCCGCCACCGCCTGCAGGCGGATGTCCTCGGACAGCCGTGGAACCCCGCCGATCACCTCCGCCAGCACCTTTTCCACGTCGATGATCTGGATCAGCTCTTCGTTGTGGCGCGTCACCGCAGTCAGGTAGGAGCCGCCGCTGCTGTCCGGCGGCGGCTTCACGTTCTCGACTGCGATGTTGACGATGCGCTCCACCGCGCTGACCAGAAAGCCCTGCACCGATCGATTGAACTCGGTGACAACCAGATAATGCGAGTTGTCGAGGCTGGACTCGGGGTGACGGACCGCGGCGCCGAGATCGAGCACCGGGATCGAACGCTTGCGGATGTCCGCGAGGCCCAGCAGGGGTGGCCGCGACTGCGGCAAGGGCTGCAGCTGCGGACGCTTGAGCACCTCCTGCACCTTGAAAACATTGACGCCAAAAAGTTGGCGTCCTCCCAGTCGAAAAAGCAGCAGGGCCAGGCGATTGTGGCCAGCCAGCCGCGTGCGCTGTTCGATGCGGTCGAGAAGATCGGTGCTCATGGGAAGCTGGGGCTCCTGCGGCCGTGGCCCTGCATGCGTGCGCTTGGCCGGCAGCGCTTGCAAGGTCCGCGCCGCGCCCTGCGCCGCCGCCCCGACGCGCGGCACGGCGCTTGCAACTCACTCATATCCAGCACAGCCGGTGTCCGCAAATGCGCGCCCTGTTCACAACTCTGTTTCTGCTTCTGCCGGTGCACGCCGTGGCGAGCGCATTCGAGCCGGTCGACCGCATCATTGCGGCAGCGGTGGCTGCGGTCGCGCCGGATGCCGCTCGCAACCCGGACGTACGGGCCGAAGCCTCGCTGGACCCCGGTCTGCGCATGCCCGCCTGCCCGGAGGGCTTGAGCGCCCACGTCGGCAGCCGCGGCGTTGCCGAGGTGGCCTGCAGCGGCGCCAGCGGTTGGCGCCTGTTTGTTCCGGTGCGCGTCACCCGCCTCGAACCCGTGCTGGTACTGATGCGGCCGGTGGCCGCGGGGCAGACGATCACCCCGGACCTGCTGGAAGTGGACAAGCGCAACACCAGTACCCTCTCCGGCCAGGCCCTGGCCGTTCCGGAACAGGCCGTCGGCCAAATGGCCGCGCGTGGCCTCATGGCGGGCAGCATCCTGGTCTCCGGCGACCTGCGGTCGCCGCGTCTGGTGCGCCGCGGCGACCGCGTCACCTTGGTGGCGCGTAGTGGAGGTCTGGAAGTACGCAGCCAGGGGCGCGCCCTTGGCGACGCCGGTCTGGCCGAACAGGTGAGCGTCGAAAACCTCGGCACCCGTCGCCAGGTGCGTGGCCGGGTGAACGCACGCGGCGAAGTGGAGGTGCTGCTGTGAGCCTGCGATGCCCCATGCCCTTGCGGACACCGGGGTGGTGCGGCGAACGGCCGGGGCTGGCCAAACAGATGCGGCAGCCGATGTGCGGCGCTGCTAAAGTTCCGGGCGCCGCGGCCGATATGGTCGGCATGAAGCGGCATGAGGAGACCTGGTCATGAACACCAAGATCGACGGAATCGGCGCCTCGACCGGCGCGCTGCGCGTGGATGCGCAGGCGCGGCGGCCGGCAGGATCCGCCACACAGGAGGTGGGCGCCGTGAGCGCCGCTGCGCCCCTGCGTCTCGACAATGACTCCGTCGAGCTGCGCGCCTCGCGCGAGCTGGCGGGCTCCAGCCCCGGTTTTGACGGAGCGCGCGTGGAGGCACTCCGCACCGCCATAGAGTCGGGCAACTACACGATCGATGCGCGCGCCATCGCGGGGCGCCTGATGGAAATCGAGGGCGCACTGCAGTGAGCACGCTCCTGCACGCGCTGGAACGCCTGCAGGCCCTGTTGGAGGAAGAGCGCGACGCCTTGATCCGTCTGGACGGCGAGGCGCTGTCGCGTTTTGCACAGGACAAGGTCGGCCTGCTTGAGGCCTTGAGCGCCGAGCAGCCCGCGATCAGTGCGGACCCAAACCTGCAGGCACGGCTGGCCGAGCTTGCCGAGCTGCACATCGCCAACGGCGCCCTGCTGCAGCGGCGCCGCCAGGAGACCTCCTGGCTGCTACAAACACTGGGTGCCGCCTCCCCGGCCACCGCTTACGACCCCCTGGGGACGCGCGACATGCAGCGGATCTCCCGCAGCCTCGCACAGGCCTGAGCCCGCGATATTTCGCAACGAAGTGACGCAGCAGCCCCGGGATCCTGAGGGGCTTCCCGCTGTTAAGGCCCGTGCTTCTACACCCTCTCCGCGCGCGCTTGACCCGACCGCGCTGCAGGATCCGGGCTGCTGCGGCGCAAGCCGCAGATCTCTAACGCGATCGCCGCTACCCTGCCCCATACGTGCAGCCCATCAGCTTGCTGCTCGCCTGTGAGGGACAGTGCGTTGGCGCCCGCCGCTGTCGCGGGAATCGGCGAACGAGGTTAGACACCCCGCGCGCCTTAGGCCCGTCGATATCTGCGGCGCGCGACTTGCAGGCCCTGTCCGTGTGTCCGAGTTGCTGGGATTGTCGGCTGGGTGCTTGCACGCCCTGCGCGCGAATCCCAAAGTTCGGACTTCCCGATCCGGATCCCAAGCATGTCTGCCCAAGCCAGCGACCTCCCAACGGAACTCGCACACCTGCTCAAGGCAGTCATCGACGGCAGCCAGAATCCCCTGTTTGTGGTCGATTCCGAGCTTCGCATCCTGTATTCGAACCGCGCGGCGAATGCCATCACCGTGCAGATCGCGGTGGGCTCCGGTCGTCAGGTGTCGGCACAGCGCGTCAACGAACTGCACCCTGACCTGCTCCCGGCCTATGCGCTTGAAATGGCGGCCAGCAGCGGCGAATGGACCGGCGAGGTGGCACTGCCGATCGGTCAGCGTCGACCGCTCGTGCTGATGCTGCAGATCCAGGCGATTCGCGATGCCGGCGTCGCCGGGCAGGTTCGCTGCTACGGCGTTTCCGCACGCGACATCAGCTTTGAGTACGCGCGAAAGACCGAACTCCAGTCGCGCAACGCGGAGCTCGAGGTCGCCTATCGCAAGCTCAAGGGCGCACAGGAACAGCTGCTGCAGTCCGAGAAGCTGGCCTCGATCGGCCAGCTCGCAGCGGGCGTGGCGCATGAAATCAACAACCCGATCGGCTACGTGCACTCCAATCTCGCGACGCTGCAGGAGTACAGCAAGCACTTGCTGACGCTGGTTGAAACCTACGAACGCCAGTTCGACCAGCCCGCGCGCATCGAAGCACGCAGCGAGATCAATGACCTGCGCCAGCGGCTGGATTTCGACTTCCTGCAGGGCGACCTGCCCCAGCTGATCGACGAGTCGCGCGAGGGCATCGAGCGCGTTCGCAAGATCGTGCAGGACCTCAAGGATTTCTCGCGCAGTGACCGGCGCGACAAATTCGTGCTGGCAGACATCCACCGCGGCCTCGACAGCACGCTCAACATCATCTGGAACGACCTCAAGTACAAGGCCCAGGTGGTCAAGACCTTCGGCGAGATCCCGCAGATCGAATGCATTCCTTCAGAGCTCAACCAGGTGTTCATGAACATCCTGTTGAACGCAGGGCAGGCCATCGCAGAGCGCGGCATCGTCACGGTCAGCAGCAGCGTGGACGGTGATCACGTGGTGGTGGCCATCGGCGACGACGGAGCCGGGATGCCAGAGGAAGTGCTCCCGCGCATCTTCGATCCGTTTTTCACTACCAAGCCCGTGGGAACGGGAACAGGCCTAGGGCTGGCGATTTCCTACGGCCTGGTAAAGAAACACCACGGAACCATCGATGTCACCAGCACACCTGGCGAAGGAACCCTTTTTCTGATCCGGCTGCCGATCAAGCAACCTGAAAGCGAGGCTGAAACCCTATGAATGAGATCGCTTCCGTCTATCGGGTCATGCTCGTCGACGATGAACCCAATGTCCTCAATGCGCTGCGTCGCTGCCTGTCCTTCATCAACGTTGACATGCTCGGCGGCGAGGGCCTGCGGGTGGAAACCTTCAGCTCCGCCGAGCAGGCGCTGCAAAGGCTGGAGTCGGACGACTTCGACCTGATCCTCTCGGACTACCGAATGCCTGAAATGAGCGGCGTGGAGTTTCTGTCTCGCGCAATCGCTCTTCAGCCACATGTCGCGCGGATGATCCTCTCGGGTTACGCCGACCGCGATGCCATTCTGGCCTCGATCAATGAAACCCAGGTATCGCGCTTCCTGTGCAAACCGTGGGACGACTCGGAGTTGCGCAACCTGGTTGCCAGCACGCTGGTGCAGGCGCGTGTCATCCGCGAGGCCCTGGCGCGCGCCGCGGAACAGAAGTCCAACGCCAGCCCGCGCGTGGTCGCCAGCGAGCTTGACCGACTGGAATCGGAATTTCCGGGCATCACCCGGATCCAGCGCGCCGAAGATGGCGGCATCATCCTGTCCCTCGATGAGGATGACTGAGAGCCCTGGAAAAAACGATGCGCCTGCTGCGGCCGCCGCTGGGCGCCCGCGCCGGCAGCCCGCTACGCGAATTCCGCGGTCATTTGACCCGCCAAACTCCCTCGAATTCGCGCACCGCGCCTTTCCACGAACGCCGAACGACGCCCTCGCTACGGCGTCTGGGTTTCTTCATACGCTCCGAGGCCTTCGTGGATTTGACAGGCGCCCGTGATGCGCCGGCTTGGACCCCTTCCAGCAGCTTGAACGCGGGCCGCTGACTGACCAAAGGGCTGGCTGCACTTCACCGCAGCCAGCACAAACCCAAAGAAAAGGGCGCCCGAGGGCGCCCTTTTCAATCACGCATATCGCTGAAGCATCAGCTGCGGCGGAAGCCCACGAAGGCCATACCGAGGCCAGCCAACAGCAGGACCAGCAGAGCCTGCGACCAGTAGGAGGTCGCCGGCACGATGGCCGGGCGCGCAACCGGCGGCGGAACGATCACGCCGGTGGAGCTCAGGTTGTAGGTCGGGGTCACGCCGGCGTTGGTGGTGCAGCTGACCGTACCGGTGGCCGGGGGAGCGCCTTCAGCCGAAGGCGTGCAGCCCACGACGACGGACTGACTGGCGCCGATCGCAAGACCAGCGCTGGTGCCACCGGAAACGATGCTGAATCCTGCGCCTGCAGCAGTGCAGGTGAAGGTCAGATCGGAGCCGGCGCCCGGGTTACCGTTGTTGGACACCGTGAAGCTGGTGGTGGTTGCGCCACCGGGGGTGCCGTCGCAGTTCAGGGTCGAGCCCGGCGCCGGCGCGGAGGTGTAGCCGGGGCCCGGTACCGGAGTGCCCTGCGGGCAGCTCAGGTTCCAAGTGCGCGGCGCGCCGGGTGCCGGCGTGTCCGAGTCGGTTTCCGTACAGGTCAACGTAGCCGTGGCCGCACCGCCGGTGTTCGGCAGGGTGCAGGTCAGCGGCAGGGTGCCCGTTGCGCCAGCGGCGACAGTGATGTCGGCCGGAGGAGTGCCGAAAGCAGCTGCGCCCGGACCCGTGATGCCACAGCCAGTGACCGTGCCGGAACCCACCGTGCCGCCACCGGTGACGGTGATGGAAGCGTTCTGGGGGGTCAGAGCGACACCCGTCGGGAAGGTGATGGTGCTACCTGCGGCGGGAGCGTAAGACAGGGTGACGTCCGGCGGAGCCGTGATGATCGTGACCGAGCCATTGGTCAGCGCGGTTGTGATGCCGTCGAAACCCGGGTCAAAGTATGTGCTGCCTGTAACCGGATCGGCGTCGAAAACCAGTGCCGATCCGGGTGTCACCACCTCCGTTCCAGCCACATTGAACGAGATGGTAACGGTGGTGACCGCAGCAATTGGCGAAAAAGCACCGCAGCTGACTCGGCCCGCGACCGCCACGTTACAGGTCAGGTTCGGGTCGCTGGATGTCGCCGAAACTGCCGTCAGGTGCGTATCGTTGTAGTTCAGAACTACCTGAGCTCCGCCGATGGCTACACCGTTTGTGTTGAGCGTCAGCGTTGAGACATGCCCAGTCGTGTTGATCACTGCCGTCGTGTTAGACGCAGAAAATGACTGCGCCAACACCGCCGGCGAGGTTGCCAGCGCAAGCAGACAAACGCTCGCCAGCTTGCTAAATGCGACTCGATTCTTCATTTGATGTCTCCGTTTCCAAGAAATAACGCGGCTTCGCGACGACGGGCGCCATGCTAGGCGCCCGTCTTGGATCCTTTTACCGGACCACTTGATTTGACGAACTAATCACCTCTGCCTCGGCGTTGATCATCTCAAGCTGGTCGACCACAAACTGCGTCTTTGCCAGCTCAGCGGGCAACGACAACGTGCCGAGCGAAACAATACCCGAGGGCAGCGTTGCCTTGCTCGAGGCAAGCGCGAAGAAATAGATACCGTCTGCGTTCTGACGGCAACCGCCGCTAAACCCCTTGGGCAGATCAGCGAGGCACTTGGACGTATCCACAGACCCTGGCTTCATTTCGCCTTCACCCCGGAGGATGAACTGGAACCCCGAAACCTCTCCCGAAGACGCGATGTCAAGTGAGACACTGACGCGGCCAGACTTGTTTGAAGCGTCGGCCTGAGTGACCAAGAGGTCAGCGGCGAAAACGGCGGGAGAACATGCGACCGCGAGAACGGCTGCAGCAATGCTGGTGACCTTAATCATTTTTCTACTCCCGAAGTTTACGACGTTGGGCAGGCGCCCTGCCCGCTGAGGAACAGGGTCTGAACGAGACCAGCATCGGCGATGGTTACCGCGCCGTCTTCATTAAAGTCTGGCTGACCGGTGGTAGCCGCGAGAGTCGGGTTGAGGAATTCGTTACGAATGCGGCCAGCGTCGGCCACGGTGCGAACACCGTCCGCATTCGTATCGCCCTTGCAGAGGAACCCGATCGAAGTTGCCGAGCGGGTTGACTCGAAATCGTCCACCACGACAGCACCGGTGGCGGTGCCGCTGATGAAGCCAAGCGAGGCCGACGTTACGCTCCCTGCAGCGGCGGTGCCGTTGCTGGTCAGCACGGTGTTGTTGCCGGCGCCGCGGACGCGTGCCGCGAAGGTGTTGGCGGTGGTGTTGTTGGTCACTTCAACGCCGTACCAGCGACCAGCCTGGATACCAGTGATCGCAGCGGCGCCGGAGCCCGGGAAGGTGAAGCTGGTGCCGGTGAACTCGACCGCAAACACCTGTGTCCCACCGTTGGCGTTGGCGGTGGTGGTGCGGAACACCTGAGCGGTGCCGCCTGCCGGCGTGAACACGTAGAAGCGAGCCTGGTACAGAGCCTCGGAGCTCGGGGTGTTGTCGGTTACGAAACCACCGGAGGCCGCTGCCTGCAGCGAGCACAGCCCACCGTAGCGACGCTGCGGGGTGGCGCTGGCCGGGCCAGCCGGCGTGGTGCTGTTGGCAGCGCTGGTGTTGCCGTTCCAAGCGGAGTTGTTGCATGCCTCAGCCGAGGCATACGGAAGGGCCATCAGCACCGCTGCGGCCAGAATGCTCGTAGTTACAGTTTTCATTTCCACCCTCTTCGCAGGTTTATTCTGCAAGTTGTTGATCTGAGCGGGTTTCGTCAGACCACCCCCAAATTGCTCGCCACAGGCTAGCACAGGATTCGGCCACAGGAAACATGCCGTGACCATTCGGAGATCGGACGATACGGAGGGCCGTCACCGACGACCTCTGGGTTGTTATACGCAAGGCGGCAGGCGTTCAGGCCACGTTGGCCCAAGATTTCTTGCAGCACGGGATCCGCAGCGAGCTGCCAGATTTCAACCAATTGATTTCACGAGGTTTTGATCTCAGACATCGGCGAAGTCCTGTGCAGACGCTCCAATTCCGTCTCGCTGAAGCCAGCCGCTAGCCGAGCCGCGTGGTTGAAGGGTGGACGCACGGCACCCGGGCAGCGCTGCTGCAGCAGGCGCAGAAAGGTCGCCTGCGGTTCCAGGCCGCGCCCCTCGCAGCACCATTCCAGCCATCGGCTGCCGGCTGCCACGTGGGCGACTTCCTCTTCAAGGATGGTCTCCAGGATCCGCGCCGAGGCCTCGTCGCCGATTTGACGCAGGCGCTGGATCATCCCGGGGGTGACGTCCAGCCCGCGCGCTTCCAGCACCCGCGGCACCAGGGCCATGCGCACCATCACATCGTCGGCGGTGCGGCAGGCCATGTCCCACAGGCCGTTGTGCGCCTCGAAGTCGCCGTAGGCTGCTCCCAGTTCAGCCAGCCGGTCGGTGAGCAGGCGGAAGTGACGGGCCTCGTCGGCCGCCACGGTGGTCCAGTCGGCGTAGAACGCGGCCGGCATGCCGCGAAAGCGGTAGACCGCGTCCAGGCCCAGGTTGATGGCGTTGAATTCGATGTGAGCAATGGCGTGCAGGAAGGCCGCGCGGCCTTCGATGCTGCCCAGCCCGCGCTGCGGAAGCTCACGCGGCGCTACCAGCCGTGGCCGCTCAGGGCGACCGGGTTCGGACAGCTCGCGCGCAGGTTCAGAGTGACCCGCCGCGAGGTCGCCCGCGTCGAGGCCTCGCTTCAGTAAGTGTGCGGCCTCGCATTTCGCCTCGGGCGATTGAATCAGCAGCGCCTCCAGCGCCGCCGCGTGCAGATCACCCGGCATGGCTCAGGCCTGCCGGCGCAGGCGCTTGGCGTCGTCCGAGCGCAGGGCGCGGATGCGTTCGAAGTAGTCCGAATCGATCCCGGTGACGTACTCACCCGTGAAGCAGGAGGCATCGAAGGTGGTCAGACGCTGCTTGGGACCGCCGACGGCTTCCTTGAGGTCGGCCAGATCCTGGTAGATCAACCAATCGCAGCCCAGCTGCGCTTGAACATCCACGTCGCTGCGTCCGTGCGCCACCAGCTCTTCGGCCGCCGGCATGTCGATGCCGTAGATGTTTGGATAGCGCACCGGTGGCGCGGCCGAGGCCAGATAGACCTTGCGCGCGCCGGCCTCGCGGGCCATCTGGATGATCTGCCGGCTGGTGGTGCCGCGGACGATGGAGTCGTCCACCAGCAGCACCACCCGGTCCTTGAACTCCAGCGGGATCGGATTCAGCTTGCGGCGCACCGATTTCACCCGCTGGCCCTGGCCCGGCATGATGAAGGTGCGGCCGATGTAGCGGTTCTTGATGAAGCCCTCGCGGTACTTCACGCCCAGCACGTTGGCCAGCTCCAGCGCCGAGGTGCGCGAGGTGTCGGGGATCGGGATCACGGTGTCGATGTCGTGATCCGGGCGCAGCCGCAGGATCTTCTCGCCCAGCTTCATGCCCATGCGCATGCGCGCCTTGTGCACCGAGACATCGTCCATCATCGAGTCGGGCCGCGCGAAGTAGACGAACTCGAAGATGCACGGCGAGTGCTCGGCCGGCGGAGCGCAGATCTCGGCGTGCAGCTCGCCGCGCGCGGTGATCACCAGGCACTCGCCGGGGCGCACGTCGCGCACCCGGGCAAAGCCGAGGATATCCAGCGCCACGCTTTCCGACGCTACCGCGTACTCGATGCCTTCGGCGGTGTCGCGGCGCCCCAGCACCAGCGGACGGATGCCGTGCGGGTCACGGAAGGCGACCAGACCCAGGCCCAGCACCAGGCCAACCACCGCATAGCCGCCGCGGCAGCGCGCGTGCACGCTGCCGACCGCACGGATCACCGACTCCGGCCCGAGCGCGCCCTGCTCGGCCAGCTCGTGGGCGAACACGTTGAGCAGCACCTCGGAGTCGGAGTCGGTGTTGACGTGGCGCCGGTCGCTCTCGAACACCGCCCCGCGCAGGGCTTCGGTGTTGGTCAGGTTGCCGTTGTGGGCCAGCGCGATGCCGTAGGGCGAATTGACATAGAAGGGCTGGGCTTCGTCGGAACCCTCGGAGCCGGCGGTGGGGTAACGACAGTGGCCGATACCGATGCGCCCGGACAGAAGGAGCATCTGCGGCTCGTCGAAGACATCCTTCACCAGACCGTTGCCCTTGTGCATGCGCAGGCGCAGTCCATCGGCGGTGGCGATGCCGGCGGCGTCCTGGCCGCGGTGCTGGAGCACGGTCAGGCCGTCATACAGGGCCGGCGCGACCGGGCTGGTGCCGACGATGCCGATGATTCCGCACATGGTGCTGTCCTTCGGGAGCGGGGCGCGCCGACGGGCGCGCAGCCCCGCATTATCGCCGGTCGCCGGGCGCTTGCGCATTCACCGGCGCCGAAGCCGGCGGCAGCGCCAGTTCGATCACGGGCGAAAAGTTGACCTGCTCGGCGACGGCGGCCGGCAGACGGCTGCGCATCCACTCCGCCCCACTCTGGAAAGCCGGAATCACCCGCGACTGCTCCCACCAGGGGTCGCCCGGCAGCGCGGTGAAACCGGCCAGCAGCACCGCCACCACGCCCAGCGCATAGCCTCGGGCCGCGCCGAACACCAGGCCCAGCAGGCGATCGGTACCGGACAGGCCGGTCGAGCGCACAAGCTTGCCCATCAGCCAGGTGGCGAGCCCGCCGACCGCCAGCGCCAGGGCGAACAACAGCGCGTAGCCGAGCAGCATCCGGGCGGAGGGCGCCTCGACGACGCCTTCAAACAGCAGGGCGGCGGCGTCGCCATAGGCGAACGCCAGCCAGAAGGCGGCCACCCACACCGCCAGCGACATCACCTCGACAATGAAGCCCCGCCACAGGCCGACCACGGTCGACAGCCCGAGGATGGCGAGCAGGGCGATGTCAGGCCAGCCGAGCATGTAGGCGGGAGGGCTTGCGTGGATCAGGGATGGCTGACGACCAGACCTTCCACGCCGAGCGCGCTGCGCAGCTCGCCGCGACGGCGCTCGGCGCTGCTGCGGTCAAGCTCCGGCCCCACGCGCACGCGCCAGAGCAGGCCGGAATCGGAGTTGACCTGCTCGACGAACGCAACAAAGCCGGCGCCGCGGGCGCGATCGCGCAGGGCCAGGGCGTCACGCTCGCTGCGCAGGGCACCGATCTGAACCGCAAAGCCAGCGTTGGCCGCTGCGCTGGGCCGCGCCGCGGGGGTGGCCGCGGGCGCTGCGTCGAGGCTGATGATGCTGGTCGGCAGATCGCGCTGGATGGCCAACGCCGCCTGGCGCGCGCGCTCGGCCTCGGTGCGCTGGGCGAACGGCCCAAGCCGCACGCGCTGCACGGCACGGCCCTGATGGGTGGCCGGCTCGCTGTAGGCCGCGATGCTGGCGGCGCGCAGCCGACGCAGCAGGTTTTCGGCATTGGCGGCATTGGCATAGCTGCCCACGTTCACCGCGAACTGGCCGCCAGCGGTGGCCGCCGGCAGAGGCGCGGCCGGTTCAACGGGACGGGACGGCGCCGGAGCCGCTGCAGGCACGGGCGCCGGAGCCGCAGCGACCGGCGGCGAAGCAGCAGCGGGCACGCTGGGCGCGGCCGCTGCAGGCGCGCCGGGCGCAGGGCTGACAGCTGGCGCTGGGGCGGCATCAGCCACAGTGGTGCCCACCGGCTCGCCGCTGAGCGCGTCGAAGCGCTGCTCGGCTGCGGTATCGACAGTGGCCAGCACCTCCGGGCCCTCGCCGGGCGCAGGCAGCGGGGCCGGCGTCGGCAGCACCGGCAGCTCACGGGTCTCCAGCGCGCGATCCGGACGTCCCGGAAGATCGAGGCTGAGCTGCTCGGTGGCGGCCTCACGCTCGGCCTCCGGGCCGCTCACAAGCATCGGCAAAAAGATCACGGCCAGCGCCACCAGCACGGTGGCGCCAATCAGGCGCTGCTTGAGGGCTGCATCCATGGTGGACATCCGACGCGAGACAAGACGTCGCTGAGTATAGAGCGTCCCCTGCCCTACACTTGCGCGCCCATGGCCCGCATTCCCGACAGCTTCATCGACAGCCTGCTGGCACGCACGGATATCGTCGAGCTGATCGACGCGCGCGTGAAGCTCAAGCGTGCCGGCCGCGAATACACGGCATGCTGCCCCTTCCACGACGAGCGCAGCCCTTCCTTCACGGTCAGCCCGACCAAGCAGTTCTATCACTGCTTCGGCTGCGGCGCCCATGGCACCGCCATCAAGTTCCTGATGGAGTACGACCGGCTGGAGTTTCTCGACGCGGTCGATGAGCTGGCCAAGCGTGCCGGCATGGAGGTGCCGCGCGAGAACAAGCCCATGCGTGGCCGCGAGGACGATTTTGGCCCGCTGTATGCCGCCACGGGTGCAGCCAACGCCTTCTTCCGCGAGCAGCTGAAGACGTCAGCGAACGCCAGGGCCTACCTGCAGAAGCGCGGAGTGGACGCGGCTATCCAGGCTCGATTCGAACTGGGGCACGCGCCAGCCGGCTGGGATGGCCTGCTGTCCGCGCTGGGCACCGATGAGCGCCAGCGCGGCCTGCTCGACAAGGTCGGCCTGCTGTCGAAGAACGACGCCGGCCGCACCTACGACAAGTTCCGCGACCGCCTGATCTTCCCGATCCACGACCGCCGCGGCCGGGTTATCGCCTTCGGCGGCCGCGTGCTCTCCGCCGACGACAGCCCCAAGTACCTGAACTCGCCGGAGACCCCGCTGTTCCGCAAGGGCCGCGAGCTGTACGGCCTGTGGCAGGTGCGGCAGACACATTCGCGCATTCCGCGGCTGATCGTGGTCGAGGGCTACATGGACGTGATCAGCCTGTTCCAGTTCGGCGTCACCCAGGCCGTCGCCACGCTGGGCACCGCGACCACGCCGGACCACGCCGAACTGCTGTTCCGCAATTCGGGCGACGTCTACTTCTGCTTCGACGGCGACCGCGCCGGCCGTGGGGCCGCCTGGAAGGCGCTGGAATCCACTCTCCCGCGGCTGAAGGACGGGCGTCAGGCCTGGTTCCTGTTCCTGCCCGAGGGCGAGGACCCGGACACCGTGGTGCGCAGCGAGGGCGCCGAGGGCTTCGACCGTCGCCTCCAGCAGGCCATGCCGCTGTCGGACTTCTTCTTTCAGGAGCTCGGCCGCGACATCCGCATGGACAGCCTGGACGGCCGCGCGCGGCTGGCCGAGCGCGCGCGGCCGATGATCGAGCAGATGCCCGACGGTGCTTTCCGCGATCTGATGCGGCAGAAGCTGGCCGAATTGACCGGCCTTGCAGCCCGCGCGGACATGGCGCGGACAGCGCCGACGCCGCAGGCGGCGCGCCCGCGCAATGCGCGCCGCTCGCTGGTGCGGATTGCCATCGAGCTGCTGCTGCAGCAGCCCGCCTTGGCCCAGCGGATTGAGCCGCCCTACGTGTTTGCCTGGCTGGACCAGCCCGGCGTGCCCCTGCTACTGGACCTGCTGGAGCGCTGCCGTACGCGCCCGGACGTGAGCACCGGTGCGCTTCTGGAAAGCTACAGCGACAACGAGGATCTGCCGGCCCTGACCAAACTCGCGGTGGCCGAGATGATCGCCCCGCCTGAGGGCTGGGCGGCGGACTTCGACGGTGCCGTGCGTGGTCTTGAACTGCTGGCGCTGGAGCAGCGCGAGCGCGAGCTGCAGTCCAAGGCGCGCGAGGTCGGGCTTGCGCAGCTCAGCGCCGAGGAAAAGGACGAACTGCGCCTGCTGCCGCAGCTGAAGGCTGAGCGGCGCGGGGTCTAGTGTAGTAATTCGCACTTGAGCGAACGTATCTGCGGCGCCCTCGGCAAGGCTGCCAGCGCTCCTCCTCCTCGCCATGGCGCTGCCATGACTCGTCGTCACGCCTTGCCAGCCACACGAATCGGCTCGCAGCTATTGTCCGCCAAGTACCAATGACTTCACTGGCGTGGTGGATGGCGCGGCCGCGGCATCGGGCAGGCGGCAGGACAGCCCACCCCAACGCAACGGGGCGCCCGTAGGCGCCCCGTTGGCCATGCAGCGGACGGCCAGGGATTACTTCAGGCCGGAATCCGCGCGCAGCGCTTCGGCGCGATCGATCTTCTCCCAGGAGAAGGCCGTCGCGGTCTGCTTGGTGCCGGCGCCATCGATGTAGCTGACCTGCTGCGGCTTGCGGCCGAAGTGGCCGTAGGCGGCGGTCTGCTGGTAGACCGGGTGCACCAGGTCCAGCATCTGCAGGATGCCGTAGGGGCGCAGGTCGAAGTGCTTGCGGATCAGCTTTTCGATCTTGTCGTCGGCGATCTTGCCGGTGCCGAAGGTGGTGACCGAGATCGAGGTCGGCTCGGCCACGCCGATGGCGTAGCTCACCTGCACCTCGCAGCGGTCAGCCAGGCCCGCGGCCACGATGTTCTTGGCGACATAGCGCGCCGCATAGGCAGCCGAGCGGTCGACCTTGGACGGATCCTTGCCGGAGAACGCGCCGCCACCGTGGCGAGCCCAGCCGCCGTAGGTGTCGACAATGATCTTGCGGCCGGTCAGGCCGCAGTCGCCCACCGGGCCGCCGATCACGAACTTGCCGGTCGGGTTGATGTGGAACTTGGTGCCGCGGTGCAGCAGCTTCTCGGGCAGCACGGGCTTGATGATGTGCTCGCGCACGGCCTCGATCAGGTCCTTCTGCTTGATGCCCGGATCGTGCTGGGTCGAAAGCACCACCGCATCGATGGCCACGGCCTTGCCGTTCTCGTAGCGCAGTGTGACCTGACTCTTGGCGTCCGGACGCAGCCAGCCGAGCTTGCCCTTCTTGCGCACCTTGGCCTGCTGCTCGACCAGACGGTGCGAGTAGTGGATGGCCGCCGGCATGAATTCGCGGGTCTCGTTGGTGGCATAGCCGAACATCAGGCCCTGATCGCCCGCGCCCTGCTCTTCCGGGTTCTTGCGGTCGACGCCCTGGTTGATGTCGGGCGACTGCTTGCCGATCAGGTTCAGCACGCCGCAGGTGGCGCCGTCGAAGCCGACCTCCGAGCTGTTGTAGCCGATGTCCAGGATCACCTTGCGGGTGAGCGCCTCAAGGTCGATCCAGGCCTCTGTGGTGATCTCGCCGGCGACGATGGCGACGCCGGTCTTGACCATGGTCTCGCAGGCCACACGTGCGCGCTTGTCCTTGGCAAGGATCGCGTCCAGCACGGCGTCGGAGATCTGGTCGGCGACCTTGTCCGGGTGGCCTTCGGACACCGACTCGGAGGTGAAGAGGTAGCTGCTCATCGGCGGTCTATCCTTGTATACGGATGGATGGATGTTTGAGGCGGGGGCGCATGATACACGCCGCCCCCGGCAAGTGCATGGCGGCGGTTGCCGGCGCTTCAGGAGCATGCGAGGCCCACGGGCAGGGCATCACAGCCAGCGTGCCCGCTTGAGCCGGCGGTACAACAGCAGGCAGGCCACGAGGGTCAGGCCCATGACGCCGGGATAGCCGAAGCGCGTCGCCAGCTCCGGCATCGACTCGAAGTTCATCCCGTACCAGCCGGTGATCAAGGTGGGCACCGCCAGCAGCGCGGCCCAGCCGGCCAGGCGCTTGACCACCTCACCCTGGGCCATCGTCACCAGCGCAAGGTTGACGCTCATCGCTGCGGTCAGCATTTCGCGCAGGGTGTCAGTGGAGGCATCGATGCGGCGCGCGTGATCCAGCACGTCGCGGTAATACAGCCGGGTCTGCGGATGGATCAGCTCCGGGTACAGCCGGACCAATGGCGACAGCAGATCCTGCAGCGGCGCCACCGCCAGCCGCAAACGGCTCAACTCGTGCTTGAGCTGGTAGAGCCGGCGGATGGTGTCGCGCCGGTAGTCCTCACTGAAGATTTCCTGTTCGAGCTCTTCCAGCGCCTCACGGAAGCCGTCCACCACCGGGAAGTACTGGTCGACGATCTGGTCCAGCACCGCATACAGGCCAAAGCTGGGCCCATTGGCCAGCCGCGCGGGTTCGCGCTCGCAGCGGGCGCGGGCGGCGGCGTAGGACACCTCGCTGGCGTGGCGGACAGTGACCAGGAAGCGCCGGCCGAGGAACGCGTGGGTCTCGCCAAAACTGACCTTCTCATGGGCGAGGTGGGCGGTGTGGACCGCGATGAACAGAACATCCTCGTAGAGCTCGGCCTTGGGCCGCTGGTGTGCCTTGTGGGCGTCCTCGATAGCCAGCTCGTGGAGGCAGAAAGCACGCTGCATCTCGCGCATCAGGGCCTCGTCCGGTTCGACCAGGCCCACCCAGATGAAACCGTCCTCCGACTGCAGCGCAGCCGGCACTTCAGTGAAGTCGATCGGGCCGTGCTGGCCGTCAGCGCGGTAGTGGATGCAGTTGACGATCACGGGCCGAGCACGCGACCGATCCGGCCGAGCACGGCCAATGCAGCACCCACGGTCTGGAAGGAGCCGAACACCAGCACCCGCTGCCCGGTTTCCGCAGCCGCCGACAGGGCAGCCTCCAGCGCAGACGGCACGTCCGCATGCAGGCTGGGCACGGCGTCGGGCAGTGCCGCGCGCACCCGTTCGGCCAAGGCCTCGCAGCTCTGCCCGCGCGGGCCGTCCAATCCTGCAAGGTGCCAGCCTGCGATGCGTCCTTCGAGCTCGCTCGCGATGCCCTGAACGTCCTTGTCGGCGAGCGCGGCGAACACCGCTCGCGTGCTGCCACCCTGGATATCCAGCCATGCCGCGAGCTGCGCCGTCGCCTGCGGGTTGTGGGCGACATCGAGCACCACCTCCGGAACGCCCGGCAGGCGCTGCAGACGGCCGGCGGGTGCGGCAGAAGCCACCCCGCGGGCAATCGCCGCAGCCGGCATGCGCAGCAGGCGCAGGGCGCGCACCGCCACCGCAGCATTGTCGAGCTGGGCCGGCGCCGCCAGCAGCGGCCTCGGCATTTCCAGCTCACCCTGCACGTCGTGATAGCGCAGACGGGCGCCGCGGTCGCGCAGGTCGAAGTGGAAGCCACGGCGCTCCAGACGCGCACCGAGCCCGGCGGCGAACTCAAGCACGCTGGCCGGAGGCTCGCGCTCGCCGATCAAGGCCGGCCGACCGGGGCGGAAGATCCCGGCCTTCTCACGGCCGATGGCCTCGCGGTCCGGCCCCAGCCAGTGCTGGTGATCCAGATCGACCGTGGTGAGGATGGCGATATCGGCATCGACGAGGTTGACCGCATCCAGCCGCCCGCCCATGCCGACCTCGAGCACCACCAGGTCCAGCCGCGTGCGGCGGAACAGCCACAGCGCCGCCAGCGTGCCGAACTCGAAATAGGTCAGCGGAACCTCGCCGCGCGCGGCGTCGACCGCCTCGAAGGCCTCGACCAGCTCGGCATCGCTGGCCTCGACGCCCTGCACCCGCACACGCTCGTTGTAGCGCTGCAGATGCGGCGAGGTGTAGGCGCCGACCTTCCAGCCGGCGGCCACTGCGGCCGACTCCAGCATGGCCACGGTCGAGCCCTTGCCATTGGTGCCCGCCACGGTGACCACCCGACGCGCCGGGCGCAACACACCCAGCGTCTCCGCGACCGGGCGGACCCGGTCGAGGCCGAGTTCGATGTCCTTGGGGTGCAGCTGAAGCAGGCGCTCCAGCCAGGTTTGCAGATCCATTCGCCGCCGTAGGGGATGTGTTTGCTGAACGCGCAGCATAGCCGCCCGCGGCAGGTCGGCGCGTGGAATCTATACTTCGCAGCCACGATGCCCCGTCCTGAGAGGACTGCTCCGATGTCGATGATGATGAAGGCCCTGGTCAAGCGCGAAGCCGGCAAGGGCATCTGGATGGAGGAAGTCCCGATGCCGCAGATCGGCCCCAACGAGGTGCTGGTCAAGCTGGAGAAGACCGCGATCTGCGGCACCGACCTGCACATCTACAAATGGGACGAGTGGAGCCAGCGCACCATCAAGCCGGGCCTGGTCATCGGCCACGAGTTCGTCGGCCGCATCGCCGAGCTGGGCAGCGCGGTGACCGGCTACACGGTCGGCCAGCGCGTCTCGGCCGAGGGCCACATCGTCTGCGGCGTCTGCCGCAACTGCCGCGCCGGCCGCCAGCACCTGTGCCCGTACACGGTGGGCATTGGCGTCAATCGCCATGGCGCCTTTGCCGAGTACATCGCGGTGCCGGCGTCCAACCTGTGGCCGATCCACGACCAGATTCCCAGCGAGCTGGCGGCTTTCTTCGACCCCTACGGCAACGCCGCGCACTGTGCGCTGGAGTTCGATGTGATCGGCGAAGACGTGCTGATCACCGGCGCCGGCCCGATCGGCATCATCGCCGCCGGCATCTGCAAGCACATCGGCGCGCGCAATGTGGTGGTGACCGACGTCAACGACTTCCGCCTGAAGCTGGCTGCCGACATGGGCGCCACTCGGGTGGTGAACGTGGCGAAGACTTCGCTGAAGGAAGTCATGTCGGATCTGCACATGGAAGGCTTCGACGTCGGCCTTGAGATGAGCGGCAACGCGCATGCCTTCAACGACATGCTCGACTGCATGTACCACGGCGGCAAGATCGCCCTGCTCGGCATCCTGCCCAAGGGCGCCGGCATCGACTGGGACCGCATCATCTTCAAGGGCCTTACGGTGCAGGGCATCTACGGCCGCAAGATGTACGAGACCTGGTACAAGATGACGCAGATGGTGCTGAGCGGCTTCCCGCTGCAGAAGGTCCTCACCCACCAGATCCACATCGACGATTTCCAGCGCGGATTCGACCTGATGGAGGCTGGCAACTGCGGCAAAGTCGTCTGCAGCTGGAGCTAGGCCACGGTGAATGATCGCTCCGCCCCGTGGAGGCGCCGGAACCGCCTGGCAGCCGCTTTGATCGGGGCCTGCTGCGCCGGCGTGCTGGCCGCTGCGGACCAGGGATTCCGGGATCCCTTTCTGGCGCCCGAGCCAAGCCCCGCCATCAGCAAGCCGACCACCGGCGCACTGCCGGATATCGAAGCCGAGCCGAGGCTGCGGGCGGCGGAGCTGGCGCCACCGGCCCTTCTGGCGGGCCCGGGCTTCCGGGTGCAGCCGGAAGCGCAGGCGCATGGCTTCCTGTACCAGTTCAAGATCGAGACGGCGCACGGCGTGCTGCTGGCGCAGGGGCTCGACATGCTGGAACAACGCATCGACGAGATGACTGCGCTGGAGGCCCTGCACGCGGAGTCGGTCAGCGCGGCCCTGCTGCGCTCCGGCGCCGATGCCGCGATGGCGCCGCTGCGCGCGGTTGCCGCGGTGGCGCAGCGCCCCGGCGAGGCGGTGATCGGACTGCCGCAGGGGGTGTTCCGCTACTTCAGCGAGCGCATCGGCCGGGTCGGCGAGCGCGCCCGGCGGCTCAGCGCACGCGCCGACCAGCGGATCAGCCATGAAGGCTCGCCGTTCGCAGGCGCGGACGCCCCGATGACCGCGGCGCGCGTGCCGCGCGGCGACACCGAGGACAACTGGTTCGGCGACGTCGGCGACGAAGTCGTGCGGCTCGCCCGCAGCGAGGCCGGCTATGGCCGGGCCCGTCGCGAGCTCAGCGCGCGCCTTGGGGTCGATCCCTACACCGGCAATCCACTGATCCGCGAGCGTCTGGATCGCCTCGCCTGGGCCGCCACCGCCGGGCGTCTCGGCATCGATCAGACCCTCGGGCTGCTCGACCCGATCAGCGGCGCCGTGCTTTCCACCGCCACCGACATCAACCGGCTGGTGCTTGAACTGCCGCCGGAAGACCTGCGCGCGCGCAACAGCGAGCGCCTGATGCGATTCGTGCCCGGCGAGGATTTGCGCTACGACCTCCTGCAGTTCAGCCGGCTCTCGCCAAGCCTGCAGACCCGCCTGGTCGACCTGCTGGGGCAGCTTGATCCGTCCGCGGGCGCGGAGCATGTTCTCGAATTCGCGCTGATGGCCGGCAACGAAGTCGAGGCCCGGTTCGTCGTCAACACCCTGCAGCTGCTGGTGGATCATCTCGGCGCGCGGGCTTCCGGCGGCCGCCTCGCCGGTGTCGGCGCCCTGTTGGCCTACGACAGCGCGGACGGCGAGCGGATATTCGCGCTGCCGGTGGACCTGCTGAGCTGGACGGAGGGCGCCGCACGCTGGTTCGAACAGCCGGGGCTGTGGGACCACCCGCAGCGCAGCCTGGTGGTGACAGGCGATATCAGCCTGACCGCTCAGCGCGCCCTGAGCCGCCAGGGCTGGAGCCTGTTCACGCAGGCGCGTCGCCGGCCAGGCGTCGACCCTGAGGCTTGAACCGGCTTACCGCGAGCGCGAAAGCTGCCGGCCTGGGCAGGCGCGCAGCCTTTCAAAAACCTGATTCCTGCAGCGTCTGCCGGGCGCAAGCCCGGCATCCGCGGCGACGTGCTCCGCCGCAGCTCGGCGGCGCCGGTGCTGGGCCCGGATCGCCAATCAACCTTGGACGACCGCTGCCAGCCCGGCTATCCGTCGCCGGGCTGGCAGATTGAGCAATCCACAGACACTCAACGCAAGGCGAACAGCGCAACCACGCCCACCAGGATCACCGCTGCCACGATCGCGGCAGCCACCGCCGCGCGGCGGCCGGAATCTCCCCTGGCCGCCGGCGCCGAAGCGGACGTCTTTGGGATCTCCTGCCCAGGCACCACCAGCATGAAGCGGATCGCATCCAGGCGCAGCTCGTCCCCGTTCCTGAGCAGCCCGCTCTGCACTCGCTGGCCGTTGATGTAGGTGCCATTGGAGGATCCAAGGTCCTCCACCATCAAGCCATCGGTGGACGGCTTGACCTGAGCGTGGCGACGCGAGATCTCTTCGCTTGCAATCGCGATGTCGCACTCGTGGTGGCGGCCGATCACCTGCGCCGAGGCGACGGCGTAGGTCTTGCCGAAAGCCGCACCCGACACGCCTCGCAGGACGTACTTTGGCAGCGCGGCGCGCACGCGGGTGGCGCCGGTGTCGTCCACCTGCGGACGCTTGGGCGCAGGCGCTTCGGACACGCGCTCGACCGCCACCAGCCGCGCCTGCACGGGGCCGAAACCGATCTGATCGCCCGGCTTCAGGACCTGGCCGTCGCTGGCGGCTTGGCCATTGACGGTGACTGCGGCGCCATCAAACAGGCGCAGGCTGAGCGCGGACTCGGAAAGCTCAAGGCTGCAGTGCTCAGGCCGTACGCCCTCGGACTGCAGCCGGATCAGGGCGAGCTCGGCGCTGCCGAGGCGGTTGGCGCCCTCACCCAGCAGGACTGCGCCATGCTCGCCGTTGGGGAAAATCAGCTTCATCATTCACCTCGAAAGCGGTGCGGAGCGGGCAGCGCACCAGGGCACTGCAGCGGTGCGGCAAGGGTGGACCGGGCCTGCGGACGCGAACGCCCCAGGCCAGCTACTGCTGCGTGGAAATCTGATCCGGCAACGCCTGCGTGGCCGCGTCGGGCAGTTCACGCACCACCCGGAAGCCGATGGTAGTGAAGCCGGACTCGGCTGCAAAGCCACGGACACCCGTTTCGGTGCGGCTGCTGAACCAGCTGCCGCCGGCGGCCAAGCGCTCCCGGCAGTTGGACGCCACGCAATCGGCAAGCCACTCGGCGACGTTTCCCCACAAGTCGTACAGCCCTGCCGGCCCCGCGGGCAGGCTGCCGCCCGGACCGGCATGGGCATGGCCGTCACTGCAGGCCAGGGCCTCACGCGCGTTCCAGGCCGCTGCCGCGGCCTCGTCGCGCAAGTTGGCGGTGCAGTCCAGCGGCACGTTTCCGGCCAGCGCCTCCCACTCGATCCGCCGCGGCAGGCGATAGGCGTGGCCGGTCTGCAGGGACAGCCATTCGACGTAGTGGTCGGCCATCGCTGCACTGACGCAGATCACCGGATGTCGATCCGTCTGCGTCTGTTCGGGCTGCTGCCACGTGCGACGCCGCGAACTGCGAAGCAGCGACTCGCGGTCCCTGCAGCTGGGCAGGGCGCCGCCAAAGCGCGCCTGCCCTGCCGCCTGCCAGTAGCGGCTGAACTCCGCTACCGTGGTTTCCTGACGGGCCCAAGCCAAGCCGGCGGCCACCCGCAACTCGGGACCGCGGCCACCGTTGCCCAGCGGATCGCGGAAGCTGTAGCCCGGCTGCCCCTGACGGCGGGCTTCGTCCGCGCCCGCGCGCGCCTCGCCCAGCTGCGGATCCAGTGCCAGCACCTGATCGAACAAATCCGCGGCACGCGCGCTGCGCCAGCCGGCCAAGGCCTCGCGGGCAGGTCCGAGTCGCGTCTGGATGGCGGCCGTGCGCAGCCGCGCGATGTCCTCGCGCACCACCAGCGCGGCCGGGTGTGCGGCCGCGACCCGCTCGGCGCAGGCGAAGCGCTGCAGCAGGGCGCTCACATCCTCGCCCGTATCCGCCTGCAGGCAGCGGCGAGCGGTGTCCAGCAGCCCGGCCTGGGCCTCACGGTTGCCGGGCTCGATACTCAGCGCCTGCAGGAAGCGCTCCAGCGCATTGCGGATGGGTGGCTCCACCAGCCGGCCGGCCTCCAGATTGGTGCGTGCCATCAGGATGAATGCGGGCAGCGGATCCTCCACGGTCGCCAACTCCGCGACGTCCAGGGTCGTCCGCTCGACCACATCGGGCTCGGCGGCCTGCATGAGGTCCAGGAAAGTGGTGGGGCGCGTGACCGGCGCGGCCTGGGCCGCGGGAGCCGGTGCGGTGGAGACAGGTTCGCTCGCTGCCAGCGGCAGCATGTCCGCCGTATCGCCCGCGACGCGCAGGTAGCCCACCAGCCCGGCGAGCAGGACCATGCCGAGGCCGGCCAGCACAAAGGGCCAGGGGCGGCGCCAGTCGCGCAGGGGCGATCCGCCCGGTGCCGCCGGCGCCGGGGACGGTATCCGCCCAGGTTCGGGCGGCAGCGCCCTCGACGGCCCGGTGTGACGCAGGTGCGGCGGCAGCGCAGCGGCGTCCTTGTCTGGATTGATCGGTGGCGTCCGCGCCGCCGGCGCGACCGGGGCGCGCCCTTCGAGCGGCTCCGCCGCCGGGTCCCGATCGGCCGAGCGGGGCAGGCCCGATGGTCGCGTAGCCGACCCTGCAGCCGCCGATACCGGCGCCGCGCCGGCCTCGGCGGCGACGCTGTCGCGCAGCCCGGCAGCGGCTGCCGGCGCAGGCTGTGGCGCCTGAGTCGCAGAAGCTGAAGCCCCAGCGGCAGCCGGTAGCGTTGGCGCTGGCGTTGGCTCGTGTGCAGCGCCAGCAGCGACGGCGGACGCGCGCCCTTCCAGCCGATCCAGCGCGGCCTGGACGGCCGCAATGCTCTGCAGGCGTTGCGGCCCCAGGCAACCGTCGATCAGTGGCTGCCAGCGCGTCAAATAGTCGGGGAGCACAGGAGGCCAGCGCTCCGGATCAGGGTCGATCCCGGTCAGGGCCTCGTGGAAGTGTCGGCCCAGCCGCTCGATCAGACGCGGCTGGGCGGATACCGAAGAGGGGCCCACAAGCCGCACCAGCAGCGGCCGGCCGCGCGCGTTCAACACGATCGAATCCGGCTCCAGGTCGGGTGCGGGCGCGCCGCGCTGGATCAGATAGGCCACCGCGCCCAGCAGTCTGCGGATCAGCTCGCAGGCTTGATCGAGGTCCATTCCCTGCCGGAAGGCCGCAGCCAGACCCACGCCCGGCGAAGCATCAAGCGCCGCATAGAGCCCCCCTTGGCGGGTCTCACCGATGTCGAGCACGGCGGCGATCCCGGAATGGCGCAGGCTGGCGTGCGCGCGCAGCAGTACCCGTGCCTGCGCGCCCGCCGCCTCGGGCAACAACAGCAGCAATGGCGCGTCCCCGTGCTGGCGACGAGCCTTGAGCAGCTGCCAGCCCGGACCCTCGGCGAACAGCGCCTCGATGCGATAGCCCTCGATATCCCGGATCGACACGGATACCTCCCTCGGGTGCTGCTTCATCCCGCACGAGCGGTTGAACGCCGGCGGCCCTGTCCCGGCGAGCTTACATTCAGTTGCAATTGGTGCCTGTGGCGCATCGCACGTTCGACGTCCGGCGACAGGCCGTAGCGCGCCTGGATCGAGAAGCGATCCATGCCTCCGCCCTGACAGCGAGGAACCCGCCCGCGCCAGCGGCGGCGGCGGCTGTCGCCGACGCTCGGCGCTTGTCCAAGCCGGAAACACGCCCCACACTTGCTGGATGGATATCGCCTTGCTTCTGCTGGTGTGTTTCGGGCTCGGCCTGTACGCGTGGATGCGCGCCCGCGATGCCGCCGAATTGGCTCGCCAGCATGGCGCCCGCGCCTGCGAACAGGCCGGGGTCCAACTTCTCGACCACACGGTGGCGCTGGTCAAAATGGGCGTACGCCGCGACGAAAGCGGCCGGCTTCGCGTGCTCAGGCAGTATCGTTTCGACTATTCCCGCGACGGCAGCGATCGCATGAGCGGAGGCTTGGCGCTGCTGGGCTTGAAGCTGCAGTGGATCACTGCGCCGGATCCGCCCGCCCCGGTCGCCGTCGAGCCCGTGTCGCCAGCGCAGCTTCCCTTGCGCAGCTTCGGCAGCTGGGGCTGACCCACCGCGAACCCGCTTGGCCCAGCCCGGCGCTCGCGTGTGGCCGCTACTTGATGATGCGCAGATGGTTGCCACGGCGTGGCGGTGCCGCCTGCGCCGAACTCTCAGGCTCGGGCTCGATCGCCTCGGCAGTCGTGGCCGGATCGTCGGGCGGAAGCATCATTCCCTGGCCGGTTTCCTGGGCGTAGATCGCTTCGATCGCCGGCAGCGGCAGGTGGATCGCCTGGCTGACACCGCCAAATCGGGCAAGGAAGCGCACCTGTGCATTACCCAGCTCCAGCGCATCGACCGCGCGGGTAGCGATGTTGAGCACCACCTTGCCATCCTTGATGGAAGCAGGCGGCACCTGCACCCCGGCGAACGAAGCGTCGACCAGCAGATACGGGGTGAGCCCGTTGTCGCTGATCCAGTCGTAAATGGCCCGCAGCAGATAGGGGCGATTGGAGCTCGTGCGCGGATTTCCGGCATCACTCATGCGGGGAGTTCCCTGTAGTGGCGCTCCTCCTGCGTCAGACTGCGCGCGAAGATCGGGCTGCGGAAGATCCGCTGGGCATAATCTTCGATCGGCTTGGCCTCGCGGGCGAGGTCGATGCCGGCCGCAGGCAGACGCCACAGGATCGGCGCAAGCGCGCAATCCGCCAGCGAGAGCTCGGTGTTGAGAAAAAAGCGCGAGGCCTTGAACAGGGGCAGGGAAGCCAGGACAAGTTCGCGCATACGCTTGCGTGCGGCTTCCGACTCGGATTTCGACCCCGAGGCGATGGCCTCGAGCTCGGGCACCCATTCTTCCTCAAGCCGCGACATCGCCAGCCGCAGGCGTGCACGTGAGAGCGGGTCGATGGGCATCAGCGGCGGATGCGGGTAGCGCTCGTCGATGTACTCGCTCAGCACGGCCGCCGAATAGAGCACGAGATCGCGTTCGGCAAGGGTCGGGAGACTTAGGGTGGGGTTGAGCTCGAGCAGGTCCTCGGGCGGAACATCCGGATCGACGGGCACCAGCTCGTAGCTCACACCCTTGGCCGCCAATACCAGCCGTATCCGGTGGCAGGTGGCGCAATCCCGTGCCGAAAACAGGGTCAGCGCATTGCGCAGACGCGAACTCGATGCCATCCCGACTCTCCCCGTCCCCTCGATTAGGGTCAGGCCGGCGCGGGTTGCGCGCCGGCCCCCGTACGGTCGTCAGTGCACGTCGCGCCAGTATTCCTGCTTGAGCAACCAGGCGAGCATCGTGAAGACCGTGAGGAAGAGGATAACCCACACGCCCAGCGCTTCGCGCTTGAGTGCGGCCGGCTCTGCCGCATAGGTCAGGAAAGCGGTGATATCGCGGATGGTCTGCTCGAACTCCGCCTCGGTCTGGCTACCCGCCGGCGCCAGCTGGAACGCTGCAACGCGGGCATCGATGCCCTCGCCTTCGAAGATCGGACGCTGGATGCCCTGCAGGTTCCACAGCACGTTGGGCATGCTGGAGCCGGCCAGGACGGTGTTGTTCCAGCCCGCCGGGCGCGTCTCGTCCACGTAGAAGGACTTGAGGAAGGTGTAGGTCCAGTCCGGGCCGCCAGCCTTGGCGCGCGCCGTCAGCGTCAGGTCCGGTGGTGCCTTGCCGCCGAACCAGGCGGCTCCGTCGTCCGGATCCATGGCGGACAGCATGTGCCCGCCAAAGGCGGTGCCGGCGAAGTTCAGGTAAGTCATCACCTGCTCCTCGCTCAGGCCGAGGTCCCGAGCGGTTCGCGAGTAGCGCTGGAAACCGAGGGAGTGACAGCCGGCACAGTAGTTCATGAACAGGGCGGCGCCACGCTGCAGGGAAGCGCGATCGCTGATGTTCACGTAGGAGGGCTCCAGCTGGACCTTGCCCGCGGCCATGGCCGTCGAGGAGCCGAACGAAGCGAGGGCCAGCAGGGCTGCCAGCAGCAGGCGGTCAATCATGGGTCGTCACCCGTTCGGGCACCGGCTTGTAGGAGTCCCAGCGGGTCCACAGCGGCATGGTGATGAAGAAGGCGAAGTAGTAGAACGTGAAGATCTGCGCCATCAGGGTCTGCATCGCCGACCCGGACTGCAGGCCCAGCCAGCCGAGAATGAGGAAGCCGATCACGAAGATCCCCAGCAGCAGCTTCGACAGCGGACCACGGTAGCGGATCGAGCGCACCGGACTGCGGTCAAGCCAGGGCAGCAGGAACAGGATGAGCACCGCGCCACCCATGATGACCACGCCCATCAGCTTGTCGGGCACGGCGCGCAACATGGCGTAGTACGGAGTGAAGTACCAGACCGGCTTGATGTGGTCGGGCGTCACCATCGGGTTGGCCGGCACGAAGTTGTCGTACTCGAGGAAGAGATTTCCGAAGGTGGGTGCAAAGAAGATGATGAAGGCCGCGATGGTCAGGAAGAAGCTCGCGCCAAACAGATCCTTGACCGTGTAGTAGGGGTGGAAGGGGATGCCGTCCAGCGGCTTGCCGTCCGCGCCCTTCACCTTCTTGATGTCGACGCCGTCCGGGTTGTTGGACCCGACCTCGTGCAGCGCGCCCAAGTGCAGCACCACCAGCAGCAGAAGCACCAGCGGAAGCGCGATGACGTGCAGCGCGAAGAACCGGTTCAGGGTTGCGTCCGAGACCAGGAAGTCACCGCGGATCCACTCGGTCAGCTCGTTGCCGATAAGCGGCACCGCACCGAACAGATTGATGATCACCTGGGCGCCGTGGTAGCTCATCTGGCCCCAGGGCAGCACGTAGCCGAGGAAGGCCTCGGCCATCAGCACCAGGAAGATGGCGACGCCGATCACCCACACCAGCTCGCGGGGCTTCTGCGAGCTGCCATAGGCCAGCCCGCGGAACATGTGGAGGTACACCACCACGAAGAACAGCGACGCGCCGGTGCTGTGCATGTAGCGGATCAGCCAGCCCCAGGGCACGTCACGCATGATGTACTCGACCGAGGCGAAAGCCTCGGTCGCGGACGGCTTGTAGTTCATCGTCAACCAGATGCCGGTGACGATCTGGTTGACCAGCACCAGCATCGCAAGCGAGCCGAAGTAGTACCAGACGTTGAAATTCTTCGGCGCGTAGTACTGGCCGATGTGCTTGTTGTAGGCCCCCTTGAGGCCGGGGGCGCGCTCGTCCACCCACTGGGTGACGGAGTCGACGGTGCGGTTAATCGTGCTGGACATCAGGCAGCTCCTTCAGGATCTACGCCAATCATCAGCGTGCCGTCGTCGACAAAACGATAGGGCGGTACGGCCAGGTTGGTCGGGGCCGGCACGCCAGCGTAGACGCGGCCGGCCATGTCGAACCGCGAGTTGTGGCAGGGGCAGTAGAAGCCGCCCTTCCATTCACTGTCGAAAGGCTGGGCCTCAACCTCGGGGCGGAACAGCGGAACGCAGCCCAAATGCGTGCAGAGGCCGACCAGCACCAGCAGCTCGGGCTTGACCGAGCGGTGCGGGTTGCGCGCGTAGGCTGGCTGCTGGTCCAGGTTGTCGGACGAGGGGTCGCGCAGACGCGAATCCTGGGAGGCCAGCAGGTCGAGCTGCTGGGGAGTGCGCCGGATGATGAAGACCGGCTGGCCGCGCCAGGTCACGGTCATACGCTGGCCGGGTTCCAGGCGCGCGAAATTCTCGGTGACCGGAGCGCCGGCAAGCTCGGCGCGGGCGCTGGGCTGCCAGGAGGCGATGAAAGGCACGGCTGCGACCATCGCGCCACCCGCGCCAACCACGGCGGTGGTGGCGGTGAGGAAGCGGCGGCGACCTGGGTTGACGTCTTGGTTAGCCATTCGGCTCTCCGAACAATACGCTGGGAATCCGGGCAGTCGCCGCATCTGCGGCCCGCCAAAGCAGCGTAGTGTAGCGGAAGCCCAAACCCCCGGACAACGCAAGCGCGGCACCACGCAGCGCCCCGAGGCCGTCGCGCAGGGCACAATGACGGCCCCGTGCAGCCTACCGACCCCATGCAGCGCCCCCGCAGCCTTCTTTCTTTCCTCGTGCAAAGCGTGATCGTGGGCCTCGCCTGCGCCTTCCTGCTGCTGCATCTGGCCCCCGGGCTCGCAGAGCGCATCCGCGGCGGCGGCACGACGGCGCCCGCCAGCCCGCTCGCACTGAGCTACGCCGATGCCGTCCAACGGGCGACTCCGGCGGTGGTCAGCATCTATGCGGATCGGGTCATCACAGAGCGCCTCCTGATGCTGCCGGATCCCAGCCTGCAGCGCTTTTCCGGCGTCACCCTTGGCCCCACCCGGACCCGGCTGGCGCGTGCGCTCGGGTCTGGCGTCATCGTCAGCGAAGACGGGTATGTCCTGACCAACCACCACGTCATCCAGGGCGCCGAACAGATCCGGCTGGTGCTCTGGGACGGCCGCGTAACCGAGGCCCGCGTGGTGGGTAGCGACGCCGAAACCGATCTGGCGGTGCTCAAGGTCGAGGGCAGCGGCCTGCCGGCGCTGGCGCTGGATCCCCAGCTGCAGAGCCGGGTGGGCGACGTGGTGCTGGCGATCGGCAACCCCTTCGGCCTGAACCAGACCGTGACCCAGGGCATCGTCTCCGGGCTGGCCCGCAGCCAGGTGGCGCAGGCGCTGGCCGAGGACTTCATCCAGACCGATGCCGCGATCAACGAGGGCAACAGCGGCGGGGCGCTGATCGATGCCCGCGGCCAGCTGATCGGCATCAACACCTTCGTGCTCGGCCGGATCCATGGCGCGGAGGGCATTGGCTTCGCCATTCCCATTCGCACCGCCGCGCATGTGCTGCAGGAGATCCGCCTGCACGGCAAGGTGATCCGCGGCTGGATCGGCGCGGAGTACGGCGACGCGCCGCTGCTGCCCGGCTCGCTCAACTTCGATGGCCCGCGCGGCGTGGCGCTGACCCGGGTCTATCCCGTCGGCCCGGCCCATGCGGCCGGACTTCGCCCCGGCGACGTGCTGCTCGAATTCAACGGCGCGCCGATCATTGACCACGCCGGCCTGCGCCTGCGCGAAGCAGCACTCGCGCCCGGCGCCAGCGTCAGCGTGGCGGGGCTGCGCGCCGGCGTGCCTTTCCAGATCGAGCTGGAGCTGGCGGAACGCCCCTCGGGCGGCTGACACATCGCCTGCCTCGGGGCGAGCGAGCGATCTGGCGTGGCTGCATCCACCCGACAACAACGCAAGCTGGCGGTGTTGTCACGACAGGCCGGGGCGTCGCGCGCAAGCAAACGATCGGAGCGTGTGAGAGCGCCCTGACGCCGCAGCGAGGGCGTCGCCGGGCGCTCGTGGCATTGCGCGGCAGGCGAATGGGCAGGAATCTGGCCGACCAGATGAGCGCAGGGTTCGCGCAGCCCGCCACCGCTACCCGATCCTGCGGCGGCTGCAGCAGGCGGGCGGTGTTTCACATGCTGTCGGTCTTTCCCTGAACCACCCAGCGGTTGCGGCCGCCCTGCTTGGCCTCGAACAAGGCGCGGTCGGCCTTGAGCAGCAGCGCCGTGGCGCTGCTGCGTCGCCCCGCTTCCAGCACGGCCGCGCCGAGGCTGATGGTGACGTGAGGCCCCACGCTGCTGTCCGGATGGGGCAGGCGCAGCGACTCGACGCAGGCGCGCAGACGCTCGGCGGCCACGGCAGCCTGATCGGCGCCCTGCCCGCCCAGCACCACGCAGAACTCCTCACCACCGTAGCGGGCCAGCAGATCGCCCGGATGGCGCACCTGCGCAACCAGCGCATCCACCACCTCGACCAGGCAGGCATCGCCGGCGATGTGACCCAACGTGTCGTTGTAGGCCTTGAAGTGATCGATATCGAGCAGGATCACCGCCAGCGGGGCGGCAGCGCGCTGCGCGCGAGGCAGTTCAGCCTCCAGGAACTGGTTCAAACGGCGGCGATTGGGGATGCCGGTGAGCTCATCGGTCAGGGACAGCGAGCTGAGCCGCTGGGCCTGCTCGCGCAGCAGGCCCTCGCGCCGCATCATTGCGCTGACGTCGGCCACGGTGACCAGACAGAAGCGCTCGCCCGATAGGCTCAAGGGCTGCACCTGCACCGATTGCGCAAGCGGCCGCGCGACGCCCCCTGCAGCTTCGCCATACAGCGGAAGAGGGCGGCGATTGAGGCCCGGCGACAGCACCGAGGGCAGGCTGGCATCCAGTGCCTGCCGCACCGCCCCGAGCAGACGTCCGTCCGCGAGCTCGGGCAAGGCCTCGGCGAGGCAACGCCCCTGCAGGCCTTCCGCGAGCGGCCCGAGCGCCGCGGCCAGCCACGGGTTCAGGTAGCGCACCACGAGCTGCACATCCACAACCAGCACGCCACTACCTAGGCGCTCGAGCACCGCGCCACACAGGCCCTCGGGGTCCCGACTCATGCAGCGCCGCCCAGGAAACGACCCAGCGCGGAGCGCAGGTGCGCCAGCGACGAACCGCGCAGGATGAAGGCGACGAATCCCTCGATGTCGCGCTGCTCCAGCCCCAGCTGGATCTGCACGAAAAGCACATGCCCGCTTTCGCTGGCTTCGAGCAACTCCTCGGTGGCGGCGATCTCGAAACGCGGCAGCCCGCAGTCGAAGCGCTCGCCCAGCATGTCGGCGATGGTCGAGAAGCAGGTGTTGAGGATGATGTTGCCGATCTCGCACATCGCGTCCTGCTCCATCTCGGTGAGCTGTTCCAGGGGCACCTGGGTGCCCAGCATCATCCGAACCACCTCCAGGCTGGCATCGCCCGGGAACATGAGCAGGGCGCGACCCGAGAAGCTGCCCGAGAACACCTGGCTCACGCTTGTCAGCCGCCGCGAACGATCCGGATCGATCAGCTCCACCAGCTTGGGCGGGCTCAACAGGTGCACCAGCGGCACGCTCATGCTTACCGCCTCACCGGTGAGGTCGCTGAGCGCGGAGGCTGCACGCCCCACGCTGATGTTGAACAGCTCGCCGAGCGCGTCGAGCTGGAGTGCGGAAAGCTCAGCCATGGTCGGCCTCCCACAGCGCCAGCGCCTGGCGCACCACGGCTTCGGTGATCGGCTTGCCGAGGAAGTGCACCCCCAGCGCCTCGGCACGCGCCTTGCTGGCCGACTGCACGTTGGCGGTGAGCAGCACCAGGGTGGCGGCGGGCAGCAGCGTGCGCAGGCGCTCGGCGGCCTCGAAGCCGTCCATCACCGGCATGTTCACGTCCAGGGTGACCAGGCTGGGCTGGAACTCGCCCGCGCAGTCGACGGCGGCCTGGCCGTCACCGGCCTCGAGCACCTCCCAATCCGGCTGCAGCTCGCGCAGAAAGCCGGCAATCATCATCCGCGACACGCGGCTGTCGTCCACCACCAGGCAGCGCTTGTGCATGTGTCCTCCGAGGGCAAGCACAGGGGGGCGATCGCCCCGATCTGGCCCGTGATGCAAATCACACGCCAGCAGCCGCCCGGCGGCATGGCCCCCACCGCCCGGCGGGGCTACACTGCCCGGCTTTGCCCTGCAGCCGTCTGCCCATGATCACCGAAGCCGCGAAAGAGGCGCTGCGCCGCCGCACCTTCGCCATCATTTCCCATCCCGACGCCGGCAAGACCACGCTCACCGAAAAGCTGCTGCTGTTCGGCGGCGCGATCCAGATGGCCGGCTCGGTCAAGGGCCGCAAGGCCGCGCGCCACGCCACCTCGGACTGGATGGCGCTGGAAAAGGAGCGCGGCATCTCGGTCACCAGCTCGGTAATGCAGTTCCCCTACGAGGGCCACGTCGTCAACCTGCTGGACACGCCCGGCCACGCCGACTTCGGCGAAGACACCTACCGCGTGCTGACCGCGGTCGACTCGGCGCTGATGGTGATCGACGTCGCCAAGGGCGTTGAGGAGCGCACCATCAAGCTGATGGAGGTCTGCCGCCTGCGCGACACGCCGATCATGAGCTTCATCAACAAGCTCGACCGCGAAGGCAAGGACCCGATCGACCTGCTCGACGAGATCGAACAGGTGCTCGGCATCGCCTGCGCTCCGATCACCTGGCCGATCGGCATGGGCAAGCGCCTCAAGGGCGTGGTGCATCTGGTCAGCGGCGAAGTGCACGTATTCGAGTCCGGCCGCAACTTCACCCGCCAGGACTCGACGATCTTCCCCAGCCTGGACGACCCGGGCCTCGCCAAGCTGGTCGGCGCCGAGCTGCTGGCGGAGGCCCGCGAGCAGCTCGAACTGGTGCAGGGCGCGGCCCAGCCCTTCAACCTGGCCGACTACCTCGCTGGCAAGCAGACACCGGTGTTCTTCGGCTCGGCGGTCAACAACTTCGGCGTACAGCTGCTGCTGGACTTCTTTGTTGAACACGCCCCTTCGCCGCGCCCGCGCGCCACCAGCAGTCGCGATGTTGCCCCGGGCGAAGAGCCGCTGACCGGCTTCGTGTTCAAGATCCAGGCCAACATGGACCCGCAGCACCGCGACCGCGTGGCCTTCATGCGCATCTGCTCCGGCCATTTCACCGCCGGCATGAAGACTTTCCACGTGCGCAGCAAGAAGGACATGAAGCTTGCCAACGCGCTGACCTTCATGGCCTCCGACCGCGAGATCGCGATCGAAGCCTGGCCGGGTGACGTGATCGGCATACACAACCACGGCACCATCTCGATCGGCGACAGCTTCACCGAAGGCGAGCCGCTGTTCTTCACCGGCATCCCCAACTTCGCGCCCGAACTCTTCCGCCGCGCGCGCCTGCGCGATCCGCTCAAGCTCAAGCAGCTGCAGAAGGGCCTGGCGCAGCTGAGCGAAGAAGGCGCCACCCAGTTCTTCAAGCCGCTGATGAGCAACGACCTGATCCTGGGCGCGGTCGGCGTGCTGCAGTTCGACGTAGTGGCCTACCGGCTCAAGGACGAGTACAGCGTGGACGCCAGCTTCGAGCAGGTCAGCGTCGCCACCACCCGCTGGATCCGCTGCGACGACCCCAAGAAGCTGGAAGACTTCCGCGACCGCAACGCCAACAACCTCGCCATCGACGCCGCCGGCCACCTCGTCTACCTCGCCCCCACCCGCGTCAACCTCCAGCTCACCCAGGAGCGCTGGCCCGACGTGCATTTCGACGCCACGCGGGAGCATGCGCAGGCGGTGGAGCTGGGCTGAGAGCCTGCGAATAAACCATCCGCCTGCTGCGGCCGCCGCTGGACGCCCTCGCTGCGGTGTCTGGATTTTCTCGCACGCGCCCGGCCGCGGATCGCGTCCGCCAAGCTATGCCCAGCTCCGGCCCAGTATTGGCGCCAGTCCACACCCATGAACTACCTCGCCCACCTCTACCTCGCCGACCACAGCGACGAGGCCCTGCTCGGGGCCTTGCTAGGCGATTTCGTGGGCTCGCGGGATCTCGGCGCCTGGACGCCGGCAGTGGCGCTGGAGATCCGGGTGCATCGTCGGGTGGACAGCTATACCGACGCGCATCCGCTCACCACCGGGCTGCGCGCCCTGTTTCCGCAGGGCCGGCGGCGCTATGCGGGGATTGCGCTGGACGTGTATTTCGATCACCTGCTGGCGCGCGACTGGGGGCGCCACCACGCGCTGCCGCTGCGCGAGTTCAGCCGCCGCACCTACGCTGTGCTGCTGCGGCGGCTGCCGACCCTGCCGGCGCGGCTGGCGACGATTGCGCCGCTGATGGCCGCCGGCGACTGGCTGGGCAGCTATGCGCGCCGCGACAGCGTGGACCTGGCGGTGAGCCGCATCGCGCGGCGGCTCTCGCGCCGCGGCGAGTCGCTGGTGGACTGCCTGCCGATCCTGCGCCAGCACGAGGCGCAGGCCGAAGCCGCCTTTGCAGAGTTCTTCCCGCAGCTGGTGGCGGAGGTGCCGAGAATGCGGGCCGAGCTGCGGAGCCTCAGCGGCGCTTGAGCCACTCCTCGATCGCCCCCGGCACCTCGCGCTGGGCGCGGCCGGAGACGTAGATGCCGATGTGGCCGCCGCGGAAGCTGAGTTCGGTGTAGTCGCGGGTGCCGGCCACGCCCTTCAATGCGCGTGAGGCGGCGGGGGGCACCAGGTGATCCTGCTCGGCGAAGATGTTCAGGATCGGACAGCGGACATTGCCGAGCTCGACCCGGCGCTCGCCGATGAACAGGTCGCCGCGCATCAGCTTGTTGCCCTGATAAAAGTCCTTGATGAACTGCCGGAAAGCCTCGCCCACCTGATCGGGTGAGTCGAAGATCCAGCGCTCCATGCGCACGAAGTTTTCCACCTCCACCGGGTCATCCATCTGGTCGACGAAGGCGATGTACTTCTGCAGGAACAGCCGGTAAGGCTTGAGCGTGAGGTAGCAGAGGTTCATCAGGTCCGCCGGCACGTTGCCCAACGTATCGACAAACAGGTCGATATCGAGGTTGCGGGTCCAGTGCGAGAGCATGTTGTCCGGGGTGTGGAAATCCACCGGCGTGACCATGGTGATCAGGTTGCGCACGCGCTCGGGATGCAGCGCTGTGTAGCACAGCGAGAACGCACCGCCCTGGCAGACGCCGAGCAGGGTGACCGCGTCCAGGCCATGGCGGCGGCAAACCTCGCCCACGCAGGCGTCGAGGTAGCCGTTGATGTAGTCGTCCAGCGTCTCGAAGCGGTGGCTGCGGTCCGGGTAGCCCCAGTCGATGATGTAGACGTCCTCGCCGCGCGCCAGCAGCTGGCGCACCAGCGAGCGGTCGTGCTGCAGGTCGACCATGTAGGGGCGGTTGACCAGGGCGTAGCAGATCAGGATCGGCACCGTGGCGGTAGGCTCGCGCTCGCCGCGATAGTGGAACAGGCGGACGCGGCCGTCCTGCCAGACCAGCTCCTTGCGGGTGGCACCGTAGTCGACATCGGCGGCGCGCTGCAGCGCCTCGCGGCCGGCCTGCAGCTTGCGCTGCGCGGTCAACAATTCATCCATCAGCTTGGCGGGGGTGAAGCCCAGCGGACCGAACATCGAAGGCATCTGCATGGCTTACTTCCCCTTGCCGCGGCGCTGCGGCGCCTTCGGCGTAACGGCAGACAGCGGCGCCAGCGGTTTGGCGGCGCGGCGGGCCTTGGGTTTGGAGGCGGCGCCACGGCGTGTCGCGGCGGCGGTGGCTTTTGCGGGATTGGTGGACTTGGCGGACTTGGCGGCCGGCGTGCTGCGAACCTTGGCCCTGCGCTTGGGCGCGGACTTCGCCGCGGTCGCCGCCTTGACGGTAGCGGGCGCGGGCGCCGGCTTCGCGGCGGTGGCTTCGGCACGCGGGCTGCGCCCAGCGCCGCCTTCAAGCTCGGCCACGCGCGCTTTGAGCGCGCGCAGCTCGCGCTGCATCTCGTAGGCACGCTTGTGGCTGGAGTCCAGCTCCTGACGCGAAGGCAGGCCCAGCGACTTCAGCTGCTGCTCCATCAGGTCCTGGCCGCATTTGCGCAGGCGCATCTGCGCGTTGACCAGTTCGCCGAAGACCTGGCGATACTCCGGCCCCAGCGCGGCATCGGCAAAGGCCTCTTCGGCGGCCTCCACCCACAGGTCGAACAGGGCGCGGCTGGAGCTGATCTGCTTGCCCGGCTCGCTGTGCTCGCGCAGCCTGGCCTCGAATCGGGCCATGCCCTCGCGCTGCACCTTCTGCAGCAGCGCATTGAAACGCTCATTGGCGGCGTGCAGGTCCAGCTGCGACTGGACAAAGGCCTGCAGGCGCTCCTGATGCTCGCGCATCAGACCCAGCGGAGCGGCACCCAGGCTGCCGCGAAGCTCGGCCCCAAGGCCCGGGTTGATGCCGGCCGCGAACGGTGCCATCAGGCCTGCGGGCAGGGCCGCGCCCTCGCCCATCGCCTTCTGCCAGAACTGCGCCACGGCCTGGGCATCGAGCTGCTGTCCATCCAGCATCGGCATCAAAGCCGCCTGCATCTGGGCGAATGCCTGCTGGGCCTGCCCGAACAGGTCAAAGCCCGGCTGCGCCTGCGGCTGCCCGAACATCTGCGTGAACGCAGCAAACGGCGAAGGCGGCGGTGCCGGCTGGGCCTGACGCATCAGCCCACTCCAGAAACCGGCGACCTGCTCGGCCATCTTGGCCGGGTCGAACGAAGAAAAATCCGCTGCCGCAGGGCTCATGGGCGCCTCTTGAGTCGAACCGGGAAAACACTGTCGCAGCGCGTGTTTCAGGCCGCTGCGGTGACGGCGCGGATGCTAGCACAGGGGTGTTGCGCAACCGGGCGCCCAGACGGCGAGCCTGAGGCGGCAGGTCCCTCCGGCGATGCCGAATCGGATCAATCGCGCCCGCGCCGCAGCCCCCGGGTTGCCAGCCTCCACAGCGCCCACCACAGCAAGGCGATCGGGAAGCCCAGCAGCAGATAGGGCAGGCCAAAGGCCACCAGCTCGACGGCTTCGATCAGGCCATCCACGAAGTTGTCCATGGAATCGCTGATCGCCTCACCCAGCGCCGACCAGCGCGAGCCCTTGGGCCCGCTGCCGCGAAACTCCAGCGTCAGCAGGTTGGTTTCCAGCCGCAGGGCCTGCTGTGCGGCCTGACGCTCGGCGGCCATCAGCTCGGACTCCAGCGCAGACAGCTCGCGCGCCAGCTGCAGGTGTTCGGCCACCGACAGATCCGTGCGCGCCGTCAGTGCATCCAGGCGCTGCTGATGCAGGCCCAGGCGTTCACGCTGGCGGGCGTTGTCGGCGACGGCCACCGCAAGGTCCTCGGCACGGGTGCTGCGCCGGGCCTCGTGCGCTCCGTCAGCGGCGCCGGCCACGATCGGCTCCACCGCCTCGGGCACCAGCCGCATCCGCAGGCGCCCGCTGGCCTGGTCGCCGCCCGATTCGCTGTACTCGAGCAGGCTGCAGCGACCGTGCAGGGCCTCCGTGCAGGCGCGACGCACCTCGGCCATGCGGGCGGACAGCGCGGCCGCCGACAGCTCGATCATGACGGTGTGCTCGTAGGCCAGCAGGCTGGAGGGATCGGCCACGCCCTGCACGGGCGCATTGGGCGCTACCGCGGCGTGTTGCTCCGCGCAGCCGGAAAGCGCGATCAGGCACAGCAATACACCTATGAAACGAAACATGCGCGGGCACTCAGTGGCGGACGATAGGCGGGAGGATGCTATCGGCTACCGCAGGAACCGGCCAGATCCAGGCTATCGGCACCGGGCGGCCGCCCCGGTGATGCCCAGCTCGCCCGATGCCGAGCTCGCCCGACGCCCAGCTCGCCCGACGCCCGCCACGCTCAATGCTCAGCCGGCCACCCAGCGACGTGGGCGCTGTCGCGTCGGCGCCTCCCGCTTCGACGCATCGGGTAACGCCCTGCGCATCCGCACGGTGCCTGCCAGGATGCCTTGCCTCGCCCTGATCCACGCCGGCACCGCCCCACGGCTGTAAGCCCCTTCAGCACGGGCACGGCGGCTGGACAGCGCGGCCCTATGGACGATCTGAGCCACTGCGGCCGGCAGCGTTCCAGACCTCGCAAGTCGAACGCCGGTCCGGACTCGCGCAGGCTCAATCACGCACTTGCCTGCTCGATTCGGGGGCGCGCCATCGGTAAGGCACGGAAGCTCCGATACCTCAGAGCGTCCTTGAGGAGCCACGCAGGAGCAGGCGCGCAGCTTCGCGGGGCGATCTAGCTGACGAAGCAGGGGCAGGGGCGGCGATATCCCAAGGAGCAGCTCGCGAAACGCAGATCTGTGGGGGATTGGCAGATCACTGCGGGTACTGGCCTGCGTGTTATGGCAGTGCCGGCAGAAAACTGGCGATGATGCGGAGCGCGAAGCGACCTGCGTCGAAGTGCCAGAAGGCGCGGCGGCGAGAACCGCGCAACCCTTGTCCGGGCCGATTGCCGCGTCAGGCTGACCCAGTGACGCTGCAGCCGGTGAGCCGCATCCCCGGCCACACCCGCAGGCCCGTGAGCCTGTTTGCATCCTGGCCGAATATCGGGGCGAAAGACCTCGCACGCGAGCGCGCGGTGCCCTGCCCATGCCGCCGTCGCGAGCAAGCAGGTGCCTGCTCCGTGGGCTTCAGGCGCTGGCGACGGCGCCCTGGATCCCGGGCGTTGCCGAGCGGATGGAGCTGTGGCGCACGATTTGCATCCGCTTAGTGAGCAGCAGGCGGCACCGGCCTCAAGCCGGCTTCCGACAAGAACACGCTGCCGACGGTGGCGGCAGAAAACCACGACACAGGCCACCGCGACGGCCTGCCCCGATCGCTTGAGGAAGACAGTCATGACGTCCAAGACCACGGTGCTGCTGTGCGACGACTCACGCGCCATGCGCACCATGACCGCCTCGATTCTGGAAGAACACGGGCTGAGCGTGGTCGGCGAGGCGGAAGACGGGCTCGCCGCCATCGCTCAGTACAAGGCCACGCGGCCCGATGTCGTCCTGCTGGATCTGGTGATGCCCAAAATGACCGGCCAGGGTGCGCTGCGCGAGATCCTCGACTTCGACCCCGAGGCCGTGGTGATCGTGCTCAGCTCGCTGGGCGCGCAGGGCGACATCGAAAAATGTCTGCGCCTGGGCGCCAAGTCCTATCTTCAAAAGCCCATCGAAACCGAGGCCCTGATCCGAGTCATCAAGGAAGCTATCGGCAGCGGCGGCTGAGCCCCGCCCGCCCCTCTTTCGCCGCGCCGTCCGGAGGCATGCAATGGCAGTCAAGTTTCTTGGGCAATACCTGCTCGAACAGGGTCTGATCGACAAGCAGCAGTTGCTGCGCGCGCTGGAAATCCAGCGCGAGTGCAGCCCCATGCTGGGCGAACTCGCAGTGCAGGAGGGGCTGCTGGACAGCAAGCAGGCACAGGTCATCAACGACCGCCAGCGACGCGAGGACAAGCGCTTCGGCGATATCGCGATCGAGCTGGGCCTGCTCGGCGCAGCCCAGATCGAGCACCTGCTGGCGGCCCAGAAGGCCGGGCGCAAGATGTTCGGGAGCATCCTCATCGAACAGGGCATGATCCAGCCCGCGCAGCTGCAGCAGGCGCTGGATGAGCAGCAGGCCGAGCGCCAGAGCGCCGAGCTGGGCTACCAGCAAAGCGTGTCAGGGCACGCGCTGGCGCAGGAAATCGGCCTAGCCATCAACGCCTGCGCCAAGCAGTTCACCCGCATCCTCAAGAGCCGCGCGCAATTTGCGGGGATTGTCGAGGCAGCCGACGACGCACCCGGCCGCGTGACCGCCTGCATTACTGTCGAAGCCAACACGCCGTTGATCCTTGCGCTGGCCTGCGATCTCGACAGCGCGCGTCGGATCGCCTGTGCCTTCATGCGCATCGCACCCGAGCGCTGCGATGACGAACTCGCCCGCGACGCCTTGGGCGAACTGCTCAACGTGATCATGGGCTACGTCATCCGCGAAACCCTGCAGGAAGACGAGCCCTACAGCCCGTCGCCACCGGATTTCGAGCGCAGCCTGCCGCAGGTGATGGCCGCCGCCGGAAGCCCTCTTGCGGTGGTGATGAGCTCGGAGCTGGGCAGCTTCGAGCTGATGGTCGGCCGCTGAGAGCCTGTGAAACAACCATCCGCCTGCTGCGGCCGCCGCTGGACGCTAATGGCGGGAGCGCGCTATGCGACTCCTGCGGTCATTCAGTACACCGAACTCCCGTGTATTCACGTACCGCGCTTTGCCACGAACGCCCAGCGACACCCTCGCGACGGCGTCTGGATTTTTCCACAGGCTCTGAGCCAGGCCGCGCTCGGCACAGCCGAACAGGGCTGATGCCCGCGGGCTGCAGCGTACGTAAGCTCCGGCCCTGACGAGAGACACCGCATTCCGTCCAAGGCGGTCTCACAGGGACGCCAAGCGCTCCCTCAACACCTCAAGCCTCAACTGGCCCGAAGCCCCCGCCGATACGCGCGCCTCGATGCTCGCCTGCGGGTCACGCTGCGCCCAGCGCGCGGGGTCGGCCGCCTGCACGTAGGCCTCGCGAAAGGGCAGGCCGTCACGGGCCAGCTCAACCGCGAGGTCGGTGGCGTACATCGAGGGTTCGAGTGCGGCGCGCATGCGCTCGGGCACCCATTCGAGGTTGCGCAGCAGGTCGGGCAGCAGCTCCAGCGCTGACAGGCCGCGGCCGAAGGCGTGCACGATCGCGCCCTTGCTGAACTGCAGATCGCGGTGATAGCCGGAAGGCAGGCTGAGAAGCTGGTCCAGCTCTGTGCGCGCGGCCGAGATCGAGGCGTGCACGGCGCGCATCAGTTCGATCACGTCCGGGTTGCGCTTGTTGGGCATGATCGAGCTGCCGGTGGTGTATTCGGCAGGCAGCTTGACGAAGCCGAACTCGGCGGCGGTGAACAGCGAGAGGTCCCAGGCCAGCCGGCGCAGGTCCAGCGTGGCCGAACCCAGCGCCTCGACTGCGGCCAGTTCGAACTTGCCGCGCGAGAGCTGCGCATAGGTCGCCACCAGCTGCATGCGGCCCAAGCCGAGCGCGGCGGTGGTGTGGTCGCGGTCCAGCGGCAGGTTGATGCCGTAGCCGGCGGCGCTGCCCAGCGGGTTGGCATCGATCCAGGCCAGGGTGTCGCGCGCGCGCTGGGCGTTGTCGATAAAGCCCTCCGCCCAGGCCGCCCACCACATGCCGCAGCTCGACACCATCGCGCGCTGCAGATGGGTGTAGCCGGGCAGCGGCAGCATCGCTTCAGCCTCTGCGCGCTGCAGCGCCACCTGCGCGGTTTCGACGCAGAGCGCATGCAGGCGGCTCAGTCGATCCTTGAGCCACAGCCGTGTGGCCACCAGCACCTGATCGTTGCGGCTGCGGCCGGTGTGGATGCGCTTGCCGGCATCGCCGAGCTTCTCGGTCAGCCAGGCCTCGATGGCGCTGTGCATGTCCTCGAAGCGCGCATCCAGCACAAACTCGCCGGCGACGATGGCCGCGTCCAGCGCGCTCAGTTCGCGCTCGATGCCGGCCAGCTCATCGGCGCTCAGGATGCCGATACGCTGCAGGCCCTGCGCGTGCGCGCGGCTGGCGGTGATGTCGAAGCGGATGAACTCGCGATCAAGGATGACGTCCTCGCCGGCCAGGAAATCCTGGATGCGGGCGTCGACCTTGACGCCCGGCTTCTGCCACAGCAGTCCACTCACGGCAGGCGCTCCTGTTCGTTGAGGCCCGCGAGCTCATCGAGGCCGAAGGCGAGGTTCAGGTTCTGCAGGGCCTGGCTGGCGGCGCCCTTGAGCAGATTGTCCAGCGTCGAGATGATCACCACGCGGCGGCCGTCAGCCGACACCGTGAAGCCACCGATCTCGACCCCGGTCCTGCCGGCGATGCGGCTGACCCAAGGCGCGGACTCGGCCACGCGGATCAGCGGCTCATCCGCATAGCGATCGCGATACAGCGAGACCAGCTCAGCGGCCGTGGTTGGCGCTTCCAGATGCAGGTTCACCGTCATGCTGATGCCGCGAAACTGCGGCGCCACGTGCGGCATGAACTCGATGTCTTCCGCCAGCTGGATGCTGACCTCGCGCTCGTGGATATGCCCAGCCAGGCTGTAGGGCATCAGGTTGTCGCGCAGCAGCTCGACGTTGTTCTTGTCGGACGGGCTGGTGCCAGCCCCGCTGTAGCCGCTGACGCCGAAACACTGCACCGGCCCGCGGATGCGGCCGCTGAGCGGCGCGATCGCCAGCTGCATGGCGGTGGCGTAGCAGCCCGGGTTGCTGATGCGGCGCTCGCCCGGCGCCCGCGCCCGGGTCAGCTCGGGCAGGCCGTAGTACCAGCGCGCGTCGAAGCGGTAGTCGGCGGAGAGATCGAGGATCACCGGATCCTGGTTCAGCCCGTCGACCGCAGCGACGAAGGCGTGAGCCTTGCCATTGGGCAGCGCCAGCACCAGCGCGTCGGCGGCGGCAAAGGCGGCGGCTTCGGGGCCGTGGTTTACGTACATCAGGGCCGGATCGACGCCAGCTTCGAAGTCCGCCACGCGCTGGCCCTCGCGCTCGCGCGAGCTGACAAAGGCGAGCTGGAACTGCGGATGGTTCTGCAGCAGGCGGATCAGCTCGCTGCCGACGTAGCCGCGGGCGCCGATCAGGCCGATGCGGATCGTGTTCTTCATCGCAGGCTCCTCAACCCTTCAGGGTGGCCGGTCGTTCGCGACAGTGCTCTACCGCGAAGCGGATGTCCTCGAAGGCTTCCAGCCCGTACCAGAACACATTCCAGCGTTCGCCCTTGATGCAGCCGTCGCTCTCACTGAAATAGAAATCGTTGACCGCGTTCTCGCGCCGCGAGCGCCAGAACAGCTTCGGGTTCTCGGCGCGCATCACCTGCCAGGCGGCGCGGCCCAGGCCTTCGCCTTGCGCGTCATCGCTGACTGCGAACTTGTCGAGGTGCGGGATGCCGTTCTCCAGCGTCAGGATCAGCGCCGCGCGATAGTGCTCGCTGACATAGATACGGTGCGGCTTGACCGACTCGAAATAGCCCTTGACCAGCTTGCGGCCAAAGCTCGATTCGATCAGCGCCTGCAGGCGCTTGAGGTCGAGACCCTTGAAGCTCTTCTTCGAATGGATCTTCTCGCCGCGCCGCACCAGCGTGCCGGAGCCGCGGTGGGTGAACAGCTCTTTGGCCAGCTCGTCGGGCTTGGTGATCGAAACCGAGGACGAGGGCGGCAGCTGCATCAGCAGGTCGTGGATCTGCTCGATCTTGACCTTCATGCCGGAGTGCAGCCAGTCCTGCTGCATCAGATGCGCGTATTCGGTGGAGAGGTTGATCGAGTCGATCACCCGGCCCTCGCCGTCCAGCAGGCCACCGGTGCCGGTCAGGAACACGATCTTGTAGGGCTGCAGCTCCTTGACCAGATCATTGGCGGCCCAGTCGGCATTCAAGTTCACCATCTGCCCCCCGGCCGTCTCACCGAGGCTGGTGATGACCGGGATCGAGCCGGCCTTGATCGCCGCCTGGATGCCCTCGGTGTGCACGGTGGTGACCTTGCCGACCAGGCCGTACTTGCGCTTGTTGAGGAAGTCGGCCTCGAACACGCCGCCGGGGATCGAGGTGGCGCGCACGCCGGCCATCTGCAGGGCTTCGACCAGGCGCAGGTTCTCGCTCATGAACACCCGCCGCACGATGCGCAGCACCTCGGGCGTGGTCACGCGCAGGCCGTCGACGGTCTGCTTGGTGATGCCGGCGGCCTTCATTTCATCGTCCAGCTGCGGGCCGGCCCCATGCAGCACGATCGGGGTCAGGCCCACCTGCTGCAGAAAGGCCAGCGAGCTGACCAGGGCATCCATTTCCTCGCGGAGGATGGCGCCGCCGACCTTGACCAGCGCAAAGCGCTCGGCATCGACCTGCGAAAAGCGCTTCAGGTACTGCTGGATCTCCTTGGCCGAAGCCATGTTGGAGAGCAGGCGGACGATGGTGGGGCGGAGTTCTTTGGCCATGGGGCGTGAGTCGGTTTTTTGCGGAGGGGCGGTTGGAACAAGGCCGAACGAGGCGCCGATGCGCTCGAACGGAGCTGCGTGTCTCCCCTCCCCCCTTCGTGGGGGAGGGGCTGGGGGAGAGGGGGAGAACTCTTGCCGCGAGGTTTGCCCCCTCTCCCCAACCCCTCTCCCTCCAGGGGAGAGGGGCTCTTCGTTCTGTTTCAGTGCATTGGCTTGAGCATCGGCTGGAAGACTTGCAAACACCTTGAAGCGGAGCCGCTTTTCTCCCCTCTCCCCTGGAGGGGGAGGGGCTGGGGGAGAGGGGGAGAACTCTTGCCGCGAGGTTTGCCCCCCTCTCCCCAACCCCTCTCCCACGAGGGGAGAGGGGCTCTTCGTTCTGTTTCAGTGCATCGGCTTGAACATCGGCTGGAAGACTTGCAAACACCTTGAAGTAGAGCCGCTTTTCTCCCCTCTCCCCTGGAGGGGGAGGGGCTGGGGGAGAGGGGGGAGAACTCTTGCCGCGAGGTTTGCCCCCTCTCCCCAACCCCTCTCCCACGAGGGGAGAGGGGCTCTTCATTCTGTTTCAGTGCGTTGGCTTGAGCATCGGCTGGAAAACTTGCAAACACCTTTAAGCAGAGCCGCTTGTCTCCCCTCTCCCCCGGAGGGAGAGGGGGCGGGGGAGAGGGGGAGAGCTCTTGCCGCGAGGCTTGCCCCCTCTCCCCAACCCTTCTCCCACCAGGGGAGAGGGGCTTGTTCGCATAAGCTCAGGCGGTCGCAAGCCTGCTGCCATTGAGGGCTGCGACTCAGGCGAACAATCGCAGATATGTCTTTGCCACCGCCTCAAGCTGCTCCAGAGCGACCCACTCATCCGCCGTATGCGCCTGTTCGATATCGCCCGGGCCGTACACGATGGCAGTGAGGCCACCCGCGGAGAACAGCGAGGCCTCGGTCCAGAAATCCACGGCCGGGCCGACCGGCAGGCCAAGCTCGGCCACCAGGGCTTCCGCGCGGGCGAATTTCTCAGCGGTGTCGCCGCCGGAGGGCAGCGAGGGGCCGCGGAAGGTTTCCTCAAAATGGGCCAAGGCATCCGCCGAGGCGAAGCCGCGGAAGGTGTCTAGCAAGCCGTCGATCGAGTGCGAGGGCAGCGGGCGGAAGCCGAAGCGCAGCTCGGCCGCCGGCGCGATCATGTTGGCCTTGATACCGCCTTCGACGCGGCCGATGTTGAAGCGCAGGCCCTGCAGCCCGCCGAAGCTCTCGCCGGCCTGGGTCTGCACGAAGTCCAGCGCACGGCCACCGAAGCGGATAGCCTGGTGTAGCGCGCTCTGCTCCATGGCCTGCACGCCCGAGGCATGGCCGGCGGTGCCCTTGAACTTCATCAGCACCGAGCTGATGCCGCGATGCGCCAGCACTGCGCGGGCCTGGGTGGGCTCGGCGACGATGGCCTCGATGAAGTCATGGCCTTGGGCGAGAAAGCCGGCGATGCAGCGGGCGTCGTTGGCTTCCTCGTCGGTGCTGAACAGGAAAGCCGCATCGCCCTGGGTCTGCTCGGCCGCAGCGATCAGGCAGGCCGCGGCGCCCTTGATGTCGCAGGCACCAAGCCCGATCGCGCGGTCGGCGGTGACCCGCAGCACGTGTGGATCGGCGCTCCAGTGCGGCGAGTCGGGCACGGTGTCCATGTGCACGTTGAACACGCGCTTCGGGTTGCCGCGCACCGCCAGCAGGGCGATCGCGCCGGCGCCGAAATCGGTCAGCTGGAAGCGGAAACCCGGCAGCGACTGCTGCAGGTAGTCGAACATCGAGCGCCCGATCTCGCGCGGAGGATTGCGGGTGTCGAAGGCGACGAGCTTTTCGAGGTGGTGGAGGATGCGGTCGAGCATGGGTTGGGTCTGCCGTAAATGTTTCAGTGCTGCGCTTCGATCGGCCCCTCACCCCAACCCCTCTCCCGTGGGGAGAAGGGCTAGGACGCGGCGCCCGTCGAAACAGTCCGAGCGTCAAATTCAGCTGGCGCCTCCCAGCATTTGGCGCATTCCCGCATTCCAGGCTTGCCGGGTTTGAACCCCTCTCCCGACGGGAGAGGGGCAGGGGTGAGGGGCGAACTGCGCGACGACTGTTGCTTCACCGCGACCTGCCCCGCACTTGCTTGCTACCGCTGCATCGGGGGTGAGCACCCTGACCCGGAGCGACGCACAGCGATGCACCCCCGAGCCTCAGCGCGCCCACACAAGCATCACTTGTTCACTTCCGCCCACAGCGTGCTGCTCATGCCGAACAGCTTGATGAAACCCTCGGCCTCCTCCACGCCCCAGTCGGCCGACTGCGCGTACACCGCGCCCTTGGCATTGAGGATGTGCGGCGAGCTCACCGCCACCGCGTCGACGCGGGCGCCGTGCGTTTCCAGCGTCACTTCGCCGTTGACCTTGGACTGCGAGCTGGCGAGGAAGGCCTCCAGATCGTACTTCAGCGGGTCGTGGTAGAAGCCTTCGTACACCAGTTCTACCCACTTGCGCGCCACCTCGGGCTTGAAGCGGTTCTGCTGCTTGGTGAGCACGGTTTCTTCCAGCGCGCGGTGGGCGGTGAGCAGGGCGATGAGGCCCGGCGCCTCAAAAATGATCCGGCCCTTCAGGCCGATCGTGGTGTCGCCGGTGTACAGGCCGCGGCCGACGCCGTACTTGGCGAACTCGGCGTTGAGCCGCGCCAGCAACGCCGCACCGTCCATGCGCTCGCCGTTGATCGACACCGCCTCGCCATGCTCGAAGCCGATCCGCAGCTGCAGCGGCGCGGCCGGCCAGTCGGCGCGCTTGGCGCACAGCCCGCGCGCGCCCTCGCCCGGCGCCTCCCACTTGTCGATTTCGCCGCCGGACATGGTCACGCCCAACAGGTTCTCGTTGATGGTGTAGCTCTTCTGCTTGGCGCGCACCTCGAAGCCGCGCTCCTCCAGGTAGGCCTGCTCGTAGGCGCGGGTCTGGGTGTGCTCCTTCTGGATCTCGCGGATCGGCGCGACGATCACGTAGTCGCCCTGCGCTTTCACCGCCAGATCAAAACGCACCTGGTCATTGCCCATGCCGGTGCAGCCGTGCGCGATGAGCTTGGTGCCCAGCTCGGCGCAGCGCTTGAGCGCGGCATCGACGATCAGATAGCGGTCGGAGACCAGCAGCGGGTACTGGCCCTGATAGCCCTCACCGGCCCAGACGAAAGGCTTGACGAAGCCGTCCCAGATCGCCGGGCCACCGTCGACGGTGACGTGGCTGGCAGCGCCCAGCTCCACCGCCCGCGCCTCGATGTAGGCGCGCTCTTCTGCATCCACGCCGCCGGTATCGGCGAACACGGTATGCACCTCGTAGCCGCGTTCGCGCAGCCAGGGAACGCAGAAGCTGGTGTCGAGGCCGCCGGAGAAGGCGAGCACTATGGAGCCGGGATTCGGGATCCGGGATTCGGGATTCGTTTGAGAGCCGAGATTCGGGATCCGGGATTCGGGATTCGTTGGAGCGGGCATGCGGCGGTCCTTGGGGAGAGGGCGAGCAAACGAAGCGGATGTTGAAGAGCAATCAAGTCATGCGGGCTCAGACAGTTCAGGACGCTAAAGCGAAACAGCTCTAACGAATCCCGAATCCCCAATCCCGAATCCCGTCGCTGGTGCGCTCAGCGCAGCAGCGTGGCCATGATGGCCTTTTGCACATGCAGCCGGTTCTCGGCTTCGTTGATGGCGATGCAGGCGGGGCTGTCCATCACGGCGTCGGTGGCCTTGACGTTGCGGCGCAGGGGCAGGCAGTGGCTGAAGACGCCGTTGTCGGTCAGCGCCATCTTGCGTTCGTCGACGATGAAGTGCTTGTGCGCATCGCGGATGGGCTTTTCCTCGTCCCAGCGGCCGAAGTAAGGAATCGCTCCCCAGCTCTTGGCATACACCACATGGGCGCCGCTATAGGCCGCGTCGGTGTCATGGCTGACCCGGAAGCTGCCGCCGCTGGCGTCGACGTTGTCGGCCGCCCAGCGCATGTAGCGCTCGTCCAGCACGTACTCGGGCGTGGGGCACAGCAGGGTCACGTCCATGCCCAGCCGCGTGGCGATGGTCAGCGCGGAGTTGGCCACCGCGGTGTTCAGCGGCTTGGGGTGGTAGGTCCAGGTCAGCACGTACTTCTTGCCGCGCAGATCGTCGGTGCCGAAGTGCTCGCGCAGGGCCAGCGCGTGGGCCAGCTCCTGGCAGGGGTGGGTGATCGTCTCCATGTTGATCACCGGCACCGTGGAATACTTGGCGAATGCCCGCAGCACGCGGTCCTCGCGGTCCACCGACCAGTCCTGGAACTTCGGAAACGCGCGCACGCCGATAAGGTCCACATAGCGGGCCAGCACGCGCGCGACCTCGGCGATGTGCTCCTCGGTGTCGCCATCCATCACCGTGCCCAGCTCGAACTCGATCGGCCAGGCGTCCTTGCCGGGCTGCAGCACGATGGCATGGCCGCCCAGCTGGAAGGCGCCCAGCTCGAAGCTGGTGCGGGTGCGCATCGACGGGTTGAAGAACACCAGCGCGATCGAGCGCCCGCGCAGCTGGTCACCCAGCTTGCTGCGCTTGAAGGCGGCGGCCTGCTCCAGCAGTGCGTTCAAGCCCTCGCGGGTCCAGTCCTGGGTGTTCAGGAAGTGGGTCATCAGCGGTGCATTCATCCGTCGATTCTCGTCAGTGGTGTCGCGAAAGGGGGCCGGAAAACGCAAAAGCCCGGCGCATGGGCCGGGCTTTCCGAAACAGCTGCGTAGCACTACGCGCGGATCACCCAGCGATGTGGGCTACCGGTCGGCGCGCGCGCGAGGTCATGCCGGCGGCCATCCAGGCGCTGGTCAGGGTGTCGGCGTCGGCGAGCTTGAGGAGCATAGTCGGCGGAGAATGGCACAGGGTCAGCGGGCCAGCAAGCTGGTCAGGAATGAGACTTCCGACTTATCCGAACGCCGCGCCCGCCTACTCGACCGGGGACACGCTGACCCGCACGCGCAGGTTGTTGCCGGGGTCGTACGGCAGTCGCGCGTGGAAGACCTCGTCATACAGCCGGTATTCCACGTCAAAACCGGCCTGGCGACGCTCCTCGCGCACCACCTCCACCACGCGGCACCGGCGTTCGCTGCCCTCGTACTGGCGCTGCGGGCTGTTGTTGCGATCGACGTTGCGGCCAATGGTGCCGCCAGCGACGGCGCCGGCCACGGTCGCCGCGCGTCTGCCGCTGCCGCCACCCACCTGGTTGCCGACCACGCCACCGACGATCGCCCCGACAATGGCCCCGGCCGTGCCTTCATCACGCTCGCGATAGATCACGCGCTGGTCCTCGCACTCTTCGCGGGGTTCGCTGTAGCGCACAGTCTCAAACGCGGGGCTGGCGCTGAGCACGGTGGCGTAGGTGTAGCGGACGTTGTCGGGATTGCCCTGGGCCAGCACCGCAGACGCTGGCAGCGCCAGCGCCATCACGGCAAGGGAGGAAGCGGCAGTGCTGCAAGCCAGACGAAACGGCATCGGGGGCTCCTGATCGGCGGTGCGGGGCGGGCGCGAGCTGCAGGTGCAGACGGTCTGGGCAAGGCAGACCAGTCAACATCAAAGGGCCCAAGGCTGTTGCAGTCGTGTCGCCGGGCCGGGCTCCAACAGCGCGGCACCAGCGCGATTCAAACAGGCTGGCGCTGAATCCGCGCTGTAGAAATTCGTTAATCGACTGGTTTCACTTATGTCGGCTCAGCGCTCCCGCGGTAATCGCACGCCCCATGCGGCCGCGGCCGGTACACTTCCGCGCCTATGGAAATCCGTCTCTACAACAGCCTGAACCGCGCGCTCGAGCCCTTCCGCCCGCTGGACCCGAATCGGGTCACCTTCTATGTTTGCGGGCCGACTGTCTACAACTATGTCCATATCGGCAACGCGCGCGGACCGGTGGTGTTCGGCCTGCTGGCCGACCTGCTGCGCCGGCACTTCGCGCACGTGGTCTACGCCCGCAACATCACCGACGTCGACGACAAGATCAACGCCGCCGCCGGCGAGCAGGGCGTGCCGATCAGCGAAATCACCGACCGCTTTGCCCGGGCCTACCGCGAGGACATGGCCGCGCTGGGCGTGGCGCCGCCCGACATCGAGCCGGCAGCGACTGCGCACATCCCGCAGATGATCCGCATGATCGAGGCCCTGATCGCCCAGGGCCATGCCTACGCCGCCGAGGGCCACGCGCTGTTCGCGGTAGACAGCTACGCCAAGTACGGCGAGCTCTCGCGGCGCAGCACCGACGAGATGCTGGCCGGCGCCCGCGTGGAGGTGGCGCCCTACAAGCGCGCGCCCGGCGACTTCGTGCTTTGGAAGCCGTCGACACCCGAGCTGCCCGGCTGGAGCAGCCCCTGGGGCCGCGGCCGCCCGGGCTGGCATATCGAATGTTCGGCCATGTGCGAGGCGCATCTGGGCGAGACCATCGACATCCACGCCGGCGGCGTCGACCTGCAGTTCCCGCACCACGAGAACGAGATCGCGCAGAGCGTCTGCGCGCACGGCGGCAAGACCTTCGCCCGCTACTGGCTGCACAACGGCATGCTGACCTTCGACGGCAGCAAGATGTCGAAGTCGGTCGGCAACATCCGCCGCGTGCACGACCTGATCCATGAGCACCCGCCCGAGGCCCTGCGGCTGGCGCTGATGTCGGCCCACTACCGGCAGCCGCTGGACTGGTCGGAAGGTCTGATCGAGCAGAGCGTGCGCACCCTGGACCGCCTCTACGGTACCCTGCGCGATCTGGGCGAAGTCGAAGCCAGCGAGGTAGCCATTCCGGAGGCGGTCGAGCAGGCTCTGGCCGATGACCTCAACACCCCGCTGGCGCTGGCTGCCCTGCAGCAGATTGCCGGCGATGCACGCAAGGCCGAAGGCGCGACGCGCGCCGCGCTGAAGGCCCAGCTGCTGGCCGCAGGCCGCGCGCTCGGGCTTCTGCAGCAGGCGCCCGAAGCCTGGTTCGCGCGCGGCGTCAGCGCCGACGACGATGCCCGCATCCAGGCGCTGGTGGAAGAACGCGTGGCCGCCAAGGCCGCCCGCGACTTCGCCCGCGCAGATGCCATCCGCAAGCAGCTCGCGGATGAAGGCATCGCGCTGGAGGACACCCCGCAGGGCTGCCGCTGGAAGCGGGCCGGATAAGGAGGATCCAATGAGCGACATCACTCGCGACAGCCCCTTCCCGCTGGAGCCCAGCGCTGCCCAAGCCCAGGCCGAGATCGCCGAGGAGTTCGGCTTCTTCGGCGACTGGTCCGAGCGCTACCAGTACCTGATCGACCTCGGCAAGAAGCTGCCGCCGTTCCCTGAGGAGTGGAAGAGCGAGGCCAACCGGCTCACCGCCTGTCAGTCGATGGTGTGGGTGGTGCCCGAGGGCGACGCCGACCGGCTGGTGTTCCACGCCATCAGCGACTCGACGATTGTTTCCGGACTGATCTACCTCGCCCTGCGCGTCTACTCCGGCCGCAGCGCCGCCGAAATTGCAGCCACCGAGCCGAGCTATGTCGCCGACATCGGGTTGGCCAAACACCTCTCGCCAACCCGCAGCAATGGGCTGGCGGCGCTGTTGGGGGTGATTCGGCAGCGGGCGGCTGCCCTGGCGGGTTAGGCTTCACAGGGATATCAATCGCGGCAAGCGTTGAACGCCGGCCGGTGCGCCAAGGCACACCCAATGAGCTCGAACTGCATCGGCTCTTCATGGGCGTGCCTTGGCACACCGTGATGCATCCATCCCCGCCCTGGAATCGATCAGCGCGACGCCCTCGACAACATCGACAGCGACAAGCCTGGAGGGGACGCCGGTGCGCCGAGGCGCACCCTATGGGATCGCACCGCATCGGCTCTTCATGGGCGTGCCTTGGCGCACCGTGATGCCTCCATCTCCGCCCCGGAATCGATCAGCGCGACGCCCTCGGCAACATCGACAGGGGCAGGCCTGGAGGGGACGCCGGTGCGCCGAGGCGCACCCTATGGGATCGCACCGCATCGGCTCTTCATGGGCGTGCCTTGGCGCACCGTGATGCCTCCATCCCCGCCCTGGAATCGATCAGCGCGACGCCCTCGACAACATCGACAGGGGGGACGCCGGTGCGCCGAGGCGCACCCTATGGGATCGCACCGCATCGGCTCTTCATAGGGTGTGCCTTGGCGCACCGTGTTGTATCCATGCCCGCCCCGGTATCGATCGGCGCGAGGCGCTGGCTGGGCTCTGGTGCGGATGGACGGAGCAGTTGGAGGCCATGGTCTTCCAGGCCCTGGGGCTTGGAAGACCGGATCGGCTGGCTGCTGGTCCACAACCACCTGCAGCAGGGCCTGCGCGAGCTGGACTTCGAGCGCGCGCGGGTGGCCGGGGCCTCGCCGCTGCTGCCCGAAGTGGCTTCGCCCAACGCGGCGCCGCAGGGCCTACGCTCAGGACCTGCATCTGCATCCCTTGGATCGCTCATGACTCGTCCGCCGCTTACCCACATCCTTTGCGCCGACGACGACGCCGACATGCGGATGATCCTCGAAGTGGCGCTGCAAACGATTGGGGAATGGCGGGTCAGCCTCGCCGCCGATGGCGAACAGGCACTGGCCGCCGCGCGCGCCGACCGGCCCGACCTGATCCTGCTCGACGCTTCGATGGCCGGCGTCGACGGCCCCAGCGCTCTCGCGAACTTGAGGGCCGACCCGGGCTTGGCCGATGTGCCGGTGATGTTCGTGACCGGGCACGCCTCGCCGCATGAAGTTGCCGCCTATCGCGCGCTCGGGGCAGTTGACGTGATCACGAAGCCTTTCGACCCCATCGGCCTCGCCGAGCGGGTTCGCGTCATCTGGGCGGCCCTGCCGCACCAGGCAAGCCGGGAATTGCGGGTACTGACGAGGGACTCCGCCACGGAATCGCAGGCTTCGCACGCTCGCCCACCACTGGTGAAGGTCGCTACTTGCCCGGGTTTAGGACCGGGCAAGCAGCGCGCGCGTCCGCAGCCGGCCCATGCCTGGCCAGCCGCGCCCACGAGGGAAGCTCCATAAGCGGTGACGGCCGCAAACCGCTCCGTCCGATGGCTCAGGCCCGCACCATCGCATTCGAGGTGGGCTCGTCAGACGCAAGCACGAAGCGCGACACGATCTCCGCCAACTGGCTGGCCTGGCCGCTCATCGACTGCGCCGATGCGGCCATCTGCTCGACCAGCGCCGAGTTCGCCTGCGTCGACTGGTCCATCTGCGTCACCGCATGGTTGACCTCTCCAATGCCCTTGGCCTGCTCGGCGCTGGCAGCCGAGATTTCGCCGATGATGTCGGAAACTCTGCGCGAGGAGCCCAGAATGTCCTGCATCGTGCGGCCCGCATGCTCGGCAACGGAGGCCCCCTCGGCGATCTTGGTCACCGACTCGCCGATCAACTGCGCGATCTCCTTCGCCGCAGTCGCCGAGCGCTGTGCCAGCGCCCGAACTTCGGAGGCCACCACGGCGAATCCTCGCCCCTGCTCACCGGCGCGCGCGGCCTCGACCGCGGCATTCAAGGCGAGGATGTTGGTCTGGAAAGCAATACCGTCGATGGTCGTGGTGATGTCGGCCATACGGCGCGAGCGGTCCTCGATGTCGCGCATCATGCGGACGACCGTATCGACGGTCTGTCCGCCTTCGCTGGCAACGCCCGCAGCGTGGGTGGCGATCTGCTTCGCCTGCTGCGCGTGCTCGACGCTCTGTCGGATCGTCACCGTCATCTGCTCCATGGCGGCGGCCGTCTGTTGGATGCTGGCTGCGGCCTGCTCGGTGCGCTTGGACAGGTCCATGTTGCCGGATGCGATCTCGGTGGCGGCTTCATGGATCGCACTAACCGCTCGCTGCACCTCTCCAAGGGCCAACGCCAGCGCGTCGGCCGCGGCATTGGCGTTGGCATTCAGTTCCCCGAAGCTGCCCGACATCCGAGCTTGCGAACGCACCGCAAGATTGCCCTCGGCCAGCGCGCTCATGGTGCGCCGCACCTCGTCGATCGCCTGCGTGGTGATCTCCATGAGGGAATTGAAGATCTGGGCGGTTTCAACGAAACGCTCGCTCCTGCTGTCGACGCTCATGCGCGCGGTGAGGATGCCGGCAGCGGCCTTCTGGGCGACGTTGCGCAACTCATCCCGGAAACGCGTCTCTGAGCTGCGATCGAGCCATTCGAGTGCCGCTCCGACGCACTGTCCGCTCTCGATGATTGGGCTTTCGATGAGCTCGAAGTCAAAGTCGCCGACACGCAGCCGGCACTGAACTGCGCCTCCAGATGCTTCGCCGGAAAGGTCAGCAGCCTGCAAATGCTCGAAGAGGTCGACGCTACCGCCCACCACCTGCTCCACATCGAAACCAGGGAACTTGGCCCGGAGTTCAAGCTGCGCGCCGCGCATCATGCGCGCCACCGCCGGGTTCATGTAAACCACACGCCGATCGGCGTCGGCGATCAGCATGCCGGACGCCGCTGCGTCGAGTGCATTACGCACGCGGGCGTTCTCGATTGCTACCTCACGCTCGTGCCCGATCCGGGCCTTGAGCTCTCGACGCATCTGGTCGAGGGATGCGAGCAGGCGGCCCAATTCGTCGTTGCCGCGCGATTGGATCGGTGAGTCGAGGTCGAGCTGCGTAATCCGCTCCGCTGAACGCTGGGCGTGGATAACGGGCTTCACCAGCCGGCGCTCGACGAACAGCCAAGCGAAGCCCACAACAGCAACAAGCAGCAGGATGCCGACCAAGCTGATGGCGAAGCCCAAGCGTGCCCTGTGCTGTCCGGCCTGCCAGAAGGCGATCGAGGCATCACCGGCGGCATAGGTAAGCGCAACAGCTGTATCGAGTGCAGCGCTGCTTTGGGCAAAGTAGTCGTCGAAGCCCAAGGGGTAGGCCGGCGTCGGCTGATCCGCCTGCGCCAAGAAGGCGGCCTTCAGCTCGGCATACCCGCCGAAGTAGGTGGCGAGCATTGCCTCTGCTGCGTCACGCGCAGCCTCAGGTAGATCCTGGCCATTGATGGCCAGAACACGCTCAAGCTGCCGCCTGGCCTGTACGGCCTGAGCGTCGTCGCGTCGCGCCTCGGCCAAGGCTTCGGCCGAAATGGGCGCTCCGGTCAAGGCCGCGACGGCGAGATAGGTGCGCTCACGGCCGCCGAACTCACGGATGCGCCATCCGGCATCGGCGATCGAACCGAGCGCCAGGGCCATGACCGGCATCGACCCGTCCGGTGCGGCGAGCTTCTGCCCCACTTCGCGCAGCAGCAAGATCTCGGCCTTCAGCCCCTCCGGAACGCTCGTGCCGACGTTCGGCGCGCGCTGCGCGACCGGCAGGGCAAGCGCGGCATCGGCAGCAATGCGCAGGTCGGAGATCTGCGCCCGGTGGGCGACGAGCGCCGCCTGCGCAGCCTCGACCTTCGAGGGCGGCAGAGTGGCCAGCAGGGGGGCAATGCCGTCGAGCTGAGCGTCCGAGCGTTGCCGCTGCTGCAGCAGCAGGTCCGAGAACGGCGGGCCGAACGGGTCGGGCAAGCTCAAGCCGACTTGAGTCAGGCTGCGCTCGAACGACATCTCGATGGTGCCCTTGTCCAAGGCGACAAGCGCGCGGCCGATGGTGCCGAGACGTTCGGCATTCTTCATTGCGCGATAGTTCTCGTCGAGCTCCACCAGCGCGAAGCCGCCAAGCCCAAAAAAAAACCCGCCAAGGATCAGGCGGATCGTCGGAACGGTGTTGAGCGTGAAGTTCGCCAAGACGCACCTCAATACGACCTCTTCACGACGAGGCAGGAACTTGGCGAGGTCGCGCCGATGTCTTGCCTGGATCTGCGCGGTAGCGGGGTCGCCACGCACCTCATGCGTCGGATGCAAGGATCAGGCCCGCCAAGCGTCAAGAACTTGCGGCCCCCGCGGGGCCTGCCGTCAGCCTGATGCTCGACGCCAGGCGGGGTCGCGATGCCTTCCGACCGGTGAGCGCCATCACGCGCGAAAGCCCCTTCCCGCCGGAGCCCAGCGCTGTCCAAGCCCAGGCCGCCATCGCCGAGGAGTTCGGCTTCTTCGGCGACTGGTCCGAGCGCTGCCCGCACCTGATCGACCTCGGCAAGAAACTGCCGCCGTTCCCTGAGGAGTGGAAGAGCGAGGCCAACCGGCTCACCGCCTGTCAGTCGATGGTGTGGGTGGTCCCCGAGGGCGACGCCGACCGGCTGGTGTTCCACGCCATCAGCGGCTCGACGATTGTTTCCGGACTGATCTACCTCGCCCTGCGCGTTTACTCCGGCCGCAGCGCCGCCGAAATCGCCGCGACCGAGCCGAGCTATGTCGCCGATATCGGGCTGGCCAAACACCTCTCGCTAACCCGCAGCAATGGGCTGGCGGCGCTGCTGGGAGTGATCCGGCAGCGCGCGGCTGCGCTGGCGGGGTAGGTCAGACGGGCGAAGCTCGGCCGGATAGCCAAGCATGGCCGTCATTTGCTCCCGCATTTCAGAAAGCACGAACCCCAGCCGAGGCTGAGGTTCGTGACCGGATCTGACTCAACGAATCAATTCATCTGTTCGAAGCAACGGAATGCATCCTCGGAAGAATCTCGGGCCCCCAGGATGGCATTTCTGCACCTATCGGACGAGCCACCGTGATACGCACATTGGGCAGCCGCGTTTGCAATGGTGACCTGCCGGCTTTTTCAGGACCACCGATTAGTTGAGGGCGGCTCGGTGGGTTGATGCTTCGTTCTTCTGCTTCTGTTCGTCCTTGAACTGCTTCGGCGTCCGGTAGCCGAGGCTCGAGTGGGGGCGATCTTCGTTGTAGTGGCGGCGCCAGCTCTCGATGATCACCCGCGCCTCGGCCCGGCTCCGGAACCACTCCATGCTCAGGCACTCGTCGCGGAACTTGCCGTTCAAGCTCTCCGCGGTGCCATTCTGCCAAGGCTTGCCGGGGTCGATGTGCGCCGTTTCGATGCCCTCCTGCTGC